>CAZADG010000013.1:63288-65875 GCA_964483865.1 uncultured Mycobacterium sp. | reverse complement strand
CCGCCACCCCGACAGTGTGAAACGGCTCCGACCAGTGCATACCGGTCGGAGCCGTTGTCATTGTCGGCGCTAGCTCGCCGCCGTCGGGCGCCGCAGAATCAGCGCCTCGGCGATCAGGTAAACCACCAGGGAGAACACCACGGCTGCGATGATCATCGGATACTGACCCGCCAGATCGGAGGTCTGCCGGATCAGGATGCCGAGGTAGGCCCAGATCAGGACCAGGCCGTAGGCGACGTCGCGGTTGCGCAGCATCACCGCCGTCCCGATGCCCATCGCGACGAGGATGATCGCCACCGCCCAGGTGGAGTCGGCGAGGCCGAATCCGTCCCAGCGCCAATAGACCAGCAGCACGGTGATGTTGGCAACGACCGCGACTGTCGACCAGCCGAAGTACACGCTGAACGGCACCCCGACGAACCACCGCCGGCGGCCGGTCAGCCCTGCCCGGCGAACGGTGGTGACGATCAGTGCGAGCAGAACCAGGATGGTGATGAGAAGCACGGCCGACAGCGGGATCAGATCGTAATGCCAGGCGAAGATCCAGGCGGTGTTGGTCAGTGAGGACAGCGCGAACAGCACACCGACGCGGTTGAGCAGCGCGGTGTCGGCCGCGGTGTCGGGCCGATCGCGAAAGAGTCCGAGTTGGTAGAGCACGTGGGCGCCCAGCAACAGGTAGATGACGCCCCAGATGGAGAACGTCACCGCGGCCGGGGTGAACAGACTCGGGTAGGCCAGGGAGATGTCGCCGGTGCTGCGGCCGTTGAGGGGCAGGGCGTTGGCCGCGACGTTGGCCGCGATCATCGCCAGATAGGTGACCACCACCAGGATCTTGATGGGCGTTCGGTTCGTCGTTTCCACTGTTTCCTCTCAAACCTGCCCGGCGGCGTGCCGGCCGGCGGCTCGCCCGGAGAACAGGCAGCCCCCCAGGAAGGTCCCCTCCAAGGCGTTGTAGCCGTGCACCCCGCCGCCGCCGAACCCGGCGATCTCGCCGGCGGCATACAGGCCCGGGATCGGCTCTCCGGCGGAATCCAGGGCGCGCGACGACAGGTCGGTCTGGATGCCACCGAGGGTCTTTCGGGTCAGCACGTGCAACTTAACCCCGATCAGCGGGCCGGCGTCGGGGTCGAGGATTCGGTGTGGCGTGGCGGTCCGGGCGATGCGGTCGCCGAGGTAACGCCGCGAGTTCCGAATCCCTTGTACCTGAGCGTCTTTGGAGTACGGGTTTGCAATCTGGAGATCGCGCGCCTCGATCTGGGCGCGGATGGCCTGTGGATCCAGCAGCGGCTCGTCGGTGAGCTTGTTCATCATCGCCACCAACTCTTCGAGGGTATCGGCCACGACGAAGTCCGCGCCCCTGTCCTTGAAGGCTTCGACCGGCGCGGGGGCGCCCTTGCTCATCAGCCGCTCCCGCAGCATCCCGACCTTGTCGTGGTTGGTGATGTCCGGGTTCTGTTCGGAGCCCGACAGCGCGAACTCCTTCTCGATGATCTTCTGGGTCAGGATGAACCAGCTGTGGTCATAGCGCGCGATCTGGGGGTCGGTGCGCAGATAGCGCAACGTTCCGAGGGTGTCGTAGCCGGGAAGGTAGGGCGCCGGCAGCCGCCTGCCCAGTGCGTCGAACCACATCGACGACGGTCCGGGCAGGATTCGGATAGCGTGGTCGGGCCAGATCGGATCCCAGTTCTGCACTCCCTCGGTGTAGTGCCACATCCGGTCCCGGTTGACCAGTCGCACCCCGGCGTCGGCGGCGATATCGAGCATCCGGCCGTCGACGTATTCCGGCACACCGGTGATCATCGACGTGGGCGGGGTGCCCATCCGGGCCGGCCAGTTGCGCCGCACGATGTCGTGGTTGCCGCCGATCCCACCGGCGGTGAGGATCACCGCTTGGGCACGCAGTTCGAAGTCACCGACCCGATCCCGATTCGACGGTGCACCCCGCGGGGCGTCGTCGGGTGCCAGCACCGCACCCCGCACCCCAGTGACCGCACCGTCGGTGAAGACCAGCTCGTCGACGCGGTGGCGGTTGTACAGCGTGAGTCGTCCGCCCGCTGCAGCCAGCGCCGACTTCACGAACGGCTCGACCACCCCGGTGCCGGTTCCCCAGGCGACGTGAAAGCGCGGAACGGAATTGCCGTGCCCGTCAGCCCGCAGATCGCCGCGCTCAGCCCAGCCGACCGTCGGGAGGAACGTGATGCCGTGGCCGAGCAGCCAGGAGCGCTTCTCCCCGGCGGCGAACTCGACATAGGCCCGAGCCCACTTCACCGCCCAGGCGTCCTCGTCGTCGAGTCGATCGAAGCCGGCGCTGCCACGCCAGTCGCTCCATGCGAGTTCGAAGGAGTCCTTGACGCCCATCCGCCTTTGTTCGGGGCTGTCGACCAGGAACAGCCCGCCGAACGACCAGAACGCCTGGCCGCCCAGGTTGGCCGCGTTCTCCTGATCAACCAGCGCGACCTTCTTACCCCGACTGGTCAGTTCGTGGGCCGCGACCAGTCCGGCCAGTCCGGCACCGACGACGATGACGTCTGCATCCATCTCATGCCCTCCCAGGAGTTTCGCCGCTCACGCTACCGGCCCGGCCGTC
>CAZADG010000013.1:57784-63188 GCA_964483865.1 uncultured Mycobacterium sp. | reverse complement strand
CGCCGCGGACAGCCTCGACCCGTCGGCCTTGCCGGCCGCGATCGCGGTGGCCGCCTTCATCACCATGCCCATCTGCTTGACCGACGGCCGTTCACCGATTTCCTCGGCTACCTGAGCGATGGCGGTGTCGACGACGTCGGCCACCTCCGCGTCGGTGAGCGGGGTGGGGAGATACTCGTCGATGATCCGTCCCTCGGCGTGCTCCTCGGCGGCGAGTTCGCCGCGGCCGTTCTGGGTGTAGATCTCAGCGGCCTCGCTGCGTTTCTTGGACTCCCGGGCCAGCACCTTGAGCACATCCTCGTCGCTGAGTTCCCGGGCCTGCTTTCCGGACACTTCCTCAGTCTGGATCGCGGCAAGCAGCATCCGCAACGTCGCCGTGCGCAGCTTGTCCTGGCTCTTCATCGCGTCGGTGAGGTCGGATCGCAGCTGATCCTTCAGTTCGCCCATGTCGCCCTACGCTACGCGGATGCAGCGGCGGGCTTTGCGACAACCCCGGACGCTTGACCAGACAGGGCGGCCGGCAGTACTAGATGCGCAGGGCCGGAGCCAGTGCGCTCAACGGGATACGTGGTTGCACCACACCACCCGTCATGGACCACTGCCAGGCACCAGTGGTGAAGTCGATCGGGGTGTCCCGGGCCACCGGATAGTCCGGCATGTACAGGATCAGTTCGTTCGGAGTCAGCGCCCAGGCCTTGTATCCGCCGGAGAACACCTTGTCGGGGGTCCAGCGGTCGGGACGGAAGGGGTAGGTATTGGGCTGATGTGGCGGCACCGCCTGGTCCAGTGCTGCCTGGATGTAGGGCGCTCCCAGGTTGGGAATCGCGCTGACGTCGACGATATCGGACAGTTGGACGGGCGTTCCAGTTGCCGAGTTGAACGAGAAAGTCCGGTAGGCACTTTGGATGGCCGGCCCCTCGAGGCGGCCCGTGCTCTCGGAGTCATACGTCTCGTGGAACACCACGGTATGGATGTTGCCGTGATGGAACACTTCGAAATTCTCTGTGCCCCGGCTGTTTTGGTACATCTGGGCGGCAGCGTTCCGCCAGTTGTTCATCAGCGTGGTCAGATAGCTCCTGATCGCGCCGCCGATGATCGGGTTGTCGGCCTCGGCTGGGATGGCAATGTCGATCTCGCGGACGGCACCGCGCTGCGAAGTGACCGAGGCATGGCAGTACTGCCCGTTCCACTGCCCGCCCATCTCACCGCACAGCGACTCGGCCGACGCCCCAGCGCTTGGCGCCGACAGCAATGAGGCCACCGCGGCGATCGCCGCACCGGCGAGTCCGCCTACCCGCATCGCTGTCCGCATTGATTGTTCCTCTTGTTTAAGGGAGCTCGATCTTGCTGGCCCGCCAGCTTCCGTCGACCTTCTCCAAGGTCATCTTCATCCGACTCCGGTCGATACGCGGATCGGGAAGCTTTGTGTTCGCGACCGACTGATCGACGAACAACAGGACAACGGCCCTGTCCTTGCTCGCTGACTGCACCGCCGAATCGACGACCACGCCGTGGGCGGTGGCTTTGTTCTCGATCAGCAGCTGACGGAGCTCCACGCTGGACTTGGAATACATGTCCTTGAATTCGCCTGTCGCGCCGTCGAGGACCTGCTTGAAATTCTCATCGACATTGTTGGAGTCCACACTGGTGAGCACCTGCGCGTAGGACACCGCTGCCCGCTGGGCGCTCTCGCGGGCCGTGTCGAGTTGGCTCTGCTGCCAGAACTTCCAGCCGAAGAACCCCGCACCCGCCAGAGCCGCGATCAACGCGCCGATCAGCGCCGGCAACAGGAAGCCGGGCCGCGACGCCGGGACGGCCTCCGACGCGACGACGGCCTCCTCGTCGGCGATGGTCTCGGCGTCGTCGTCGGCCGAAATCGCTTCGACCATCACCTCGTCGACTACTGCGTCGTCCTTGTTGTCCAAGTTCTCTGCAGCCTTTGGGTTCTCAGGGGCCTGGGCTCCTTCATCGGTCATGACTGGCATTGTGGCGCATCTACCCTGCACGGCATCAGCGGGGCGGCTCGATCGGCAGCGTCGGACCACCGTAGGGAGTCGGGATGGCGTACCTGCCCTCAGGGGCAGGATCGGTCCGCTTGCCCAGATCCGCGCCCATGGGCGGTCCGTAAGTGTCGTCGCCGGCAGGCCTCGGTGCGTTCTTGGCGCCGCGGATCAGCACTGCCGGATCGGTGTCGCGGCAGTAGGTGTACATGAAGGGCTCCGGGTAGTCCGCCGACGCCGGAGCCATCCTCGGCGTCCCGTAGTCGCAGCTGTACCGGGGATAGATATCAGCGTTCACCCAGAATCCGTTGTCATGGATGATGCTGCTCAACGAGTCGAACAGCGATCCGCGATAGGTGGGGAACAGCGCATTGAGTGCCGGCACCCGCAGATACATGATTTCGGAGGTCGTGGTCAGATCGCCGAGCAGCTGCACCATGGTGTCGGAGTTGTCGTCGAACAGCGTATCCACCGCACCGAAAGTCTTGGGACCCTCCGAGGTGAGGGTGCGGAAGCCACCGGTCATCCGGTTCACCCCGCCGAGTACCTCGTTGAAGTTGCCGGTCGCCACCTTCATGCCCTCTTGCTTATCGGAGACCAGTTGCAGCGTCACCCGACTGGTGTTGAGCATCCGGGTGGTCTGCGGCAGCACACCATCGAGGGTGGAGAGCAGGAACAGACCGCCGTCGATGAGATCGCTGAGCTTCTGCGGGCCGTCCTTGCTCATGCCCAACTCGTTCTTGATGACCTCCATCTTCTTGGTGTCGACCTGTTTGAGCATTCCGTCGGAGTGCGCGAGCAACTCGCCCAGCGTCACCGGAATCTCGGTCTTGCCCATCGCGAAAGTGGAGCCGTCGGACAGGAACGGCGCCTCACCGTTGCCGCCGTCGAAGTCCAGGTACTGCTCACCGGCCGCCGACAGACCGGCGACGCGGGCCTTGCTGGACTCCGAGAGCTCGACGCCCTCGTTCAACGTGATCCGGGCGTCGACCCCCTCCGGCGTCAGCGCCAGATGCTCGATCTTGCCGATCTGAATCCCCCGCAGCGTGACATCCTGGTTTGCCAACAGACCCCCGGAAGCCGGCAGCTGAACGTTGACCCGGTAGACGCCCTTGAGTGGGTTCCACCGCAACGCCCCGAAGGACAGGTAGGCCAGTCCGACGAGCAGGGTCACAAGCAGGGCGAGCGCTGACAGCCACGCCTTCTGCCGGTGGCCTGCCTTGACGATGCCGACGATGCCGTCGGCGATGGACCCGATCACGGGGCCGGCTCCGAGACAGGCGCGGGCGCGGGGGGCGGCGGTACCGGCCCGGGCGGGGGTCCGGCGGGTTGAACGAACTCACCGGGTGCGGTGGGTCCGGGCGGCGGGCCAACGACCTGCCACTGGCCGACCTCGGTCGGGCTGGGGATCACCGGCACCTGGGGGACGTTCGGGCCGCGCCCGACGATCCGCTCCTGCAACCGGTAGAGCGTGTACTGGAAAGAGCCGATGAGTTGGTTGTAGTTGGACCACTTGAGCGGAGAGAAGCCGTCATCCCCGGCGAAACCGATATCGGGGATGCGACCCAGGATGAGTCGGTCGATGTTGGCCCGCAGGGAGACGGCACTGCCGGAGGTGGACTTGATGACCGGCGGCATCAGCTTGTTGATGGATGCCAGATTCGAGTTCGGGTCCAGGACGACGTCGTTGAAATCGCTGGAGATCTTGTTCAGATCGGCGATCACGCTGCGGCCACTGTTGTCCGTGCCGTTGATGGACGGGAACTTGTTGATCGACTCCGCGGTGGCTCCGGCCTGCACCACCAGGTCCGCGATCTGGTTGGTGTGCTGGGCGAGAACGTTGGTCGCGGGGCCGGCCGCGGTCATCAAATCGACCAGGACATAGTTCTTTTCGTCGATTCGCCGCGACAATCCGGAGAGCGCGGTCAGGGAGTCCGAGATCTGATCGGTGCGCCGATCCATCGTTCCGAGCAACTGGTTGGTGCGATCGACCAGGACGCGGAAGTTCTTGCCGCCGTTCTCCCCGGCCGCCTTGCCGGCGCCGTTGATGAGGTCGGTGAGGTTCTGCACGGCGCCACCGTTGACGAGCACGGCCGCACCGGTGAGCAGGTTCTCGACGGTCGCCGCCTCGGCGGTGTTCTCGATCGGAATGACATCGCCGTTCTTCAGGAGGCTCGCGCCCGAGGAATTTTCCGGCGGCTTGACCGCGATGAAGACATCTCCGAGTGGTGTCGCCGAGCGCAATTCGACGGTGCTGCCCTTCGGGAGTTCGACACCATCCCGAATCCGCAGCGTGGCCACAGCGGTGTAGTCCTTGGCCTCAAGAGTTTCCAACTGCCCGACGTCAGCACCGGCCAGTCGCACCTTGGCGAAGGCCGGCAGGTTCAGCGCGTTCTCGAAAACCGCGGTGATGGTGTAGCCCGAGCCTCTGCTCAGTCCCGGCTTGGGCAGCGGGAGACTGGCCAGGCCATTGGTGGCGCAACCCGCCGTGCTCAGGGACACCGCCGCCGCCAGCGCTACCGCGAGCCTCTTCTTCGCCGTCATCATTTCTGCCCC
Source organism: uncultured Mycobacterium sp. (assembly GCA_964483865.1). Lineage (GTDB taxonomy): Bacteria > Actinomycetota > Actinomycetes > Mycobacteriales > Mycobacteriaceae > Mycobacterium. The sequence continues at coordinate 58,632 of CAZADG010000013.1, read as the reverse complement.
ATCGCCGCAAGGCCGTCGAGAATGTAGGAGACACCGAAGTCGGGGCCGAAGTCCTGCAATGTTCCGGTGCTGCAACCAAGTTGGCGCAGATGCATGAGATTGCACACCTCTTTGACCAGCGGGGTGTCGAAGAGCACCTTGTCGGTCAGCACGCGCACTCGCGCTGCGCCGTTCTCGCGGTCGATGGCGTTGTACAGGTTGTCCAGCGTCAGGGGTGCCACGTCGAGCACCTCGGCGAGGTCACGCTGGTGATCGGCCACAGTCTTCAGTGCGACGCTGCCGCCATCGACAGCACCCTTGATGTTGTCGCGGTTCTTCTCCAGCAGGTCACCGAGTTGGGTGAGCACCAGGTTCAACTGCTTGCCGGTCGTGCCGCTGCCGATGTCCTCGTCAGCCAGGATCTGGGAGAGCACTCTGACGTTGGAACCGAACTCGCGCAGTGTGGCCTCGTTGGCGGCGGCGCTGTCCATCAGGACGCTCAGGTTGTCAACGACCGTGGTCAGCGACTCCTTGGTCTGGGCGCCGCCGTCGGCGCTGAGTTTGAGCGCCTTGGACAGCTCCCCGAGAGCGGCCTTAATGCGCTCGCCGTTGCCGGCCGCCATTCCCGCCGCCGAGTCGATCAGGGTTCGGACCGATCCATTGCCCTTGCCATCCCCCTGCAGTGAAACCGCAAGGCGGTCAACCATATCCAGGGTCTTGGTGAACTCGACCGGTGTCCGGGTCTTGGTCAGCGGGATGGTCGCGTGGTCAGCCATCACCTCGCCGCCGGTGTAGACCGGCGTCAGTTCGATCGACCGCTCGGCCAGGATTGAGGTCTGCAGGGTGACGGCCTGGGCGTCGGCCGGGAT
>CAZADG010000013.1:35183-57684 GCA_964483865.1 uncultured Mycobacterium sp. | reverse complement strand
GCGGCCAGACCCGACAGCGTGTTCATATTGGCCAGCAGCGAATCCAGCTGGGCGCGGTCTTCGACGATGGTGTCATCGAGGAGGTTGACCAGGTCGGTGAGGGACTGCAACATCGCGCGGAACGCGAATTGTCGTGTCACGAACTCGCCCACCAACTGGTTGCCCTGGTTCACCATGGCGCCCAGGCTGCTCTGCTGGCGACGCAGCGTCCCGGTGACGATGTCCATCGTCTTGAGCATGCTGCCGACCTGATCGCGGCGCTGCGCCATCACCGTCGACAGCCGCTTGAGGTTGTCCATCGACTTGGGGATGAGCGGCGGCAGACTCTCGACCTGCTTACCGAGCGCCTGCAGGGCGGTCGCGAGCTGGTCGGTGTCGACCTCGCCGTAGTTGATCGCGACGTCCTGCAACGCCTGCTGCAGGTCGTAGGGAACCGCGGTGTGGTTGATGTCGATGGTGTTGTTCTCGAGTGGGCCGCCGCCACCGGGCGCCAGGGACAGGTACCGCGAACCCAGGATCGTGGTGACCATGATGGTGGCACGCGTGTCCTTGCCCAACTGCAGGTTGTTCTGCACCTTCATGTCGACCGTCACCCGGTCCCCGTTGAGCCTCATGCCGGTGACGGTGCCGACCGGGATACCGGCAACCACGACGGGATTCTTGGGCAACAGGGCCGCCGCCTGGACGAAGTCCGCGCTGACCTTCTTGTAGCCCGGGCCGATCTTGGTGATGATCACCAGGGTCGCCATCAATCCGATGAGGACGGCCAACGCCACCAACCCGACCGCGGTGATGTTGCGGTCCTCAAGAACCTTTTTCCGCGGGCTGTTCTTGTACTTGCGCTCAACCATTGGCCATGTTCCTGCACTTGGGGGTGTGCTGGGCCTTATTGCCGGGCGTGGCGGCGTTGACGACGATCGGAGTCACGTCGTTGAGGCCCGGGAAGAATGCCAGCGCGTTGAAATCGCAGACGTAGGAGTTGAGGTAGGCCCCCTCGTTGGTGGCGCGGGCCAGACCTTTGAGCATTTTCGGCAGGTTGCCGCCCATGAAGGCCAGTTGGGGCTCGATGGTGACGAGGTGGGCGGCGAAACCCGGTTCCCGTTTGACCAGTGCCTGCAAGGCCGGATTGACCTCGTTGGTGACCGATCCCAGCGCTTGCATCACCCGCGACAGCGAGCCCATCGAGGCCACCAGTTCCGGCCGGCGGCCGTTGAACGTGGTCACCATCTGCCGGGTGTTGTTGAGCGTGGTGTCGATGTTGGCGTTCTGCTGCGCCAGGGTCCCGAACAGCCGGTCCATGCCGGTGATCATGTCGCCGAGAAGTTGGTCGCGTCCGGCGAAGGTTTCGGTGAGCTTGCCGGTCTGGTCCACCAGGGTGGCCCAGGCACTCGAGTCTCCCTGCAACCCCTGTACCGCAGCGGCGGTGATCTGGTCGGCGGCCTTGGGGTCGATGGTGGCGAAAAGCGGTTCGTATCCGTTGAGGACGACGCCCACATCGAAGGATGGGATGGTGCGCTCCAACGGGATGACGCTGCCAGCCGCCAGAGCGGCCGACTGCTCCGGTCGCGCGGCAGTGCCGGGAAGGCCCTGGCGCAGGTCGAGATACCGCTGCCCGACGATGTTCTGGTAGAGGATCGACGCCTCGGTGTCGGGGTAGATCTTCTGCTCATTGTGCAGCGCGAAGTCCACCATGGCCCGGTTGTCGCCGGTCAGATCGACCTTCATCACGCGTCCGACGCGGACACCCGCCATCCGGACGTCGTCGCCTTCACGCAGACCGAAAACATCGGTGAATTCGGCTGAGTACCTGCTCGTTTCACCGGTGACCGACCGCTGCAAGGTGGCGTAGACCAGCCAGGTCATGATCGCCGTGACCATCAGGAAGGCGGTCAGCCCGAAGGCGATTTTGGACAGTTTGCCCTTCATCAGGCCCCCTCCCCCGGTGACACCGTCATGCCGCGTACGACCGGAGCCATCAAAATCTGGGTCGCCGTGGTGGCGGGCGCGCCGGTGATATAGGACAACTGATCACGTTCGAACTGGCTGCCGACCGAACCGACATTTCCACCGTAGGAGTAGGCGGCGGCAGGGGCGGCCTCAGCGGGCATCGGACCCGGCGCCGGGGGTGGCGGGGCCGGCGCTCCGGCCCGTGGCCCCGGGTCGGCCGGCAGATATCCGGGCGGCCAGGGTGCGACCGGGGCGATCGGCGACAGCGGCGGGGTTGCGACCGGCTCCGGCGCCAGCGCCGGGTTGGCGGTTCCGGGGACCGGTGCGGCAGGAGCCATCGCCGGACCGTTGGTACCCAGGATTCCCGTGCCGATCCCGGCCGACAGCGGCGGGTTCGGGTCGACCAGATTGGGCCCGTTGGGCAGGATGTAGGGCGGTCCGACGGCATGCAGATTGCCGTTCGGGCCTACCACGGTGCCCGGCGGGGGCATCAGGTCCTTGGGCGGCTGGTAGTTCTGCGGCAGCAGAACTTCGGGAAGCGCCGGGCGCACGGCGATCTGCGGTGCCGTGAAGCAACTCGGACCCTTCAGTTCGCCGTAGGCCGGGCAGTCCGCTCGGGTGTAGGAATACGTCGGCGCCAGCGCCAGATTCGCGCGGAGGTTGAACGCGTCCATCTCCGGCACCCAGCCCTGGTCGAACTTGTCGGAGAAGGTCTTGATCTTCTGGAAGCCCGGCACCCAGTTGTGTCCGGTCTGGGCCAGCACACCGAGTACCGGCGTCAGGTTACGGCCGATCGTGATCATCCGATCGGTGTGGTTGGCGAAGGCGTCACGCGTCTTGCCCAGCGTGCTGGCGCCGCTGGTGAGCATCGCGTCCAGGTTCGCCTGCTGTTCGACCAGAACCTGCATCGGAGTCACGGCCTGGTGTAGCGCGTCGAGCAGATCCGGGGCGGTCTGCTGCAGACCCTCGGCTGCGCCGACCAGGGCGCTGAGCATGGAGGGGCTGGCGGAGTCGGGCGCGACGGTCGCGTTGAGTTCGCTGACGATCCGGTCCAGTTGCGCACCCGCGGTGAGCAGCTTGGTCCCGCGATCGTGGGTGACCGCCTTGACCGCCGCTAGGATGCCCAGGGTCTCGTCGGTGCGGCCGCGTCCGGTGGCGAAGAGGATATCGCGCAGCTTGCTGATCGTGGTCTGGAACAGCACCGTCGGCAGCTTGCTGTCCTCGGCGATGTGGTCGCCCGTGGCCAGTGGCGGCGCGTCACCATTGTCGACGAGTTCGACGCTGGAGACGGCGAAGACGTTGCTCGGCACCACCCGGGCGGTGACGGTGTTCGGGATGCTTTTGGCGTATTCACCGATCAGGTCGATCCCGACGAAGTTCGGTTTGCCGAACTGAGCGGGCGTCACGGTGGAGGTAGAACCGACCAGCAGACCGTGGTAACGAACGTCGGACCGGTTGGGCAGACCGTCGCCCACGTTGGTGAGATCGGCGGTGATCTTGGTGTAATCCTCAAGCCGGCCTTGCGATTTGGCGACGAGGAGCGCGGCGATGAGGGCCGAGGCGGCAATCATGGCCACGCCCGCCAGCAGCAGGTTGCGGTTGCTCGGGCCGCGGCCGCTGATGTCGAAGATCTTCGCCATCAGCCGCCGAACCTTGCGCCGGAGTCCAGGCTGAACATTGCCATGGTCAGCAGCATGTTGACGATGACCACCACGGTGATGGCGGCCCGCATGGCGTGGCCTGCCGCGACGCCCACACCCTCAGGGCCGCCGCTGGCGTAGAAGCCGTAGTAACACTGCAGCACCGCCGAGATCGCCACGAAGATGACGCATTTGACCACCGAGTAGAAGATTTCCTGTCCGGCGAGCATCAGACCGAAGTAGTGCATGTAGCCGCCCATCGACCCGCCGCTGATGATCGAGACGATGATCTGGGTGCTCAGGTAGCTCACCCCAAGGCAGACGATGTAGAGCGGGATGATCGCGGTGATCGAGGCCATCAGCCGGGTGGTCACCATGTAGGGGATGGGCTGGATGGCCATGACCTCGGTGGCGTCGATCTCCTCGGAGATCCGCATGGCGCCGAGTTGGGCGGTGAACCGGCAACCGCTCTGGGTGGAGAACGCCAGGGCGCAGGCGATCGGTGCGAGTTCGCGGGTGTTGACCAGGGACGAGATGATCCCGACGGCGGGACCCAGGCCGAGCAGTTGGAGGAAGTTGTAGCCCTCGATACCGACCATCACGCCGACGACGACTCCCAGCACCAGCGCGACTCCGGCGGTACCGCCGCCGACCACCAGTGAGCCGTTGCCCCAGGCGACGTCCGAGAGCAGACGGGTGTACTCGCCGCGGTAGCTCTTCAACATCGTCGGGATACCGGCGATGGCGCGCCCGAAGAAGATGACGATATGGCCGACCTGCATGATCGGCCCAGTGATCTTGGACCCCAGGCCCTTCAGCTTCTGGAGGACCGGCGGGAATGGCGTGGAGGGCCTGGCCACCACCGGCTTTTCGGAGATCGCCATTGCTCTACAACCCCGTCTTCGGGAAGAGGATCAGGTACAGCTGGCTGATGGCGACGTTGACGATCATCAGCAGCAGAATCGACTCGACCACCGATGAGTTCACCGAGTTCGCCACGCCGATCGATCCGCCGCGGGTGGACAACCCCTTCTCACACGCCACAATGCCCACGATGGCGCCGTACACCACCGCCTTGACCATGGCCAGTTTCATGTCCGCGGTGGTGGTGAAGGACGCGAAGGTACCGACGAAACTGCCTGGCGCACCGGCCTGGAAGTAGACGTTGAACAGATAGCTGGCCAGGAAGCCGGTGAAACACACCAGCCCGGTGAGTGCGATCGAGATCAGAATGGCGGCGACGAATCGGGGCACCACCAGACGCTGGATCGGCGAGATGCCGAGGACCTCCATGGCGTCGATCTCGTCGCGGATCTTGCGGGCGCCCAGGTCGGCGGTGATCGCCGAACCGACGGCGGCGGCCATGATGATGGCCGCCACCAGGGAGGCGGCCTGCCGGATCACCGCCAGGCCACTGGCCGCGCCGGACATCGAGGTGGCGCCCACCTGCCCGGCGAGCAATGCGAACTGCACCGAGAGCGTCACACCGATGGGCAGCGCCACGAAGATCGTGGGCAGCACCGAGGTGCCGGCCATGAAGGCGGCCTGGCGGATGAACTCCTGCCACTGGAACTTGCCGGTGACGAGGTCGATGACGAGGGTCTGGATGACGCGGACCGCCATGATGGCCTGATTGCCGAGGGTGTTGATGGCGGCGCGGGGATGCCGGTCGACGTAACCGACGACCCAGTTGTCGATCTCCCGAATGCCGTCGCTGCCCTTGCGGCCAGCCTCTGATGTCGTCATCCGCCGCTCAGCCCACTGCTGAGCGGGCCACGGGAGCGCACCACGACCGGGCGGGATGCTCGTTCCACGGCGTCACACCCCCTCCCGGCTTGTGCTTGAGTACCTGCGGTCCCGCATACAGTAGAGGGCGGGTTTGTGCCCCTGCATGAAGTTTTGGCATTTTGCCTATAACAGACTCATGCCTTGTAACCAGGACTGAAGACACGCCTACCTGCCGACGGATGCACGCCGACCGATGGCGTAAGGTACGGCGGTTTTCGGCGCCTGGCCCGGGGTCAGTCGCTGATCCAGTTCCCGTGGAATCCGTACGGCACCCGCCGCGGAAGCCGGATCCGGGCCACCGGCTCGGCGGCGATGTCGGCGGCGTCGAGGATCACCAGTTCGCTGCTGTCACGAGCCGGGTCGTAGACGTAGGTCAGATACCAACCGTTGTTCTCGTCGGACGGACCATCCGGCGACGGGACGAAGACCGCTTCGCCGGGACCGCCGGGGGCGTCCGGGGTGCCGAAGCGGTGCTCCACCGCAGCGCCGGTGGTGAGGTCGTAGCGCACCAGGGCGGCGTCGCCCACCGAGACGGCGTAGCGCGCGGGCAGTCCGGCCAAGCGGTCGTCGATGCGGGGGAATTCCACCGCCCGGTCGTCGAGTTGGCGTTCGGTCACCGACCCGTCGTCGAGGTTGAGCCGCCACTCCCACAACACCCCACTGGCGCCGAACCCTCCGTCATTACGCCACAGCTCGGGATACCGGACCGCTTGCACCACAATGGAATTCGAGTCCCGGCCTTCAGCTGTTTCGTAGGCATTGGCGACGTGGAACACGTAGCACGGGTCGACGTCGAACCAACGCATCGCGCCGAACGGGTCGTCCCGGCGCAGAACGCCGAATCTGGCGCCGTAGTCGTCATCCCACCGGTAGGGCATGTCACCCTTGCCGTTGATGGCGATGTCGAGGTTGAACACGATCGGCAGGTCCATGAAGATCACGTGCCCGGACGTCATGGCGAAGTCGTGCATCATGGTCAGCGCCGGAACCTCGACCGGCCGATTGACGGTCAGCACCCCGTCGGCGTCGGCCCGGTGATAGGTGACGTGCGGCTGAAAGAGGTTGCCGTAGCCGAAGAAATGGAGTTCCCCGGTGGTCGGGCAGATCTTCGGGTGGGCCGTCATCGCATCGTTGAGTTTGCCGTCGAAGTCGTAGCAGCCGATGGTCTCCAGGTCATTGGTGATCTGGTAGGGCAACGAGGACTCCACCAACGCCAACGTCTTTCCGGCGTGGTTGACGATGTGGGTGTTGGCCACCGAGGAACGCAGGTTGCGGGTGCCGTCCGGCCCGTACAGCGGGAATGGATTGTCGAAGCTCTCGGTGCGTACCCAGCGGTTGCGGTACCACTTAGCGGCGCCGTCCTCGATTCGGACACCGTGGATCATGCCGTCACCGATGAACCAGTGCCCGGTGGGAGTCCGCGGGTTGGAGCCGTTGCGCAGGTACCAGCCGTTCAACCCCGGCGGGATAGCGCCTTCCACCGGGAGGTCGTACTCGGTCAGCTCATCGGGCACCGGTGCGTAGTTGCCCCGCATGTGGAACGGGCGGTCGTCAGCCGGAGCGGCCGGATCGGTGGTTGGCAGGTTACCGAGTTCGTCGGCGGTCTGAGTCATCCCTCTACTGTTACACCGCCCCGCCGGATCGGCGGGCTTTCCGCCGCTCAGCGAAGGAAACCGAGCCAGAATCGCGGGCGATGCCAGACCCAGCTAGACCTCGACCCAGTCCAGGGTGCGCTCCACGGCCTTGCGCCAGCCCGCATAGCCCTTGGTGCGCTGCTCGTCGGTCCAGCGCGGCTTCCAGCGCCGACTCTCGTGCCAGTTGGCCCTAAGGTCTTCGGGATCCGACCAGTAACCGACCGCAAGGCCGGCGGCGTAGGCGGCACCCAGCGCGGTGGTCTCCGGCACCATCGGACGGACGACGTCCACGCCGAGCACATCGGCCTGGATCTGCATACACAGTTCGTTGAGGGTCACCCCACCGTCGACCTTGAGGACCTCCAGTTTCACCCCGGAGTCAGCGGCCATCGCGTCGACGACGTCGCGGCTCTGGTAACAGATCGCCTCCAGCGTCGCGCGGGCGATGTGCGCATTGGAGTTGAACCGCGACAGGCCGACGATCGCACCGCGGGCGTCAGAACGCCAGTACGGCGCGAAGAGACCGGAAAAGGCCGGCACGAAATAGATTCCGCCGTTGTCCTCGACCTGGGCAGCCAGGTGTTCGCTGTCGGCAGCTCCGCTGATGATGCCGAGTTGGTCACGCAACCACTGCACCGCCGAACCGGTGACGGCGATCGAACCCTCAAGGGCATAAACGGGTTTCGCGTCACCGAACTGATAGCAGACCGTGGTCAGCAGACCGTTCTCACTGCGGACGATCTTCTCGCCGGTGTTGAGCAGCAGGAAGTTTCCGGTGCCGTAGGTGTTCTTGGCTTCACCCGGCTTGAGGCACACCTGGCCGACCATCGCGGCCTGCTGGTCACCGAGGCTGGCCGTCACCGGAACCGCGCCGAGCATCGGGCCGTCGGCCAGGGTCATCCCGTAGGGCACCGGCGACGACGACGGCCGGATCGCCGGCAGCATCGCTCGCGGAATCCCGAAGAAACCCAACAACTCATCGTCCCAGTCCAGGGTTTCAAGGTTCATCAACATGGTGCGGCTGGCGTTGGTGGGGTCGGTGATGTGGACCCCGCCGTGCGGACCGCCGGTCATGTTCCACAACACCCACACATCGGGGGTGCCGAACAGTGCCTCGCCGGCCTCGGCGTCGGCGCGCAAGCCCTCGACGTTCTCCAGCAGCCATTGCAGTTTTCCGCCGGAGAAGTAGGTTGCCGGCGGCAGACCGGCCTTGCGACGGATCACCTCACCCCGGCCGTCCCGGTCGAGAGCCGCAGCGATCTGGTCGGTTCGGGTGTCCTGCCAGACGATCGCGTTGTGGTAGGGCTGACCGGTCTTGCGGTGCCAGACGATGGTGGTCTCACGTTGGTTGGTGATACCCAGTGCAGCGATGTTGGACGCGGAAAGCCCGGTGTTGTTCAGCGCCGAGGTCACCACGGTCTGGGTGGTACCCCAGATCTCGGTGGGGTTGTGCTCCACCCACCCCGCCTTCGGCAGGATTTGCGCGTGCTCGAGTTGGTGGCGGCCAACCTCCAAGCCGTTGTGGTCGAAGATCATGCAGCGGGTACTGGTCGTGCCCTGGTCGATGGAGGCGACGAAGTCGGCCAACGGTGCTCCTAGCTAAGACGACGGTGCATCCCCCATGATGGCCTACGTGGGACGACGGATAGTCGATATTGGCGACATGCCCCGTGGCGGTCCGGACGCCTCCTGCCTGGACCGGATGTTGCAGACCGGCCGCGCCGAGTACCTGGACCGCGACGACGTCGACGCCGCGGTGAAGGCCGAGGTGATCGCCACCCTCAACCGGGTGGGGAGCCTCTTTCGGGAGCACGACCGCAACGCCCGACTGGTGCTCGACGAGGTCGCCGGGGTGGCCGACCCGCGAATCCTGGAGCTTGGCGCCGGCCATGGGGCGCTGTCGCGCCTCCTGCTTGAGGAGCACCCGACCGCGCGGGTCACCGTGTCCGACCTCAACCCCGAGTCGGTTTCGGCAATGACGAACTCCGACCTCGGCGGGAACCCGAGAGCCGAGATACGCGTGATCGACGCCAGCGCCATTGACGCGTCCGACGAGTCGTTCGACATCGCGGTTTTCGCGCTGTCCTTCCACCACCTGCCACCCGAGACGGCAGCCCAGGTGATCGCTGAGGGCACCCGGGTGGCCGGGGAACTGGTAGTGATCGACGTGGCGCGCCCGCCCTCGCTGCTGCATCTGGTCAAACTGGCGACCATGGCCCCGCTCGCGCCGGTATGGCCCTTCGCCCACGACGGTCTGGTGAGTTCGCTGCGCTCCTACAGTCCGTCGGCCCTGCGCGCACTGGCTGAGCACGCCGGGGTCGAGGTCGAATTCCGAGCAGGCGGTTTCGACCGGCAGGTCGCGGTGTTCCGCCGTGTCGGCTGATCCCTTGCGCGCACGGCGCTGAGCAGGTTGCATCGTCACCGTGGGTGAAGAGGTCAAACACACCAGCTACAGCCGCGCACACCGGCAGCAGTACCGGCAGAAGGTGCAGCTGTGCCTGGACGTCTTCGAAACCATGCTGTCGGAGTACAGCTTCGAATCCGACCATCCGCTGACCGGGATGGAGATCGAGTGCAACCTCGTCGACTCCGAATATCAGCCGGCGATGACCAATCAGGAAGTGTTGGCGGCTATCGCCGACCCTGCGTACCAAACCGAATTGGGCGCCTACAACATCGAATTCAACGTCCCACCGCGACCGCTGCCCGGCCGCACCGCCCTCGAGCTCGAGTCAGAAGTGCGAACCAGTCTCAACGCCGCTGAGATCAAGGCGAACACCGACGGCGCACATATCGTGATGATCGGGATCCTGCCCACCCTGATGCCGGAGCATCTGGTCGGCGGTTGGATGAGCCCGTCGATGCGGTACCAGGCGCTGAACGACTCGATTTTCACTGCCCGCGGCGAGGACATCCTCATCGACATCTCCGGCACCGAACATCTGAGCATGCACTCCGAATCCATTGCGCCGGAGTCGGCCTGCACCAGCATGCAGTTGCATCTGCAGGTCTCCCCCGCCGATTTCGCCAGCAACTGGAATGCCGCGCAGGTGATCGCCGCACCACAGTTGGCGATGGGCGCCAACTCGCCCTACTTCTTCGGGCACCAACTGTGGGCAGAGACCCGCATCGAGCTTTTCGCGCAAGCCACCGAGACCCGGCCCGACGAGCTCAAGTCGCAGGGCGTGCGGCCGCGGGTATGGTTCGGCGAGCGGTGGATCACCTCGATCTTCGACCTGTTCGAGGAGAACGTCCGCTACTTCCCGTCGCTGCTGCCGGAGATGTCCGAGGAGGATCCGGTGGCCGAACTCGCCGCCGGCCGTGCTCCGGCGCTCTCCGAGCTGCGACTGCACAACGGGACGGTCTACCGGTGGAACCGGCCGGTATACGACGTCGTCAACGGTCGCCCCCACGTGCGAGTGGAGAACCGGGTGCTGCCGGCGGGCCCGACGGTCGTGGACATGATGGCCAACTCGGCGTTCTACTACGGCTTGCTGCGCGCCATCTCCGAAGAGGATCGGCCGCTGTGGACGAAGATGAGTTTCACTGCGGCCCACGACAATTTCATCGAGGCAGCGCGGGACGGGATGAACGCGCGGCTGTACTGGCCCGGCCTGGGCGAGGTGCCCCCCGACGAGTTGGTGCTCCGGCACCTGCTGCCGATGGCCGACGAGGGCCTGCGGCGCTGGAAGGTGTCCGCCGACGTGCGGGACCGCTATCTCGGAGTCATCGAGGGCCGCGCCAAGACCGGACGCAACGGTGCGGCCTGGCAAGTCGCGACCGTCAACGAACTGGAGCAGCATGGCCTGGACCGGCCGAGGGCGCTGGCCGAGATGCTGCGCCGGTACTGCGACCTGATGCACAGCAACGAGCCGGTACACACCTGGACCTAGACGGTGAATCCGCCGAGCGGCCGACAAAAGGGCGCTGTCGTGGTTAAGTTCGCTGCATGGCCGGGGATGAGCAGCCCGTCGACCCGCCGATGGGCGACCTGAAGTCCAAGGGACTGAAGAAGGGGTCGGTTTCCCTGATCGGTGCGGTGGCCATCGGATTGGCTGCCACCGCGCCGGCCTACTCGCTGACCGGCGCGCTCGGACCGGGCGCCCAGATGGTGGGCTACCAGCTGCCGATCGTCTTCATCCTGGCCGTTATCCCGATGTTCTTCGTCGCTCTGGCCTACAAGCACCTCACCGACGCCGCGCCCGACGCCGGAACGGTGTTCACCTGGGGATCCAAGGCGATCATGCCGCACATCGGCTGGATCGGCGGCTACGCGTTGATGCTGTCGAGCATCCTGGCCGGCGTCGGGGCCTCCGGGATCATCGTCAACGCCGTCAGCGTCGGCCTCGGCGTCGAGGAACCGAAGATCTGGTTCAAGCTCCTGGTCGCCGCAACCTTCATCGTGACTACCACCTGGCTGGTGGCTCGCGGCGCGGAGGAATCCTCCCGCACCACCATCATCCTGACCGTCATCCAGTACGGCGGACTGATCGTCTTCGCTGCGATCCTGGTGGCCAACGTCGTCGGCCGGGAGCGCAGTCCCTCCGTGGAGCCGTTCTCCTGGGACTGGTTCAATCCGTTCGCCATCAGCAGCCTGCCGGATCTGGTGGGCGGGTTCCTGGTGGCGATCTTCATCTTCTGGGGTTTCGACGCCGCGCTGTCCATGTCCGAGGAGACCGACGGCACTCCGGAACAGTCCGGGCGGGTCGGGGTGACCGCGATCGTCATCATCCTCATCACCTACGTCATCATCGGGGTGGCTGCTCTGGCGTTCGCCGGGGTGGACGCCAACGACGAAGGCAGCCTGACTCACGAGGGCAACCTCGAAGACGTGTTCTCTGGCATGGCCCGGGCGGCGGTCGGTCCGGGCGGGGCGATTGTCGCTGCGGTCATCGTCGGTCTGTCGGCATTCTCGGCGACGATGTCGACGGTGATGGCCACCGTCCGCGGCCTGTTGGCGATGGCCACCTATAAGGCGCTACCGGATCGGTTCGCATCCGTCGATCAGGCGGTGCAGACGCCCAAGTTCACCACCTGGTTCATCGGCTTGACCACGCTGGCCATCTACGGCGGCCTCACGCTGGTCAGCGACAGCATCGTCGAGGACTGCGTCTACAGCGTGGGCATCTCGATCATGTTGTACTACACCGTCGTCGCGGTGTCCTCGGTGGTCTACTTCTGGGATACCGCCTGGAGTTCTTGGCGCACCGCGCTGGGCCAGGTCATCCTGCCCGGCATTGCCGCGTTGATCCTCATCCCGGTGGGCGTGTTCGAGGGCTACCGGATGATCAGCCCGGACTACGGCAGCGGCGGTTCGATGGCCGGGGTCGGGACGGTATTCATCGTCGGTGTGCTGAGCATCGCCTTCGGCGTGCTGCTGATGCTGTTCTGGAGCCTGAAGTCACCGGCGTTCTTCCGCGGCGAGACCTTGCACCGGGAGCGGACCCACCGCCGGGACTGACCTCAGACCTTCGTCACCAGGGTTGCCTCGACATTGCCGCGGGTGGCCTTGGAGTAGGGGCACACCTGATTGGCCTGCCTCATCAACTCCTCGGCCTTGGCCTGCTCCAGGCCGGGGAGGTAGCCGGCGATCTCGGTGGTCAGCCCGTAGCTGGTGTCGTCCTTGCCGATGCCGACCCGCACGGTGACGCCGGTGGCGTCGTCGAGGGTGACCCCGCTGTTCCTGGCGACCAGTCGCAGCGCGCCGAGGAAACAGGCGGCGTAGCCGGCCGAGAACAACAGTTCGGGATTGACGCCCTCGCCACTGCCGCCCATCTCCTTCGGCGGACGGGTGTCGAGATCGAGCTTGCCGTCGGAGGACTTGACGTGGCCGTCGCGGCCCCCGCCGGTAGCGGTGGATTCTGCGGTGTAGATGGCGTCGATGGTCATGGCTCGATCATGCCAGTACCCCGCGGCCGCGCGAGACTGAAACCTTGGCGGGAATTACCCCGAACGGCCGCCAACGTTTCAGCCTCGGCGGCCGATCCGCAAGGCCAGCGCCGCCCGGATGCGGCGGAGAACGTCATCCGGGTGGTGTTCTGCGACCACCCGGATGACGATCCAGCCGAGCTGCTGCAGCCGTTCCAGCCGCTTGATGTCGTGGAGGTAGCGGCGGCGGTCGGTGCGGTGCTGGTCCCCGTCGTACTCGACGGCGACTTTGATGTCCTCCCAACCCATGTCGAGGCGCGCGGACCAGCTGCCCTCGACCACCTTGATCTGCGTGGTGGGCTTAGGGAGGCCCGCGCGGATCAGCAGCAGTCGCAGCCATGTCTCCTTCGGGGATTCCGCGCCGGCGTCGACGAGGCGAAGTGTGTGACGCAACCGACGCGCGCCTCGTGTGCCGGGGTGCTGGGCCGCCACTTCCCCGATGGCCTTCGTGCACAGACCCGTTGCGCGGCAGAGGGCGTCCAGCTTTGCCACGGCCTTACCGTGTGGTCCTCGCCGGCCTAGGTCGAAGCCGGTTCGGGCCGGGCTGGTGAGTCGAATCCCACCGCGCTGAACCACTTCACCCGGGAGAAGGGTGTCGTTGTAGGTGATGAGACCTGCCGGCGGGCGCGTGTTGCCGAACACCATCTCGATCGGGACGTCATCGTCGACCCACAGCGCGCCGTGCAACGCCGAGGCGGCGGCGCCTGCAACGATCCCCTGGCGTTTCGACCACAACCATGCGGCCCGGGTGCGGGCATCGAGGTTTGCCGGAACATCATTCGACAGGTAGACGCCGGGGAAGATCGCGTAGTGGTCGGTGCGCAGGCGATGGCGGGTGAGCGATCCCGAGGCCATTGCCTCCGCGCCGATGAAGGGCGAACGCATCCATGCAGCATCACCGAGCGGCCAGGTTGTGGTTCTCGGCGATCCACAGCCCCCGAGACTGAAACGTTGGCGGCGATTCCCGCTGAAAACCGCCGAGGTTTCAGTCTCGCGGAGGAACTAGAGGCGCGCGAGCAACTCCGCGATCTGAATGGTGTTCAGGGCCGCACCCTTGCGCAGGTTGTCGCCCGAGACGAACATCGCCAGCCCGCGGCCGCCGGGCACGCCCTGGTCCTGTCGGATCCGGCCCACCAGCGAGTCGTTGCCGCCCGCGGCGGCCAACGGTGTCGGCACGTCGACCAGGCTCACCCCGGGCGCGCCGGCCAGCAGTTCCTTGGCCCGCTGCACAGTGAGCGGGCGAGCGAACTCGACGTTGATCGAGAGCGAGTGACCGGTGAAAACCGGCACCCGCACGCAGGTTCCACTGACCGCCAGGTCCGGGATGCCGAGAATCTTGCGGGTCTCGTTGCGCAGTTTCTGGTCCTCGTCGGTCTCGCCGGAGCCGTCGTCGACCAACGAACCCGCCAGTGGCACGACGTTGAACGCGATGGGTGCGACGTACTTGTTCGGCGCGGGGAAGTCCAGGGCGCCGCCGTCGTGAACCAGTTGCTCGGCGCCGTCGATGACGGCACGGGCCTGGGTTACCAGCTCCTCCACACCGGCGACCCCACTGCCGGAGACGGCCTGATAGGTCGAGGCGATCAGCCGGACCAGGCCGGCCTCGTCGTGCAGGGGTTTGAGCACCGGCATGGCGGCCATGGTGGTGCAGTTCGGGTTGGCGATGATCCCCTTGGCCAGGGTCTTGCCACGCACATCGCGGTCGAAGTTGACCTCGCTGACCACTAGGGGAACGTCCGGGTCCTTACGCCAGGCCGAGGAGTTGTCGATCACGGTCACCCCTGCGGCGGCGAACCGCGGTGCCTGCACCCGCGACATGGTGGCACCCGCGGAGAACAAGGCGATGTCCAGACCGGCCGGGTCGGCGGTCTCGGCATCCTCGACCTCGATCTCCTGACCGCGGAAACTCAACTTCTTTCCGGCCGAACGCGACGAGGCGAAGAAGCGCACGCTGGAGGCCGGGAAGTCTCTCTCCTCCAATAGGTTTCGCATGACGACACCTACCTGTCCGGTAGCGCCGACCACTCCGATATCAACCATTTAGCGGCCCGTTCCGCCGTACACCACAGCCTCCTCGCTGCCGCCGAGGCCGAACGCCTCATGCAGTGCGGCCACGGCCTTGTCGAGTTCGGAATCCTTGATCAGCACCGAGATTCGGATCTCGGAGGTGGAGATCAGATCGATGTTGATGCCCACTTCGGCCAGAGCCTCGCAGAAGGTCGCGGTGACACCGGGATGGCTGCGCATGCCGGCACCGACGAGCGACACCTTGCCGATGTGGTCGTCGTAGAGCACGCTGGTGAACCCGATTTCGCCCTGCAGCGAGGTCAGCTTCTCCACCGCGGTCGGCGCGGAATCGCGCGAGCAGGTGAAGGTGATGTCGGTCTTGCCGTCCTCCACCTTCGAGATGTTCTGCAGCACCATGTCGATGTTGACATCGGCGTCGGCGACTGCACGAAAAACCTTGGCCGCGTAGCCCGGAACGTCGGGCACGCCGACGACGGTGACCTTGGACTCGCTGCGGTCGTGAGCAACTCCGGTCAGGATGGCGTCTTCCATGGGCATGTCCTCGATAGATCCGGTGACGATGGTGCCGGGCTTGTCGGAGTACGACGACCGGACATGAATCGGAACGTGGTAGCGGCGGGCGTATTCCACGCAACGCAGCATCAGAACCTTGGCCCCGCAGGCCGCCATCTCGAGCATTTCCTCGAAGGTGACGGTGTCCAGCCTGCGCGCGTTGGGGACGATGCGCGGGTCTGCGGTGAAGATTCCGTCGACGTCGGTGTAGATCTCACAGACGTCGGCGTTCAGTGCAGCCGCCAGCGCGACAGCGGTGGTGTCGGAGCCACCGCGACCCAGCGTGGTCACATCTTTACTGTCCTGGCTCACCCCCTGGAAGCCGGCGACGAGGACGATCTGCCCCTCGTCGAGTGCCGCCCGGAGACGACCCGGGGTGACGTCGATGATCTTGGCGTTGCCGTGGGTGCCGGTAGTGATGACGCCGGCCTGCGACCCGGTGAACGAGCGGGCGCTGGCGCCGAGGGACTCGATGGCCATCGCCACCAACGCGTTGGAGATGCGCTCCCCGGCAGTCAGCAGCATGTCCAGTTCCCGCGGCGGCGGGGCCGGGCTTACCGCGCGGGCGAGGTCGAGCAGTTCATCGGTGGTGTCGCCCATCGCCGAGACGACAACGACGACATCATTGCCCTGCTGCTTGGTCTCCACGATGCGCTCGGCGACCCGGCGGATCCGCTCGGCGTCGCCCACCGAGGATCCGCCGTACTTCTGCACGACGAGCGCCACTGTCATCCCTTCCGGGGTTGAGGTCGTCTCTAAGGATAAGGGGACTGTAGCGGCCGGAATCGGCGGGTAATCTCGCTGCGATGCCCGACCAGCCTGAAAACCGGCTCGCCGACACCAGCGTTCCGATCCACTCACCCATCGCCCAGCGCTGGAGTCCTCGCGCATTCGACGCGGAGGCGCAGGTCACAGCCGAGCAGATCACCGCACTGCTGGAGGCCGCCCGATGGGCGGCGACCTGGGGACGGCGGCAGCCGGTGCGATTTATCGTCGGAATCCGGCCCGAACCCACCTTTGAGGCCATCGCAGGCCTGCTCAGCCGTGGAAACGCCTATGCCAAGGCCGCCTCCGCACTGATCCTGGTGTGCGCCGACGAGGGCGAGGACGCCACTACGGCGCTCTACAGCGCCGTCGACGCCGGCGCCGCGGAAGCCAACCTGCTTATCGAGGCGACCGCCCGCGGGTTGATCACCCATCCGATGGCCGGCTTCGACATCGACGGCTCACGCGAAACCTTCGGGATCCCGGACGGTGTTCGCCCGCTGATGGTGATCGCGGTCGGCACACTGGCCGACTACGCGAACGTGGCCCCCGAGATCGCCGAGCGCGACCTGACGCCCCGGAGTCGTGCGCCACTGACTGAGGTGGCGTTCAGCGGCACCTGGGGACAGCCCTGGGGACAGCCCGGGCGCTAAGCACTGAGCGCTACGGGGCGGCCGAAGCGTCCGCCGAGACAGAGACCGCCAGCAGAAAGCCCAGCCCGAACGTCACCACCACCAGGGCAAGGGCCACGACCGGCCAGATCCACATGGCTGTTCCACGCCGGATGGCACGCACCGTTCCCACCACGGCGACCAGCGCCGCCAGCGCCACCCCGCCCCACGTCACGACATAGGCCCAGGTGAGCGCCGACATGTGACAGTTGTTCGGGCCGCACCCGTCAGTCGTCATCACGAAGAACGGCGAGAGCAGCACCGAACCGGCCGCGGCGAGTAACGCCATCACGGCCGCGATCACGGTCGCGGTCCGGTCGGCGGCCGAGTGGCGCAGGTGCTGCTCAGGGTCCATGACGGGATTGTGCCTGGTGAAGCAACGGGCGTACAGTGAAGCGCGTGCAGCGGGTGCTCCTTCTCGGACGCCGCGGCGGGGTCTGATCCAGACCGGCTTCCCGTCGCGGGTTTTCGCGATGCGCCGGTCTGAGGTCCCCTTTCGAAACTTCCCGGAGCGAAAATCGTGAGCACAAAAGACTTTGATTCCGTAGACGCCTACGTCTCTGCCCGCACCATCAAGACACCCGCCGGGCCGCCGCGGCCGGGCCAACCGTCGTGGAACACCCAACGCGGCACGGCGATGCCGGTGAACCGCTACCGGCCCTTCGCCAGCGAGGTCGAGAAGATCACTCTTCCCGATCGCACCTGGCCGGACAAGGTGACCGAGCACGCCCCGGGATGGTGCGCGGTAGATCTGCGCGATGGAAACCAGGCCCTGATCGACCCGATGAGCCCGGCCCGCAAGCGGCGGATGTTCGAACTGCTGGTCAAGATGGGCTACAAGGAGATCGAGGTCGGCTTCCCCTCGGCCAGCCAGACCGACTTCGACTTTGTCCGCGAGATCATCGAGCAGGGCGCGATCCCTGAGGACGTGACGATCCAGGTGCTGACCCAATGCCGCGACGAGTTGATCGAGCGCACCTTCGAGGCCTGTCACGGCGCCCCGAACGTGATCGTGCACTTCTACAACTCCACCTCGATCCTGCAACGCCGGGTGGTGTTCCGCGCCGACCGCGCCGAGGTCAAGGAGATCGCCGTGCACGGGGCGCGAAAGTGCTTGGAGGAGCAGGCAAAGCACCCCGGGACCCGCTGGCGTTACGAGTACTCCCCCGAGTCCTACACCGGCACCGAACTCGTTTACGCCAAGGAGGTGTGCGACGCGGTCGCCGACGTCCTGCAACCCACCCCGGAATGGCCGCTGATCGTCAACCTTCCGGCCACCGTGGAGATGACCACTCCCAACGTCTACGCGGACTCCATCGAGTGGATGAGCCGCAATCTGAACCGGCGGGACTCGATCATCTTGAGCCTGCATCCGCACAACGACCGCGGAACCGCCGTCGCCGCAGCGGAATTGGGCTACCAGGCCGGCGCGGACCGCATCGAGGGTTGCCTGTTCGGCAACGGGGAGCGTACTGGGAACGTCTGCCTGGTGACGCTGGGCCTGAACCTGTTCTCCAGGGGTGTGGATCCGCAGATCGACTTCTCCAACATCGACGAGATCCGCCGCACCGTGGAGCACTGCAACCAGTTGCCGGTCCACGAGCGGCATCCCTACGGTGGGGATCTGGTGTACACCGCGTTCTCCGGCAGCCATCAGGACGCCATCAACAAGGGCCTTGACGCGATGAAGATCGCGGCCGACGAGGCCGACGCCGACGTCGAGGACATCCTGTGGCAGGTTCCGTATCTGCCGATCGACCCCAAGGACGTCGGCCGTACCTACGAGGCCGTCATCCGGGTCAACTCGCAATCCGGCAAGGGCGGCGTGGCCTACATCATGAAGGCCGACCACGGCCTGGTGCTGCCGCGCCGACTACAGATCGAGTTCAGCCAGGCCATCCAGAAGATCACCGACGGCGAGGGCGGAGAGGTCTCGTCCAAGGAGATGTGGGATGCGTTCGCCGACGAGTACCTGTCGCCGGTGCGTCCGCTGGAGCGGGTTCGCCAGCGAGTCGTCGGCTCGGAGGTCGACGGCGGCATCGACGTGATCGAGGCCGTCGTCAAGATCGACGGCGTCGAGACCGAGATCCGAGGCGAGGGCAACGGGCCGCTGGCGGCGTTCGTCGACGCGCTGGGCGCCGTCGGGTTCGATGTGCACGTGCTGGATTACTCCGAGCACGCCATGTCCGCCGGGGAGGAGGCCGCCGCCGCGGCCTACGTTGAGGCCTCCGTCGGCGGCCGCACGGTGTGGGGTGTCGGTATCGCGACCTCGATCACCACGGCGTCATTACGGGCCGTGGTCTCGGCGGTCAACCGGGCGGCTCGGCTGGGCTGACCCGCCCGGCGGTGCCGCCACGATTTCAGGCGGGGACGACCCCGATCGCGATTGCGACGGCGAGCATCACCAGCGCGCACACGACGGCCCGCCAGATGGTCTTTCGGTGGAAGTCGGCCAGTTCGACCCTGGCCAGTGAGATGAGCAGAAGCATCGCCGGAACCAGCGGGCTGGTCAGATGCACGGGTTGGCCGATGATGGCTGCCCTGGCCATCTCCACCGGCGTGATGCCGTACTCACCGGCCGCCTCGGACAAGATCGGCAGGACTCCGAAGTAGAACGCGTCATTACTCATGAAGAACGTCAATGGCATGCTCAGCAGACCGGTGATGACGGCGAACCAGTGACCCACTCCGGGCGGCACCACGTTGACGATCGCGTTTGCCATCGCCGCGACCATCCCGGTCCCCTGAAGCACTCCCACAAGGACCGCGGCGGCGAAGACCATGGCGACCACCGAGACGATCGACGCACCGTGCGCCTTGATCCGTTCGGACTGGTCGACGTGGTCGGGGAAGTTCACCGGAATGGCTATGGCCGCAGCACCCATGAACAGCAGCGGCAGCGGGAGGACATCGGCCACCAGCAGCACCAGCAGGATCACGGTCAGCGCAAGATTGAACCAGATCAAGCTGGGGCGCAGGGTGTCTCGCTGCGGGTCCAAGCCCGAGACCATGTCGGGGTTGCGCTCCTCGTAATCCAGTTCGGCTTCCGCGGAGCCACCCGGATGCGCCGGCGATGTCCACGCGCCGATAGTGACCCCGGCGGCCTTCAAGCGGCGACTCTCCGAGCGGCCCATCAGAACCGCGAACAGCAGAACGACGCCGATCGCGGCGATCATGCTGGGCACCATCGGGACGAACAATTCGTTGGGGGGCACCTTGAGCACCGTGGCCGCCCGGACCGTCGGCCCGCCCCAGGGAACGATATTGAGCACGCCGTTGGCCAGACAGGCGACCGTAGTCAGTACGACCGGACTCAAGCCCAGCGTGAGGTACACCGGCAGCAGTGCCGAGACGGTGATGATGAACGTCGTCGAGCCGTCGCCGTCGAGTGACACCATGCCCGCCAGAACCGCGGTGCCCACCACCAGACGCACCGGACTGTTTCCGACCACGCGCAGGATGAACCGGATCAGCGGATCGAACAGCCCCACGTCGATCATCAAGCCGAAGTAGATGATCGCGAAGAACAGCAGTGCCGCGGTCGGCGCGAAGCTTTTAATCTCCTCCATGATCGCGCCCGCGACACCGCCCTCGGGCACCACCGCCGCACCCAGCACCACGGCGATGATCGCGAACACAGCCGGCACCAGGATCAGGGCGATCACCGGTGCAGCCCGCTTGCTCAGGATCAGATACATGAACGCGGCGATCATCGCGAAGCCCAGGACGACGATCATCGGGTCTGCCACCTCCACTCACGCGACCTCAGCCTGTTGAGTGGCGCTGCCGGTGCTGCGAGACTAGCTTCTCGCCAGGCAGAGCAGAGCGTTACCGCCGGCGGTGGTCTCGGCGGTCAACCGGGCGGCCCGGCAGGGCTGAGCTCTGTCACGATGTCGACCTCCGAGGTGAGGGTCCGGTGCACCGGGCATTTGTCGGCGATCTCGAGCAGGCGGGTCCGTACTGTGTCGTCCAGATCGCCGTCCAGGGTGACGACGCGTTCGATGCGGTCGATCTGACCCTGGCTGGTTTCGCAGGTCTGGCAATCGGCTGCATGAATCTTCTCGTGCCGTAGCTGGACCGAAACATGCTCCAGTGCAATCGATTTACGTTCGGCATACATCCGCAACGTCATCGCCGTGCAGGCGCCGAGCGCCGCCAGTAGCAGATCGTAGGGGGACGGTCCGCTGTCCAGTCCCCCCACGTCGACCGGTTCGTCGGCGATCAGCCCGTGCTGCCCCATGCTGATGGACTGCTGGAAGTTGCCCCGGCCGGTCTCGCTGACCAGCACCTCCCCGGCGGCGTCCTCAGGAGCCGGGTTCTGTGCGCCCTCGGCGATGTAGCGCTGCGCCCACGCGGCGATGACGTCGCCGGCGTACTGGGCGTCGGCCCGCCGGGACAACAGGTGGTCGGCGCTGTCGAGGGAGACGAAACTCTTCGGGTGCCGGGCGGCGGTGAAGATGCTGCCCGCGTTGTCGATCGAAACCACCTGGTCGTTGGGCGCGTGCAGTATCAGCAGGGCCTTGCGCATGACGGCCACCCCGTCCAGCAGTCGCTGTTCGGCGACATCGTCGAGGAAGTCGCGGCGGATCCGGAAATGCCGGCCGCCCACGCTGACCTCCCCCACGCCGCGTTCCCGGATGACGGCGATCTGGTCGACGAAGAGGTTGGTCACGTGACTCGGGTCGGACGGCGCCCCGATGGTGGCCACCGCCTGCGCCTCGGGTATGCGCGCGGCCGCCGCGAGAACCGCCGCCCCGCCGAGGCTGTGCCCGACCAGGAGCACCGGTGCCCGGCGGGTGTTCCGCAGGTGATCGGCGGCCGCGAGGAGATCCTCGACGTTGGAGGAGAAGTCGGTATTGGCGAACTCCCCCTCACTGGAGCCGAGTCCGGTGAAATCGAAACGGAGAACAGCGATTCCGCGTCCGACCAGGGCGTCGGAGATCCATCGCGCAGCCCGGCTGTCCTTGCTGCAGGTGAAGCAGTGTGCGAACAACGCGTAACTCTCGGGTTCACCGGCGGGTTGCTGCAGCACCGCGGTCAGGGTGTGGCCGTGCGCATTCGGAAAGTCGAACCGTTCGGTTCTCATGGCGCCTCCGGCGAGCCCCGCGGAATCAGAACAGGGCGAACTGCTGGCCCTCGTTGACCGACTGTACGAACTCATCGATGCCGGTGCCACCGCTTACCGCGGCCACGCTGCGCATGAACTGCTCGTCGGACACCGTGGGTACACCCAGTTCCCGCGCCTGGAAGCCCTTGCCGTGTTCGGGTAGCGGTTCATTGCAGATCACGAGCGAAGTCTCCGGATCGACCGCATCGGTGTAGGCAAGACCAGCGTGCAGAATCCGTTCGACCAGTTCCTCGTGGGTTCGCTTCACTTCCGCGGAGAGCGCCACCCGCATCCCCTGTACCAACGGGCCGCCGTGCTGGTAACGGCCGGGGTTGAGGTACGGGCAGGCCATCCGTGACGCCAGCGCCTTCAGCGGCCGCAGTTCCTCGTGGGTGACCGTGCCGTTGGGCCAGCGGCGCCGACTCACCGGCCGGACCGGTA
>CAZADG010000013.1:0-35083 GCA_964483865.1 uncultured Mycobacterium sp. | reverse complement strand
TCGTGGGTGACCGTGCCGTTGGGCCAGCGGCGCCGACTCACCGGCCGGACCGGTAGCCAGACGCCACGCTCGCGGGCGCGTTGCAGCGCCGGGGTGAGCAGCCTGGACAGCACCAGAGCATCGTCGAACGCGTCATGGGCCTTGGTTTGCGGGATATCCCAATGCCGCGCAAGGGTTTCCAGTCTCAGGTTTTCCAAACCCAGGTCGAGCCGACGGGCCAGTTCCACGGTGCACATGACGCTGTTCACCGGCAGCACGGTGCGGGCGAGTTCCGCTTCGGCGATGAGGAACGAATAGTCGAAGGGGGCGTTGTGCGCCACCAGCGTTCGACCGTGCATCAATTCGGCGACGTCCCCGGCGATGTCAGCGAAGGTCGGCTGGTCCTCGAGCATCTCGACGGTGATGCCGTGAACGTGGGTGGGTCCCGGATCAACGCCCGGGTTGAGCAGACTGACCACCGAGCGCTCCACCTGCCCGGCAGAGTCGAGTGCCAGCGCGGCAATGCTCAGGACACGGGCCTGCCCGGGACGGAAACCCGAGGTCTCGACGTCGACGACAACCCAACCGTCCGCCGCGTCACCGGCTGGCGTGCCCCAGGTGTGTCCCACGAAACTCAGGATGGCACGCGCCCCCGACAGCCCGGGGGACTTCAGCGCCGTGTCGGAATACACTCACCTGCGATGTCGCCGAAGAAGAGCCAGATGACGCTGCGTGGACGCTCCGCGCTGGCGCTCGGATCGGCTGCTCGATGGGCCTCCCGGGTATCCGGCCGCGGGGCGGGCGCGATGATCGGCGGCCTGGTGGCGATGACTCTGGACCGCTCGGTGCTGGCGCAGCTCGGAGCCGGCCGCCGCATTGCCGTCATCACCGGCACCAACGGCAAATCCACCACCACCCGGATGGTGGCCGCGGCGTTGCGCACAGTGGGTGCGCCTGCTGATCCCGGGGCGCTGGGCCGCAGACACCAGAGTGTCGCGACCAACAGCGAGGGCGCCAACATGGACGCCGGCCTGGTGGCCGCTCTGGCCGCCGACCGCGCTGCCGGGTTGGCTGCTCTCGAGGTCGACGAGATGCACGTTCCACACGTGGCCGACGCGGTGAACCCCGCGGTCATCGTGCTGCTCAACCTGTCCCGGGACCAACTCGACCGGGTCGGTGAGATCAACCACATCGAGCGCACCCTGCGGGCCGGTCTGGCGCGCCATCCCGACGCCGTGATCGTGGCCAATTGCGACGACGTCCTGATGACGTCGGCGGCCTACGACAGCCCCCATGTGATCTGGGTCGCCGCCGGCGGCGGGTGGGCAGGAGATTCCGTGAGCTGCCCGCGCAGCGGTGAAGTGATCGTTCGCGAGGGCTCGCACTGGTACTCCACCGGAACCGATTTCACGCGTCCGACACCGGACTGGCGGGTCGATTCCGAGAATCTCTACGGCCCCGACGGTTTCGTGCATCCGATGCGCCTGGCCCTGCCCGGCACGGTGAACCGGGGCAACGCCGCGCAGGCCGTCGCGGCGGCAGTCGCGATGGGTGCCGACCCGGCCACCGCACTGGCGGCGGTGTCGGCGGTCGACGAAGTGGCCGGCCGCTACCGCACCGTGCGCGTCGGGGACCACACGGCGCGCCTGCTGCTGGCCAAGAATCCAGCCGGCTGGCAGGAGGCGCTGTCGATGGTGGATAAAACCGCTGCGGGAGTGGTGATCTCGGTAAACGGCCAGGTACCCGACGGGGAGGACCTGTCCTGGTTGTGGGACGTCCGCTTCGAACACTTCGAAGGCACGTCGGTGGTGGCCGCGGGCGAGCGCGGCACCGATCTGGCGGTGCGACTGGGCTACGCGGGCGTCGATCATTCCCTGGTGCAGGACACCGTCGCCGCAATCGAGTCCTGTCCGCCCGGGCACGTCGAGGTCGTCGCGAACTACACGGCGTTTCTCCAATTGCAGCGGCGGTTGGCATGACCGTCCGGATCGGGTTGGTACTTCCCGACGTGATGGGCACCTACGGCGACAGCGGCAATGCCGTCGTGCTGCGACAGCGCCTGAAGCTGCGCGGGATCCCGGCCGAGATCGTCGAGATCACCCTGGCCGAACCGGTTCCCGACTCGCTGGACCTCTACACCCTCGGCGGTGCCGAGGATTATGCGCAGCGACTGGCCACCCGACACCTGCTGCGGCATCCGGGTTTGCAGCGCGCCGCCGACCGCGGCGCGCCGGTGCTGGCCATCTGCGCGGCGATTCAGGTGCTCGGGCACTGGTACGAGACATCGGCAGGAGAGCGGGTCGACGGCGTCGGACTGCTAGACGTCACCACCTCGCCTCAGCCGGAGCGCACCATCGGTGAGGTGGTGTCCGAGCCACTCATCGACGGCTTGAGTCAGCCGCTGACCGGATTCGAGAACCACCGTGGCGGGACGGTTCTTGGTCCCGGAGCCCGTCCACTGGCCGCCGTGGTCAAGGGCGCGGGAAACCGCCTCGGCGACGGGTTCGACGGCGCGGTGCAGGGCAGCGTCTACGCCACTTATCTGCACGGGCCCTGCCTGGCCCGCAACCCGGAATTGGCTGACCTTCTGCTCTCACAAGTGGTGGGTAACCTGCCGCCGCTGGATCTGCCCGAGGTAGACCAGTTGCGACGGGAGCGTTTGGCGGCCCCGCGCCGGGTCTGATCCTAATCTTAGGCTATCTACAGAATTCTCTCAGGGTGCTAGGGTTCCGCCTGACGCCCTTTTTTCGACGATAGGTTTGAGCATGATCGCCACCGCACACCGTCCGATCGCTGCTGCCGGAGCCGCACTGATCGGGGCCGGTTTCATCGCCGCGACCCCCGTCGTTGCACCGACGATGCCCGCGATCCCGCACCTGGACGCATCGCAGATCGCTTTGCAGGCCTCGGTCCTCGATATCTTCACGTTCCCGATCCTGAGGCAGATCGCCACCAACCAGGTCGAGGTCCTCGCCATCGAGGCGCAAGGGCTCGCCGATGCTGGCCAAGGAGCCGTGCAATCGGTGGTGACGCTGCCGCCGGCACTGATCACCGCCACCCGGCAGGTGCTGACCGGCAATGCACTCGATGCCCTCACCACCCTCGAGGACTGGACGATCAACTCCGCCGAGGCGACCTTCGTCCCGGTGATCTCGGCCCGGATCGCGGTGGGGCAAATCGACTTGGCCATCCAGTCGGCCCTGCTGCCGGCCTGGCCGCTGGCCCTGGTCTCGCTGGCTTCAGGCCTTTTCGATGGGGCGGACACCATCGCGCGGGGTGTGATCACCGCCGGACAAGACCTGGTCGCAGCCGTGCTGTCGTTCAATCTCGGCGACATCGTTGCGGCTGTGGTCGGTGGTATCCGGGGCATCGCCGCCTCGGTCGCCGCGGGCGCGCAGAGCGCGGTGGACGGCGTCGTTGGTGCGCAGACCCTCATCGCTGATGCCCTGGCCGCCCGACCCGCCCCGATCGCACCGCCGGTCGCGGCAGCCGCGATCGCCGCGCCCGCCGCGGCCTTGCCGACCGCCTCCCGGTCGGTGACCGCCGAGCGGACCGCTTCGAAGCCGGCCGCCGCAGTCGCTGCTGATACCGAACCTGACGCCGTGCCCGCTGTGGCCGCACCCGCACCCCGGACGGCCATGACACGCGCCGCGCGCGAGGCCACGCCGCGTCGGGTTGCGGCCACAGCCGAGTCTGTCGCGGAAAACCCCGCGGCGCAGGCAGATCCGAAGGGTGCCGAGAAGACGGCCAAGCGGTCCACCGGTCGCCAGGGCGCCCGCGGCAACTAGGTTCAGACCATCGCCCGCCGCCCGGACAAGGCGCGGCCGAGAGTCAACTCGTCGGCGAACTCCAAATCGCCGCCCATCGGCAGACCCGAAGCGATCCTGCTGACGGTCAGGCCCGGGATGTCCCGCAGGATGCGGACCAGGTAGGTCGCGGTGGCTTCGCCCTCGGTGTTGGGGTCGGTGGCGATGATCACCTCAGTGATGTCCACGCCGTCCACCCGCTCACCAATCCTGTTGAGCAGCTGGCGGATTCGCAATTGATCCGGCCCTACCCCCGACAGCGGGTCAAGCGCACCGCCGAGCACGTGATAGCGGCCGCGGAACTCGCGGGTGCGTTCCACGGCCTGGACATCCTTGGGCTCCTCCACGACGCACACCTGAGTGCCGTCCCGGCGGGAGTCGCTGCAGATGCGGCAGCGCTCGGCGTCGGAGACGTTGCCGCACACTTCGCAGAACTGGACCCCGTCGCGGATGCGGGCCAGTACCGCGGTGAGCCGGTCGATATCGGGCGGCTCGACAGAGATCAGGTGGAAGGCGATCCGCTGAGCGCTCTTGGGCCCGATGCCCGGCAGCTTGCCGAGTTCGTCGATCAGATCCTGAACGGGCCCCTCAAACAACTCAGAACCCCGGCATCTGCTGCCCGGGCTGCTGCTGTCCGGCGGCGGCCAGCGGACCGAGGATCTCCTTGACGGTTTCCCGCATGTTCTCGGCGGCGTCGGTCAGCGCACCGACGACGAGATCCTGCAGCGTGTCGACGTCGTCGGGATTGACCACCTGCGGATCAATCCGGATACCGAGGATCTCGCCGCTGCCGTTGAGGGTGACCTCCACCAAGCCGCCGCCGGCCTGGCCGCTCACCGTCGTCGCTGCGATCTGCTGCTGGGCTTCCATCAGCTTGTGCTGCATCTGGTGGGCCTGCACCAATGCGGCCTGCAGTTGCTGCAGACCTTGGGCAGCCTCGGGGGAAATCTGCTGCTGGGGAACCTGCAAGCCGAAAGCTCCCAGATCGCCGGGGTCACCGGGTTGCATGACGGTCTCCTTGCGTTGTGGTCTCAAGTTCGTTGCAGCCTGGTGTTCGAGGCCGCCGGTGACTTTCAAGCCTAGACCGCCTGCGATTACCGTGGCGACCGTGCTGAAGATCGCTACCCATCGTGTCATGGCTGCGGCCTGCTCCGGAGTGGCGCTGGTCGCATCGTCGCTGGCAGCGCCGGTGACCCACGCCGCCCCGGGCAGCATCGCCGGCATGATCGTCTTCCTGGACCCCGGCCACAACGGTGCCAACGACGGCTCGATGACGCGTCAGGTGAGCAACGGGCGCGGCGGTACCAAGGACTGCCAGGCTTCCGGCACCAACACCGAGGCCGGCTACCCCGAGCACACCTTCACATGGGACACCACCCTGCGGATTCGGCAGGCGCTGACAGCCCTCGGGGTGCGCACCGCGATGTCGCGAGGCAACGACGACCAGGTGGGACCGTGCGTGGATGAGCGTGCCGCCATGGCGAATGCGTTGCAGCCCAACGCCGTCGTCTCCATCCACGGCGACGGGGGCCCGGCCACCGGACGCGGATTCCACATCCTGTACTCCAGCCCGCCCCTGAACACCGCGCAGGCCGGCCCGTCGGTGCAGTTCGCCCGCATGATGCGCGATCAGTTGGCGGCCTCGGGCATCCCGCCGGCCACCTACATCGGCACCGGCGGCCTGAACGGGCGGGCCGACATCGCCGGCCTGAACCTGGCCCAGTACCCCTCGATCCTGGTGGAACTGGGCAATATGAAGAATCCGGTGGATTCCACCCTGATGTCGAGTCCGGAGGGCCGGCAGAAGTACGCCGACGCCGTGGTCAAGGGCGTGGTCGCGTTCCTGCAGACCCAGCCGCCCCGCACCAGCTAGCAGCCGGGACTTACCCCTCGACCTCTTTTTTGAGGTTGCTCAGCACTTCGGCCTGGATTTTCTTCAATCCCAGCGGGGCGAACGTCTTCTCGAAAAAGCCTTTGATGCCGCCGGCTCCGTTCCAGGTGGTCTTGACGGTGACGCTGCACCCCGGCCCGGCGGGGGCGACGGTCCAGTTGGTGAGAAGAGACGAGTTGGCATCCTTCTCGATAACGGTGCGCCCGGCGACGTCGACGGCCGCCTCCACCCACCGCGACCGCGACTTGGTGGCCTGCAGCTTCCAGGCCGCGACGGTGCCCTGCCCCTGACCGCCCTGAAGCACCCGGTACTCGCTGTACTGGGGGGTGAGGATTTTCGGGCGCACCGTCGTGTAGTCGGCGACCGCGGCGAGAACCGTGGCCGGCTCGGCGTCGATCAGGATGGTGCTGGAAGCGCTGACCTGTCCCATGAGGCTCCTCGGCGTCGACTGCGAATTCGTGGGTAAGCGTAGCGATGCGACGGGAAACGACCGCCGCAGCGCTACGCCGGCGTCATGCCAGGTGGTCGGAGAACCAGTCCCGCAGTCGTTTCCACGCGTTGGCGGCGGCTGACGGGTTGTAGCGCTTGCCGCTGTCGTTGAAGAACGCGTGATCGGCGTCGGGTTCAGTGATCAGTTCGAACTTCAGGCCGGCCTTCTCCAGGCCCGCCCTGGCTGTCGGCTCGGAGGCGTTCACCCTGTCATCGAGGGCTCCGTAGAAGCCGAGCACCGCAGCCTCTTTCGAGCCGGCGAAGTCGGGGTCGTCGGGTGCCGGCCCGTAGAACGGCACCGCGGCGGCCAGTCGCGGCTCACCGGCCGCCAGCAGTCGCCAGGTCAGTCCGCCACCGAAGCAGAAGCCGACCACGGCGAGCTTGCGATCGGGCACCCGGCGACCCAGTTCGTCCAGGCCGCTGCGGAGGTCGGCGATCAACCGCTGGGGATCGACCTTGGCCAGAACGGCGGTGGCCTGGGCCGGGTCGGAAAACCTTGCGGTGCCGCCTTCTTCGGACAACAGGTCGATGGCCAGGGCGGAGTATCCGACGCCGGCGAGCCTGCCGGCGACGGAGCGCACCCAGTCGTTGAGGCCCTTGTTCTCGTGGATGACCAGCACCGCGCCGCGGGGTTCCTTGGCCGCCGCCCAGGCTCCCTGCAGCTGCCCACGCGGGCCATCCCACCTGATCGGCTGGGTCGGAAGCGCGGTGTCCATACCCGGCGGCGGGCCGGTCGGGGGAACGGGGCTGCCGGTTTGGGCGGTGCTGGGGTCAGCGACCGGACGCTTGGACGCGCACGCGGCGATCAGGGTCGAGGCGGCGGTGGCACCGATCCCGAGCAGCCCCAGTCGGCGCAACGCCTCCCGGCGGGAGAGCAGT
Organism: uncultured Mycobacterium sp.; assembly: GCA_964483865.1. GTDB lineage: Bacteria > Actinomycetota > Actinomycetes > Mycobacteriales > Mycobacteriaceae > Mycobacterium. The sequence continues at coordinate 28,039 of CAZADG010000013.1, read as the reverse complement.
CCGTCGACATGGTCGGTGGCGATTTCTTCGGCGATGTACCGCTGCAGCGGGGTCACCCTTGCCAGTATGCCGTCGGTCCGCGACGGGAAAGGTGCCTCGACGTCGATTGACCTAGCCGTCGATGCGGCGGGCGCCCAGTTCCTTTTGCACCAACTCCAGCGCTTCTTCGTCCGGGTCGCGCCGGGGTGCCGCCTCGGAGTCGTCGTCACGGGCCTCGGCGATCATGTCGTCTTCTTCAGCACGCTGGCTCTCGATCGGACCGGGTTGCGGCTCCGGTGGCGGCGGTTCGGCCGCAGGCGGCGGGTGTCCCGAGCCGACCTCGCAACGCAGCCGCCAGTTCACCCCGAGGGCGTCCTTGAGTGCGTCGCGGATGATGTCGACGTTGCGCGGTTCGGTGAGCCGCTTCGCCAACGACGGCGCCGGATGGGCGATCACCAGGGTGTCGCCTTCGACTGCCCGCACGGTCGCAGCCTCGAACAGCGCATAGAGGACCTTGTTCCTGTCGCGCACCTTTTCCCGCACGGTTGGCCACATCTGGCGGACGGCCGCTGCGTCAGGTTCGGCCAGGACGGCCGCAGCCGCGGGGGGAGGTTCCGGTGCTGACTGCGGCTGCGGCGGGGGCATCACCGGCGGTTCGGATTTCGGTTCGGGCTTCGGTAACTGCGACACACCAGGAGGTGGGGCCGGCGCGACCGGCGCGGGCGGTGCCTGTGCCGGTGGCGGGGCCGGCTCAGCGGCTGGCGGGGGCGGCTCAGCGGCTGGCGGGGCCGGCTCAGCGGCTGTCGGTGGCGGGGCGAGGGGCGCTGCCGCGGCGGGCGCAGCGGCCGCGGCCTGGGTCCTGCGGACGTACTGCCTGCCGCTCGAAGGGGCTCCGGCGCCGGCGGAGGCCTCACCCGCCGGGATCGAGATGTCCAGCCGGGTCTCGATCCGCTCGACCCGCTGCAGCAGGGCGGATTCGGTGTCCGACGCTGAGGGCAGCAGCAGCCGGGCGCACACCACCTCCAGCAGCAGGCGCGGGGCGGTGGCACCGCGCATCTCGCCGAGCCCGGCATGCACCACCTCGGCATAGCGGGCCAGCGTGGCCGGACCGATCCGAGCGGCCTGGTCGCGCATCCGTTCCAGCACATCGCCCGGCGCGTCGACCACCCCACGGCTCGCTGCATCCGGAACCGCTTGCAGGACAATGAGATCCCGGAACCGCTCAAGCAGATCGATGGCGAACCGACGTGGATCGTGGCCGGCGTCGATCACCGACTCGACCGCACCGAACAACGACGCCGCGTCACCGGCGGCCAAGGCGTCGACGGCTTCATCGATCAGGGCGATGTCGGTGGCGCCCAGCAGTGCCAGGGCCCGCTGATAGTGCACCCGGTTGTCCTGTGCCCCGGCCAGCAGTTGGTCGAGCACACTCAACGTGTCGCGCGGCGACCCTCCGCCGGCCCGGATGACCAGAGGAAAGACCGCATCGTCGACCTCAACGTCTTCCGAGGCCAGGATCTTCTCAACCAGTCCGCGCATGGTCTTGGGGGCAAGCAGTCGGAACGGGTAATGATGCGTGCGCGACCGGATGGTGGCCAGCACCTTCTCCGGTTCGGTGGTGGCGAACACGAAGATCACGTGCTCGGGCGGCTCCTCGACGATCTTCAACAGCGCATTGAATCCCTGCGTGGTGACCATGTGCGCTTCGTCAATGATGAAAATCCGGTAGCGGCTCTGCGCGGGAGCGAAGGACGCGCGGTCGCGCAGATCGCGGGTGTCGTCGACACCGCCGTGGCTGGCGGCATCGAGTTCGACGACGTCGAAGGACCCGCCGCCGTTGGGCGCCAGCGCAAGACAGGAAGCGCACTCCCCGCAGGGCGTCGGCGTCGGACCCTTCTCGCAGTTCAGCGAACGGGCGAGGATGCGCGCCGAGGAAGTCTTACCGCAACCCCGCGGACCGGAGAACAGGTAAGCGTGGTTGATCCGCCCGGCCGACAGCGCGGTGGACAGCGGCTCGGTGACGTGCTCCTGCCCGACTACCTCGGCGAACGTCGCCGGTCGATACTTGCGGTAGAGCGCCACGGCAGAAGGTTACCGACCGTCTGCGACGGTTTCGGATCCGAGCAGTTTCTCCGTGGCCGCAAGCAGTGCGCAGGTGGCCAACCCGTCGATGGCGTCGGACAGGTCTGACAGCGTGGGGAAACTAGGCGCGATCCGGATGTTGGTGTCGTCGGGATCTCGTCCGTACGGAAATGATGCGCCCGCCTGGGTGACGGCGATGCCGGCGTCCTTGGCCAGTGCGACAGTGCGCTTGGCGGTGCCAGGCAGCACGTCCAGGCTGATGAAGTAGCCACCCTTGGGCTCGGTCCAGGACGCGATCTTGGACTCCGACAACCGCTTGTCCAGGATCTCCAGCACCTGCGCGAATTTCGGCGCCAGGATTTCCTGGTGGCGCAGCATGTGCCGACGCACCCCGTCGGCGTCACGCAGGAACCTCAGATGCCGCAGCTGATTGACTTTGTCCGGGCCGATCGACTTCTTTCCGGAATGCTGCAGAAACCAGGCGATGTTGCCCAGCGAGCCGCCGAAGAAGCTCACTCCCGCACCGGCGAAGGTGATCTTGGAGGTCGAGGCGAACACGAAGGGCCGGTTCGGGTGGCCGGCCTGAGCGGCCAGACCCAGTACGTCGACCTGGCGCGCGAAATCGGCGGTCAGCGTGTGCACCGGGTAGGCGTTGTCCCAGAACAGCCGGAAATCGTCTGCCGCGGTGTGCATTTGGACCAGCCGACGGACGACTTCCCACGAGTAGACCGCCCCGGTCGGGTTGGAGTACACCGGCACACACCACATGCCCTTGATGGCGGGGTCGGCCGCCACGAGTTCCTCGACGAGGTCGACGTCGGGGCCGTCGTCCCGCATCGGGACGGTGATCATCTCGACGCCCAAGGTCTCGGTGATGCCGAAGTGCCGGTCGTAGCCGGGCGAGGGGCATAGGAACTTGACGCTCGCCTCACGGATCCAGGGCCGGGGTGAGTCGACGCACCCATGCAGCATCGCGAAGACCGCGGCATCGTGCATCAACTCGAGGCTGGCGTTGTTGCCGGCGATGAGATTGGGCACCGGAATGCCGAGTAGCTCCCCGAAGATGGCCCGCAGACCGGTCAGGCCGTGCTGGCCGCCGTAGTTGCGGGTGTCGGTGCCCTCGGCATCGCGGAAGTCCCCGCTGCCGGGCAGCTCCAGCAGCGCATTGGAGAGGTCGAGCTGCGCGGCGGACGGCTTGCCCCGGGTGAGGTCCAGGGTGAGTTTCTTGGTTTGCAGGTCGGCGTAGTTGCGCCGCTGCAGGTCGTGCTGTGCTTGAAGTTCGTCACGGCTGAGGGACTGAAGCGACACTGTGCGCCTTTCCTATCGCCGATGCCCCAAGAGAAGGCCGGGGAATGAAGGGGACCCCGCGCACCCGCCAGAGCCCGTTGACCCTTGCTGCCTTCCAGCCCTGGGGGAGTTCACAGGTTGGACGCCGCGCGGGGTCCATGGCGAGTGTAATACCGGCCGGTCGTGCCAGAACAGCCGGTCGAGGAGCCCCTAGAGGTTCGGTTACCATTGCCGACGGAGGATTCGCCTAGTGGCCTATGGCGCTCGCCTGGAACGCGGGTTGGGTTAATAGCCCTCAGGGGTTCAAATCCCCTATCCTCCGCACCTGTCCGGGGTGCGATCAGGACCTGATCGCACCCCGGACCGCAATCTGAGGAGGGGCATTGAGTCGCCGCGCCGCGAGGGGTCTGCATCTCGCCCTCATCCTGGTCGGCGTCCTGCTCTACCTGGTGTTCGTCCTGCCCCGGTGGTGGGTGTTGACGGGCGATATCCCCACCGGCGTGGCGATCGCGGGCCGTCTGGCGGCCGGTATTCCAATTGCGCTGGCGGCGCTGCCGGTCTTCGCGATCCTGCGCGATGGGCTGGCCCGCACGGCCAAAGTTCCCGAATTGGCGCTGCGGCTGCGCGCCTGGTCGGCGGTGCTACATCTGATCGCCGGTGGGTTGATCGTGCTCGCGGCCATCGTGGAGATCTGGCTACGGCTGAGCGTCGGCGGCCCCTACCTGTTCGCGGTGTACGGCGCGGCCGCCTCGATCGCCGTTCTGGCGGTGCTGGCGCTGTATCTGTCGTTCGTCGCCGAGAAGCCGCCGGCTGAGCCCAAGCCGCCCAAGCCGCCCAAGCCCAAGAAGGTCAGGGCCGAAAAGAAACCGCGCGGCAAGAAGAAGCGCGGCAACGCCACCGAGACGGCCGGCGAGGGTGCCGACGAGACTGCTGCCGAAACCGCTGATGTTGATAAGACCGACGTCGTCGACGACGAGTCGGTCGACGAAGAGTTGGTCGGAGAAGAACTGGTCATCGACCAAGCCACCGACACCGACGACACCGTTGAGGTCGAGACCGAGACTGTCGACATCGTGGCGGAAAGCGAAGAGGTCGTCGCCGAAACGACGGTTGAGGCCGCCGAAGCGACCTCAACCGGGTTGCGCAACAAGCGCCCAGCCGGCAAACGCTTACGCCGGCTGAGCCGCTGACTAATCAGACGATCGTCCCGCTCGTGGTCGTCGGAAGCTGGACCGCGACGTCGCTGATGTTGATCGACCCGAACTTGCCGTTCTTGAACAGCGTGGCGCCGCCCACGATCTGAACCGTGAGACCCGTACCGCCGGCGACTGCGGTATAGGCGATGTTAGCCAGTTCCGCCAGCTCCACGGTGCGGGTCTTGCCGTCGAGGGTCACCGGGATGGGGGTGACAATATTGCCGAGCACCCGGCCGGTGGCGTTGTCGACGATTTGCCCGTAGACCGCCTTGGCGGTGCCGAAACCGGAGTAGGTGAAGCTCACCTTCGGTGTACCCACGATCTGGGTGCCGGTAGCGGCCTGGGCAATAGCCACATCGACGGAGCTTCTGGCCGGGGTGGCGAAGACCTGGTTGAGTGGCCACGAGCACGAATTCCCGACGCTGCAGGCGTTGGTCTTGTTGGGGCCCGAGCCGCCGATGGCCAGCGGCAGGATCGCCAGTCGGCCGCCATCGGTGTTGGTGCCCGCCACCGTGCCCGTCACGAATCCGTTGGCGAACGGCATCAGGCCTGACGCGTAGTGATTGGCGGCCTGATCCCACCACTGGAACGTCGGGACGATCTGGTCGATTGGCAGGGGCGCACCCTTCACATAGGTGTTGAGCCACGCCATGTCCTGGGTGTAGATCGTGGTGGCCTGGGCGGTCTGCTGCTGCGAATTGAAGTCGAAGCAGATGCCGTGGCCGCCGCAGAACCAGATCATCTTGACCTGGTTGGCGTTGGCGCCACTGAAGTACGGGTTTTCTTCCAGCTGGGTTTGAGCGTTTTCGACGGCCTGCGCCAGCGGGAAGAGTGCGTCGACGATGCCTTGGACGTACATCGTCGGGATGCTCAGCTTGGTCAGCAGGGAAGTCGGTCCGCTGCTGGCGAGCACGGCCTGAGCGGTCTCGCTGATGAAGCCGAACAGGTTGCCGGTGAAGACCGCCCGCGGGATCTGGTCATTGATCCGCGCACCTGTCGTCAGCAGTTCCAGGAAGAAGGTGTTGGCCCATCCGGCCTTGAATACATTCTCCGGGTACAGCGACTCGTTCAGCGAGTGCCAGGCGATTGCGGGCACGATCGCCTTGAGCCGAGGATCGACGGTCGCCATCTGAATTCCGCCGCCGTAGGAACCACCGATCATGCCAATCAGGGGCGAGCCTTGGACCTGGATCGTCGGGGTGTTCGCCAACGACCAGTCGATCAGCGCGGATACGTCCCGGCCCTCATAGAACGGGTTATCCAACTGCAGCACGCCGCCGGAGTCGAATTCGCCGCGGGGATCCCAGGTGACGACGTTGAACCCGGACTGGGCCTGCAGTCCCCCGCGCAGGATGGCCAGGCCCGGGGTTGAGCCCGCAGCCTGGTTTGTTCCGTACGGGTCGATGGTGCCCGGCGAACCCAGGCCGGGGCCGTTGAAGATCGTCGCAGCGTAGTTGCCTGGCTGCAGAAGGGAACTGGACGCCGCGGGGAAGAAGTTGGTGCTGATATTCGTGCCGTCCCACGAATCGACCATGTAGGTATAAGCCACCGGGCTGCCGGCAGCCACCAGGGTGTTCAGGTTGGCCGAGATATCGGCCACCACCGAACTGCCGATGATGGGAGCCAGCAGGGTGCTGAGCAACGGCGTCTTCTGCAGGAAGTCGATAATCGGCTGGGCGATCATCCCGACCAGTGGGATGTTGACCAGGAACTGATCGAATTTGGTGACCTCGCTGACCCGCACGCTCCAGGTCTGGGTGCCGGTCGGTTGCGCGTTCGGGTTCGGAGCGGCGGGATCGATCCAGGTGGCATAGGGCAGCAACGTGTAGCTCTGGGCACCCGATCCCGGCAGCGGCGAGGGGACGTTGCCGATCGTGATCTTGCCGCCGGCACTCGAGTCGACGAACTTGTAGGTCAAGGTGTTACCCGCGGCGCTGACGGCGTTCAGGTTGCCCTGCAGGATCCCGTCGTAGTAATAGACGTCCGGGTCGACGGTCAGGCCGCCGGCCTGCACCGCCGACGAGGTGACCAGCGCCTGTGGGGCGTCGGTGGGCGCCACGCCATCACGCCGTGAGGCCAGTGCCAGGAAGGCCGCGAGCAACGGGGAATCGACCGGGGTGGTCGGGTCGGTGCCCGCGCCGTCGGACGGATCCGCGGTGCTGGTGATGAAGGCCGTCATCTCGGCATCCGGATCGGCCGCCAACGGCTCGGCGATTTCGATGGGCCCGACGAGGTCGTCGACGACCGGGTCGGTGATCGTGACGGCCCTCGGCTCGAAGTCGGAATCATCAGCGCTGACGGCAGGAGGCTCGACAGCTACTTCGACCACCTCGGCGAGAGGCGCGGCGTCGATCTCGACTTCCGGCTCGACTGCGGCCGCCCGGGCCCGGGGGGCCGCTTTTGCTGCTGCGGGCGCGGCGGTGTCCGAAGCCGACGATGTGCGCGCGCCGCGGGCGGTCGCGGAGGAACCGCGCGCGCTCCGCGCCGGAGCATTGCGCACCGAGGAGTCCTTCCCCGCTGCAGCGGCGGACGAATTGCCGGCATCGTGGTTGGAGCGGTCCGCCGACGCCACCCCCGATCCCCCGGCAAAGACGACGGCGCCGACCCCCAGGGCCACCGCCAATCCACCAACGCGGCCAACGAATTGCGATGCACCCATGACGTCCTCCAGAGATGGCGAAAACCCTGGACAGACCGTAACCCGGCTGAGGGCATCCCTAGGTCACATTCCTGGGATAGGTCAAAGATGTTCTCGCCTAAGGACTATGCATGTCATCGCTCGCCTGTCATGCACTTCCGGCTTAGCCGAATCTCGGCGCAGATCGTTACCAGATGGAGAAGTCCGTCGACCCGATGCCGTACGGGTTGTCGAAACCGTAGTTGAGGTAGATCGGGTTCTGCTTGTACGCGACGTTGCCGGTGTTGAACAGGCCCGCCTCGATGAACGGGGTCGCAGAAGATCCGCCCTGGGCGGTGTAGCTGTAGAGCTTCGTCGCGCCGTCCGCGGTGTAGACGTCGATCCGGGTGCCCGCCGGGACGAAATCTCCGGTGGTCCCCGGCATGAACGATCTGTTGAGCGTGCCGAAGACGCCGCCGGAGTCGATGATCGCCGCGCCGTCCTGCTGCGCTCCGCCGTTGATGCTGACTTTGACGAAGGCATCCGGCGCGCCGGGCAGCGAGGCCCGGGTCGGCAGCGGATTCGGGCCGAGGACCATCACGCCGCCGAGCCCGAGCGGGAGCAGGTTCTGGAGGACCAGCACGCCATTATGAAGTTCGCCGGGCATCGCGGCGGTCGGGATCGGCGCGGGGCCCGGACCGGCGGTGTTGGCGCCGACGCCGAGGATGCCGTCGCCGTACAAGAAGAACTCCTTCAAGCCCGCCACACTGTTGGGGTATTCGACGCTGTCGGACACCCGATTGCCGGGCGCGGTGGTCACCGCGCCGCCGCCGAGGTCGACGGTGGTGTTGTAGGTCTCGTAGTGGTAGCAGAGGCCGCCACTGAAGCAGCTGTCGCCTTCACCGATCTTCGGGCCGAGATCGGCGGTACCGATCTTGTCGCGGGTGGTCACCAGTCCGGAGGCGCCGGTGTCGAGCAACAGACTGGCGTCGCGGCCGCCGTTGATCTTGGCGTTCACCATCGGCTGGGTGCCCAGCTTCACCCGGATGGGTACCGTGGCGTAGATCTTGCTGTTCTGCTGAGCGGACGCCACGACGGCCTCCGCGGCGGCAACATCAGCACCCACCCAGCCGAGCGTGGGGATCAGGCGGCCGGCGATGCCGAGTGAGACCTGGGACACCGTCGGAACCAGCATCTCGTTGAACACCGCGGCCCGGCCGAGCCATTTGACCAGCGGAATGCCGGAAGTGGCCGCCATGAAGTTCTGCACGCCGGAGTTGGTTGCCCCCCAGATCATCAGCGACAGCTGGGCGGTGGCCAGCAGTGCCTGCGGACCCAGCGAGCCGATGCCGGCCAGGATGTTGCCCGAGCCCCAGGTCTCCTGCTTGATCAGGGCCTGCGCGGCCTGGATCTCGCCCATCGCGACCGTGAGCCGCGCTCCCGGGATGATCTTGACGCCCGGGTTCACCCCACCCGGCAGCCAGGAATCCATACCCGGCGCGGGATCCTCGCCCACCACCGGAACGACAGCCGCCGGGGATGCCGACGCAGAACCCTCAACCGCAGGGACCGGATCGGGCACCGTGGGCGCCGCCACCCGGGCGGTCAGGTCACGCGCGGTTCGGGCAGTCCGGCGCGGAGTGGCTGGCGGAGCACTGTTGTCGGCCTCGATGGTCGCGGCCGCTGCAGATGCCACCACAGGGGTGAGATCTGGAATCACGGGGACCGCAGAAACCCTGTTCCGGCGCTGCGACACCGTCGCTCGGCTTGAATCGTCGGCGGCCGCGGTGGTCCGGTCGACGTTGGCCACCCGGCGCTTAGTGGCCTCGGTTTTGCTGGCGGTCGTGTTGGCGGCCTTGGATTCCGAGGCATCGCTGTCGGCGGAGTTCGATGAAGACGCCGAGGACGCTGTGTCAGCACCCGGGGCGGCGAACGCGACTGCGGTGCCACTGACCATGGCGGCTCCCATGCCCAACGTCACCGCGCCGACACCCAGCCACGAGTAGGGCTGAATACGGCGACGGGCGGCCCGTTGACGAGCGGCTCGGGACATGGATTTACCCCCAAATGCTTTCGCGGGATTTGACCTTAAGTTTTGCTGAGATGTCTACCACACTTTTCTGAGAGGGGCGGGCTAGGTTCCGTCGCGCAGCGGGCGGCCCGCCGGGTCTCGCACCTTGTCGGTCAGGATCAGAACCGCGTCGATGAGTCCCCAGATGACTGCGCCGATCCCGCAGGTGATGAGGCCGACAATCAACTGTGCGACGCCCAGCCCGGTGTAGCCGAGATAGATTCGTCCGATTCCGACGACTCCGATGAGGCCGAGTAGTTGCAACAGCCCGGCCACGACCTTCGACTTGTCGGACAGCGGCTCTCCGGTCAGCGGATGCCGGCCGTACGGCGCTGCAGGGTCCGGATAGAAGCCGGGGTACGGCCCGGGCGGCGGGTACTGCCCGGGGGGGAAGTACGGCGGAGGCATGCGGTCTTCGATGCCACCGAACTGCGGCTCAGTCATGCATTCAGCATGCCAGAGTAGAGCGACGATTCCCCGCTGTGCGAAATCCGTCAACGTCAGCCCGGCCTCGCGATCCCGCAATCCATTGCGCGGATGATGTCACCGTTGCAGGATCGTTGTGTCAGCAAAATCTTCTGGAGAGAGTTTGCGGTTAATGAGTGACGTCGCTCCCGGGCCCGAACCCCTCGGTGAAGTCGAGGCTGCCCTGGAAGCTTTCTGGTCACTACACGACGATGTCCCCGAGCGGGTGCGGACGGAGATCGGAATCGCTGCCCTCGAGATTGCGGCCAACATCCTCGAACACGGTCACGCGGTCGGCTTCCAGATGGAGCTGCGGGCTCTTGCCGACGAGGTCGAAGTCGAGTTCACCGACAGCGGCGACCCCGCAGAGGTCGATCTGGAGTGCGTCTGCATGCCCGACGAGATGGCCGAACGGGGACGCGGCCTGGCCATGGCCCAGTCGGCATTGCGCCTGCTGTCCTATTGCCGCGACGAACTGGGCAACCACTGGAGACTTGTCAGCAAGGCTTTTCCCGGCACACCGCACCGGTCCTGATGTCCCCACGAGGTTCCGACTCAGAAGGTGAGCGTTGGAAATCACTCGACGTCCTTTCCCCTCTTCAAGTCCACATCCCGGCTGGGCTGAACCCTTTTCGGCTCGCCCGGCATCTTCGGATAGTTCGGCGGATACGGCAGGTCGCCCAGCCCCCGTTCGGCATCGGCCTCAGACATCGCCAACAACCCCTCGATCGACTGTGCGCGTGAATCCATGTCCGCCATCGGATCACCGCGCTCAGCGACCAGTGCCGGCACCGTCGCCATGGTGTAGTCGTCCGGGGTATCGGCAGAAGCGAGCTCAGACCACGTCAGCGGGGTGGACACCGTCGCGACCGGGGTCGGCCGCACCGAGTAGGCCGCAGCGAAGGTCCGGTCGCGGGCGTTCTGGTTGTAGTCGATGAAGATCTCCGAGCCCCGTTCCTCCTTCCACCACGACGTGGTGACCAGTTCGGGGGCGCGGCGCTCAACCTCGCGGGCCAGAGCGATGCCGGCGCGGCGCACGGCGATGAAGTCCCAGTCTGCGGCAATGCGCAAGAAGACGTGGATGCCGCGGCCCCCGGAGGTTTTCGGGTAACCGACCAGTCCGAGTTCGTCGAGCAGCGGCTTGAGCACCTGCACCGCGACGACGCGGGCCTCGGCGAATCCGGTTCCGGGTTGCGGGTCGAGGTCGATCCGGAGTTCATCGGGATGGTCGGTGTCGGGGCAGCGAACCTGCCACGGGTGCAACGTGATTGCGCCCATCTGGGCGGCCCACACGATCGCCGAGGGATGGGTGACCATCAGCGCGTCGGCGGTCCGCCCGGACGGGAAGGAAATCCGGCAGGTCTTGAGATAGTCGGGATGTTTCTGCGGAACCCGCTTCTGGTAGATCATCTCCCCGTCGATGCCGTCCGGGAAGCGCTGCAGATGGGTCGGCCGGTCCCGCAATGCGGTGAGCATCGGCCCGGCTGCCACCGAGCGGTAGTAGTCGATCAGCGCGCCCTTGGTCCCGGCAGCACCGAGCTTGGGGAAGAACACCTTGTCGCGGTTGGTGATCCGCACACTGACGCCGTCGACGTCGATGTGCTCGGCAGCATCGCTCACCTGTCGAACGCTACGCGGATGCCCGCGAAAAGGAAGGGCGGCAGTAGTTAGTGATCCAGCAGGCTGCGCAGCATCCAGGCCGTCTTCTCGTGGACCTGCATACGTTGGGTGAGCAGGTCGGCGGTCGGCTCGTCGTTCGCTTCGTCCACAATCGGGAAGAGCTTGCGCGCGGTACGTACCACCGCCTCTTGGCCGGCCAGCAGGTCGCGGATCATATCGGTGGCACTGGGCGCGCCATCATCCTCGGTGATGCTGGTCAACCGAGTGAACTCGCGGTAGCTACCGGGGGCCTTGGCCCCGAGCGCCCGGATCCGTTCGGCGATGAGGTCCACGGCGAGGGCCAGTTCGTTGTACTGGCCTTCGAACATCAGGTGCAGGGTCTGGAACATCGGGCCGGTGACGTTCCAGTGGTAGTTGTGCGTCTTGAGGTACAGCGTGTACGAGTCGGCGAGAAGGTGCGACAGTCCCTCGCAGATGCGGGTTCTGGCCTCGGCGTCGATTCCATTGTTGATGGTCAGATCGGCATCAGTGCTCATGGTGACTCCAACGGGGTGTGGGCTCGATGACTTTCCGGTCTCGACTAGTGAGCCTATCCGCTGACGGCACTGCGCGGGGCGGACCCCTGTGGTCCGCGGGAACGTTCACCGCAGCAGCGCGGAAATCAGGCCGTCCCGATCGGAAGCCATCGGCTTGGGTAGCTGTTCGTAGGTACAGGACTGCGGGTCGCGGTCGGGCCGCCACCGGTTGAACTGCGCGATGTGGCGGAAGCGGTCGCCTTCCATGTGGTCATAGCGGACCTCGACCACCCGCTCGGGCCGCAGCGGGACGAACGACAGGTCCTTGCCGGCGTTCCACCGGGATTGCTCGCTCACGCCGCTGCTCTGATTCGCCCACTGCCATGGGTGCTCATCGAATCCTGTTGCCAGTGGTTGCAACTCGATGAAGAGTTCCTGACGGCGGGCCATCGGGAAGGCGCCGATCACACCGACTGGAGCCAGGGTGCCGTCACTGCGGTAGAGACCGAGAAGCAGTGATCCGATTGCAGTATCGCTGGACTTGTGCAGCCGGTAGCCGGCGACCACGCAGTCCGCGGTCCGCTGGTGCTTGATCTTGAACAGCGCCCGTTTATCGGGCAGGTAGGGGACGTCCAACGGCTTTGCGATGACGCCGTCGAAGCCCTCGACCTCGAGTTCGTCGAACCAGCGTTGCGCGGTCGCCAGGTCGGTGGTTGCCGGGGTGAGGTGAAAGGAGGGGCCGCAACCGGAAAGCGCCTCGACCAGTGCACGGCGACGTACGGAGAACGGCTCAGCGCAGTAGTCCCGGTCGCCGAGCGCCAACAAGTCGAAGGCGATGAACCTGGCCGGCGTCGTCTCAGCCAACATGCGCACGCGGGACTGCGCGGGGTGGATCCGCTGTTGCAGCGCCTCGAAGTCCAACCGGTCATCGGCGGCGATCACGATCTCTCCGTCGATCACGCATCGCGGTGGCAGCTCGGCCATGGCTGCCGACGACAGTTCGGGGAAGTAGCGGGTCAGCGGCCGCTCGTTGCGGCTGCCGAACTCGACGTCATCGCCATCTCGAAAGCAGATCGACCTGAAGCCGTCCCATTTCGGTTCGTAGCTCGCGCCTTCGGGGATTTGCGGCACCGACTTCGACAACATCGGCGACACCGGCGGCATCACAGGCAAGTCCACTAGTTCATTGTGCGCTGTGCCCCTTCCCGAGCCTTTTCGCGGCGAACCTAAGCCTTGCGGCTGGGCGGGCGCAGATACACGGCGAGCGGTATGGCCAGAATCAGGATGAAACTGCCCAGCCAGAAGATGAAGTGGCTGGCAATGGCCGCCAGCACGAACACGGCGGTGAAAGCGGCCCCCCGCCAGCGGGCCCGCGAGGACTGGAAGGCGGTCCAGTACCCCAGTGCGGCCGGGTCGATCAGGTCGGGATGGCGCCTCATATGGCCGGCCGTCAGGGTGCCGATAAAGGCGATGTAGGCAAGGGTGAGCCAGTAGAGCACACCCGCCCCTCCCGCGTCGCCCGTAGCAGCGCCGCTGAACTCGAAGTGCAGTCCCGGGCCGGCGCTCAGGCGCGACGGCCACGGCAGGAACGCGAACCCGAGGAGCCACAGGATGGTGAGGAAGAAGATCGCGGTGTCGTAGCTTCCGAGGTTGTTGACGATCCGGTTGTGGACACCCCACAGCATGCTCACGACGAGGAATGTCATGACGAAGAGTTGAATCCTGCCGCTGTTGATGATCAGGACGTCCCAGATGGTCTGTCCGTTGGTTGGCCCCGGGATATCCACCACGGGCAAGGCGAGGACCGTGACGGCAACGGACACCACCGCATCGGAGAAGTTGATGAGGCGGTCGAGCGCCCGCCCGGATCTCACGTCGCCCCACGCCACGCAGAGATCCTGCCACGGGGCCGTCCGCGTCGTGGTCTGCCGGAAGTTGACGAGCGCGCCGTACATTCATTCCGATGCAGACAACCACCGGAGCGGGCCGGTTCGCCCCCAGCCCGTCGGCCGATCTGCACATCGGCAACCTTCGTACGGCGGTGCTGGCGTGGCTGTTCGCCCGGGCGGGCGGACGGCGTTTCCTGATCCGGGTCGAAGACCTCGACGACCGCACCCATCCGGAGATCGCAGACCGGCAGTTGGCAGACCTCGCTGCCATTGGGGTGAGCTGGGACGAACCGCCCGAGTGGCAGTCGCAGCATCCGCAGCGCTACGAGGCGGTCATCGAGGGGCTGGCCGCACGAGATCTGGTCTACGAATGCTTCTGCAGCAGAAAGGAAATCCTTGAGGCACCCCGGGCGCCGCACGCCCCGGAGGGTGCCTATCCGGGGACCTGCCGAGACTTGTCGGCGGCGCAGCGGGCCGAGCGGCGGGAATCGGGCCGGCCACCGGCGCTGCGGTTGCGCGCCGATACCGACGAGTTCACCGTCACCGACCTGGTGCACGGTCGCTACAGCGGGGTGGTCGACGACTTCGTATTGCGGCGCGGCGACGGGGTGCCGGCCTACAACCTGGCCGTCGTGGTGGACGACGCGCACTCGGGAATCGACCAGGTGGTGCGCGGCGACGATCTGCTGTCGTCCTCACCCCGTCAGGCCTACCTGGCCGGTCTGCTCGGCTACCCGCAGCCGGTGTACGCCCACGTCCCGTTGGCGCTCAACGTCGAGGGCAAGCGACTGGCCAAGCGCGACGGGGCGGTGACGCTGGCCGAACTCGGCATCGAACGGGCCTGGGCGCTGATCACCGGATCACTCGGCTGGCCGGCCGCCGACATGGCCGGACTGCTGAACCGCTTCGACCCCGCGGCCCTACCTCGTGAACCGTGGATCTACCGGAGTTAGACGGCGAGTTCCTTCTGGCCCCATGGCGAGCCGTAGCCGTCGGCGAGCAACTCCAGGAACGGCTCGGAGGCGAAACACTCCGGCCCCAGGATGCCGGTCCCGCTCCACACTCCGGTGGCCAAAAGCTCAAGGGCGACAACGGGATTGATGGCGGTCTGCCACACCACGCACTGGTGGCCGTACTCGGCCATCGACCACTCGTTATCGACGACGTGGTAGAGGTAGGTCGACCGGGGCTTGCCGTCCATGCCGGTGCCGGTGACCCACAGCCCCGCGCAAGTCTTCCCCTTCATCGCCGGACCGAGGGTGGCGGGGTTGGGCAGGCAGGCCGCGACCACGTCACGGGGACTCACTTCGACGCCACCGACGTTCACCTTCTCGGTGCGGTCCAGTCCCAGCTTGTGCAGCACCTTGAGAACATCAATGAACTCTTCACCGAGGCCGTACTTGAACGTGGCACGCTTGCAGTCGATGTAACGCGGCATCAGCAGCACTTCCTCGTGCTCGACGTTGACGCATTCCACCGGTCCGATTCCCTCGGGGAAGTCGAAAACCTCAGGCTCGCTGAAGGGTTCGGTGACGAACCAACCGCGATCCTTCTCCCAGATCACCGGCGGGTTCAGGCACTCCTCAATGGTGGTCCAGATCGAGAACGACGGTGCGAACTCATACCCGTCCACGGTGAGATTGGCTCCGTCGCGGGTGCCGAGTTCGTCGATCTCACTAAACAGGTTGTCGGCCGCGTAGCGCGCGAAGACATTGGCCAGGCCCGGTTCGACGCCGAAGCCTAGAAGCGCGAGCAGGCCCGCCTCCTTCCACTGGTCCTCCATCTCGAACTGCTCGTCGCCGAGTTTCACCCCGGTCAGTTCGTAGGGCTTCTCCGGATGCCGTTGCGACAGGCTCATCGCCATGTCGACGTAGTTGGCGCCGCCGGCCAGGGCACCCTTGAAGATGGACATGTTGAAGCGGGGATCGACGGCGTTCATGACATGCGTGATGCCGTTCCGTCGGATGAGTTCGGCGACGGCGTCGGCGGAACTGGCGTCGACCTGCACGGCGCTGAACCGTGGATCGTTGACCGCCTCGGCCGCCGCGACCGCGCGGGCCTCGTCGTAGTCGGCCACCACGACCGCATCGAAGAAGTCGCGACGCGCGGCGATCGAGCAGAACGCCGAGCCGACGCCGCCCGAGCCGACGAGGAGAATCTTCATGCGCTGAACTTACAGCGCGACCTCGAGGGTTTCCATCCCGCGCAGAGTCACGTGCGGTTTGTAGGCGGGTTCGCCGTCGAGTCGGGCCTGCGGGAAACGCCGGGTGACCGCGGACAGGGCGACGGCCGCCTCCAGTCGGGCCAGCGGGGCGCCCAGGCAGAAGTGCGGACCCAGCCCGAAGGCATGGTGGCGTACCGTCGGCCGTCCCGGGTCGAAGTCGTCGGGGCGCTCGTTGGCCGCCGGATCGCGGTGCGCCGCGGCCAGCAGCAACATCATGGTGTCGCCTCTGGGGACCGGCACCCCGCCGACGGTCATGTCCTCTCCGGCGACCCGGCCCACCAGTTGCACCGGCGGGTCGTAGCGCAAGGTCTCCTCGACGATGGCCGGTGCCAGGGCGGCGTCCCGGCTGAGTCGGGTCCAGGTGTCCGGGTGGCGCAGCATGGCCAGCACCGCGTTGGCGATCAGATTGACCGTCGTCTCGTGTCCGGCGATCAGCAGCAGGTTGCAGGTGGCGATGATCTCGTCCTCGGTCAGTTGATCGCCGGCCTCCTCGACGGCGATCAGCCCGGACATCAGGTCGTCGCGAGGATCGGCCCGGCGCCGCTCCAGCAGTTCGCGCAGGTAACCCCGCAGCCACAGCCCGGCCTCCAGCCGCTCATCGAAGCCCTGGGTCTGGCCGGTGAAACTCAGGAACGGGTCCAGACCCTGGGCCAGCAGCGACGAGGCCCAACTGAATTGCGCCTCGTCCTCGATCGGCACGCCGAGTAGTCGGCAGATGACCGCGACCGGGAGCGGATAGGCGAGGTCGGAGATGACCTCGACACGCCCAGCCGCGGCGACCTTGTCGAGCAGCCCGTCGACCAGTTCGGTGATCCCCGGCTCCAGGGATTTCACCACCCGGGGGGAGAACGCCTTGCTGACCAGTCGGCGCAGCCGGGTGTGGTCGGGCGGGTCGAGGAACAGGAAGCTGGGGGTCCCGAATGGCCGGAGGTTCTCGCCGGCCGCCAGCGCACGCTGGGCGACGGTGGATTTCATCCGATCACTGCACGAGGCGGGATTGCGCAACACGTCGCCGCATTCGGCGAAGGAGGTGAACACCGCCAGGTTGGACTCCGGCAGCACCAACGGGCCGCTCTCCCGGAGTCGCCGGTAGATCGGGTACGGGTCGGCACGGTGGCGGGGGTCGAGCAGTTCCTGCAGCAGGGGCTGTGCAGCGGTCATTCGATCAGTGTGCCTGGCCTCAGGGCACCCGGGCCTTGCCACACCCGGGCGGCACGCTCGGACCGGCGGCCAGCTCCCGGGCCAACGAGGGCGCGTCTTTCGCGAGCTTCGCGACCGGCGGCAGGGATAGTCGCACCTCGAAGGCGACATTTCCCTCTCCCTTGGCGTCCTTGCAGACCAGGCCGACCCGCGAGCCGGCGCCCTTACCGAACTGCGCGTCGAAAGCGTCGCGGATCGAACGGGATGACAGTTCCCGGTCCGATGCCCGCGCGAAAAGAGGATTGAGAACCGCGTTGGCCTGGCTCGCCAATGTTGTTGCGATGCTGAAGTACTCGGGCGGGGTGACGCCCGAGCAGGTGCCGTGGGCATACCACTCGTGGGTGGTCATGAGCGCGGAGTCCGACATCATCGACTTCAGGTTCGCCTCAAGATCGGCTGGCAGCGGGACCGGGCTGCGGGACCGGTCCGGGGTCCGCTTGGGTACGTCGCAGTACTGCTCGGTGGACGGCTGGGGCCATAGGCCGTGCAGCACGAAAGCCTGCCCCATCTTGCCGACATGCCCCGACCGGCAGCCACTGTTGGACGGCTCCACCTGGCATAGGGACGGCGCCCAGGTCACCACCAGCAGGCTGGAGGTGCTGTCGGCCTGCGACGGCTGCGGCCGCCGATCGAGGACGAGCAGGCTGAAGGCGACCGCGGCGGCGGCCACCACCGCCAGTGCGGCAGAGACGGTCAGTACGGTGGCATCGCCTCGCTTCATGCTGCGCTATTCAACAACCTCGCACCGCCGGGCGGATAAAGTTGGCTGCCTCGGGGGGCCACGAGTCGGAGATTTGGTGAACGACGTCGACCGCTGGTTCGACCGCGCCGCGCGCCGGACCACCCAACCGGTGTCCCTCTACCCCAGCCTGCTCACCGGACGAGTCTTCGGCTATCTGCGCTACCGACTGCGGTATCCGCTGCTGATCGCCACGATCCGGTTCGCGGTGCATGTCGCCGAATTCTTCATCCTGATGTCCAGCCTCGGTGGCGTAGCAGCCTTCACCGTGATGGTGCTGCGGGCGGGAAGTCTGCTGATCTCCGGGGGCTGGTGGGGCCTGCTGGAGGTCATGCGGGAGCGGCTGCGGCGCTTTGCCGATGACGGCAACCGGGACGCCTCCGGGTATGAGATCGGTCGCTGGCTGGTGTTGGCAAGTGTCCTGGCCGTGCTGACGATCGCCGCCGGCGCGCTGGTCCTGGCGTTGTGGAACCCGTCCGGCGCCGCACCGGTCGCGCGGGTGTACGCCTTTCTGATCGTCGTGGAGTTCGCCATCGACCTTCCGGTGCGCGTTCTGCATTCCGGGGTTTACGCGACGCGGCGGGTCTACAAGCCGGCCTGGTCGATGCTCGTGCCGATCGTGGTCCAGTTGGTCATCCTGGGTTTCGGCTTCTTTCTGTACCCGTCGGCGGCGATCGTCGTCGCGATCGTGGTGTCCAACGCGCTGGGCATCTGGATCACCCTGCACTTCACTCTCGAGGTGTACCGGCTGATGGGGCTGCGTCCGCAGGTCTCCGGGCACTGGTGGCGCAACCTGCCACAGATTCCGCCGGGCTGGGGAATCTCGACCACAGTGTCGGGGCTGAGTCTGCGGATCGACGCGCTGCTGGTGTTGGCGATGGTGGGTTTCTACGGCACCACCACCCGTACCTTCGACCTGACCGCCGGCCTGACGTCGTGGGCGCGAATCGACGCCTTCCAGTTCTTCTATCTGATCCTGCCGCTGTTTCGTGGCACCTACGAGAGCGCCGGCCTGTTCTACTTCGATCTGGTGCGGTTACGCCGCGCGCCCGCGCTTCGCGAGTTTCAACTGACGTTCTTCCGCCGGCTGTTGTGGACCGCGCCGGCCGTCGCACTGTTCTTCTGGTCGCTCGCGGCCGTCCTCGGTGTGGCCGTCCTGCGCGACGTGCCGATCAGTTTCCTGCTCGCCCTCGTCCCACTTTTCCTGCTGCGCAGCCTTATTGGCGTGTATCAGATGCGGTTGTTCGCCGAGGGCCGCTTCGAGGTGCATGTCGCGACCCTCGGACTCCTCGCGGTGATGCTGTGGCTGGTGTGGCTCAACCCGAACCCGGCCGGGGATTTACTGCAGATCACTGCGGCGATGATCATCCAACTGATCGTCCTGATCAACCATCAGCACTTTCGCGACAGGCGTGATCTCCCGTTGCCACCTCTGGTGCAACTGGGCGAATGGACCGGGGCACGGGCACAGGAACCGGGCCCGACGATGGCCGGATCCATCCGCATCCCGGCCTTCATCACACCCAAGCAGAAGTCCGCTGTCATCACTCTGATGCGTGAAACCTTGGACGGCAGAGGTCATTTCGCGTATCGGTCCTCGACATCGGTGTTGTATTACCAGCGCCTATCCGGTCAGGACCAGACACCGGTGCACCTTGCCCTCGTGGGGCGCACCGGTGGCGCTGCCAGCCAAGGGGCGGTGCTGAACGAACCACCCCGACCGGGTGATCCCGCGCAACTGATTTCGATTTTCAGATCACTGTTCCCAGACGGCATCGTGTTCGACACCCGAACGCTTTCCGGCGCTCAGGCCATGCGCTCCCTCGACGCGGAGGTTCTGACCGGCGCGGTCCAGTCGGCACTGAGCGGTCTTGACGACGGCGACGCGGTGGTGGCGGTGGCAGGCCGATGGTTGACGCCGATTTATCGGCAGGGGGCTTTGCGACTGATCTACGTTGCGCCGCCGGATCCCGGGCCGGCGGCCCTCAAGGCGTGGCGGGAAGCGGTGCGACGCCATGGTTGAACCGATTGACATCGCGGGCAAGCTGGCCGACCCGCACACCTATGAAGAGGCGATCCTGCAGATCTTCGACAAACGCCGTCAGCGGGGACAGGCCTTCACCGAAATCGACTCCGGGGTAAGCTATTTCGACACCGCAGCCAGGAGGCGCTCACTGTCCCGGGCGATAGCCCGTAGCGTCGCCGCGGGTCAGTACCAGCCGGAGCCCGTGGATCTTTGGTTCCTGGAGAGCAAGGGCAAGACACGGGCCGCGCACATGCCGTCCTTCACCGACCATGTCGTCGGATCGGCGTTGTATCGGCTGCTCTCAACGAACGCCAGATGCTACGGGCTTCCGGGGGTTTACTCCTATCTTCCCGGAATCACCAATGCCACGGCGATGCGCGATCTTGGGAACTTCGTTCGCGCACATCGACTCCGGGTGGGTCCGGGCGGCCCGCCGCTGTACGTCCTGCAGTCCGACTTCGAACACTACGGCGACGGCCTGCCCGTCGGCCCGGAAGCCCCCTGGTGGCCGCTGCTCCGCGAGGTCGCAGCATTGGGGAGTCCGAACAACGCACTTCCCGAGAGCGTTTGGGAGTTGATCTGCGCGCTGATCCGGCCTGTCATCCGAGATCGGGAAGGCGCGGAGTTCAACCGCGTGTACGGCGTACCGATGGGCACTCCCCTGGTTCCGCTGCTGTCCAATCTGGCCGTCGTGCCGATGGACCGGGCGGTGCTGGGGATCGACGGGATCTTCTACGCCCGTTACAACGACGACTTCATCCTTGCCCACCCGGATCTGGATGCGCTGCACGAGGCGGACCGGCGGATCGACGCGGTCCTGCCCGGTTTGGGTGTGCGCCGCAAACTGACCAAAGAGGTCCGCACTGCGCTGGGTGCGACCGGCGTTCCCGCCGCCGGGGATCCGGCGTATCGCGGACATCATCGGATCGACTGTCTTGGGCTGTCGGTCAGCCACGCCGGCACCATCGCCGTCGGACCGCACCGGCAACGCCGGTTTCTCACCCGGGTGGCCAAGCGGATCGACGGAGCAGCCACCGGCATGTCGGGGTTGTCGGTTACCGAGCGCGGCCGCCATCTGGTGTCCGCGGTCAACGTGATGCTCGATGCGGCGAGTCCATTCGCGGTTCCGGGACTCTCAGCACTGCTGGACAGCACCACCGATCGCGGGGTGCTCAAGGACCTTGACTTCCGGATCGCCCGCAAGATCGCCCAGGCCGCCACCGGGCGGTCCGGCGTCCTGGGTTTCAGACTTCTACCACCGCAGGTGCTGCACACCGAGATGGGTCTGGTCTCGCTGGTCCGGTTGCGCAACAGGCGCTAGATGCGGTTCCATTCCCGGTGGAGGGCGCGGATCCCGCCCGCGGGCGGTCATTTCCGAAGGACCACAGAGGCTGCGGCTTTCGGTCCTTCATTTTTTCGTTTTCCCCCGCGCCCTCCGCCTCATCGACGGACGCAGGACGTCACGACCCGTAGTAGCGCCCCAGGAACTCATCCCGCAGTTCGGTGAAATCACCGGCAACGATCGCATCCCGGATCCGGTCGACGAGCGCGATGATGAAGCGCTCGTTGTGGATGGTGCACAGCGTCGCCGACAGAATCTCCTTGGCTTTGAACAGGTGGTGGATGTAGGCGCGGGTGTAGTGGGCGCAGGTGTAGCAGTCGCATTCGGAATCAAGGGGGGTGAAGTCGCGCTTGTAGCGGGCCCCAGTGATGTTGTAGCGCCCGCGGGTTGAGTACACCGCGGCATTGCGGGCGACCCGTGACGGGGAGACGCAGTCGAAGGTGTCCGCTCCGGCGGCGATCGCCGCGAACAGATCGTCGGGCTCGCTGATACCCAGCAGGTGTCGCGGCTTGGCGTCGGGCAGTTCCTCGGTGCACCACCCGACGATGGTGGCCAGGTTCTGCTTCTCCAGGGCCCCCCCGATTCCGTAGCCGTCGAATCCGTTCCCGTCGTCGTCGACGATGCTCTCCAGCCCGCGACAGGCCTGTCGGCGCAGATCCTCGTAGTGGGCGCCCTGGACGACACCGAACAAAGCCTGGGAGGGTTGCGAACCGGCCTCCGCCGCGGTGAGCCGACGATGTTCTTCCAGGCAACGCTGCGCCCAGGCCTGGGTGCGGGCCAGCGACTCCTCCTGGTAGCCGCGAGTATTGACCAGCGTGGTCAGTTCGTCGAAGGCGAAGATGATGTCGGCGCCGAGTTGATGCTGGATCCCGATGGACACTTCCGGGGTGAAGCGGTGCGTGGAGCCGTCCAGGTGCGAGATGAAGGTGACGCCGTCGTCGTCGACCCGGGACAGCCGCTGCTTTCCCTTGGCGATCAGGTCGTCGGCCTGTACCCGGCCGGGGTCCTCCATGAGCACCTTGCGGAACCCAGCCCCCAGCGACATGACCTGGAACCCGCCGCTGTCGGTGAAGGTAGGACCGGGCCAGTTCATGAACTTTCCGAGGCCGCCGGCCTGGGCGACGATGTCCGGGCCGGGTTGCAGGTACAGGTGGTAGGCGTTGGCCAGCACCGCCTGGGCGCCCAGATCGCGCATCGTCTCGGGCAGCACTGCCTTGACGGTGGCTTTGGTGCCGACGGCGATGAACGCCGGGGTCCGGATAGCGCCGTGGGGCGTGTGGATCACCCCACTGCGGCCGCGGGCACCCGGCAATTCCGCCTCGACAGTGAAGAACGACACGTGCGTCATCTAACCAACAACGCGTGATTAGAAATGCCCCGGAATGGGCATTACCGGTACGTCAATTGTCACCGGATGGCCTCTGCCGTGGGCCACCGCAACGAAGGGAACACCAGTGGTACGTAGTTTGGTGGTCGGCGTCGCGAGCGCCGCAGTCGTGGTGGCCGGCCTGACCGGCTGTTCCAGCAAGAAGTCCGAGGAGGCCACCGGGGCCGCCGAACCCAAAGCGACCTCAGCCGTCACCGCGTCGTCAGGATCGGTGACCGCTCAAGCCGGTGCCGGTACCGCAACGGTGACCATCGACGGGCAGCCGCAGGAGATCAAGGGCCAGGTCGCATGCACCAACGCCGCCGGAACCATGAGCATCGCCGTCGGAGATCAGACCACCGGCATCGGGGTGATGATGTCGCCGGACGCCTCGAAGGTGACGTCGGTTGGGCTGGGGAGCGTCAACGGTGTGGCGATGGGCTATCAGGAGGGCACCCCCGGCGGTACCGCCTCGGCGACCAAGGACGGTCAGACTTACACCATCACCGGCACCGCGACCGGGATCGACATCGCCAACCCGATGCAGCCGATGACCAAGCCCTTCGAGATCAAGGTCAGCTGTCCTTAGCGGACCGGGACGGAGCGGCGGCGCGCCTGCGACGGGGCGCCGCTTTCCTTCCGGTTCCGACCGCCTGCTCGAGCTCGCTCAGTGAGTCTTCGAGATGGCCGAGCAGCCGCTGCAGGCTCGGCACGCTGCGTCGGCACCCCACGAGCCCGAAATCGAGATTGTCGGCATTGTTGGACAGCGTGATGTTGAGCGCCTGACCATCAAGGGCGATCGACAGCGGATAGTTGCCGTCGAGCCGAGCCCCGTTCCAGTACAACGGTTCCCGCGAACCCGGCACGTTGGAGATCACCAGATTGAACGGAGGTGCCGCCGACCCGAGCGCCGGGGAAACCAGCGACAGCAGCAGTGGTGACACGTTGAACGCGGACAGCGCCACCTGCTGAAGTTTGGGCAACTCCTTGAACACCGCCTTGTTGCTGCGCATCGAGGCGCTGACCTCGGTCAGCCGCTGGGCCGGGTCTTCACGATGGGTCGCCAGATTGGCCAGCAGCGCACCGACCTGGTTGCCTCCACTGGAACTCGATCCGTCACGCAGACTCACCGGAACCATCGCGATCAGCGGGCGGTCCGGAAGTGCCCTTTGCTCAAGGAGATACGCGCGCAACGCCCCACCGCACACGGCCAGCACCACATCGTTGAGGGTCACCCCGGCGGCCTTCTTGATGGCCGAGAACCGCTCCATCGGCCAGGATTGCGCGGCCACGCGGCGGGCACCGCCGATGGGCACGTTGAAGATCGTCTTAGGGGCGCCGACCGGAAGGGTCAACTGCTGCTGCAGTAGTCCCTTGTTGGCCAGGTGCAGGACCGAGGGGCCCAGGCCCACGATGGACTCGGCAATGCCGAACAGGCCCTTCACCGGTGAACCGGCCGGCTTGCGTCTGCCCGACGGACGTCGGCCGTTGAGTGCCCACGGCACCCGGATCTCATGGTCTTCGGGATCCTCGGACAGCGAACGGCGCATCATCTGCATGGCACTGACACCGTCGACGAGGGCGTGGTGGATTTTGGTGTACACCGCGATCCGACCGTCGTTGAGACCCTCGATGAGATGACTCTCCCAGAGCGGCCGATGCCGGTCCAGCAGTGTGCCGTGCATACGCGAGGTCAATTCGAGCAGTTCCCGCACCCGCCCCGGGGTGGGCAGAGCCGAACGACGCAGATGGTATTCCAGGTCGAGGTCACGATCGAAGGCCCAGGTGAGATTGGCGATGCCGCCAAGCAGCTCGGCCGGATGCTTACGGAAGGTCGGCGCTACATCCTCGCGGGTGATCAGATTCTGATAGATCTCACGCAGGAACTCCGGGCCGGCCCCCTTCGGCGGCTCGAACAATTGCAGCCCGGCGACGTGCATCGGGTGCTCGCGCGACTCCCCCAGCAGGAACATCGAATCGAGGGGCGATATCAGTTCCATGCGACCCTCCGCTGCAGTTCGGCCTGCTCCCCGTTACTGCGGTCAACCCTAGTCAACCGCCCAGGGGCATGGAGGCCGAAAGGCCCTGCCTCGCCCGGTCGCGACGCAGCATCGTGCGGGCACGATCGTCAGCGCGCTGAAACGACAATCAGCGGCGTCCGCCCCCACCGCCGGGGCTGGCGTTCCAGCCCGGCTCGGCAACCTCAGCCTCGGTCAGTTGATCACTGGTGTCCGGGATGACGGTGGGAACGCAGTTCATCGAGAAGCTGTCGGTGGTGTCGACGATGTCGTTGCACCCCGCCAGAACCCGCGGCGGTGAAGCGGGCGAAACAGCGAACGCGGGTGCCACGGCAAGAACGGCACCGAGGGCGAAGAACAAAACCCATCGGCAGCGGGCGGCAGCGGTCGGTCCCATGAGGCACTCCTGTGTCGAAACCCGGTAGGTCGTAACCCCAGGTTAAACCACCGACGGTGCGACGTTGCTGCTCCCGATCTCGCTGAGGTCGCTGATCCGGTAGGCCGTCACCGTGGTGTCCCCGACCGCGTAGAGGACGTCGCCGATCCGGACGGTGCGCAGAGTCGGTTCGTCCGGGTGGATTTGGCCGACCGTCACGAGTCCGTCCGGCGTCACTCGCAGCACCTGCAGGTACTGGCTGGACCGGTATCCGGTCAGTGGGTCGTTTCCGCTGCCGGTCACCGGGATCACCAGCAGGCCGTCCTCAGCGGAGTACAGCAGAGCGTGGTGATCGAACTGCGCATCCGACCACGACCACTGATAGCCGGGGTCAAGGTACTCACGCTCGATCTCGGTCAGGTTGGTCGGATCGCTGACATCAAACAGCGTGGCGTGCAGGTGGGTGTTCCAGTTGTCCGCTTCGCGCTCCTGCCCGATGCCCAGTAGCAGGCCGTCACCGACCGGTTGCAGGTAATTGGAGAAGCCTGGGACCTTCAGTTCGCCCAATAGCGTCGGTGCGGTCGGGTCACGAAGGTCGATGGCGAACAGCGGATCGACTTGCACGAAAGTGACCAGGTACGCGATGTCGCCGACGTAGCGAACCGCGTAGATCTGCTCCCCCGGCGCCAGTCCGGTCAGGCGGCCAACCTCGTCGAGAGTGCCGGCATCGAGGATGTAGACGCCGTTGTCGTTCGAACCGGTGCTGTGGGTGGCCACCCTCAGGTAGCCGTCCTTCTCGTCCATGGCGAACTGGTTGATCAGCGTGCCCGGAACCAGGCCACTGACCTGCCAGGCGACGTCGGTTCCGTCGACGACGAACCGTTCGATGCGGGTGTCGACGGAGTAACCGGAGTCGGTGTAGCGGTCCTCGACGTTGGCCACGTAGAGGGCGTTGGGGGTCATGTAGACGGTTCCGCCGTTGGCCGACACCATGCTGGCCACGCTGTCGGCCGGGCCGCCGGTCGCGCTGCCGGAGTCCACCGACACGACGGTCAGCAACTGCTGGGCCTGGTCGGTGGCGGAATGCGGACGCACGATGTCCTCGGGTGCCGTCACCAGACCGAGGTCGACGGTATTGCCCTGCGCGTCGACGCTGTAGGCGTGCGGAAGGGACAGGTCCACGATGTCGTCGCCGACCCGGGCCACGTACTGGTCCCACGTCTCGTAGGTTCGGTAGGCGACGGGGGCGTTGGGATCGTAGCGGATCTTGGCCGCAACAAGCGGATCATCCTGCGCCACTGCATCTTTCACGTAGGTGATCGGGACGTCGGTGTAGTGCGGCGCGGGCAGGTTCACCGAGCGTTGCATCACCACGTAGACGACACCGTCGACGGATCGTGAACTCGCGTAGGCGCCGTCGAAGACGGTTTGGCTGACTACCGCGGGGGCGGCGCGGTCGGATACGTCGTAGACCGTGACCGTTGTCTGCGGCTTCCACGGCCCCCACCAGCCGGGGTAGGCCATCCTCGCGTACGGGCCGTACCAGCCGGAACCGGACTGGGTGATGACGGTGAGCCGATCACCCAAAAGGTACTCACCGGCGACATCGCCGGACAGCGTCGACTCGGAGGCCACCGACAGATCGTCGGCGCGCACGATCGTCAGCCGGCCGTTGTGTGCGGTGTAGATGTACTGGCCGTCGGTCTCCACGAAGTCGGCCTCGTCGACGCCGTCTTCTTGAGTGTTGGTGTCGGAGGTGACAGACCCGTCGACCTTGAGGTACTCCGGATAGGGCCCGTATGCATAGACCGGGACGGTTGTGCCGAACAGTCCGCCGTACTGCTGCTTGGCCATCTCCAGCAGGTAGGCGCGCAGCTCGTCCTCGGCGAAGTAGGTGGCGCCGTTCTGGCCGGTGGTCTGCCCCGAGCCCAGTGCCGGGAAAAGGTTGACCAACGTCCGGCGCACCAGCAGCAGTGTGCCTTCCAGGAATTGGGTCACCTGGCCGCCCGGCAGGCCGGTCAGCCAGTTGGCGGTGGAATCGAAAAGGGCAGTGAACGCGGTGCTGACCGCCGCCATCGGCTTGGCCAGCACTGGAGGGCGGGGGGCGCTGAAGAGGGCCGCCAGACGCGGCCGGGCCGCGAGGATCTTGGTCGCGCCCGCCCCCACCGGCCTCGCCGCGGCGGCCGAGAGGGGCGTGGCGATGGCGGGGACCTTGCTGGCCGCTGCGGCCGGAGTTGCTGGCAGCACAGCCGGCGGGGTCAGTTGCGGCCCCGCGGACGGGGCGGCCGGCGAGGAGTCATTCGACCGGCGGGCCGCCTGCCGGCGGTTGGCCCGGGGCTGCGGGACCGCCAAGGCCGTTCCTGAGTCGGCGGACGGCTCGGACGTAACGGCGGCCGCCGGGGCGGGCCGACCACTGCGGGGCTTATTCGCTGGCCGGGAGGGCCGCGACGGCGCCTCCGCGGCACTGGATTGCTGGGGGTTGGAGACGTCATCAGCGGGGTCGGCCGAAGCGACGCCGACCGCCTGTGGACCTGACAGCGACAGGCCGAGCGCGACCGCCGCGACCCCGACGCGCGACGCGCGTTTGCCTGCCGACACCGAAAACCCCTGTCGTCACTAACTGAGACTTTGCTGTGATTTCAGCAAACCATAGCTGTGAATCAGGACACCGTCAATGTCCCCAGGGTGGCTCAGATG
Organism: uncultured Mycobacterium sp.; assembly: GCA_964483865.1. GTDB lineage: Bacteria > Actinomycetota > Actinomycetes > Mycobacteriales > Mycobacteriaceae > Mycobacterium. The sequence goes on along the minus strand of CAZADG010000013.1, from coordinate 330 downwards.
GTGCCGACGTCCTCACGGGCGGATCGGTGTCCCGGTCCTCTGCTCGATTGTTCACAGCGGTGGAGGGCCGAAGCCGCCCGTACCGCCGCCGGTGGAGTTGCCGCCATTGCCGCCGTTACCCGACCAGCCGGCGCGATCGACGAGGACGATCTGAGAGGTAGACGTCAGCACCTCGCACGTGGTGCTCTGCACCTGGCGCCGAGTATGGGCAACAGGGGCGGAGGCGCCCCACCATGCCGACCCACCGAGCCAGCTGAGGGCTGAAAACAGGCTGTGAACTGCTCTGACAGGCCGGGTAAAAATGGCGGTGGCGGAGGGATTTGAACCCTC
>CAZADG010000012.1:6835-67227 GCA_964483865.1 uncultured Mycobacterium sp. | reverse complement strand
GTGCCGATGTAGTTGTGGTTGAGCATCCGGGCTTCTTCTTGAGCCAGGACGACAACCCTGCGGGCGCGGTCGGTAAATCTCTCGAACATTCGGTGGTTCCCTGCTCTCCGTCACCTGGGTGCGGCGGTAGGCACCGTGCACCTGAAGTCCCACTCTAGTGGGCCGCACCGAGGGGTGGCTCCCCTGCTGGCCGACCAGCTGTCTGTGGTGGACACAGCAGTGCAACGCAGGACGGCGGTGATTCGTTTCCCGGGTCCGCGATCAGGCACTTCGCGGGGAGCGAAACCGGGGGTGAACGGACCGTGACGAATTAAGTGGCGGCTTCGGTGACGGCTTAAGTGGCGGCGTGGAAGGCCTCGATCACGTCGGCCGGAATGCGCCCTCGAGTCGACACCTTGTGGCCGTTACGGCGGGCCCACTCACGGATAGCGCCGCTTTGCTCGCGGTCGATCGTCGCGCGCGCCCCCCGAGTGGGGGCGGCGGTGCGCCCGCGGCGCCGGCCGCCTACCCTGCGGCCCGCATCCATCCACTGCTTCAAATCCTCACGGAGTTTCTTGGCGTTTTTCGCAGAGAGGTCGATTTCATAACTCACGCCGTCTATGGAGAATTCGACCGTCTCATCTGCGGGACCCTCCCCATCGAAATCGTCGACGAGTGTGACGGTCACTTTTTTGGCCATGATCGACTAAGTCCTTCTGTGCACAGTCCGCGGCATCGTTACGCCTAGGCAACAATGTGCCATAAACGTACTCGTAATTACAAGAATTGTTTGTCGACGCAGTTCAGTGGCGGTTTCGAACAATCGGGAACAAAACAGTCTCCCGAATTGACAAACCGGTGAGCGCCATCAACAACCGATCGATTCCCATTCCGGTACCGGTGGTAGGCGGCATGGCGTACTCCATTGCGGCCAGGAAATCCTCGTCCAATGCCATCGCCTCGTCGTCGCCGGCGGCTGCGGCGCGGGCCTGCGCTTCGAACCTCTCCCGTTGGATGACCGGGTCGACCAACTCGGAGTAACCGGTGGCCAATTCGATTCCGCGCACGTAAAGGTCCCACTTCTCGGTGACGCCGGGCACATTTCGGTGTTCGCGGGTAAGAGGCGCCGTCTCCACCGGAAAGTCCTTGACGAACACCGGGGACCACAAAGTTTCACCGACCGTGTGTTCCCACAGTTCCTCGACGAGTTTTCCATGCCCGAATCCACGGTCCCGGGGAATCTCCAGACCTAACCGGTCCGCAATTGCCCAGAGACTTTCCGCGGAAGTCTCCGGGGTGATCTCTTCACCGAGGGCTCCGGACAGCGACGGATACATTTGGATCGCCGGCCATTCTCCGCCGAGGTCATACTTTGAGCCGTCCGGTAATGAGACCTCGCGGGTGCCCAGTGCCTCGTCTGCGACTTCCTGAACCAGTTCGCGGATCATCGTCGCCGAGTCGTCGTATGTACCCCAGGCCTGATAGGTCTCGAGCATTGCGAATTCCGGCGAGTGGGTCGAATCGGCCCCTTCGTTACGGAAATTCCGGTTGAGTTCGAAGACTTTCTCCAGTCCTCCGACGACGCAGCGCTTCAGGAACAACTCCGGCGCGATCCTGAGGTAGAGGTCGGCGTCCAAAGCATTTGAATGGGTTACGAACGGCCGTGCGGCCGCACCACCGGCGAGTGTTTGCAGCATCGGGGTTTCCACCTCGAGGAACCCGCGACGCTCCAAGCCGTTGCGGACCGCCCGGACCACCGCGATGCGCTGACGAGCCACCGCGCGCGCCTCGGGGCGCACGATGAGATCGACGTACCGCTGCCTGACCCGCGCCTCCTCGCTCATCTCCTTGTGCGCCACCGGTAGCGGCCGCAACGCCTTGGCGGCCATCTGCCAGGAATCCGCCTGCACCGACAATTCACCTCGCCTGGAGCTGATGACCTCGCCGCGCACGAAGACGATGTCGCCGAGGTCGACGTCGGACTTCCAGGAGTCCAGTGCCTGCTGCCCGACCCCGGCCAGGCTGATCATGGCCTGCAGTTGGGTGCCGTCGCCCTCCTGGAGTGTGGCGAAGCACAGTTTGCCCGAATTGCGGGAGAACACCACCCGGCCGGTAACCCCCACGATCTCACCGGTGGCGGTATCCGCGGTCAGATCAGGGTGGGCGGCGCGGACATCGGCCAGCGAGTGGGTGCGGGGAACCGCGACCGGATAGGCCTGTCTGCCCTCGTCCAGCAGGCGCTGTCGTTTGGCCTGGCGGATTCGGAACTGCTCGGGGAGATCCCCGGAAACATCCTCTGCAGGCTCCGGGGCCATGCCGGTCGAGTCAGCGTCGCTCACGGCGTGCCAGCTTAAATGGGTTCGGCACCATTCCGGGAACCGGAAGCGGTTCAGCGGGCTTGCTTGAGGCGGCCCTTGTCCTGATTGCGCTCGTAAACCATCCGCAGTCCGTCAAGGGTGAGGTGCTTGTCATGGTGTTCGACGGAGTTCAGTTCGGGCAGGATCAGCGGCGCTCCGTGACCGGTGGCGACGACGGCGACGTCGCCGCCGGCGAAACCGTCCACCTCCTGCCGGATTCGGTTGACCAGACCGTCCACCAGCCCGGCGAAACCGAAAACCGCACCGGACTGCATGCACTCCACCGTGTTCTTACCGATCACCGACCGCGGCCTGGTGAGCTCGACACGGCGCAGGGCAGCCGACCGGGCCGCCGCGGCGTCCGAGGACAATTGGACCCCCGGTGCGATCGCACCGCCGAGGAATTCGCCCTTGGCCGAGACGACGTCGACACAGATGGACGATCCGAAGTCCACCACAACGGCAGCGGTCCTGAACTTGGCGTAGGCCGCCAGACAGTTCACGATCCGGTCGGCGCCGACCTCTTTGGGGTTGTCCACCAGCAGTGGGATCCCGGTCCGGACACCGGGTTCGATCAGAACGTGCGGTATCGCGGGCCAGTACTGGTCGAGCATCACCCGGACCTCGTGCAGCACCGAGGGAACGGTGGACAGCCCTGCGACACCGGTCAGTCTTTCGGAGTCTTCGCCGATCAGGCCCTCGATGGTCAGCGCGAGTTCATCGGCGGTGACCTCAGGTTCAGTGCGAATGCGCCAGTTCTGAACAACTTTCGCATGATCACCAGAACCGGCGATCAGCCCGACCACGGTGTGGGTATTGCGGACGTCGATGGCCAGCAGCACGGCTAGTTCACCACCCGCGGCGCCACGCGACCGGATGCATCGTCGAGCATGGGACCGAACATCAATTCCTCCAAGTCATTTCGTGGTCGGCGCCGGACTGCGGCGCACTACCGCCGATCGGCAATTCGATACCGATGTTGTCCAGCAGGCGGGTTGCACCCAAACGGGCGGCCACCAACAGCCGAGCCGGTCCGACAGCAGGCCCGGGCTCAAGCCAGGGTCCGCGTAGTTCGAGATAGTCGACGCTGATGGCCGGCACCTCATCGAGGACCGCCCGGGCCGCGTCGAGCACCGCGGCAGGACCGCCGCCCGCCGCGTACATACCGGCCAGCAACGCCGAGGAGAGCGCGCTGGCCTGTTCGCGGTCCTCGGCGCTGAGATAACGATTGCGCGATGACATCGCCAGTCCGTCCGCCTCACGGACCGTGGGTACGCCGACGATCCGCACGCCGACGTTGAGGTCGTCGGTCATCTGCCGGATGAGGACCAGTTGCTGATAGTCCTTCTCACCGAAGAAGGCCCGGTCCGGGCGTACGATCTGAATCAGCTTGAGCACCACTGTCAGCATTCCGGCGAAATGCATCGGCCGAACCGCTCCTTCGAGTTCCGCGCCGAGTGGGCCGGGGTGGACTGTGGTGCGCGGGCCATCGGGGTACATCAGTGCCGGGGTCGGCGTGAACACAATCTCCACCCCCTCGTCTGCGAGCATTTCCAGATCGGCGTCGAGGGTGCGCGGGTAGGCGTCGAGATCCTCGCCGGCGCCGAACTGCAGTGGGTTGACGAAAATCGACACCACGACCACCGCTCCCGGCACCTTCTTGGCGGCACGAACCAAAGCGATGTGCCCGTCGTGCAGTGCGCCCATCGTCGGGACCAGCATGACGCGCCGTCCGGTGTGTCGCAGTGCGCGGCTCACCTCCGACACCGCATGCGGTGTCGGGTAGACGTTGAGTTGGCCGGCGCTGAACTGGGGAGCTTTGGTGCTCACCGCTGCGGTCCTGCCGATCGCATCCAGTCGGTCAACACGTCACGAACCTCCTCAGGAGCGTGCGCTCGCTGCGCGGTTCGCAACGAGTCGGCGCAATAGGCCTGCGCCAGTTCAGCATCGACGTCATCCAGGGCATGCAGATGCGCCGCGACGGCCACCGCATCGCCGCGGGCGACCGGGCCAGTCAGGGCGGACTGCCCCCGCTGCAGGGTGTTCTCCAGCGCGGCCCGCGCCAGCGGTCCGATGATGCGTTCGGCGAGCCCACCCGGGGCATCGCCGACGAGTTCCTGTCCGAGCAGCTCCTGACCGGCCAGCGCCGCACGCAGTGCGGTGATCGCATCGGCGACCAGGGTGACGATGTGGTTACTGCCGTGGGCAAGCGCCGCATGGTAGAGGGTGCGGGCATCTTCGCGCACCCGGAAGGGTTCGCCGCCGATCTCCAGTACCAGCGATTGCCCGATGGCATAACCGATTTCGTCGGCAGCGGTGACCCCGAAACAGGTTTCGCCCAACCTGATGATGTCCTCGTCGGCTCCGGTGAAGGTCATCGCGGGATGGATGGCCAACGGGACGCAACCCTGTTCGGTGAGCGGGTCCAGCACCCGTACACCGTTGGCGCCGGAGGTGTGAACGACGATTGTTCCCCGGCGTAGCGCGCAGGTCGCGGCAAGTCCGCCCACCAGTCCGGGAAGTTCGGAATCGGGAACCGCCAGCAGCAGCAGTTCGGCGGCGTCTGCGACGTCGGGGACCGGCAGCACCGGGGTGTCGGGGAGTCTGCGTTCCGCCAGCCGCCGGGAAGTCGCCGAGATTGCACTGCAGGCAACCACGACATGTTCGGCGCGCTCCAACGCCACACCCAGGGCGGTGCCGACCCGGCCCGCCGAGATGATGCCCACTTTGAGCCGGGCGGGGCGCAAGCCGTGTGGGGTCCCCATAAGACGACGACCTCGCTGACGTTGGGTATCGTTCCGGTCCCGCGGCGGGGTACCGGACGGTCAGTCCGAGTCTAGCCGCCCGGGTCAGTCCTCCTTGCGACGGCGACGGCCGCCCTTCGCCGCGCCGTCGACCTGCAACCGCTCCATCAGGTCGGCGAACGACTGCCCGTCCGCGTGTTGTCCCCGGGGCTCGGCCGTCTCCTGGGCCTGCTCGGGCACCGGTTCCGCCGCGACCGACTCGTCGACCACAGGCTCCGCCGGACGGTGGCGTCCCGCCGGGATGGGCGGCGCTTCAGGCGGAACCCCATGCCGGCCGCGGGGCGGTTCCGGCGGGGCGGTGGATGCCGGGATGTGCTCACGGCGCGATGGGTACTGCGGGGCGTCGCCCGCATGGCGGCCGAGACGCACCTCGGGCGGACGCCACGGCGCCTCGGGCTGCGGCGGGGCTGCGGACTGCTCGGGCCCCGGTCGCCGGTAGGGACTGGCGGCGGGCGGCTGGGGCCGCACAGCCGGTCCCGGCGGGACAGTCGCTTCGGGCGCGACGGCCGGGGGGGCCGCTGCCACCGCGAGCTCCTCGTACACCGGTTCCTCGGAGACGTCGATGATCGGGCTTTCGACGTCGCCGTCGTGCGGGAGTTCGGTTTCGGCCTCGACCGCGACGATCTCCTCGGCGATAACCGTGACCCGGCTGCTCTCGACACGACCCGGCGCGGCCGGGATCGGGACCGCGACGCGGTCGCTCCCCAAGGCAGGCCGCGGTGCCAGATCCGCGCCGAGCATCACCTCGAGCTGGGACCGAAGTGACACCAATTCGGCTCGCAGCGCAGCCATTTCGTCCGCCGCCTGGACGCCCTCCCGGGACAGCTGCCGGCGCAGCCTGGCCTCGACCGAAAGCTCGTACTCGCGTCGGGCCGAGATCTCCCGGTCGAGTTGAAGGTCATAGACGAACTTCATGTCCCGGGCCCGGGCCTGTGCTACGTCACTCTGTCTGCGGTAGATCACCGTCACGAAGGCCGCCACCACGGCGGCCCACAGCGAGAGGATCACCGCCAAGCGCAGCAATTCCACGCGGTTGGTGAAGACCAGCGTCGAACTCGCGAGAATGGCCAGCACCAGCAGCGCCGTCAGCAGCATCCAACCCGGACCGCGGCTCGAATTGAACCGGCCGCCGCGCCTATTCCGCGCGCCGCCGGACTGAACGGTCATGGGCAGCACTGTACCGCGTCGAAAGTCGTTGCCCGCCTCGACAAGCTGCGGCGATTCGCCCGCCTTCTATCCGGCGATGGGCTCCTCGACACCCGCCTGATCGCCCGGGGACTTGCAGCAGTGCTGCAGCCACAATGCGGCGGCAACCAGTGCCAACGCGCTCACCGCAGCAACTATCGCGCCGGGTGTATCGGCCGCCGCCACCTGCAACTCAGCGCGTCGAGGCAACAGATAGGCCAGCACGGCGAGCCACCACCCCAGCATCAGCGCACCGGCCCAGGCCGAAGCCTTCGCGACGGCCACCGAGCGTGCCACCGCGAGCGGATGGAGGCGTCCGGCGCCCACCCCGACCCGGCCGTCACGGATCCGGGCGCGCACCGACGCCGCCCACCAGGTCTCCGCGGCGGCGACTGCCAGCAGCGACAGTCCGGTCCACCACGTGATGGGCGGAAAGTAACGGTAGAGCCCGTGGATGGCCAGAAAGCCCACGACCGCGGCCAGCACAGTCGCAGCCGCGAGGTCCCGTTTGCGGGTCAGGCCCATCAGTGGTTCCCGGCCCGCCGACTGAGGCTGACTTCGGTGGGCCGGACGCCCGCTCGCTCCTGGGGGTCGAGTTCGTCGACCAGTCGTCGAACCGGCCGGGGTGTCCCGTCAATGCTGAGTTCGGCAGCCCCGTCGACCGCAAGCCACGGAATGAGGACGAACGCCCGTTGGTGGGCCAGCGGATGCGGCAAATTCAACTCTCCGGTCGCGGAGAACACCTCATCGTCGCCGTCGAAGCAGCAGATCAGATCCACGTCCAGGGTGCGTGGCCCCCATTTGAGAGTGCGCACCCGGGCGTTGTCGGTTTCGATCTGCTGGGCCCGTCGCAGCCAACCCGGCGCGTTCACCATCGGATCGTCGGCGATCAGCACCGCGTTGAGGAACGACTCCTGCTCCACACCGCCCCAGGCGTCGGTCTCGAAGACCGGCGAAACCGCGACAACCGAGTCGCCCAGCGCATCGACCACCGCTTGCAGCCGGTCCAGTCGGTCGCCCAGGTTCGATCCGATCGACAGCACGCATCGGCTCATGGACCGTCTCCGGGGCTCACAGTTCAGCACTTCCGTCGATACCCAGTGGGACGATCCGGCCGCGCCCGCCCCGCCGCGACCGGCGCGCGACGACGGCCACATCGGTGAAGGTCAGCGGGATCGGGGCCTGGGGTTTGTGCACCACCACCTCGACGGCATGCACTCGGGAGTCGGCCATCACCCCCTCGGCGATCTCCGCGGCGACCGTCTCGATCAAGTTGCGGGCCGGCCCGGCGACGATGTCGGCGGCGCGCTGAGCCAGCACGCCGTAGTCGTAGGTGTCATCGAGATCATCGCTGGCCGCGGCGGCAGCCAGATCTATCCACAGGATGATGTCGATGACGAAATCCTGGCCGTCTCGCCGCTCGTGTTCGAAGACGCCGTGGTTGCCGCGGACCGTCAGTCCGCGCAGTTCGATGCGATCAGCCATCGGAGTCACCTGGGGGGTGCTGCCAGGCCCCGACCACCTTCAGGGCGTCGACGCTGGCGCGGACATCATGCACCCGAACGCCCCATGCCCCCTGCGCGGCCGCCAATGCCGAGACCACCGCCGTCGCCGTTTCCCGACCGTCGGGGGAACGCGGGGTGCCATCGTCTGCGGCCAACAGCGAGCCCAGAAATCGCTTGCGCGAAGCACCCACCAGAACCGGAAAACCGGCGGCAACCAAGTCCGGCAGGGCGTGCAGTAGCGCCCAGTTGTGCTGCGCAGTCTTGGCGAAGCCCAGTCCGGGGTCGATGATCAGCTTCGCGGAGTCCACCCCGGCGCCCACCGCGGCATCGACAGCACCTAACAGTTCGTCACGGACTTCGGCGACGACGTCGCGGTAGCCGGGAACCTCATGCGGTTGGACCGCCCGGACCGACCGCCAATGCATCAGCACCCAGGGAACCCCGGCCCGGGCCACGACGGCCGCCATCGCCGGGTCCGCCCGGCCGCCGCTGACGTCGTTGACGATGGCGGCACCGTTCTCCAGTGCCGCCTCCGCGACCGCGGCATGCATGGTATCTATGCTGACCGTGATCCCTTGCCCAGCAAGCTCTTTGACGACCGGAACGACACGGGCGCTTTCCGTCTCAGCGTCGATGCGAACCGCCCCGGGTCGAGTTGACTCACCACCGACATCGACGATCGCTGCGCCATCGGCCGCCAGTGCCATTCCGTGTTCGACGGCCCTGTCCGGGTCGAGATAGCGTCCGCCGTCGGAGAAGGAGTCATCGGTGACGTTGAGAACACCCATCACCAGAGCGGCCCCGCGAGACGAGGTCCCGGAGTGCAGGAGTGCTGCGGCCCGGGAAATTGCGTCGTCGCTCACCTCCGGAGGATGAGTTCCAGCGCCTCTGCCCGAGATGCGTTGTTGGTCTTGAACAGTCCACGCACAGCCGAGGTGGTGGTGACCGCACCCGGCTTGCGAACACCCCGCATGGCCATGCACAGATGCTCGGCCTCCACCACGACGATCACGCCGCGCGGATTGAGCTTGCGCACGACAGCGTCAGCGATCTGCGCGGTCAGCCGTTCCTGGACCTGTGGGCGTTTGGCGTACAGGTCGACCACCCGGGCCAGCTTCGACAGCCCGGTGACCCGGCCGTCGGCGCCCGGAATGTAGCCGACATGGGCCATACCATGGAAGGCCACCAGATGGTGCTCACAGGTGGAGTACATCGGGATCTGCCTGACCAGGACCAGCTCGTCATGACCCTCGTCAAAGGTCTTGTCCAGCACCGCATCAGGGTCGGTGTAGAGGCCGGCGAACATCTCCCGAAAGGCCCGTGCCACCCGGGCGGGGGTGTCCTTCAACCCATCGCGGTCGGGATCCTCGCCCACGGCCAGCAGTAGTTCGCGAACCGCCGCCTCAGCGCGGGGCTGGTCGAACAGTGGGGTGTCGAGCGTGATCGAGTCGCGCTGCGGCATAGTGCTCCGTCCGTTAATCAACTGGAATGGTTCGACCGTCCGGCTTCGTCGCCGGTTTCATCATGCGGCCGATGTTGCGGATACGGCTGCTGCCCATGCTGACCCTGCTGGGGCGGCTGTCCCCATCCCGCCGGCGGCGGGTACCAGTGGCCCTGCTGCTGAGGGGGCGGTGGCCAGCCCGGGGCGCGCCAGCCGGCCGGGGCGCCGTAGTCCGGCTGGCCCGGACCGCTTCTGTAGTCCGGCTGGCCCGGACCGCTTCTGTAGTCCGGCTGACCGGGACCGCCGGACTGATGCCGACCGGCGGGCTGACTACCGGAATAGGAACCGTTTCCGTTGGCTCCCTGAGTCTGCTGCGCATGAGCCGCGGATGCTTGGGCGATCGCCTTCTTGAAGGCCGGTTCTGGCATCGGCTTGGGCCACGGTTCGCCGCGTTCCATCGCAAGCTCCCCCGGGGTTTTGATCGGCGGCTTGTCCGACGGGATACGGCCACCGAAGTCGTCGAAGTCCGTCAACCGCGGGCGCTTGCGCACGTTGGCGAAAATGGCCTCCAGTTCGGCGCGGTGCAGCGTTTCCTTCTCGAGCAGTTCGCCGGCCAGGATGTCGAGCACGTCGCGGTACTCGTTGAGGATCGACCACGCCTCGGTGTGCGCTGCCTCGATGAGCTTGCGAACCTCGTCGTCGATATCGCGAGCCACTTCGTGGCTGTAGTCGGCCTGGGTGCCCATGGTGCGACCCAGGAACGGGTCGCCGTGTTCGGTGCCGTAACGCACCGCTCCCAGTTTGGCGCTCATACCGTACTCGGTGACCATCGCCCGGGCGATCTTGGTCGCCTGCTCGATATCGGAGACCGCGCCGGTGGTGGGCTCGCGGAAGACAAGTTCCTCGGCGGCCCGACCGCCCATCGCGAAGACCAGCCGGGCGATCATCTCCGAGCGGGTCATCAGACCCTTGTCGTCCTCGGGCACCGAGACCGCGTGGCCGCCGGTGCGGCCGCGGGCGAGAATCGTGACCTTGTAAATCGGCTCGATGTCCGGCATCGCCCAAGCGGCCAGGGTGTGACCGCCCTCGTGGTATGCGGTGATTTTCTTCTCGGTCTCGCTGATCACCCTGCCCTTGCGGCGGGGGCCCCCGATGACCCGGTCGACGGCCTCTTCCAGGGCGGCACCGGTGATGATGGTGCCGTTCTCCCGGGCGGTCAGCAATGCGGCCTCGTTGATGACGTTGGCCAGGTCGGCGCCGGACATGCCGACAGTGCGCTTGGCCAGTCCGTCGAGGTCAGCGTCGGGGGACAGCGGCTTGCCCTGGGCGTGCACCCGCAGGACGGCCTTGCGGCCGGCCAGGTCCGGGCTCGACACCGGGATCTGCCGGTCGAAACGACCGGGCCGCAGCAGGGCCGGGTCGAGGATGTCCGGACGGTTGGTGGCCGCGATCAGGATGACGCCCTGGCGCTCACCGAAGCCGTCCATCTCGACCAGCAACTGGTTGAGAGTCTGTTCACGTTCGTCATGCCCGCCGCCCAGGCCGGCACCCCGCTGGCGGCCGACGGCGTCGATTTCATCGACGAAGATGATGCACGGCGAGTTCTGTTTGGCCTGTTCGAAAAGGTCACGGACCCGGGATGCGCCGACGCCGACGAACATCTCGACGAAGTCGGAACCGGAGATGGTGAAGAACGGAACACCGGCTTCGCCGGCCACCGCGCGTGCCAGCAGCGTCTTGCCCGTTCCTGGCGGGCCGTAGAGCAAAACGCCCTTGGGAATCTTGGCGCCCAGCGCCTGGTACCGGCCGGGGTTCTGCAGAAAGTCCTTGATCTCGTAGAGCTCCTCGACCGCCTCGTCGGCGCCGGCGACGTCGGCGAAGGTGGTCTTGGGCATGTCCTTGGACAGCTGCTTGGCCCGCGACTTGCCGAATCCGAAGCCCATCCGGCCGCCGGTCTGCATGCGCGAGAACAGCACGAACAGTCCGACCAGCAGGATCAAGGGCAGCATGTAGACCAGCAGGGTGCCCAGCACGCTGGGCTGGTTGACCGCGGTATTGGTCTTGATGCCCTTGCCGTTCAGTGCGTCGAACAACGGCAACGCATAGCCGGTCGGATACTTGGCGATCACCTTGTTGGCGTTGGCGGTGTCGCCGTTGCCGTTCTTCAGCTCAAGGCGTACCTGCTGTTCGCGGTCATCGATCTGAGCACTTTTGACGTTGTCAGAGTTGATCTGGGAGACCGCCACTGAGGTGTCGACCGGCTTGAAGCCGCGGGTGTCGTCGTTCAAATACAAGAACAACCAACCCAGCAGCAGCACGGCCGCGATCACCGTCAACGTGCGGATAACGTTTTTGCGATTCATTCAAGCATTCGGCCCCCGGGGGCCCCGTCCTTCCATATGCGCTGCCTGCAGTCTTTCAGGCTACCGCTACCCCAACGCCGGACGGACCCCTCCGGGTTTCCGTCATCGAATGGTTCTCTCGCCCACCGCACTGTGCTTGGCTCAAGACCGTGGTCAAGTCCTCGTTAGTCGACGTCAACGGAGTTCGGTTACGGGTGTTCGAAGCCGGTCCTGCGGACGGGCCGGTGGTGGTCCTAGCCCACGGCTTCCCCGAACTGGCCTACTCATGGCGGCATCAGATGCCGGAACTGGCAGCCGCCGGGTACCGGGTACTGGCCCCCGACCAGCGCGGGTACGGCGGTTCCTCTCGTCCGGAGCAGGTCGATGCCTATGACATCACCGCGCTGACCGGGGATCTTGTCGCGCTGTTGGATGTGGTCGGGGTCGAACGGGCCGCGCTCGTCGGGCACGACTGGGGAGCGGTGGTGGCCTGGAGTACCCCGCTGCTGCATCCGGACCGGGTGGCCGCCGTGGCCGGTTTGAGCGTGCCGCCGGTACCCCGGCCGGTGGTCCCGCCGACCGAGGCATTCCGGCGGATCTTCGGGGAGAACTTCTTCTACATCCTCTATTTCCAGCAGCCCGGAGTCGCCGACGCCGAGATGGCCGCCGACCCGGCTCGCGCGCTGCGACGGATGCTGGGCGGAATGCGCGCTGCCGCTGCGGACGGCAATCCGACCTCCGCCGACGAGGCCGCCGCACTGCGGATGCTGGCGCCCGGACCCGAGGGGTTCATCGACCGACTTCCCGACCCGGACCGGTTACCCGAATGGCTCAGCACCGCGGAACTGGACTACTACGTCGGGGAATTCACCAGAACCGGATTCACCGGCGCGCTGAACTGGTACCGCAACTTCGACCGCAACTGGCACATCATGGGCTCCCCCGCCGCAGCGACCATCGAGGTGCCCGCCTTGTTCGTCGGCGGCACGCAGGACCCGGTGCTGAACTTCACCAGGATGGACCGGGCCCGCGAGGTGGCCACCGGCCCCTACCACCAGGTCATGCTCGACGGCGCAGGACACTGGATACAGCAGGAGCGCCCCGAGCAGATCAACGCCGCACTGGTGGAATTCCTCGCGCAGGTGAGGTGGTCGTGAGGTGTTCATGACCCGGGCGGGGGACGCGCTACCGTGTCTCATGCCCAACCCCCGGATGCGGCGCGCAGCCGTCCTTGCACTCGCCCCCGTCGCCGTGGTGCTGCTGGCCGGCTGCGATTCCGCGCCGCCGGCCCAGGGCAACGCCCGCCAGGTGACGGTCGTCGGATCGGGCAAGGTCCAGGGCACGCCGGACACCGTCACCGCCGACGTGGGCATCGAGGTCGTCGCGCCCGATGTGACGACGGCGATGAAGCAGGTGAACGAACGGCAGAAGGCGGTGATCGACGCGCTCAGTGGCCGGGGGTTCGGCGCCGAGGACATCAGCACCACGACGGTGAACGTCCAACCCCAGCTCGGCGAGAACGCCACCGTCACCGGCTACCGGGCCACCAACGACATCGCCGTGACGATGCGCGAACTCGACGCGGCTCCCGACGCGCTGGCCATCGTGATCAACGTCGGTGGCAACGCCGCCCGAATCAATTCGGTGACCTACTCCATCCAGGACGACTCCCAGCTGGTGAGCGACGCCCGGGCCAGGGCGTTCGAGGACGCGAGGAACCGGGCCCAGCAGTACGCCGACTTGTCCGGGTTGTCGCTGGGCAAGATTCTCTCGATTTCCGAAGCGCCGGAATCGAATCCGCCCCGGCCGGTTCCCGTTCCGCAGGGCGCGATGGCTGCCGATGTCCCACTGGAGCCCGGTCGGCAGACCGTCAGCTTCGCGGTTACCGCGATCTGGGAACTGACCTGACCTGAACGAATTCGGTTAGAGCTCGTAGACCTTCGGCTCCAGGGTCCCGATGTAGGGCAGGTCGCGGTAGCGCTCCGCGTAATCCAGACCGTAGCCGACCACGAAGTCGTTAGGGATGTCGAAACCGACATAGGCGATATCGACGTCGGTGCGTACGGCGTCCGGTTTGCGCAGCAGTGTGACGACCCGCAACGACTTGGGTTGGCGGGTCGCAAGATTGCGGAGCAACCACGACAACGTCAGGCCCGAGTCGACGATATCTTCCACGATCAGCACGTCGCGGCCGGCGATATCGCGGTCGAGGTCCTTGAGGATGCGCACCACCCCGGAGGACGACGTGGAGGAACCGTAGGAGCTGACGGCCATGAACTCCAACTGGGTCGGCACCGGGATGGCGCGGGCCAGGTCGGTGACGAACATGACCGCACCCTTGAGCACGGTGACCAACAGCAGGTCCTCATCGGTGGCTGCATAGTCGCGACCCAACTCGGCGGCGAGTTCGCAGGTGCGAGCGCTGATTTGCTCCTTGGACACCAGAACCGACTTGATGTCCCCGGGATACAGATCGTTCGCCGACACGACCACAGCGTGCCATGCCACACCCGGTAGGACAATCAGACCGGTTCTGTTCGCATGGTCAGACCGCCTTCCCAGCGCTCCACGAACAGCCTGGTTTTCGGGGTAGAGCATCCGACCGCGACGCCGCCCTGACCCCGCCAGTCGCCCACCAGTGCGTCCGCCGCACGGATCTGAAGGTCGGTCAGCCCGACAGCTCCGCCGGCCAGCAGCCAGGCGCGGATGACTCGTCGTCGCAATGCGACCGGAAGATCGACGATGGCAGTGACGGCAAGGTCGCCGCTCCGGTGCGATGGCGAGGCACCGGACAATGCGTCGGCGGCCAACGCGTCGAGAGCATCGGTGTCCTCGCGCAGCGCCGAGGCGGTCCGTGCCAGGGCTTCGGCCACACCGCCGCCGAGCACGTCCTCCAACAACGGCAGCACCTCGGCGCGAAGTCGTACCCGGGTGAACCGCGGGTCGCTGTTGTGCGGATCCTCCCAAGCGGTAAGGCCCGCTTCGGCACACGCCTGCGCGGTGGTGCGCCGCCGTACGTCGAGCAGGGGGCGAAACCACGGCGGGTTTCCGGGCCGCATCCCGGCGATAGAACGGGGGCCGGAGCCTCGGCCCAGGCCCAGCAGCACCGTCTCGGCCTGATCGTCAAGGGTGTGGGCCAGCAGCACGGGCGCTCCGTCACGGGCATCCCCCAGGGCACCGTAACGGGCGGTTCGCGCCGCAGCCTCGGGGCCGCCGTCGACACCGACGTGGACACGCAGAATCCGTGCGGCCACGCAACCGAGGTCCATGGCCTGCCGCCGCGCGGTTTCGGCGACCGCCTCCGAACCCGGCTGCAGGCCGTGATCGACGATCAGCGCGGTGGTGGGTCGTAGCTGGGCGGCAGCAGCGGTCAGCGCCAGCGAGTCCGGACCACCGGAGAGGGCAACACACCACGTCCGGGTGTCGCCGAGCCAAGTGTCGGCGAAACCGGCCACCTTCGCCCGCAGGGCGGTTAGAGCAGGACCCGGTCGATCCACCGCTGGGGGTCTTCGATCTCGTACGGCAACGGCAATGTGCCCGGCCCGGACCACACCGTATTGAACCTCTCCATTCCGACACGGTTCACGACATGGTCCACGAACGCGCGGCCCCGGGTGTACTGGCTGAGCTTGGCGTCCACACCGAGTAGGGCCCGCAACAAGCGCTGCAGTGGCGGCTGCTTGCGTTCCCGACGGTCGTCGAAACGGCGTCGAATCAGGTGGACCGAGGGGACTACGGCCGGCCCCACGGCGTCCATGACGTAGTCGGCATGCCCCTCGAGCAGCGTGCCGAGCACCAGAAGCTGGTCGAGGGCTTCACGCTGATGATCGGACTGCACCGCACGCATCAGCCCGAGCACACCGGCGTGGTGCGGATCACCGGTGGAATTGCGGCGGTCGCGGACGAACTCCGCCAGCCTGCCGACCACCTGGCCGAAATCGTCGTCACGCTCCGACGTCAGCACCGCGATCGCACGCGACATGTGTTGGGAGAGCCAGGGATTGGCGCTGAACTGAACCCGGTGGGTGACTTCGTGCAGGCACACCCAAAGACGGAAATCCTTCGGGGTCAGCTTCAATTGACGTTCCACCGAGATCACGTTCGGATAGACCAGCAGCAGTGTGCCGCGGCCGGAATCCTGCAGGGCGAAGGGGTCGTACTGCCCGAGGATTCCCGACGAGACGAAGGCCAGCACCGCACCGGTCTGGGCTCCGGTGATGCGGCCGGCGATGGAGTTGTTCGGGTTCTCTGCGCCTCCGGTCATCACCCGCATGGACTCGGCCGCGGCGCGGATCCAGTCCCGCCGGTCGACGATACGGGCCGAAGGGACCGGCTCATCGGTGAAGAGTCGGGTGATTTCGCGGACGGGCGCCTCGGCGGCAACCGCCGCCTCGGCGAGATCGTCAATGGCCTGCCGCCGGGTGTAATCGCTGACCGGCGGAGCCGAGCGAGCCAGTCGCGCACCGACAACGCCGGCGAACTTCCAGTCAACGGCGCGGCCGACGGTCAGATCCGGCGAAGAATCCACCGGCTCACAGCCTGCCGGGCGCGGTCATGAGCCGCAGCCGCAGGTGCGCAGGATCGACACCAGGGCATCCAGCCGCGTGCGGCCTTCCATGCCGGCGTTGTTGGAGATGAAGGCGAAAGTGAGAACCCGGCCATCGACATCAGTGACGATCCCGGCCAGCGAGTTGGTCTTGGTGAGCGACCCGGTCTTGGCCCGCAGCCAGCCGGCTGAGGACTTCTGATCCGAGCCGAGGAACCGATCCGACAGGGTCCCACTGCCGCCCGCCACCGGGAGCATATCCACGATCGGACGCAGTGCGGGCTGATCGGGACCAGCGGCGGCGTTGAGCACATCGTCGAGTGTCGTCGACGTGAGCAGATTGGCGATCGAGAGCCCGCTGGAATCGACCAGCGAAGCACCGGCCATATCGATGTCGAGCGCCGACAACTTCGCGATCACCGCGTCAACCGCCCCGGCGAAGCTCGATGGGCGTCCGGTGGCGCGGGCCACCTCTCGTCCGATGGTCTCGGCCATCACGTTGTCCGATGCGGTCATCATCTGCCGCACCCTTTCCATCAGCGGTGCGGACTGGACGGAGGCCAGCTGCCGACCTTCGGCCGGCCCCGGGGCGATGGTGACCTTGGCCGGGTCGACGCCGAGCGCGAACGCCAGCGCTCGGCCGGCATCGAGTGCCGGGGTCGGGGACCGCCGGGACTCCAGAGTGGTCGGTTGGATCCGTCCGGCGTCGAGCATCACCGACTGGATGGGCGAGATGTCTCCGCCGGCGATATCGGCTGGATCCCAGCCCGGCGCCATGTCGGGCCCGCTGAACAGCGAGGTGTCGACCTGCACTGCCGTGGCTGTGATTCCGCTCTCTCGGACCTGGTCGGCCAGGTCGGCGATTCGGGCGGCACCGCGATACCAGGTGTCCTCGCCGAGCGGCGCCGCGGACAGGGTCGGGTCACCGCCGCCGACGAGGACGACGACGCCCGGCATCCGGGTCTGGTCAGCGGCCTGCACGGTGGTGGTCACCCGGGTGTTGCGGTCCAGCGTCACCAGCGCGGCGGCCGCGGTCAAGATCTTGTTGGTCGAAGCCGGTTGCATGGGGACGTCGGCCCGCTGCTCCCAGATCTGGTTTCCGGTGAGGGCGTCGGAGATCCGACCGGTGAGATTGCCCAGATTGGGATTGGCAACGGCGGCGGCGAGTGCCGCCGTCATCCCGGCCGTGGTGGGCACTGCAGCGGAATCGCCCACCGGCACCAGCGCAGGCTTGGACACGGCGGGCGGGCGAGGGGCCGGTACCGAGGCGTTACTCCGGCCGCCCGAGGTGAGGAGAGCGGCCGCCGCCACGACTACCGCTACCACCGCAATGACAGCGGCGGCGAGTAGCACGTGGCTACCGCGCCGGCTCGTGCGAAGCATGACTCTCCCTAGGTTTTGGCTCTCATTGTGCCCAACGAGGCGGTGCCGACGCGAATCCCTCGTTAGGGTATTGCCCGTCGTCCACCACTCACGAGGGGCGACGCGACAGCAGGAGGAGCGCCGCGGTGCAGTTCGACGTCACGATCGAAATCCCGAAAGGCCAGCGCAACAAGTACGAGATCGACCATGAGACCGGTCGGTTGCGGCTAGACCGCTACCTCTACACACCGATGGGTTATCCGGCCGACTACGGCTACATCGAAGACACCCTCGGGGAGGACGGCGACCCCCTCGATGCGCTGGTGTTGCTACCCGAGTCGGTCCATCCGGGGGTCATCGTCGAGGCCCGGCCGGTCGCCATGTTCCAGATGGTCGACGAGGCGGGCGGGGATGACAAGGTGCTGTGCGTGCCAGCCGGCGACCCCCGCTGGGACCACATCAAGGACCTGGCCGACGTGCCGCCCTTCGAACTCGAGGCGATCAAGCATTTTTTCGTGCACTACAAGGACCTCGAACCGGGCAAGCATGTCGAGGGCGCGGATTTCGTCGGCCGCGCAGAGGCCGAGGCCGAAGTGGAACGCTCCCGCCAACGGTTCGCCGCTGAAGGTCACTGAAGGCCCCGCAGCAGAGTTTTCCTGGCCGTAACCCACGGTTACCCAGCCGTACTGTGGGTTTCCCATGATGGCGGAGTGTTACTGCATCAGGGCATGGGACTGGACGCCTTCAATCAGCTGCCGACCCGCAGGGCGGTTCACGCGCTGTTTGAGTGCGCTAACAGCGTGATCATGGCCGCGGACCTGGCCAGGGGCCGGCCCTACGCCGACCACGATGCCCTTTACCGCAAGGCCGATGCTCTGCTGTTCGCACTGTCCGAGGAGATGGTTGACGACATTCTGCAGGCCTATCCCGAGGTCGGCAGCCGACCGGGCAGCGCCCGATCGCACGCCGAACAATGCGCGCTCTTCGACTCCAGGCCCGGGGTGATGCAGCTACTGGACAGTTCGGCGCGCGGCTACGCGGAGCGGTTCGGCTTCGGATTCCTGATGTACGTGCCGGCGGACTGCCCGGTCTCTTCGGTGATCGCCGCGATCGTCGACCGGATGCACAACGACACCGAAACCGAGCGCAAGGTCCTGCGTAACGAGATCGCCAAGATCAACCGCAGCCGCCTCGAACGCATGCTCGGCCCGGAGAGCGGCTTCAACAACTGGGTCTAGCGGGCGTCGCTGACCCGGGTCTTGATCAGGCTGGCCACCGTAGTCACCAGAAGCGTCACCACGATCACCGCCAGGCTGAGCAGGGTGGGGATCTCGGGCACATTGAGCGCTTCACCGCCATTGATGAACGGCAGCTCGTTCTCGTGCAAGGCGTGCAGCAGCAACTTGACGCCAATGAAGAACAGGATGAACGCCAGCCCCTGAGACAGATAGACCAGCCGGTTGAGCAGGTCACCCAGCAGGAAGTACAGCTGCCGCAAACCCATCAGCGCGAAAACGTTGGCGGTGAACACCAGGTAGGGCTCGCTGGTAAGTCCATAGATCGCCGGAATGGAATCCACCGCGAACAGCAGGTCGGTGGTGCCCAGCGCAACGATCACCAGGAACATCGGGGTCATCATCCGCTTGGATCCGCGCTTGACGTAGAGCTTCAGGCCGTGCCAGGTGTCGGTGGTGTTCAGGTAGTTCTTGGCGAAGCGGACCACAGCGTTGTCCCCGTCGTCGCTGTGATCGGTGTCGCGGGCGAGCTTGATGGCGGTGTACACCAGGAAGGCGCCGAACAAGTAGAAGATCCACGAAAACTCTTTGATCGCGACGGCACCCAGTGCGATGAAGATGCCGCGGAACACCAGGGCGAGCACGATACCCACCAGCAGGGCCTGCTGCTGGTAGATCTTGGGCACCTTGAAACTGGCCATGATGATGATGAAAATGAACAGATTGTCCACAGACAGGCTGTATTCGGTGAGCCACCCGGCATAGAACTCCAGACCGAACCGGCTGCCGTGGAACTGCCACACCCACAGACCGAACAGGACGGCCAAGCCGACGTAGAAGCTCAGTGCGGTGATGCATTCGCGTCGGCTCGGTTCATGCGGCCGTCGGGCGAAGACCAGAATGTCGACCAGCAGGACCGCCAAGGTCACCGCGAGGGTAATCGCCCATTCCGGGGTGGAAACGTTCACGGAACAGACCTTTCGGGGAGCCGACGACGGCCCTGGCTTACTCAGCCCGGGCCCGAGGTGTTTTCCGCCGGGCCCCGAGACGGCGGGGCCGGCCCGCGGTACCGGACGACTGACTGGGCAGCCGACGTGGTGACGACGCCGCGGCAAAGGAACACGCCCCTCTGCGTCGACAGTGTGTCAGGTCGGTGCGACGCACGCGAGTCGGGTCGGCGCCGACCACCCGCGCGCCGCGCCGCCAGACCCTAGGATTTCCAGACGTGGCGCAGCCGTGGATTCCCCCTCAGTATTTGCTCTCACCACACGCGCCTCCGCCGCGAACTCTGATCGAGATCCTCTACGAGACGGCGGCCCGGTTCCCAGAGGCGATGGCCGTCGACGACGGCGAAGTGCAGCTGACCTACACCGAACTCATCTCCCATGTCCGGGCCGGTTCCCGGTGGCTGTCCGCCCACGGCATCGGCCGGGGCGACCGGGTCGGGATCCGCATGCCGTCCGGTGTCTACTCGCTGTACGTGACGATCCTGTCGGTGCTCGCCACGGGCGCGGCCTACGTCCCGGTGGACTCCGACGACCCCGACGAGCGCGCCCAATTGGTGTTTTCCGAAGCGGGGGTTGCCGGAGTGGTCACCGACGAGGGATTGACCCTCGGCCCCGGTAAATCGCTCGGGCGGGGCGCGACCCCACCGGAGGTGGACGACGACGCCTGGATCATCTTCACCTCCGGATCCACCGGCACCCCCAAGGGTGTGGCGGTAACGCACCGCAATGCCGCGGCCTTTGTCGACGCCGAGGCGCGAATGTTCCTGCGGAACAACCCGATCGGGGTGGAGGACCGTGTTCTCGCCGGGTTATCGGTCGCATTCGACGCCTCCTGCGAGGAAATGTGGCTCGCGTGGCGGAACGGCGCATGCCTGGTCCCGGCACCCCGGGCGCTGGTCCGCAGCGGAATGGACCTCGGGCCATGGCTGGTGTCCCGTGACATCACGGTCGTGTCCACTGTCCCCACGCTGGCAGCATTGTGGCCGGCCGAGGCTCTGGAGGCGGTACGCCTGCTGATCTTCGGCGGTGAGGCGTGCCCGCCGGAACTGGGCGAGCGACTGGCGGTCGACGGTCGCGAGGTGTGGAACACCTACGGCCCCACCGAGGCCACGGTCGTCTCCTGCGGTGCACAACTCGTCGGAGGCGCACCGGTGAGCATCGGCCTTCCACTGCACGGCTGGAATCTGGCCGTCGTCAACTCCGAGGGAATGCCCGTCCGACCCGGTGAGATCGGTGAACTGGTCATCGGCGGCGTGGGTCTGGCTCGCTACCTCGACCCGGCGAAGGACGCCGAGAAATACGCACCGATGCCGTCGCTGGGCTGGCCGCGCGCCTACCGCAGCGGCGATCTGGTCCGACTGGAGTTGGACGGCCTGTATTTCCAGGGCCGCGCCGACGACCAGGTGAAGGTCGGAGGCCGTCGAATCGAACTCGGTGAGGTCGACTCGGCGCTGGTGAACCTGCCGGGTGTCAGTGGCGGCGCAGCCGCCGTGCGCAAGACCGCCAGCGGCACACCAGTTTTAGTCGGCTACATCGCCTCGGCCGACCCGTCGTTTGATCTCGCGGCCGCCCGCTCGCAACTCGCCGAGGAGCTGCCGGCCGCCCTCGTGCCGCGACTGGTACTGCTCGACGACCTGCCGACCCGCACCTCCGGCAAGGTCGACCGCGCTGCGCTGCCATGGCCGCCGCCGGGAGACGTCCCCGACGTGGGTCCCCAGCTTGGGGGAACCATGGGATGGCTGGCCGGCCAGTGGCAGGACGTGCTGGGGACCGTCGTCGACGGTCCCGAGGCGGACTTCTTCGCGCTCGGCGGCGGTTCCCTCTCGGCCGCCCAACTGGTGGTGTCGTTGCGCGCGCGGTACCCCGAGATGACGGTGGCCCATCTCTACGACCATCCGCGACTCGGGTCGCTGGCAGGTTTCCTCGGTGACCTCGATGCGGACCGACCCGAACCCGTCGCGGTCACCCCGCGAACCGTCACGCCGACTCCACTGTCAGCTCGGGTGGCCCAGGTCGTCCTGTCCCTTCCGCTGGCCACTCTGACCGGCCTGCAGTGGCTGACCTGGCTGGCGCTGGCCAACAACCTCGCCGCTCAACTGCATCCGCTGCCCTGGCTGGTGCCGCTGCCGTGGTGGCTGGTGGCCGTCGCCTTCGTCTTGTTCATCACACCTCTGGGCCGGATGGGCATCGCCGTCGTCGGCGCGCGACTGCTACTGACCGGGTTGAAGCCCGGAAGCTACCCCCGCGGTGGCTCGGTGCACCTGCGGGTGTGGCTGGCCGAACGTGTCGCCGACGCGAGCGGGGCGGAGAACCTCGCGTGTGCACCGTGGATGGTGTATTACGCACGCGCGCTGGGGAATTCGGTCGGCAAAGGGGTGGATCTGCATTCCTCCCCCCCGGTCACCGGCATGCTGAAACTCGGGCACCGCAGTTCGATCGAACCGGAGGTGGACCTGACCGGCAACTGGATCGACGGCGACCTGTTCCACGTCGGACCGATCTCTGTCGGTAATGACGCGACCATCGGGGCGCGGACCACCCTGCTGCCCGGTGCGGTGATCGGCAAGGACGCTGACGTGGCAGCCGGGTCCGCGGTGGTCCGCAAGGTCAAGGCCGGGCAGTACTGGAAAGGCTCCCCCGCGGTGAAGTCCGGCAAGGCCCGCCACCCCTGGCCCGACAACCGCCCGCCCCGAGCCGTGCACTGGGTGCCGGTCTACGGGCTGTCGTCGCTCATTCTGGGCGCGCTGCCGCTGTTCTCGCTGGCCGCCGGGTTAGCCGTGTTGGCATGGCAGACCCGCGACGCGGCGACCCTCGGGGAGGCCGTTCGGGCCGGGGCACCGTGGATTCCGGTGGCGGCACTGGTGGCCGCAGCCGTTTACGCGGTGTCGACGGTGATCGGAGTGCGATTGCTGTCCATCGGCCTGCACGAGGGCTACCACCCGGTCCGCAGCCGCATCGGCTGGCAACTGTGGGCGACCGAACGACTGATGGACGCCGCGCGCAACTACCTCTTCCCCCTGTACGCAGGTCTTCTCACACCGGTGTGGATGCGGATTCTCGGAGCCAAGATCGGCCGCGACACCGAGATCTCGACTGCGGTGCTGACCCCGAAGTTCACCGTCGTGGAGGACGGAGCCTTCCTGGCCGACGACACCATGGTGGCCTCCTACGAACTCGGCGGGGGTTGGATTCACGTCGCCCAGGCGTGTGTCGGTAAACGCGCATTCCTGGGCAACTCCGGGATCACTCAGCCGGGCCGGAGGGTTCCCGACGACGGTCTGGTTGCGGTGTTGTCAGCCACCCCGACGAAAGCCAAAGCGGGATCATCCTGGTTGGGCAGCCCGCCGATCCGGTTGCGTCGCCAGGCCGATACCGCCGACAGCGCCCTGACGTACGCGCCGCCGCTACGGCTGAAGGTGATGCGTGGTGCGGTCGAGACCTGCCGCATGGTTCCGCTGATGGCGTCCTTCGGGCTGGCCGCCGTGATGCTCACTTCGCTGCAGTATCTGATCCTTCGGGGCGGCTACGGGCTGGCCGCGCTAGTCTGCGGTGCGCTCCTGCTACTGGCGGGCGCGATAGCCGGGGTGACCGCGGTACTCGCGAAATGGCTTGTCGTCGGGCGGATCCCGGTCGGCGAGCAGCCGCTGTGGTCATCGTTCGTCTGGCGTAACGAAGTCGCTGACACCTTCGTGGAATGCCTGGCGGCACCCTGGTTCGCCCGCGCGGCGAACGGCACTCCGATCATGAATCTCTGGTTGCGCGCACTCGGCGCGAAAGTCGGCCACGGGGTGTGGTGCGAAACCTACTGGCTACCTGAGGCCGACCTGGTCACCCTGGGTGACGGCGCGACGGTCAACCGCGGTTCGGTGGTGCAGACGCATCTGTTCCACGACCGGATCATGCGAATGGACACCGTGGTTCTCGAGGACGGCGCGACACTAGGCCCGCACTGCGTCGCCTTGCCGGCCGTCCGGATCGGCGCCGGCGCCACCATCGGCCCGGCCTCCCTGGTAATGCGGGGTGACGAAGTTCCGGCGTCGACCCGGTGGCAGGGCAATCCGATTGCGCCATGGACGGTTTCACGCAAACGAAAGAACCGGCGGCAGCGAACCGAATCCGGCGCCGCGGTATGAAGCCGACAGCCAGGAAGCGCGGTGCCGCGCCCGTCATCGATCCGTACCTTCCCGACAGCGGCAACTTCGGCTACCGGGTGTCGCGTTATGAACTCGATCTGGAGTACAAGGTCCCCAGCAACCGGCTTGCCGGGATAGCCACCATCACCGCAGTTACCCTTGCCTCCCTGCAAACCTTCACCCTCGACCTGGCCGAGACGATGTCGGTCACCAAGGTGACCGTCAACGGCTCGCGCCCAACGAATTTCGGAACGTCAGCAGGCAAGCTTCGGATTCGGCTCGGTGCCGCCCTGCCCGCGGGTTCGGCGATGACGATCGTGATTCGCTACGGCGGGACGCCACGGCCGGTCCGAACGATCTGGGGCGAGGTCGGCTTCGAGGAACTCTCCAACGGAACCCTGGTGGCCGGGCAGCCCAACGGTTCACCGACATGGTTTCCCTGTGACGACCACCCGAGTTCCAAGGCGAGCTACCGGATCCAGATCAGCACCGACAGCCCCTACTACGCCCTGGCCCCGGGTGAACTGGTCTCCCGCCGGGTCCGCGCCGGCCACACCGTCTGGACCTACGAGCAGCCCGAACCGACGTCGACCTATCTGGCTACGCTCCAGATCGGCATGTATGAACTACGCCGGATCACCAAGACCCCGGTGCCGATGCAGGCCGTCCTCCCGACGCACCTCCGCAGCAGGTTCGACCATGACTTCGGCCGCCAGCAGGCGATGATGAAACTGTTCGTCAAACTCTTCGGCCCGTACCCGTTCGCCGCCGGTTACACCGTGGTGGTGACCGACGACCCGTTGGAGATACCACTGGAGGCACAGGGGGCTTCGGTGTTCGGTTCCAACCACTGCGACGGCGCCCGCGGATCGGAGCGGTTGATCGCCCACGAACTGGCCCACCAGTGGTTCGGCAACAGCGTCACCGCGCGCCGGTGGCGTGACATCTGGTTGCACGAGGGTTTCGCCTGTTACGCCGAGTGGTTGTGGTCGGAACATTCAGGCGGCCGTACCGCGGCCGATCTGGCCCGCCAGCACTATCAGCGACTGCAGGTGGCATCGCAGAATCTGCTGCTGTCCGATCCCGGCCCGCGCGACATGTTCGACGACCGGGTGTACAAGCGCGGCGCTCTGACACTGCATGCCTTACGCGGAACCCTCGGAGACGAAAACTTCTTTGCGCTGCTGCGGGATTGGACCTCCCGGTATCGGCACAGCACGGCAGTCACCGACGATTTCACCGGCCTGGCCGCCAATTACACCGACATCTCGCTGCGCCCACTGTGGCAGGCTTGGTTGTATTCCACCGCGGTCCCGCCGCTGTGACCGGGGCCGGCGCCCCGGCGGTAGCCACCACTGCCGGCCCGGTGGCCCGTGGCAGTGTCGCCCGAGTGGGGATCGCCACCGCGGTAGCGGCCATCTGCGGCTACGGCGTGATGTATCTGGCAGCCCGCCGGTTGGAACCGGCCGGTTTCTCCGTCTTCGGGGTGTTCTGGGGCGCCTTCGGCCTGGTGACCGGGGCCGCCAACGGACTGTTGCAGGAGGCCACCCGGGAGGTCCGCTCCGCGTCGGGTAAGCCGGTGGTCCCCGGTCCGCATACCCGTCCCATACGGGTTGCCGTCGGAGTCGCAGTGGGCGCGGCGGCCGTGATCGCAGGCACTTCGCTGCTGTGGGGGCCCCACGTGTTCGCCGAGGCGGAGTCGCTTTCGGTTGCCCTCCTGTCAGCCGGCATCGCGGGATTCTGCCTGCACGCCACTCTGCTGGGAATGCTGGCCGGCGCCGGCCAGTGGTCGCTGTACGGCGCGCTGATGGTCACCGACGCGCTGACCAGGTTGGGGTTGGCCGCGGCGGCGTTCGTACTGGGCTGGGGCCTGTCGGGCTTCCTCTGGGCGACCGTCGGCGGGTCGCTGGCGTGGCTGCTGTTGCTGGCGGCTTCGCCGAAGGCACGATCGGCAGCGACACTGCAGACCGCGGGTTCGGTTTCGGTGTTCCTGCGCGGTGCGGCGCATTCCATCGCCGCCGCCGGAGCCAGTGCCGTTCTGGTGATGGGCTTCCCGGTTCTGCTCAAGGCGACCTCGGGGCAACTCGGCGCCGCAGGAGGGGTGATCATCCTTGCGGTCACGTTGACCCGGGCGCCGCTGTTGGTTCCGCTGACCGCAATGCAGGGCAACCTCATCGCCTACTTCGTCGACCATCGCAGCGCGAGGGTGCGCGCGCTGCTGGCGCCCACGGCAGTCGTCGTAGGGGTCGGCGCCGTCGGTGTGGTGGCCGCTTATCTGTTGGGGCCGTCGATCCTCCGGATGGCTTTCGGTGCCGACTACGTGACCGGTGCAGGATTACTGGCCTGGCTCACGGCCGCGGCGATCTCCATCGCGTTGCTGACGTTGACAGGAGCGGCGGCGGTGGCCGCGGCCCTACACCGCGCCTACTCGATCGGCTGGGTGGGTGCGACGCTGGCCGCCACCGTGCTGCTTGCATTGCCGCTCGGCCTGGAAACCAGGACGGTGCTGGCTCTGCTGTGCGGCCCACTGGTGGGCATCGCCGTCCACCTGTTCGCCCTGGCACGCGCCGATGTCGACGCCGGCTAGCGTACCCCCGGAACCGACCCGAACAGCGTGTACGTTGTGGACATCGACACAGTGCACGCGGACGCGGCGGGCGTCTGGATCATCGTTCCAGCCCTTAATGAGGCGAAGGTCATCGGCGATGTCATCGCCGATCTGCGGGGAGTCTTCGCCAACGTGGTGTGTGTCGACGACGGCAGCCGTGACGACACTGCGCAGCTGGCGCTGCGAGCCGGCGCCCATGTGGTGTCCCACCCGGTGAACCTTGGCCAGGGCGCGGCCATCCAGACCGGGGTGGAGTACGCCCGCAGGCAACCTGGCGCGGAAGTATTCGCCACCTTCGACGCCGATGGGCAGCACCGCGTCAAGGATCTGCTGGCGATGCTCGAACGACTCAGCGGCGGCGATGTCGACGTGGTGATCGGAACCCGCTTCGCCGGTTCGACGATCAGCTCGACCCCAAAGCTCAAGCGGCTGATCCTGAGGGCTGCCGCGGCGCTCAGTCCCAGCAGCAGACGACTGCACCTCACCGACGCCCACAACGGCCTGCGGGTGTTCAACCGGGTTGTCGCCGAGCGCCTCAACCTGACCATGAGCGGCATGAGTCACGCCGGGGAGTTCATCAAGCTCGTCGACGAAAACGGTTGGCGAGTGGCCGAAGAGCCGGTCGAGATTCTTTACACCGACTATTCGCTATCCAAGGGCCAACCGCTGCTCAACGGGATCAACATCGTCTTCGACGGATTCCTGCGGGGAAGGATGCGCAAGTGAACTGGATTCAGGTACTGCTGATCACGGCCGTGCTTTCACTTCTTGTGTTGCTGCTCAGGTCGCGCACCAACGCCAAGACCAAGGCCTGGGTCAAGGTTGGCTACGTGCTGTTCGTCATCGCCGCCGTGTACGCGATCCTTCGCCCGGACGACACCACAGTGTTGGCCAACTGGCTTGGCGTGGATCGCGGCGCAGACCTGCTGTCCTACGCGCTGGTCATCGCGTTCGCCTTCACCACGATGAGCACCTATCTGCGGTTCAAAGAACTGGAGCTGCGCTACGCCCACTTGGCGCGGGCGGTGGCACTGATGAGCGCACGGACTCCCGAACAGGGCTGAGTGCCCCACCCGTACAGTCGTGGCGGTGTCATCCAGGCCGGGCAGCGGGGTGCCGCCGGTTGCCGTGGCGGCCGCCGCACTGATCGGTCTGCACATGATCGTGCGGACCATCGTCGCCTTCGGCGGCTACTTCTACTGGGACGATCTGATCCTGGTCGGCCGCGCAGGTACCCAGTCGCTGGTGTCCCCGGCCTACCTGTTCACCGACCACGACGGACACGTGATGCCGGCGGCTTTTCTGCTCGGCGGGACGATCACCCGATTGGCCCCGCTGGTGTGGACCTGGCCGGCGGTCAGTCTGGTGGTGTTGCAGTTGATCGCGTCACTCGCGTTGCTCCGGGCACTCTGGGTGATTCTGGATTGGCGGCCCGTGCTTCTGGTACCGCTGTGTTTCGCGCTGTTCACCCCGCTGGCCTTGCCGGCATTCGCGTGGTGGGCCGCCGCGCTGAACTATCTTCCGATGGTCGCAGCGATGGCCTGGGTCTGCGCCGACGCGATTCTTCTGGTTCGCACCGGCTCTCGGCGCTACGCGATCACCGGGGCGCTGGCCTTCCTCACCGGACTGCTCTTCTTCGAGAAGGCAGCGGTGATCCCGTTCGCGGCGTTCCTCATCGTTGTGTTGCTCGGCTACGTCCGCGGCGAGCGACAGCCGATGCGGGCGGCGTGGTCGCGCGGTAGGCCGCTGTGGCTGGCCGCGGGTGCGATCACCGCGTCCTGGGTCGCGGTCTACCTGGTCGTGGTCGACCAACAGAGGTGGAGTTGGGATCCCGCGATGACTTGGGAACTGTTGCAGCGCTCCGTCACTCATGGAATCGTTCCGGGCCTCGTCGGCGGGCCCTGGCAGTGGGGCCGCTGGGCGCCGGCGTCGCCCTGGGCGGTGCCGCCGGCCTCGGTGATGGTGCTGGGATGGGCCGCACTCGCTGCGACGGTCGTCGTGTCGCTACTGCGCAAACAGCGTCTTGGCGCCGTCTGGCTGGCTGCCGCCGGCTACGCGGCGGCCTGCCAGGTCCCGATTTATCTGATGCGGTCGTCGGCGTTCACTGCTCTGGAGTTGGCCCAGACCCTGCGGTACCTGCCCGATCTGGTGGTGATGCTGGCCCTGCTGGCAGCGGTGGGACTGTGCGCCCCGAACCGATCCGGCATAGCCTGGCTGAACCCGTCGGCACGGCGCAACGCGGCGGTGGCCACCATCGGGTTGGCTTTTGTGGCCAGTTCTCTGGTGTCAACCAGAAGCTTCCTGACCAGCTGGCAGGACAACCCGACCAAGTCCTACTTGCGCAATGCTGTTGCGGGACTTGCTCAGTCGCATGCTACGTCACCGTCTCCGTTACTCGATCAAGAAGTCGACCCGCTGATCCTGCAGCGCGTGGTCGGACCGGAGAACCTCGCGAGCCACATGTTCGCCCTCATCACCGACCGGCCGGAATTCGGTGACTCGACCGACCGGCTTCGGATGCTGGACAGCGCCGGACGCATCGTCGACGCCGACGTGACCTGGGTACGCACCATCGCAGCGGGTCCACAGCCGCAGTGCGGATACTTCGTGCAACCCGACGCCGAGGTGCGGATGCCACTGGACGGACCGCTGCTACCGGCCGACTGGACCGCCGAAATCAACTATCTTGCGAACACGGAAGGTTCCCTGTTAGTGAAACTGCCGGAAGGGCCGGAGACCAGGGTGGCGGTCAAGCCCGGCCTCAACCGGGTATACGTCCGACTCTCCGGCGCAGGCGATGCGGTCACTGTGCGGTCCGCCACCTCTGCACTGACCGTCTGCATAGCCTCAGGCCCGGTGGGCTACCTCGCCCCGCACTGAGGCGCGAGACATCTTTCCCCTAAGACTCGACATCTCCCCTAGGACTCGACATCGAATTGACGGGTCTGGCCGATGATCTCGGCAACCTGGCTGCGCACTTCCGGGGCCGACATGGTGGTGGCAACGGTCGCCATCTGGATCGCCACCCAGCGGTCATCGCTCAGAAGATAGCTGGCAGCGGTCGCGACCACCTCGGCGAACTGGTCGCGCAGCAGCACCTCGATACGGGACAGCGCGAACTCCGCGTGTGCCAGCGGCACACAACTGCGCAGTAGGTGAAACACGTCGGCGTCGATTCTGCGGTACATCTGCTGGGCGAACACCCGCTTGGACAGCTCGATGCCGCCTTCTTTGCGCAGCATTACCTCCTGGCCGGCGAGCTTGGCCACCATCGGCTCCGTCGAGCACATGCACAGTTGCACGAAAGAGCTTTCCAACTCCGCGGCGACCACACCGGCCACTGGATCGTCCAGTTCAGACAGGTCGACGCTGTCCGGTCCCGGCTGGGAAGGGGTCTGCGGTGGAGTGGCTTCGAACATGGCCCGATTATCTCAGCGGGGTACGACAAGAATTCCGTTCCCGCGACCCCGACTACCCCCGAGTCACCCGTAGTGATCGGGCCAATATCCGCAGGGGTACCCGCTGTCAGGTCCGAAGCCGCACGGTATCGCTGGATTCTGCGCGCCAGCCGTCGACGGGGAGCTCTTCTGTAGCGTCCCCAAGCAGTTACCTAGACGGCCCGGTAAGCATGGGCCCTCACCAGGGGCGCCGTAACTCTCCCCCTGGCCGGATTGCGACCAGCACATTCCGGTGACCGTGTCTTCCAATTGGCCGTCTGCACATGCGCGTGCCGGCGGGGCGGTCATGAGCTGGGCGGACATCAGCAGCCCCGACATGGTCACAGCAAGCAGCACCTGTGATGCGAGGGCTGGTCGTCCTGCCATGCCTTGTCTCCTACCCAGCCGCGCGGTGTTTGGTTCAGAGCAATGCCGCGTTTGAATCGGCCATGATTCACCCACCCGTGGCTTCTTCGCCACAGCTTATGGCAGACGCGAAGGTGTTCTGGTGCAGTTCAAGCCTCAAACCGCCCGCACCTGACGTCCTGAACGACCCGAGCAAGCCGGACTCAGAGCCCTCGGGCATCGGGCTGCGTGCCCAAAGCATGCCCACGACGGAAGCACGATGGACGGACCGACAGGTGTTCCCCGCCGTCAGAAACCGGGCTGGCGTGCACGTAAGGATCTGACGTGCACGCCAGTATGGAGCCGCCTAGGGGAATCGAACCCCTGACCTATTCATTACGAGTGAATCGCTCTGCCGACTGAGCTAAGGCGGCGTGACTCGGCGATGACCGCTTGCGCTTGCGCGAAGAGCGTCTCGCTGAGCCGATCGCTGAGTTTACCCCCGGTCCGATCCCCCGCACTAATCCCCCGACCGCAGCGCCTGTCCCACCGTGGCGATCATGGCGTCGACGGCGAACTTGGGTTTGACGTTGGTCGCCAGGGCCTCGCGACAGGCCAGCACCGCCTCAATGCACCGCAACAGCCCCTCAGGGGAGGCGTGGTCGGCCATGGCGGCAGCCTTCTGGGACATGTCGGGATGGCTCGGGGTTACCGTCGACGCCCCGCCGGCCACCATCAGCGCGTCCCGAAAGTATGCCGCGAGGTCGATCAGTGACCGGTCCAATGCGTCGCGCGAAGCCCGGGTTCGGCGGGACTTCTGCCGCTTTTCGAGATCCTTGAAAGCGCCTGCTGAGCCGCGCAACGCGCCCGCGGTGCCCTTGCCGGTGCCGCCGCCGCCCAACGCGATCTGCAGTTCCTGCGTTTCGGTCTCGTTGCGTTCGACCGTCAGTTCGTCCGCTTCGGCCTCAGCGGCTTTGACCAGTTCCTCGACGGCGGCGTATGCCCGGGCCGGGACAACCGCATCTCGCGCCAAGCCGAGCGCTCGGGCGCGGCGGTCCTGCGCCTGCGAATCGGTGGCGAGACGCCGAGCCCGCCCTACGTGGCCGCCGCTGACCGCGGCCGCCCATTGGGCATCGTGCTCACTCAAGCCGTCCTGCTCGATCAGCACCCTGGCAATCGCATCTGCGGATGGCGCCACCAACGCCACATGCCGGCAGCGGGACCGCAACGTGATGGAGATGTCTTCAGGGTCCACCGAGGGCGCGCACAGCAGAAAGACCGTCAACGGCGGCGGTTCCTCGACAGCTTTCAAAAGCGCGTTGGCCGCTTGCTCGGTCAGTCGGTCGGCATCCTCGATGATGACGATCTGGAACCGGCCGGTAGTCGGTCGCCGGGATGCGGCCGCGACGATATCTCGCGCCTCGTCAACGCCGATGGACAGGCCCTGGGGAATGATCTGGCGGACATCGCCGTGGGTGCCGGCCATCGTGGTGGTGCAGGACCGGCACTGCCCGCACCCGGGGGCGCCGTCGGAGGCGCATTGCAGCGCCGCGGCGAAACACAAGGCAGCCACCGAACGGCCTGAACCCGGGGGGCCGGTGAACAACCAGGCGTGGGTCATCGAGCCGCCCGCTCCCCCCGAGTGGGCGGACTCCGAGTGGGGGGACTCCGAGTGAGCGGAATCACCCCGCGACGCAGTTGCCGCGGCCGTCAATTCCGACACCACCGCAGTTTGGCCGACCAGCCGCATAAACACCCTGGACATCGTCGCCAACCCTACTGCGCGGCAATGACACAACCGGTTGGTGCCGCCCCGCCAAGGTCGTCCGCGGCACGGCCAGGACCGTTACGGTAGATCGGTGAGTAGCGCGCCGGCCCCGCGCGGACGGATTCCCGACTTCGTCCGCTGGGTGTCTCGTACACCATGGCTGCTGTTCTCGCTGGGGCTGCTGCAGGCCGACATCATCGGCGCTCTTCTCGTGATCAGCTTCCTGCGGTTCGGTCTGCCGCCCAGTGAACAAGTCAAACTGGCGGATCTGCCAACCGCTAATCTCGCGATCTTCTTGGGCTATGTCTTCTTGGCGTTCCTGGTCGGAACGGCGATCAGTTTCACCCTGCTGATTCCGGTCTTCCGTTGGCAGCGTCAGGACGCGCTGTTGGCCGACGAGGATCCGGCGCTTACCGAGCAGGCCCGCCTACGTGCGCTGCGCATGCCGGGTTACCGATCGCTGATCAGCATCACGCTGTGGTTGCTCGGGGCGTTCGTGTTGATCGGCGCCAGTTGGCCGGTCGCTCAGTATTCGGCCCCGGAGTTGGCGATGGCGACCCTGCTGGGCGCGACCGCCACCGCGATCATCGGTTATCTGCAGTCCGAACGGGTTCTGCGTCCGGTTGCGGTGGCGGCGCTGCGGGGCGGAGTCCCGGAGAACTTCCGCCGTCCCGGAGTGGTGCTGCGCCTGGTGTTGGCGTGGCTGTTGTCCACCGGAGTTCCGGTGTTGATGATCATCCTGTCGGCGGTAGCCACCAAGTTCTCCATCCTCGAAGCCTCGGCCGACACCATGATTACTCCGATCCTGTTGATGGCCTGTGCCGCACTGGTGGTGGGGCTGGCGGGCAACGTGTTGTCGGCGATGGCGATCTCTGACCCACTGCGGCAGCTGCGCTGGGCGCTCGGGGAAGTCCAGCGCGGAAACTACAACGCGCACATGCAGATCTACGACGCCACCGAGCTCGGACTGCTACAGGCCGGATTCAACGACATGGTCCGCGAACTCAGCGAGCGCCAGCGGATGCGGGATCTGTTCGGCCGCTACGTCGGAGAAGACGTCGCGCGCCGCGCCCTGGAGCGCGGGACCGAACTGGGCGGTCAGGAACGCGATGTAGCGGTGCTGTTCATCGACCTGATCGGTTCCACTGAACTCGCCGCCACCCGCCCACCAGGCGAAGTGGTCACCCTGCTCAACGACTTCTTCCGGGTGGTCGTCGACACAGTGCAGAAGCACGGCGGCTTCGTCAACAAGTTCCAGGGCGACGCCGCGCTCTGCATCTTCGGTGCACCCATCGAACATCCGGACGCCTCCGGTGCCGCGCTGGCCGCCTCCCGCGAATTGCACGACGAACTGGTCTCGGTGCTCGAGCAGACCGCGTTCGGCATCGGCGTGTCCGCCGGACGGGCTATCGCCGGCCACATCGGCGCGCACTCGCGCTTCGAGTACACGGTGATCGGGGATCCGGTCAACGAGGCAGCCCGGCTGACCGAACTGGCCAAGGCCGAGGAGGGCCACGTGTTGGCGTCGGCGATCGCGGTCAGCGGGGCGTTGGACGCCGAGGCCCTGTGCTGGGACGTCGGCGAAATCGTGGAACTGCGCGGCCGGACCGCACCGACTCAGCTGGCTCGGCCGGTGAATCTGGTGGTTCCCGACGAGGTACCCGGCGAGACCGCCGACCTCGACGCCACGACCTGACTCAGGCCTTCTTGGCAGCCTTCTTTGCTGGTGCCTTCTTCGCCGGTGCCTTCTTCGCCGGTGCCTTCTTGCGGACGGCCTTTTTGGCGACCTTCTTCACCGGACCGCGGGCGCGGCGGTCGGCGAGCAGTTCGGAGGCGCGTTCGTCGGTGATGCTCAAGACGTCATCGCCCTTGCGCAGGCTCGCGTTGGTCTCGCCATCGGTAACGTACGGACCGAACCGGCCGTCCTTGATCACCATCGGCTTGCCGGAGGCCGGGTCAGTGCCCAGCTCGCGCAGTGGCGGGGTCGCCGCACCCTGGCGGCCCCGACGCTTGGGTTCTGCGTAGATCTTCAGCGCCTCGTCCAAGGTGATGCCGAAGATCTGGTCCTCCGAGGCGAGCGAGCGAGAATCGGTGCCGCGCTTGAGGTATGGGCCGTAGCGGCCGTTCTGCGCGGTGATCTCCTCGGAGGTGGACGGGTCGACACCGACCAGCCGCGGCAACGACAGCAGCTTGAGGGCGTCGTCGAGGGTGACGGTCTGCACATCCATGGAGCGGAAAAGCGATCCGGTGCGCGGCTTGGGCCCGGTGGGCTTCTTGCCCTTCTTCGCCGTCGAACCGGAATCGTCGTCCGGCGGGGGCGGCAGCACCTCGGTCACGTACGGCCCGTACCGGCCGTCGCGGGCGATGATCTCGTGTCCGGTCTCGGGATCAACGCCGAGTACCCGGCCCTCCTGCGGTGTGGCGAAAAGGGTTTCGGCCAGCTCGAGGGTCAGTTCATCGGGGGTGATCTCGTCGCTGAGGTTAGCCCGCTGCGGGGTGGGCTCGCCGTCCTCGCCGACGATCATGCGTTCCAGGTACGGGCCGTTGCGTCCGACCCGGACGTAGATGGGCCGGCCGTGCTCGTCGTCGAACAGCACGATCGAGTTGATCTCGCGGGCATCGATGCCCTCGACGTTGTCGCCGACGAGCTTTTTCAGGCCCCCGGCCCGCGCGATCGAATGCGGGACGCCGTGCTCGCCGCCGAAGTAGAAGTTTCGCAGCCAGTTGGTGCGGTGCTCGTGACCGGAGGCGATCTCGTCGAGTTCATCCTCCATCGCAGCGGTGAAGTCGTAATCGACCAGTCGACTGAAGTGCTGTTCGAGCAGACCCGTGACTGCGAAGGCCACCCAGGACGGCACCAGGGCACTGCCCTTCTTGTGCACGTAGCCGCGGCCCTGGATGGTCTTGATGATCGAGGAATACGTTGACGGACGGCCGATTCCGAGTTCTTCGAGGGCCTTGACCAATGATGCCTCGGTGTACCGCGCAGGCGGATTGGTGTTGTGGCCGTCTGCGGTCAAACGGACAGCATCCACTCGCTGTCCTTGCCGCAGCTGCGGCAGCCGGCTCTCGGCGTCGTCGGCCTCACCGCCGGCGAGTTCGTCGACGGTCTCCACATAGGCCTTCAGAAAGCCCGGGAAGGTGATGGTGCGGCCACTGGCGGCCAGCGTCGCCTCGCGCCCGTCGGCAGCGGTGCCGTTGATACGCAGGCTCAGTGTGGTGCCACGCGCATCGGCCATCTGGGAGGCGACGGTGCGCTGCCAGATCAGTTCGTAGAGGCGGTAGCCGTCGGCATCGAGCTCGGAGTGCAGCGCACCGGGAGTGGCGAAGGTTTCACCGGCCGGCCGGATGGCCTCGTGGGCCTCCTGGGCGTTTTTGACCTTACGGGTGTACTGCCGCGGCGAGGGGTGGACGTATTCGTCGCCATAGAGCTGACGGGCCTGGTTGCGCGCGGCATTGATCGCGCTCGACGACAAAGTCGTCGAATCGGTACGCATGTAGGTGATGTAGCCGTTCTCGTACAGCTTCTGAGCGACGCTCATGGTGCGCTCGGCGGTGAACCGCAGTTTCCGGCCGGCTTCCTGCTGCAGCGTCGAGGTCATGAACGGCGGGTAGGGCCTGCGGGTGTAGGGCTTCTCCTCCACCGAGGCCACGGTCAGCGCCGCACCCTGCAGACCCGTGGCCAGCGTGGCGGCGGCGGCCTCGTCGAGGACCAGAATCTCGGCAGGCTTGCGCACGGCGCCGAGGGAGTCGAAGTCGCGGCCCGTGGCCACCCGCTTGCCGTCGACAGCGACCAGTCGGGCGTTGAACCGCGGAGGGCTGGCGCTTGGATCGGACACGCTCGCGTCCAACTCGGCCAGGATGTCCCAGTAAGAAGCGCTACGGAAGGCCATCCGCTCGCGCTCACGCTGAACGATGATCCGGGTGGCGACCGACTGCACGCGGCCGGCGGACAGCTTCGGGGCGACCTTCTTCCACAGCACCGGGCTGACCTCGTAGCCGTACAGCCGGTCCAGGATGCGCCGCGTTTCCTGGGCGTCAACCAGGTCGGTGTCCAGATCGCGCGGGTTTTCGGCGGCCTCCCGGATCGCCGGTTCGGTGATCTCGTGGAAAACCATCCGGCGGACCGGCACCTGGGGCTTGAGCGTTTCGAGCAGATGCCAGGCGATGGCCTCGCCCTCGCGGTCGCCGTCGGTGGCAAGGTAAAGCTCGTCGACGTCCTTGAGTAGGCCCTTCAGCTCCGTAACGGTGGCCTTTTTATCGGGGCTAACCACATAGAGCGGTTCGAAATCACGGTCTACGTTGACGCCGAGCCGCGCCCACTTCTCGGACTTGTATTTGGTCGGCACGTCGGCGGCGCCCTTGGGGAGATCCCGAATGTGACCGCGGGAGGACTCCACGATGTAATTGCGGCCCAGATAGCCCGCGATTTTGCGCGCTTTGGTGGGCGACTCGACGATGACGAGCCGCCGGACGTTGCCGTTGCGGTTTCCGCTGGTGCGGTCGTCGTCAGCCAACTGCGCTTACGCTCCACTTCTTGCGTTCGATGCCCGGGGCTTTGGATTCCCCCTCGGAAAACCCCCGGGCTTGTTGACAATTTCGCACCCTCAGACCGGCCGACGCAAACCGGAGGTCTGCCTGAAGCGTCTCAGACTCTCGGCCAGGACGCCACTGCCTCCGCCCCGTCAGGGGGGTCACCCACCGTCTCTACCAGGCGCGACAGCCGCCGTCGGCCACTGATCCGGAGTGCTGGCCGGGCCCCCCGGGTGCCGATCAGGGTGGGCGCAATGCCGATCCGCATCAACGCCGACGCCAGCGGTGAGTGGGTATCGGGAGCGTGTGGGTCCAGACCGAGCAGGTAGCGGTCGGCTTCCGGGGAACCCGCGGCCAGGGTCCAGGCCCGCAGTTCCCGGGGTCCGGGCAGCCAGGCCGGCGGGACGGTCTTGACCGCGCCGCGGGTCCACGCCGAGGCAATCCCCAACAGCCGGGCGTCCGGGGCGGTGCGAACCAGTGGGGTGTCCTCCTCGGTGCGGGTGATCTCCGCCTTCAGTCCGGCGGCCACCATCATGTCGGCTAGTGCGGCGGCCCGCCAGACCGCTTCGACCACCACCGACAGCCGTGCCCCGCCGCTGACGGTGACCACCTGGCCAGCCGCCGCGAGCACCCCGGTCAGGTCGGAGACCGCAGGCGGCACCGACTCGGCGGAGAAGAAGGACAGCTGGCTCACGATTCGACAGTAAGCCAGCGCGTCAAGCGAGTGGCGCAGCCGAGTCCCTGGGGTGTCAACACCAAAACACCCCCGCGAGTCCCGTCACCGGGCTCGCGGGGGTGTGTAAAGGACGGTTGTCGATCAGACGGCGCGCACGCCGGTGGCCTGCGGCCCCTTGGGGCTCTGACCCACCTCGAACTCAACCCGCTGGTTTTCCTCCAAGGTGCGGAACCCCGAACCCTGGATCTCCGTGTAGTGGACGAACACATCGGCGGAGCCGTCCTCCGGGGCGATAAAGCCGAAGCCCTTCTCCGCGTTGAACCACTTCACAGTTCCCTGTGGCATTTCTTTCCTAACTTCTTTCCGGGAGCGATCTACCGATGTTCATGTAGACCGGGCCGGTTGAGACCGCCATACCTTCTGGGCTCACACCCTCGCAGGAACCGCGACCGCAACGTCGATCCTGCGATGTGGAGACACGAACACAGAAGCTGCGACCGCTTTCATCCAACCACGTCGAACGCGGTTAGCACAGTCTCAGCGACAATTCAGTTCTCAGTCTTTTCGGGTTCGCTGACAGGGGCGCGCAGATCATGGTCAGTTTCGGCAGCGAACTGCTGACCGCGGTGTGCGGACCGGACCGTCCGCGGTCGCTGCTGCACGTCGCCGAGATGCCCGCACGCAGGGCCGATCCCACCGACTGGCCGGATTGGGTACACCCCGAAGTGGTGACCGCCCTACGCGGTCACCGCATCGCCGACCCGTGGTCGCATCAGGTGCAGGCCGCCGATCTGGCCCACGCCGGCCAGGATGTGGTCATCAGCACCGGCACCGCCTCGGGAAAGTCCCTCGCGTTTCAGCTGCCGATCATGGATGCCTTGTTGCGCGATCCCCGGGCCAGGGCGCTGTACCTCTCGCCCACCAAGGCACTCGGCCACGATCAACTCCGCGCCGCCCACGCGTTGACGGCGGCAACGTCCGGATTGCACGATGTCGCCCCCACCGCCTACGACGGCGACGCCGCCTCGGAGGTCCGCCGGTTCGCCCGCGAACGCTCGCGCTGGCTGTTCTCCAACCCCGACATGGTGCACCTGTCACTGTTGCGCAATCACGCCAGGTGGGCGGTGTTCCTACGCAACCTCCGCTACGTCGTCATCGATGAATGTCACTACTACCGAGGCATATTCGGCTCAAACGTGGCCATGGTCCTGCGTCGGCTACTGCGGCTGTGCGACCGCTACCGCGAAGCCGGGGCGCGCCTGCCTACGGTGATCCTGGCCAGTGCGACCACCGCTTCCCCGGGCGCCACCGCGACCGAACTGGTCGGGCGTCCGGTCACCGAGGTGACACGAGATGGTTCACCGCAGGGAGCCCGCACCATCGCGCTGTGGGAGCCTGAGTTGCGCCATGACCTCCATGGCGAGAACGGCGCCCCGGTACGGCGGTCCGCCGGCACGGAGGCTGCCCGGATGATGGCTGATCTAGTCGCCGAGGGCGCCCGGACGCTGACCTTCGTTAGGTCCCGGCGCGGTGCGGAGCTGACTGCGTTGGGCAGCCGGTCGCGGCTCGCCGATATCGCGCCGCACCTGCAGGAGACGGTGGCGTCCTACCGGGCCGGCTATCTGGCCGAGGACCGCCGGGCGCTGGAACGGGCACTGGCCGACGGCCAGTTACGGGGGCTGGCCGCCACCAATGCGCTGGAACTGGGTATCGACATATCCGGGTTGGATGCCGTCGTGCTCGCCGGCTTTCCAGGAACGGTGGCCTCGTTCTGGCAGCAGGCCGGCCGGTGCGGCCGCCGCGGGCAGGGAGCGCTGGTGATTCTGGTGGCCCGCGACGACCCGCTGGACACTTACCTGGTGCACCATCCCGACGCGCTGCTGGGCAAACCCGTCGAGCGGGTGGTGACCGACCCGGCCAACCCCTATGTCATGGGCCCGCAGTTGCTGTGTGCCGCCGCGGAGATGCCGCTGACGAACGACGAATTGGAGCAATGGAAGGCCACCGACGTGGCGGCGACCCTGGTCGAAGACGGAGCGCTCAGGCTGCGCGCGGGCAGGTACTTCCCCGCCGCCGGCCTCGAGCCGCACCACCAGGTCGACATCAGAGGTGGTGCGGGCGGGCAGGTGGCCATCGTGGAGTTCGGCACAGGGCGACTGCTGGGCAGCACCGGTGCCGGGCAGGCACCCGCCACCGTGCACCCCGGGGCGGTGTATCTGCATCAGGGCGAGACCTACCTGGTCGATTCGCTCGACCTGGAGGACGGCGTCGCCTTCGTGCACGCCGAAGACCCCGGGTACTCGACATACGCCCGGGAAATCACCGACATCGCTGTCACCGGGGACGGAGAGCGCCTGGACTACGGGCCGGTGACACTGGGGTTGGTCCCGGTGTCGGTCACCCGCCGGGTGGTCGGGTATCTGCGCCGCGCCCCGTCCGGTGAGGTGATCGACTTCATCGAACTCGACACCCCCGAACACATCCTGCCGACCATGGCGGTCATGTACACCGTAGACCCGGATGCGTTGCAGGCCAGCGGTGTCGCTCCAGCCGCGATCCCGGGCTCTCTGCACGCCGCCGAACACGCCGCAATCGGCTTGCTGCCACTGGTTGCCAGTTGCGATCGCGGCGACATCGGCGGAGTCTCGACGGCCGTCGGCGAGGACGGGATGCCGACGGTATTCGTCTACGACGGGCATCCAGGCGGGGCCGGCTTCGCTGAGCGTGGTTACCGGCTGGCGGGCATCTGGCTGCGGGCAACGCTGGAAGCCATCCAGGCATGTGAGTGCCCCAGCGGATGCCCGTCGTGCGTGCAGTCACCGAAATGCGGCAATGGAAACGAACCGCTGGACAAAGCCGGGGCCGTGCGGGTGCTGCAGATCGTCCTGAACGGACTCGACGCGAACTCGCAGGGGTGAAGCGACCGAGTCCGCGACCGCCGACCGACCCCTCGAAACAACGGTCGACAGTCGCGTGTCGGGTCAGCATTCACCGCGTGCAAGTGCGCTTCGGGTGCCCCACTTCTCGAGGCACGAACGCAGCAACGCCGCTGGCCGGTGAGCCCAACGCTCGGATAACACGAGTCGCTCGGCAAATCCGGAGAACCGGATGTAGCTGAAGATACGCCGTCGGGGGCGAAACTGGCAAAGCCAGACCAAACCGACCCCGCATAAGGCAGCGGTGCACCAGCTTTACCTGCGGATTCCGCGCACCCTGCCCGATGAGCTGCCCGGGCCGCCGTTAAGCTGAGGACATGACCCAGGATTGGCTGCTGGTGGAAACACTCGGTGACCAACCCGTCGTCGTCGCCCAGGGCCGGCAGATGAAGAACTTCGTCCCGCTTACGGTTTTCCTGCGGCGAAACCCCAACCTCGCGGCGATCCAGACGGCGATTGCGGAGACGGTGAGCACGGGCGACGGCCTGGCGAGCATCACCCCGAAGAACAAGCGAGTTATCCGTACCGAGCCGGTCAAGATGTCGGACGGTCACATCCATGCCGTGCACGTCTGGTACGGCCCCCCCGACGAAGAGCCCGCGGAACGGCCCATTCCCGGTCCCCTGGTCTGGGACTTCACCACTGGAGAGGCCGCCGGAACAGTCGAGTACCTCACCAACGCCGGGATGGACCCGAGCGCCGAGGCCATCACCGGCCGAGCATTCGTCGAGGACATCCCCAGCCGCAGCCTCAACCCAGACGAGGCCAAGGTGCTGGCCATGACCATCGACGCCGCGCCCGACCGGACGTACTGCTCGAGTTGGGACTTCACCGACAAGCAGGGTCAGTTCCGTCGAGTCGGGTTCGTCGCACGGACGCTCTTGGAAACCGTGGAGGACGGCAGCGAGCACCTCGTCGCTCGCGCGATGAACCTGGTCGAGGAGATCCACGACTCCACTCAGCCGCCGGACCAGTTGGCCGAGCGGATCATCGAAGGCCTCGCCCAGCCGGGGGTGTATCGGCTGATGGTCGACCTCAACAACTGGACCCTGCTGAAGTGGATCGACGATCCGTGTCCTTACTTCAATTGGCGAAGCCAGCCACAGATTCACCCGGAGGACCGGGAGCACTTCTCCGGACGGATGTCCCAAGAACTGGAAACCGGCGCCACCAGTGGGGTGCTGCGGGTGCCGGGCAACGAAGGCGGCTGGGTGCCGTTGCATGTCACCGTCAGCAAAGTCGTGCTGGACGAAGGCATCTACGGGGGTCTGGTGACCCTACGCTTGCCCACCGCGTCCGAGCTCGCCGACGTGGGCCTTGAAGAAACGTCTGAGGAGCTTGAGTCACAGGAGACCGCTAGCCCCGGCCGATAGGTCCGGCCCGGGCCGTCGCGTGCGCATCCCCCACTATCCGCAGACCGGTACCGGTCGTGACGCTCACCAGGACGTCGAGGCCGGTGATCACGCAGTCCCGCAACGTTGTCTGTACGGCCGCAGCGACGGCCCGCGCTTGTCGGCAGGCCGCGTCCTCGCCGGCCGGAACCCTGGCCGCCGCGGCGAGGGCCGCGAGGTCGGCAGCCGACTGGGCGCGGTGCCGCGCGACGATGACCGACCCGACCGCCATCCCGCCGACGCTCACCGTCAGCAACGCCGAGACCAGAATCGCGGCGAGCACAGTCGCCGTTCCGCGCTCGTCACTGACCCGGTTCGCGAGCCGCGACAGCCCGTCCGACGATGACCACCCCCGGGAGAACCGGCGATCGGCCACTGACTCGGGCAACGACGTAGCCGCCGTCCTGGCGCACTTCGACCGCTGCCCCCGCCGGGGCCAGGCGGCCCGCCACAACGGCCCCGGCCTGATCGCCGCGGGCTGCCAGTCGTGCTGCCTCCCGCGCTGCGTCGACGCAACGGGCCTGCAACGTGACGGCGGTGATGCCGGCGAAGCAGAGGACCAGCACTGCAACCATGCCCGCGATGGCCAGGGCGGCCTCGACCGTGGCGAATCCCTCATCGGCTAGACGCGAGTGGAAAGCGCCCGGTTGATGATGTTGGTCAGCGCACCAACGATTGAATCTCCGGTCACCACGCTGTAGAGAATCCCGCCGAACGCGGCAG
Source organism: uncultured Mycobacterium sp. (assembly GCA_964483865.1). Taxonomy (GTDB): domain Bacteria; phylum Actinomycetota; class Actinomycetes; order Mycobacteriales; family Mycobacteriaceae; genus Mycobacterium. The sequence continues at coordinate 24,914 of CAZADG010000012.1, read as the reverse complement.
CGGCGACGGTACCGATGGCATATTCGACGGTCGACATCCCAGAATCGTCGGCCATCGCTGCGATCACGCGCATCCGAAGACGGCGAATCACTCTGTTGGACATATCTTTTCCCTTCCTCAACTTCACCATCAACCCTCCTGGCGGTCACTGCGTACCCGCCCCGAAGATGTCCCCTGCCAGCCCAGCCACAACAGGCACGATGCCCAGGCAGACAAATGCCGGCAGGAAGCACAGGCCGAGGGGCCCAGCGATCAGGACGCCCGCCCTTTCCGCAGCCGCCGCGGCCCGATGCGAAACCCCCTGGCGCTCCTGCTCGGCCAACTCGGCGACAGCGACGGCCAGGGCACTGCCGGAGGCCGCCGAACGCCTGGCCAACCTGGCCAGGGCGGCGCAACTGTCATCGGCGTCGCCGGTCTGCCAAGCGGTGTCGGGGTCGGCCCCCAGAGCCAGCAGATCGGCGGCGTGGCGCAGTAATGCTCCCAGCGCCGCCGGCGCGAAGGAGGCTGTCGCAGCGGCAGCGGCCGGAACCGTCATTCCGGCTGACAAGCAGACCGACAAGACATCCAGTGCCGATGCGGCAGCGAATGGGTCTGGTGCCGCGGACCTTTCATGGCGAAGTGGACGGCCGGCCGCCGTCATGCCTGCACGCCGCCGGGTGATGGCGGGGCCGGCACTCAGCAGAAGCGCCGCCGCGATTAGCAAAGCCGCGACGCTCACGCAGCCAGCCTGTCGACGATGCGGTCGGCCCATACGATCCCGGTACAGATCAGGATCACACCCACGACCAGGACAACACCGCCCGGTCCGCCACCGAACAGGAAGCTGACCGGATCGGCACCGACAAGTTGGCCGAGCAACACACCGAGAGCAGGGAGCGACGCGAGGATCGCGGCGGTGGCGCGGGCACCGGAGAGTGCCGCATGCATGCGGTCGGCGAACCGCTTCCTCTCGAGGATGTCCCGATGGGCGGCCCGCATCAGGATCGACATCGCCAAGCCGTGCTCGGATGCCAGTGTCCAGAACACGGCGAGCCGATCCCAGTAGCCGGGAACCGCCGAAGACGTCGCCATCGCCCGAATGCCGGCTGCGACATCGGCACCCAGTAGGGCTCTGGTGGCGACAGCGCGCAGTGATCGGCCCACCGGACCGGCGGCCTCCGCTCCCGCTACGGCGAAGGCGGACACGGGGTGGGATCCGACTTTCAACTCCCCAACCAGAACTTCCAGTGCGCCTGCTAGTGCCTCGCCTTCTCGTCGGCGGCTCTGCTCACGGCGAAGTCGGCGCAGCCGGGAGACGAACGCACCGCTCGCGATGAGAAGGACCAAAACAAGGATCGGGGCAGCTGACAGGATGAAGATCCCGGTCACCGATGCGGCTGCCAGTACCGTCAACGATCCGGCGGACCGCCGGATTGGACGCGGCAGCCTACCGATCGGCGGCGGCGGCGCCGTGAGCACGGCGGCGGTCAACAGCATTGCGGCCAAGGTGTTTCCATTCATCGCGCGCGTCGTTCTTCGATCAGTCGGCGCAACGCGTCGGCCGCCTCGCATGGCCCTCGATCCGCATGCCAGGCGGGCACGGCATGACAGAGGCCGTCGGCATCACGGCGCAGCACAGCGATCTCGGTGAGCCGTCTGCCGCGGCTGCCGCGGCCGACATGCACCACCACCTGAACCGCTGCCGCCAATTGGGCGTGCAGTGCGGCACGATCCAGGCCGCCCAGTGCGGCCAGCGCCTCCAGCCTGGCAGGCACCTCGGCAGGGCTGTTCGCGTGCACCGTTCCACAGCCTCCGTCGTGGCCGGTGTTCAGCGCCGCCAGCAGGTCGACAACTTCGGCCCCTCGGACCTCCCCCACGACGATCCGATCCGGCCGCATCCGAAGCGCCTGGCGAATGAGCTGCCGCAGCGTGATCTCGCCGGCTCCTTCGACGTTGGGACTCCGGGACAGCAGGCGAACAAGGTGCGGGTGCGCCGGGGCGAGTTCCGGTGCGTCCTCCACGCAGACGATCCGCTCGTGGTCGCCAACGGCGCCCAGGGCGGCGGCCAGAACAGTGGTTTTGCCCGCCCCGGTCCCCCCTGAAACCAGAAATGCCAGCCGGGTGCTGATGATGTCGAGCAGCAGGCGTTGGGCCTGCGGAGCTATCGAACCTGCAGCGGCCAGCGCTTGCAGATCGTGGGTGGCCGGCCGCAGCACCCGCAGCGAAAGGCAAGTGCCGTCCGCCGCCACCGGCGGCAGCACGGCGTGCAACCGAACACTGAACCGGTCGCCGCAGTCGCCGAAGAGTTGTCCGTCCACCCAAGGTTGGGCGTCGTCGAGGCGACGGCCCACCGCCGCGGCGAGGCGCTGCGCCAGCCTGCGCACCGCGGCTTCGTCGTCGAACGTGATCGCACTGCGGCGCAACCCATTCCCGTCATCGATCCACACCGCATCAGGGGCGGTGACAAGTACGTCGGTGGTGCCCTCTGCCCGCAGCAGCGGCTCCAGGATTCCGGCTCCGGTGAGTTCGGTCTGCACGAGCCGAAGGCTGTGCAGTACTTCGGTATCGCCCAGGACACCGCCGGACTCGGCCCGGATGGCGGCAGCGACGACGGCCGGGCGTAACGGCACCGACTCTGCGGCAAGCCGCTCTCGCACCCGTTCGATCAACGAATCGCTCACGCCGCCCGCCCGGTAACGACGTCGAGAACGGTGCGGGCCGCGACCGCGAGCGGAGATCGCCGCCGCAGAAGCAGCCCTCGCTGCTCGAGTCGTTGCGCAAGAGCGGGTTCGGGGCGCATCGCCGCGAGCAAGGGGGCCGCAGCGGCGGCGGCCACTTCATCGGCCCGTAGTCCACCCGGCGAAGGGCCGCGCACCACCAACCCGATCGCGGGATTCACCGTTGTGAGTACCGATACCGTGGCCGCCGCAGCGGCGGCGCCCCGGACGTCGCAGCTTGTCAGCGCGACGACCAGATCGGTGTACTGAAGAGCGCACACAGTTGCGGGGTTCAGTTGTCGGGGCATGTCGCAGAGCACTGTCACACCGCCACGCCGACCGGCGTCGAGTACCGCCGCCAATGCGTCGGGTTCGATGTCGTGGAACGACCGGGTACCCGACAGGAAGCTGACCCCCCGCCTGCGGGGTAAAACCTCCCGCATCGCCGACCATGTCAACCTGCCGCTGTGCACGTGAAGATCCGGCCAGCGCAATCCGGAGACCGTTTCGCTCCCCAACAGCAGGTCTATTCCTCCACCGCACGGGTCGATGTCCACCAGAAGTGCCTCTCCGGCGCAGTGAGCCAGCGCGGCGGCGAAGACCGAGGCGCCTGCGCCGCCGCGGGCCGGGGTCACACCGATCACCCGGCCGGACCGGGCGGCGGCCGAACCGGCCTCCACGGCGTCGGCAACGTGATGCAGCAATTCGGCTTCCTGGGCTGGAAGATCACACACCTGCTGAGCGCCGACCTCGATGGCGGCGATCCACAACTGCGCCTCCGGCGCACCGCTGCCCACCACCAGAACGCCGTCTCGGCGCGGCAGACCGGCCTGGGCGAACACCTTCGCGCCGGCCTCGTCGAGCACCACCGCGACCGCCGCGACCCATTCCCGACGGTTCGGCGCCTCGGCGCGCACCATCCGCGCCCCGGCGGCGGCAATGACCCGATCGACGCTGGCCGACAGTTCCGGGTCAACGACTGACGTCACAACGCTCGGATCGGATCGAGGCGTTACCGGGGGAACGGCATGAGTCATTGCGCAAGGTTGACTGCCGGCGACTGGTGCAGACCAGTCACTGCTCCGACGCCTGTGGAAGACAACGCGACTGGGAATCAACGGCGCGGCCCCCGCGCCGAACTGTCCCCACAAAAGGGACGACCCTCGCCAGGGGGGGAGGAGGCGAGGGTCGTCGTGTATCAGCCCCGGGGGGTCGGGCTGATGCACTCCCGGCCGTAAGCCGAGTGATGCTCACTATACACACGATCATCGGGCGTGACGCAAGCTCTGAAAGGTAACTAAAGACCACGTTTTTGCTGTGAATTTGCGCCCTCAGCCAGGTGGCGTGGACTGCCACTTTCGGGCAGCGATTTCCGGCCCCGACATATCCTTGGACGGTGAGCGCACCAGACGAACCGCCACGCACCGCGGCGTTCTTCGACCTCGACAAGACGGTGATCGCGAAGTCGTCCACGCTCGCGTTCAGCAGGCCTTTCTTCGATCAAGGACTGCTGAACCGGCGGGCGGTACTCAAGTCGAGTTATGCCCAGTTCTTCTTGCTGATGTCCGGCGCCGACCACGACCAGATGGACCGGATGCGCTCCTACGTCACAAGCATGTGCACCGGCTGGGATGTCGAGCAGGTCAAGGCGATCGTCGCCGAAACGCTGCACGACATCGTCGACCCGTTGGTTTTCGCCGAGGCCGCCGAACTCATCGCGGACCACCGTCTGTGCGGACGGGACGTAGTCATGGTGTCTGCCTCCGGCGAGGAGATCGTCGCCCCGATCGCCCGCGCGCTGGGCGCGACCCACGCGATGGCAACCAGGATGGTCGTCCGCGACGGTAAGTACACCGGCGAAGTGGAGTTCTACTGCTACGGGGAGGGCAAGGCCGCAGCGGTCCGTGAACTGGCCGCAATCGAGGGTTACGCAATGCAGCACTGCTACGCGTACTCGGATTCGATCACCGACATGCCGATGCTGGAACAGGTCGGCCACCCGGCAGTGGTCAACCCGGACCGAGCCTTGCGCAAGGAGGCCGCCGCGCGGGACTGGCCGGTGTTGAGCTTCATCCGTCCGGTGCCGCTGCGCGAACGGATCCCGGCACCCTCCGGGGCCGCTGTGGCAACAAGTGCGGCGCTCGTACTCAGCGCTCTGACCGCGGGCGCCCTGGGCTATTCGGTGATGTCATCAGCATTGCGGCGCTTGGCTTTATGACAAGTCCGGGACACGGCTCAGACACGAACAGAACTCGTTCGTCTTTCCTCTTGCTGTGACGGCCGTCACGGAGTACAAAGGAAGCACGGAAGCTCGGCGAGGCCAAGATGGCATCGGAAGAGAAGGTTCCATCTCCCGAACTGAGCGACCCAGCACGGTTACCGAGTACCCACGCGGAGCACGCCGCGATGTTGGCAGAAGTGTTGCGGGCCTGCGTATTTGCACGGAGCGGGCGAAGACCGGTCTCCCTCCAGTGGAGCCACTTCGCAGCGCAGCGCAAGACGCCGAGGCCACCCACGCAACCCACACAGCACGCTTGGTAGCTCGTAACCGTGTTAGCGGGCGGCGCGCCGAACTCGTTTCGGAACGCCGCCCGCTTCATATCTCGCGGCGAATCTCCGGACCCTAGCTCGCCGCTGCCTCTGCGATCGAAAGTGCCTCGCGGGCACCGTCTTCCAGTGCTCGGCAGCTCATCGTCAGCCAGCTACCAACCCCCTCGGGACTCCCAGTCGCAAACGCAGTGGCAGCTTCCCGATACTCGTCGGGACGGCGCATCCAGTAGACCTCGGGCACCCCCAACCCGTGCGGGTCGAGCCCAGAAGCGATCGTTACCAATCGGGACACCGCACGTGCAACGACGCCGTCGGCGCTGCCGAACGGCGTCAGAGTCAACAACTCTCCGTGAACGACGCTGGCGAGCACGGCCGACGGCACCGAACTGCCGCCAGTGACCAACCGGGTCACCAGGTCCATCCGGGCGGCGACCTCAGGGACCGCGCGTGGCCGACCGAGTTCGGCGTCTGACACCAGATCCGCGGCAGCCAGGGCGTGCAGTCGAGCCAGTGCCTGCAGCGGCGCCCGCTGCCACACCCCCACCAGGTTGGTGGCCCCACCCTCGAGGGCCTGACCGACCCGCAGGGCACCGGCGAGTATCGGGTCATCAGGTCCCGCTGCCGCGTCGTCGAGTTGAACACCGCCTCCGTCGAGAGCCGAGGAACACCGCGCACCGCGCACCGCGGACTCGGCTGCTGTCACCGGCCAGTTCCGCAGGTTGGCGCGGTGCCGGTGAGCTTTGCCGAGAGCGGAGCGGGCAGCTTCCGCGGCGTCTGCAACGCCGGGAAGGTCCAGCAGTGGGGCCAGCAGGTCACGCTGTTGTGGGGCCACGGTGACTCACGCTAGTGCGTCGGTTTTTGCACCCTCGGGTGGACCGTTGAGCGGGCACCAATCGGCCGTTCGCCGCGCCGCAACCGCCGTCCAGCGAACGGTGTGATGCAGACCGCTGCGCAGCGCACTAGGTGACTAGGCTCACACGTATGACTGAGGCGCATACCGAGGCTCCGACCCACTACGCTCCACCAGCCGGATTCGCCGAATCCGCCAACGCGACGGCCGAACTCTATGACCAGGCCGAGGCCGACCGATTGGCGTTCTGGGCGGATCAAGCCAACCGATTGCACTGGCACACCCCCTTCACCGAAGTCCTGGACTGGTCGGGGGCGCCGGTCGCGAAGTGGTTCGTCGGCGGCAGGCTCAACGTCGCCTACAACTGTGTGGACCGCCACGTCGAGGCCGGCAACGGCGACCGGGTGGCCATCCACTGGGAGGGCGAACCGGTCGGGGATGAGCGGACCATCACCTACGCCCAACTCAAGGACGAGGTGTGCCGGGCAGCCAACGTCTTGTCCGATCTCGGACTGGTCGCCGGGGACCGGGTGGCGATCTACATGCCGATGGTCCCGGAGGCCGTCGTGGCGATGCTCGCCTGCGCCCGACTCGGAATCATGCACTCGGTGGTGTTCGGCGGCTACTCCGCATCGGCGCTTCGTGCCCGGATCGACGACGCCGAAGCCAAGTTGGTGATCACCACCGACGGTCAGTACCGCCGCGGCAGCGCGGTCTCACTGAAGAACGCGGTCGACGAATCCATTGCCGGGCAGTCGACAGTGCAGAACGTTCTGGTGGTGCGCCGCACCGGGATCGACGTCAACTGGACCGACGGCCGCGACCTCTGGTGGCATGAGACCGTCGACTGCGCATCCACCGATCACACGCCCGAAGCCTTCGACTCCGAGCAGCCACTGTTCCTGCTCTATACCTCCGGCACGACGGGCAAGCCCAAGGGCATCCTGCACACCTCGGGCGGATATCTGACCCAGGCGTCCTATACCCACTACAACGTTTTCGACATCAAACCCGAGACCGACGTGTACTGGTGCACCGCCGTCATCGGCTGGGTCACCGGCCACAGTTACATCGTCTACGGCCCACTGTCCAACGGCGCCACCCAGATCCTCTACGAGGGCACCCCCGCCTCCCCCGACGAGCACCGCCACTTTCAGATCATCGAAAAGTACGGCGTCACAATCTATTACACCGCACCCACCCTGGTCAGGACCTTTATGAAGTGGGGCCGCGACCTGGCGTTCGATCATGATCTGTCCAGCCTGCGACTGCTGGGCTCGGTCGGGGAGCCGATCAACCCGGAGGCCTGGCGCTGGTATCGCCTCGTGTTCGGTGGCGACAAGGCGCCGATCGTCGACACGTGGTGGCAGACCGAGACCGGCGCGGCGATGATCTCCCCGCTGCCCGGAGTGACCGTCTGCAAGCCCGGATCGGCGATGCGGCCCCTGCCAGGAATCTCCGCCAAGATCGTCGACGACAACGGCAAAGAACTCGCGCCTAGCCCCGACCACGGCGAGCACGTCACCGGATATCTGGTTCTGGACAAGCCGTGGCCGTCGATGCTGCGCGGCATCTGGGGTGACGATGAGCGATTCGTCGAGACCTACTGGTCACGGTTCGCCGAACAGGGCTGGTATTTCGCCGGCGACGGCGCGCGCTATGGCAGCGACGGCGAAGTCTGGGTGCTGGGCCGGATCGACGACGTGATGAACATCTCCGGGCACCGGATCTCCACCGCTGAGGTGGAGTCGGCTCTGGTCGGCCACGCCGGCGTCGCCGAAGCCGCCGTCGTCGGCGCTTCCGACGAACAGACCGGACAGGCGATCTGCGCGTTCGTCATCCTCAAGGAGAGCGCTGACGAGGACCTGCCGACCCGCGACATGGTCGCTGAGTTGCGCGCCGAGGTGGCTCGCGAGATCTCGCCCATCGCCAAGCCGCGCGAAATCCACGTCGTTCCCGAACTACCGAAGACCCGCAGCGGCAAGATCATGCGGCGCCTGCTGCGTGACGTCGCCGAGGGCCGCCCACTCGGCGACACCTCGACGCTTCTCGACCCGGGTGTTTTCGAGGCGATTCGGGCGAGCAAGGCCAACTGACGGTTCAGGCGGGCCCGGGGGCTCCGCCGGCGACGGGCACGAAACCTGCGCCTGGGCGGTCTTTGGCGGCCAGGTCCGCAAGAATCGAATTCATCGACATGGTGATGGCAGGCGTGTGTAGCGGGATGTACTTGATGACGCAGGTGGGCAGTCCGTCGGTGAAGGCACCGTGGATCATGCCGACGAGTCTGTTGTTGACCGTGACCGGCGCGCCGGAGTCGCCGGGTCGTCCGCAGACCTGATTGACGATGGTTCCGGGTTCCTGGCCCGGACCCCACGTCACTCCGCATGAGTAACCGGTGGTGCGGCCCAACTTGCAGGCCACTTGTCCGAACAGTGGGTCCGGGCCGATGCCGTCGATCGCGAAGCCATTCCAGTTCGAGACCGGGGCGACCTTCGCCGGGTCGAACCGGATGACGGCGTAGTCGAGGCCGTCGTTGCCCGCCACCATCGTCCCGATGACACCGCGGTCCTCGGCACCCTCGGCGGCGACCTGGGCGCCGGGACCGCCACAGTGCGCCGAGGTGAATCCGATCAGCGCACCGGTGTGGTCATGACCGATGGTCGTCAGCGTGCAGAAGGTCTCTCCGTCAATGACGATCCCGGCGCCGCCACCGATGGGGACAGGGTCCGCCGCGACGGCGGTCGCCGGCGTCGGTAACAGTGCGGCACCGGCCAGTGCCACCGCCATTGCCGTCCACCGAACACGGGGTGCGCTGCTCACTGAACCTCCATCACCAAGTCCCATCCGACACTTAAGTCTACCTATGCCACTTCTATAACTTCCGTAACAACTCCCGGGGGTACCCCGGGCCGGTGGCCGACGTGGCAACATAAACGCGAAACACTGAACCCGGAGCACTCTGGTCCGACCTGGCGATCCCGGGGACTCTGGTCCGACCTATGACCCTGGAGGGACTGCCGTGAGCAATCGGGATCACAAGAACGGGGTGCCGTCCACGGCTGCCTCGATTCCCCTGGTCGATCCGCATGCGCTCTCGGCGAACCCCTCGATCGGCGAATTGGTCCGGGATGCCACCACTCAGGTGTCGACGCTGGTGCGCGCCGAGGTCGAACTGGCCAAGGCGGAGATCACCCGTGATGTGAAGAAGGGCCTGACTGGCAGCGTCTTCTTCATCCTGGCCCTGGTGGTGCTGCTCTACTCCACGTTCTTCATGTTTTTCTTCCTGGCCGAGTTGCTCGATACCTGGCTGTGGCGCTGGGCGGCGTTCCTGATCGTCTTCATCCTGATGCTCGTGGTCACCGCGGTGTTTGCACTCTTGGGCTACGTGAAGGTGCGGCGGATCCGGGGTCCGCAGCAGACCATCGAATCGGTCAAGGAGACCACCGCGGCCTTGACTCCTGGCCTGACGAAGTTCACCGGCGCACCCAGCCATCCGGCGGCCGTCGAGGCCGCGACCGTGCCGCCGATCACCGAGCCGGCCTCGACACCGCGGCCGGCACCGGCGCGGCCAGCTACCCCTTTGCCCGCCACTGGGGCCGCCGCCACCGGCCCGGCTGCCAAAGATCCCACCGCAGCGGTGTACGCCGACAGCGGTTTGCCCATCAAGTCCGAGGATCAGTTGCGCGGCGACCCATCGGGCTGGTGATGACTCAGCCGGATCCGTCCGTCACCCGCATCGCGGGACCGTGGCGCCACCTCGACGTCCACGCCAACGGAATTCGGTTCCAATGCGTCGAGGCCCTGCCCGACGACGATGACACCCCCGCAACAGCCAAGCCGTTGGTGATACTTCTGCACGGCTTCGCCTCGTTCTGGTGGTCCTGGCGCCACCAGCTTCGCGGGCTGTCCGGCGCCCGAGTGATCGCCGTCGACCTGCGCGGGTACGGCGGCAGCGACAAACCTCCCCGCGGCTATGACGGCTGGACCCTCGCCGGTGACACCGCGGGGCTGATCCGCGCCCTCGGACACACATCGGCCACCCTTGTCGGCCACGCCGACGGCGGCCTGGTGTGCTGGGCCACCGCAGTCCTGCACTCGCGGGTGGTGGACGCCATCGCTCTGGTGAGCTCGCCGCACCCGGCGGCGCTTCGCCGGTCTGTGATGGTGAACGCCGACCAGCGGCGCGCGCTGCTGCCCAGCCTGTTGCGCTACCAGGTACCACGCTGGCCGGAACGGCTACTCACTCGCAACGACGCCGAGGAACTCCAAGCACTCGTTGTTGCCCGATCCTCGGCTCAATGGATTGCGTCCGAGGATTTTTCCGAGACCATCCCGCGTCTGCGCCAGGCGATTCAGATTCCCTCCGCAGCACACTCCGCGCTGGAATATCAGCGCTGGGCGGTACGCAGCCAGACCCGCAGCGAAGGGCGGCGTTTCATGAAGCTGATGAAACGCCAACTGGATCTGCCTCTGCTGCACCTGCGCGGCACCGCCGACCCGTACGTGCTTGCCGATCCGGTGGAGCGCAGCCGACGGTTCGCTCCCCGCGGGCAGTTCGTCGAGCAAGCCGGCGTCGGGCACTACGCCCATGAAGAGGCTCCCGCGGAGATCAACACACTCCTCCAGCGGTTTCTGACGTCGAAGGTCCTCAGCCGTTGACGCAGGCGCCGGTGGGCACCTTAGCGGTATTGCCGATCTTGGCCAACTGACGTGAGACCTCGTCGGTGGTCATGACGAAGCCGGTGTCGTTGTCGTCGACCGCCGCCCCGAAAACCACACCGATAACCTGACCCGCCCGGTTGATCATCGGGCCACCCGAATTGCCTTGGCGGACAAGGCCGCGGATCGTGTACACCTCACGGTTGACCGTGGTGGTCTTGTAGATGTCAGGTCCGCTCAGTTCAATGATCTCGCGGACCCGGGCCGGAGTCGCCACGAAGTCCCCCCCGCCGGGGAAGCCGAGCACCACGGCATCGGTTCCGGTCTTCGCCGGTTCCTCGGCGAACTGCAGGGGCTGCAACGGCAGATTCGGCACGTCGAGGATCGAGATATCGGCGTTGGGGTCGTAAGACACCACGATGGCGTCGTACTTTTTGCCGTCCTCGGCTTCGACCGTCACGCTGTCGGAGCCGGCGACCACGTGGGCGTTCGACATCACCCGGTTCGGTGCGATGACGAAACCAGTTCCCTCCAAGACTTTTTGGCAGGCCGTCGCCACCCCACGGATCTTGACCACGCTCGCCCGAGACTTGCCGACCACCAGGCTGTCAGCCAGAGAGGCGTCTGGGGCGTCGACGGTCGGCGCGGGGGTGCGCAGCGGCTCCAGCACATCGGGCAGGCCGGAGGTGCTCAACAGCGCCGACATTCGCTTGGGCACCGCCCGCAGCCATTCAGGTGCGTACTTGTCGACTTCGGAGATGATTTTCGAACCCTTGGCTGCCCCGGCCAGATTCGTTTGGTTGGACGTGGTCAGCGGGCTGCCCAACAGCCACGCCGCGACCAGCACGACGACGAGTTGCAGAGCGACGCCGACCAGCGAGTCGACCACGCGGACCGGGCCACTGCGAATCGAGCCGCGGACTGCGCGCCCGAGTACGACCCCGGCCACCTCACCGACGACCACCAGCGCAAGAATCAGGAAAAGGGCGGCGAACAGCTTCGCGCGCGGCGATTCGACGAGGCCGACGACGTGCGGCGCGAGCATCACACCCGCGATGGCTCCGAGGATCACCCCGATGAACGACATCAACGAGCCCAGTGCGCCTGACCGCCAGCCGGATATCGCCGCGATCAGCGCTACGCCGATGATGGCGATGTCCAGCCATTGCGAACTCGTCACACCGGCTCCTCGCTGTCATCGGTACTGCTGTCATCGGTACTGCTGGCATTGGCACTGCGATCGGCGAGGCCGCCGACAAGCGCCATCGCGTCGTCCAACTCTCGCACGTCGTCGGTGTCCCACGGTTGCGCCCAACCGGCCGCGTCGAGCATTGCCGAGATTACGTGACCGGTGAAACCCCACACCAACATCTCGTTGAGCAGGAACGCCGGTCCGGCAAAGCGACGTTCCAGGCCGGTGCGGCACACCATCAGCCGGTTCCGCGGGTTGATGAAGGCCCGCAACGGGACCCGGGCCACCGCCGCGGTCTCGGATTCGTCGACCACCGTGACCGGGCCGGGGTCGGGCGAGTAGGCGAGGACCGGAACGACGTGAAACCCCGACGGCGGGATGAATATCCGGTCCAGGGTGGCCAGTGGATGCAGCCGGCCCGGATCGACGCCGGTCTCTTCGTTGGCCTCGCGCAACGCGGTTTCGACCGGCCCCGGATCGCCCGGGTCGGCGGCGCCGCCAGGGAAGGCGGCCTGACCCGCGTGGTGTCGCAGAGTGCCCGCCCGGACCGTGAGCAGCAGGTCGGCATCGTCGGGAACCTGACCGAGCGGGTGTTGGGCATGCGGTCCGGAGAACAGCACGAGCACAGCCGCCTCCCGAGAGGACTGTGCGCCCGCGGCAGCCACCGCCGCGAGAATCTCCGGGGCGACGCGTCGTCGGTAGGCGTCCGGAACCTGATCAAGGTTGTCGACGAGGGGGGCCAGCCACGGCGGTCGGGCCTGCGGGCGAAGCGGGTCGGTCTGGCTCACCGCAGAACCGCATCCACCGCGGCGGCGACCTCATCGGCGCTGGTGAAAGGCTGCGGCAGCACCCGGGCAACGCTACCGTCCCGGCGCAGGACGACGGTGGCGGGCATGACGTTCGGAACCCCGAGGGCAGCGGCGATGCTGCGCCTTCCGTCCTGCAACACCGGAAGGCGGACGCCGAGTTCGGTCATCCGGATCAGAGCCGCCGTCTCGTTCTCGTCCTGATGCACGGTGATTACCTCCACCGAATCACCGACTCGGCGCTGATACTCCTGCAGCGCGGGCAATTCCTCCGCGCAGGGTTCGCACCAGTAGGCCCAGAGGTTGAGCACGACCGTGCGGTCCGCCACGACCCTGGCCACGTCGACGTCGGAACCGTCGGCCGCGCACTCCACCACGACGTCACGCAGTTTCTCCGGACCAGGGCCGGGCCCGCCGATCCGACACGGCGGCAGACCGGCCCGCTGCCGCGGCCCGGCCAACGCCTCAGGAGTGTCGGCGTCGCGGTGGGTGCGCTGTTCAGGAGCCGTCGCCGCATGCGGCCGATCAGGACCGTCAGTAAGTTCCAGGATGAACGCGACGGCGAGCGCGGCGAGGATGGAGAGCACCGCCAACGTCCAGCGGGTCGAAGTACGCATCGGTCTACAGCCCCGCCAACGCGAGAAGGTGTTCGGTCTCTGGCCCCTTGACCAGTTCGGCCGCCAGCAGTGGATCGGTGGGTCCGGTGCCGTAGGACGGACAGTCCTTGGCCAGCACACAAACCCCGCAAGCAGGCTTACGGGCGTGGCAGACCCGTCGGCCGTGGAAGATGACCCGGTGACTCAGCAGAGTCCACTGGCTGCGCTCGATGAGAGCGCCCACGGCATGCTCGACCTTCACCGGGTCGGTTTCGGTGGTCCACCCCCAGCGTCGCACCAGCCGTCCGAAGTGGGTGTCGACGGTGATGCCGGGGACGTCGAAAGCGTTGCCCAAGATGACGTTTGCGGTTTTACGACCAACCCCCGGCAGGCTCACCAGCTCCTCGATAGTGCCGGGCACCTCACCGCTGAACCGTTCCTCGAGTGCCTGACCGAGCCGGATCAGCGAATTGGCCTTGTTGCGATAGAAGCCGGTCGGCCGGATGAGTTCCTCGAGTTCGGCGCGGTCCGCCTGCGCGTAGTCGGCCGCGGTGCGGTACTTGGCGAACAGCGCGGGCGTGGTCAGGTTGACCCGCTTATCGGTGCTCTGCGCCGACAGGATGGTGGCGACCGTCAGTTCCAGCGGGTTGGTGAAATCGAGTTCGCAGTACACGTGCGGGAAGGCGATCGCCAGCGTCCGGTTCATCCGGCGGGCCCGGCGGACCAGTCCAAGTGGGGTCTCGGCATGCCACTTGGTGTTGGCTCGCGGTGTCTTCCTGGCCTGCGTCCTGCCCGCACCCGCCGTCACGCTGCCAGGGTACTGACCGCCGACAGAACGGTGGCAATTCGTGATCCCGATGAGACGTTGCGCCGGTTAACTTCCCCGCTATGTCCTGGTTGGTGGCCGTCAGTTTCCCCGTGCTGCTGATGTTGTTCACGGTCGGACTGCAGCACTTCGAGACCTTGTTGCACGGCGACCAAGTCTCGGGCGCTCGCCTGGTGGCCCGACTGGAACGGGCGGCCCGCACTGCCGGCCGGAAAGCCGCCGAACGGACCGTGGGCGAATTGCCTGCCGCCAAACCGGTAAACCGGCTGGATCCACTGCTGATGATCGACGAACCCGGGCTGCCGACCCGGCCGAATCCAGTGTTTCAGCCTTCGGGCTAGTCCAATTCTGTGTAGCGTGGGCACGTCGCCGAGACTGACTAAGCATTAGGCTCGGTATACCCGCGCGTTCTAAGTCACCGATGAGCTAAAGAGGGGCCGACGTGGACGAGATCCTGGCCAGGGCCGGAATCTTCCAAGGGGTGGATCCCACCGCGGTTTCCGCCTTGACGAAGCAGCTGCAGCCGGTTGACTTCCCGCGCGGACACACCGTGTTCAACGAGGGCGAACCGGGTGACCGGCTCTACATCATCATGTCGGGCAAGGTGAAGATCGGCCGCCGGTCACCCGACGGCCGGGAGAACCTGCTGACGATCATGGGTCCCTCCGACATGTTCGGCGAGTTGTCGATCTTCGACCCGGGTCCGCGGACATCCAGCGCCACCACCATCACCGAGGTGCGGGCGGTGTCAATGGACCGCGACGCGCTGAAGGCATGGATCGCCGACCGACCTGAGATCGCCGAGCAACTGCTGCGCGTCCTGGCCCGGCGCCTGCGTCGCACCAACAACAACCTCGCCGACCTGATCTTCACCGACGTGCCAGGCCGGGTGGCCAAGCAGCTGCTGCAACTGGCGCAGCGCTTCGGCACTCAGGAGGGCGGCGCCATGCGGGTCACCCATGACCTCACCCAGGAGGAGATCGCCCAGCTCGTCGGGGCATCCCGGGAGACCGTCAATAAGGCACTCGCCGATTTCGCCCATCGCGGCTGGATCCGGCTGGAGGGCAAGAGCGTGCTGATCTGCGACTCCGAGCGCCTGGCGCGCCGGGCGCGGTAGCTCCACTCGCCGAGTGAGGAACCCTGCAGGGGTCCTCTCGGGCTTTGTCTGCGTGGCTCCTCACTCAGCACGCTGGCCGCAGCGTCAAGACCTCAGATAGTCCAGCTGCGCGCGGACCGAGGATTCGGCAGCATCCCACAACTTTTCGTCAACGTCGGCGTAGACCTGCTCGACCACCTGCCGGGGGGTGGCGTCATCGCCGAGGTCCCGCAGCGCTTGGCGCACCTGTTCCAGGCGCTCCTCGCGGTGGGCCAGGTAAATCTCGGTGACCGCGGCCAGGTCGGCGAGTTCCGGCCCGTGGCCGGGCAGCACCCGGAGCGGTCCCAGCGCCCGCAACCGCCGCAGCGACTCCAGGTAGTCGGCCAGGCTGCCGTCGTCGGAGTCGATGACGGTGGTGCCCCGTCCCAGCACCGTGTCGGCGGTGAGCACAGCGTCGTCGAGGACGAAGCTGAGCGAGTCCGCGGTGTGGCCGGGAGTGGCCAGCACCCTGATCCGCAGTCCGCCCGCCTCGATCACTTCTCCGTCCCGCAGAGGGCCGCCGAGCCCGCGCAGGAATCCGCTGCCCACCGACCGCACGGTGGCGCCAGTGGCATCGACGAGTTTGTCGATTCCATCGGTGTGATCGCCATGCCGATGGCTGATCAGAACGACGGCGATTCGCGCCCCGAGAATCCCCTCGAGTTCGGCCAGTCGCTCGATGTGCTCGTCATCGTCGGGCCCGGGATCCACCACCACCAGTTCGGCGCTACCCGGGGCACTCAACACCCAGGTGTTGGTGCCGTCCAGCGTCAGCGGGCCGGGGTTGTTGCACAGCAGCACCGAGGCCGATTCGGTGACCGGCCGCAGAAGGCCGTACGCCGGATGGGTCATCGGCCGATCGTTCATCGTCGCGCCGGACTGCTTACGCCACCTCGACGACGAGTTCGACTTCCACCGGGACACCCAGTGGCAGCTCTGCCACCCCGACCGCAGAACGGGCGTGCGCCCCGGCCTCGCCGAACACCTCCCCGAGGAACTCCGAGGCGCCGTTCACCACGCCGGGTTGGCCGGTGAAACCGGGAGCGGATGCGACGAACCCGACGACCTTGACGATGCGGACGACTGAATCGATCCCGACCAGAGCGTGGATGGCGGCCAGAGCGTTGAGCGCGCAGGTCCGGGCGGCCGCCTTGCCGTCCTCGGGCATCACCTCGGCGCCGACCTTCCCAAAATGGGTGGGCTTTCCGCCTTCGAGTGGAAGTTGCCCGGAGGTGTAGACGAGGCTGCCGGTGCGAACAGCCGGGACGTAGGCCGCCAGGGGGGCGGCCGCCGCCGGCAGGGTGATACCCAGTTCCTCGAGTCGGGCAGAGACTCTGCCCGAGTCGCTGCGCTCCTGCCCGCCGGATTCTTTCCCCGAGTCGCTGCGCTCCTGCCCGCCGGATTCTTTCCCCGAGTCGCTGCGCTCCTGCCCGCCGGCACCGCTCACTTGGGTCTCTTCAGATAGGCGACGTGCTGCTCGCCGGTCGGGCCGGGCAGTACCGAGACCAGTTCCCAGCCGTCAGCGCCCCATTGGTCCAGGATCTGCTTGGTCGCATGGGTCAGCAACGGAACCGTCGCGTACTCCCAGGTGGTCGGTTGGCTCGCGCTTGGTTGGCTCACCGCCGAAGCCTAACCTTTCGGCGATTCCTCCAGCAGAGCTATTCCCCGGGAACCCTCAGAGCCCTTGGATAGCATGCTGTGGTGGTGACCAACCCGAGCGACGGCAGCGAATTCGGCTGGCCCGACCGCCTGACCCAGGCCCGACTGCATTTCGTCACGGGCAAAGGAGGGACGGGCAAGACCACCGTGGCGGCGGCGTTGGCGCTGACCCTTGCCGCTGGTGGCCGCCGGGTGCTGTTGGCGGAAGTCGAAGGGCGCCAAGGCATTGCGCAGCTGTTCGACGTTCCCCCGCTGCCCTACCAGGAGGTCAAGGTCGCAACCGCCGACGCCGGCGGGCACGTGAACGCCCTGGCTATCGATCTCGAGGCCGCCTTCCTGGAGTACCTCGACATGTTCTACAACCTCGGCCTGGCAGGCCGGGCGATGCGCCGGGTGGGGGCCATCGAGTTCGCGACGACCATCGCCCCCGGACTGCGGGACGTGCTGCTCACCGGCAAGATCAAAGAGGCCGCTGTGCGTCTGGACGCCAACAAGAGGCCGGTGTACGACGCCATCGTCGTCGACTCACCGCCCACCGGACGTATTTCGCGCTTCCTGGATGTCACCAAGGCGCTGGCCGATATCGCCAAGGGCGGCCCGGTGCACGGCCAGTCCGAGGGCGTGGTCCGGTTGCTGCATTCCGAGCAGACCGCGATCCATCTGGTGACACTGCTGGAAGCTCTTCCGGTCCAGGAGACCATCGAGGCGATCGAGGAACTCGAGCAACTCGATCTGCCGATCGGAAGCGTGATCGTCAACCGCAACATCCCCGCCTACCTGCCGGCTGACGCGTTGGCCCGGGCGGCCGACGGCGACATTGACGCCGATGCGGTTCGGGCCGGGCTGTCCAGGGCCGGAATCTCCCTGCCTGACCAGGAATTCGCCGGTTTGCTCACCGAGAGCATCGAACACGCCAGCCGAATCCGGGCCCGGTCGGAGAGCGCCCTGGAGTTGGAGAAGCTGCACGTGCCGAAGTTGGAACTGCCCACCATCGCCGACGGTGTGGATTTGGGCAGCCTGTACGAGCTCGCGGAAATCCTTGCCCAGCAAGGCGTCCGATGAGCGAAGCGAATCGGACAATCAGGCACAGCCGATGAGCGAAGCGAATCG
>CAZADG010000012.1:0-6735 GCA_964483865.1 uncultured Mycobacterium sp. | reverse complement strand
CGGACAATCAGGCACAGCCGATGAGCGAAGCGAATCGGACAATCAGGCACAGCCGATGAGCGAAGCGAATCGGACAATCAGGCACAGCCGGTGAAGGAAGCGGTGAGTCGATGAGTGGGACTCCTCAGATCCTGGACATGAAGTCCATTCTGACCGACCGGTCCAACCGGGTGGTGGTGTGCTGCGGTGCCGGCGGGGTGGGCAAGACCACCACCGCGGCGGCGATGGCCCTGCGAGCGGCGGAATACGGCCGAAGTGTGGTGGTGCTGACCATCGACCCCGCCAAACGGCTGGCCCAAGCGCTGGGCATCAAGGAACTCGGCAACGAACCACAGCAGGTACCACTGGGCGACGACGTCACCGGGGAACTGCACGCGATGATGCTGGACATGCGCCGCACCTTCGATGAGATGGTGCTGGAGTACTCCGATCCCGAACGCGCGCAGGCGATTTTGGAGAACAAGTTCTACCAGACCGTCGCCACCTCACTGGCCGGCACGCAGGAGTACATGGCCATGGAGAAACTTGGCCAGCTGCTCTCCCGGGACCGCTGGGATCTGGTGGTGGTGGACACCCCGCCATCGCGCAACGCGCTGGACTTTCTCGACGCCCCCAAGCGGCTGGGCAGCTTCATGGACAGCAGGCTGTGGAAGCTCTTCCTGGGCCCCGGCCGCGGCTTCGGGAGACTGGTGACCGGCGCGATGAGTCTTGCGATGAAGGCGCTGTCCACCATCGTCGGCTCTCAGATGCTCTCCGACGCAGCCAATTTCGTTCAGTCGCTAGACCGGACCTTCGGCGGATTCCGGGAGAAGGCCGACCGCACTTACGAGTTGCTCAAGCGCCGCGGGACCCAGTTCGTGGTGGTCTCGGCCGCCGAACCCGATGCACTGCGGGAGGCGACGTTCTTCGTCGACCGACTGTCCGAGGAGGGGATGCCTCTGGCCGGACTCATCCTCAACCGCACCCATCCGATGCTGTGCGACTTGACTGTGGAACGCGCGATTGACGGCGCGGCCGATCTCGAGGCTGCACCCAAGGAAGCGGCAGTAGCCGAGAGCAACGCACTCACCGCAGCAGTCCTGCGTATCCACGCCGACCGAGGTCAGACCGCCAAGCGGGAGATCCGACTGCTGTCCCGGTTCACCGGCGCCAACCCGCACGTGCGGGTGGTGGGAGTGCCCTCGCTGCCGTTCGACGTCTCCGACATGAACGCGCTGCAGGCGATCGCCGATCAGATCACCGGCGAGACCTAGGGATCAGGCGAGTCAGCCTCAGCAGACGCTGCGGTGCTGACGGGCGGCGAAGAACTCCGCCCAGGAGGAGACCTCCGGATGCTGCTTGAGCAAGGCCCGGCGCTGACGCTCCGTCATCCCGCCCCAGACGCCGAACTCGACCCGGTTGTCGAGTGCATCGGCACCACATTCGGTGATGACCGGGCAGTGCCGGCAGATGACCGCCGCTTTGCGCTGCGCGGCGCCACGTACGAATAACTGGTCGGGATCGGCCGATCTACACAACGCTTTGGAAACCCAGGCGATGCGAGCCTCGTTCGCGACTTGAAGTGAACTGTGGATGGATGCTGTGCTAGTCCTACGGGCAGCGGGCCGAGTCCCCGACACGGGCGATCCCTTCGTTAAAGCCGCCTTTCTGGCGGCGATATCCCTCCGATGTAGCCGCGGTGCGATCTACGCCACATTGCGAAGCGAGTGTTACCTGCGTCGCACTGTGTGCTTAAAGTAGGTGGTCAGGTCGCGTTTGCGCAACAGTGCGATCACAGCTTTTTTGGCACAACCGTCCAGGCCCGACCATGAACTGCGGTTTTGTGACTCCGGTGTAAGAATTCGTCGGTATTCTACCCGCCCACACGGCCGAATCAGGCCCACGTCGGGCATGCCTGAGGCCCGACAGAGCGGCTCAGTACGCTGTAGCCATGTCGGAACGCGGACCGGCCGGTTCCACGCTGATCAAACTGGCTTTGGCATGCCTGTTGTCCAGTGTTCTCGTAGCGGCCCTGCTGTTCCCCGTCGTGGGTGGCGCCGGGCTGATGTCCAACCGGGCCTCTGACATCGTGGCGAACGGATCCGCCCAGGTCCTGGAGGGCGACGTCCCCGCCGTGACCACCATGGTGGACGCCAAAGGCAACACCATCGCCTGGTTGTACTCCCAGCGCCGCTTCGAGGTCCCCAGCGACAAGATCGCCGACTCGATGAAGCTGGCCATCGTCGCCATCGAGGACAAGCGGTTCGCCGAGCACAACGGCGTGGATTGGAAAGGCACCCTGACCGGCCTTGCCGGCTACGCCTCCGGTGATCTGGACACGCGCGGCGGCTCGACCATCGAGCAGCAGTACGTCAAGAACTACCAGCTGCTGGTGGTGGCGCAGAACGACTCCGAGAAGCGGGCAGCCATCGCACCCACACCGGCTCGCAAGCTTCGCGAGATACGGATGGCGCTCAGTCTGGATAAGACGCTGACCAAACCGGAGATCCTCACCCGGTACCTCAACCTGGTGTCTTTCGGTAACGGCGCCTTCGGCATCCAGGACGCCGCTCAGACCTACTTCGGCATCGACGCTTCCGCCCTCAATTGGGAGCAGTCGGCGCTACTCGCCGGCTTGGTTCAGTCGACCAGCGCCCTCAACCCCTACACCAACCCCGACGGCGCCTTGGTGCGGCGAAACCTGGTGCTGGACACCATGATCGAGCAACTCCCCGACAAGCGCGACGAGCTGCGGGCCGCCAAGCAGCAGCCGCTGGGCATCTTGCCGCGGCCCAATGAGTTGCCGCGCGGCTGCATCGCGGCGGGTGACCGGGCATTCTTCTGCGACTACGTTCAGGAGTATCTCGTCCGGGCCGGCATGAGCAAGGAGCAGATCGCCAGGGGCGGATACCTGATCAAGACCACCCTGGACCCCGATGTGCAGGCCGACGTCAAGAAATCGGTCGACTCGATCGCCGCCCCGGACCTCAACAGCATCGCCAGCGTGATGAACGTGGTGCTGCCCGGCAAAACGTCCCACCCCGTCGTCGCAATGGTCAGCAACCGCACCTACGGCCTCGACACCGACGTCGGTCAGACCGTACAACCGCAACCCTTCTCCCTGGTCGGCGATGGCGCCGGATCCATCTACAAGATCTTCACCGCCGCGGCCGCACTGGATCTCGGGCTGGGAATCAACGCGACGCTCGATGTCCCGGGCTGGTTCCAGGCCAAGGGGCTCGGCGACGGGGGCGCCAAGGGCTGCCCCAAGGAGAGCTGGTGCGTGATCAACTACCGGGATCCGCGCAATCTCACCATGACGTTGACCGATGCGCTGGCCAGGTCTCCCAACACCGCCTTCGCCAAGCTGATCTCCCAGGTGGGGGTCACCCGCACCGTCGACATGGCCGTCCGACTCGGGCTGCGCTCCTACGCCGAGCCCGGCAGTGCCCGCGGATACAGGCCTCCGGACGAGAACGAAAGCTTGGCCGACTTCATCAAACGCCAGAACATCGGTTCGTTCACCTTGGGCCCGTTCCCGGTGAACCCACTCGAACTCGCCAATGTCGCGGCGACCCTGGCGTCCGGCGGTATGTGGTGTCCCGCGAACCCGGTCGAGAAGATCTTCGACCGGCGCGGCAACGAGGTCGCGGTCAACGCCGAGCCTTGTGAACAGGTGGTCCCGGAGGGCCTGGCCAACACCCTGTCGAACGGACTGAGCAAGGACACCACCGGCATCGGCACCGGCGCTCCGGCCGCCAACGCGGCAGGCTGGGGCCTGCCCATGTCGGCGAAGACCGGCACGACCGAGGCGCACCGCTCCGCAGGGTTCTTCGGGTACACCAACCGGTTCGCGGCGGTGAACTACATCTACGACGATTCCCCCGACCCCAGCGACCTCTGCTCGTTCCCATTGCGAAAGTGCTACGACGGAGACCTCTTCGGCGGCAAGGAGCCGGCCGAAACCTGGTTCGCCGCGCTGACGCCGATCGCCGAGAACTTCGGTGAGATCAGCATGCCACCGACCGATCCCCGTTATGTCGACGGGGCACCCGGCTCCCGGGTTCCCAACGTCAACGGACTGAGCCAGGAGAGTGCCCGAGAAGAGTTGCGCGCCTCCGGATTCCAGGTGTCCGACAGCGTGTCGTCGATCAACAGCACGGCTTCCGCCGGCACCGTCGTCGGCACCTCGCCCAGCGGACAAACCGTTCCCGGCATCATCGTCACCCTGCTGGTGAGCAACGGGGTCGCACCACCGCCGCCGCCGACCGAGAAGCCGTCACCGTCGCCCGGTGCGCCGCCACCGCCGCCGCCGCTGCCGGGGCTGCCGGGGCTGCCGCAGGTCGGTTCGCAGATCGTGGAGATTCCGGGTCTTCCACCGATTACCGTGCCAGTTCTGGCGCCCCCGCCGCCGGTTCCAGCACCGCCGCCCGCTCCCCCGCCGCCGGCCGCACCGCCACCACCGCCGCCGCCCTAGCAGCGGTGAGACGGTCTGGATTTTCACTTCACATTCTGCTGGCCGGTGGCAGTAGTCTGCCGATATGGCCGCCAACGCCTTGAGAACCTCTGCCACCGTCGCGGCTGGCGCGGCCGCGCTTGCGGTCGGCTACGCCGCAGGGATCGAGCGCAATGCATTCGTCGTCCGCGAAGTGACGATGCCGGTTCTGACGCCAGGTTCCACACCCCTGCGGGTGCTGCACCTCAGTGACATTCACATGCGCCCGGCCCAGCGCCACAAGCAGGCGTGGCTGCGCGAACTGTCGCGGTGGGAACCCGACCTGGTGGTCAACACCGGAGACAATCTCTCGCACCCCCGCGCGGTACCCGCGGTGGTCCAGTCACTGGGCGACTTGCTGGCGGTCCCCGGCGTCTTCGTCTTCGGCAGCAATGACTACTTCGCACCCAAGCTGAAGAACCCGGCGAAGTACCTCACCGACAGCGACCATCGGGTGCACGGCAGTCCGCTGCCCTGGCAGGATCTGCGCGCCGCCTTCACCGAGCGGGGCTGGCTCGATCTGACCCACAACCGCCGCGAACTCGAGGTGGCCGGTCTGGTCATCGCCGCCGCCGGGGTCGACGACGCCCACCTCGGCCGGGACCGCTACGAGACGATCGCCGGTCCGCCCAGTCCAGCAGCCAACTTGAGCCTGGGCGTCACCCATGCCCCCTACACCCGCGTTCTGGACCGGTTCGCCGCCGACGGCTACCACTTGGTGATGGCAGGCCACACCCATGGCGGTCAACTCTGCCTACCGTTCTACGGCGCGCTGGTAACCAACTGCGATCTGGACCGATCCCGCGCCAAGGGGGCGTCGAGTTGGGGAACCGAGACCGCTCTGCACGTCTCGGCCGGCATCGGGACCTCGCCGTTCGCGCCGCTGCGGTTCTGCTGCCGGCCGGAGGCGACCCTGCTGACATTGGTCGCGGCCCCGACCGGCGGCCATGACCACACCCGAAACGTGCTGCGCTCGACCCCGACGGCCTCGGTGCATTAGCGCCGGCCGTGACCGAACTCCAGATGCAGTCCGCCCTCCGTGGCGCGCCCAGGACTTGGGTGGATGATGCCGTCCGGCTGATCGAGGCCGATTACCGGCGCAGCGCCGACACCCACCTGCTGCGGTACCCGTTGCCCTCCTCGTGGTCCGATCGCGTCGATGTGGCGCTGTATCTCAAAGACGAGTCCACCCACATCACCGGAAGCCTCAAGCACCGCCTCGCCCGCTCGCTGTTCCTCTACGGGCTGTGCAACGGCTGGATCACCGAGGGCACCACAGTGGTGGAGGCGTCCTCAGGTTCCACCGCGGTTTCCGAAGCGTATTTCGCCGCGCTCCTGGGCCTGCCGTTCGTCGCCGTCGTGCCCGCCTCGACCAGCCGTGCCAAAGTAACGTTGATCGAGAACCACGGCGGCCGTTGTCATTTCGTCGAAAGCGCCGGTGACGTCAACGCCGAGGCGCGGCGCATCGCCGAGGAGACCGGCGGCTACTTCCTCGACCAGTTCACCAATGCCGAGCGGGCCACCGACTGGCGGGGCAATAACAACATCGCCGAGTCGATCTTCGACCAGATGGGCGACGAAAGGCACCCGGTCCCGTCGTGGATCGTGGTCGGGGCCGGCACCGGAGGCACCAGCGCCACCATCGGCCGGTTCATCCGCTACCGGGGCCACCCCACCCGCCTGTGTGTGGTGGACCCCGAGAACTCCGCCTTCTTCCCGGGCTACGCGCAAGGCCGTCGCGACATTGTCACCGGAGCCTCGTCACGCATCGAGGGCATCGGCCGTCCGCGGGTGGAACCGTCGTTCGTGCCGACCGTCATCGACCGGATGATGCGGGTGCCTGACGCTGCCTCGGTGGCGGCGGCCCACCAGGTGTCCCGGGTGCTGGGCCGGCGAGTGGGGCCGTCGACCGGGACCAACATCTGGGGTGCCTTCGGCCTGCTGGCCGACATGGTGGCCGAGGGCGCCAGCGGGTCGGTGGTCAGCCTGATCTGCGACAGCGGTGAACGCTACGCCGACACCTACTACGACGACGACTGGCTCGCCGACCACGGTCTGACGCCCGACAGGTACACCGCTGTGCTGCAGGAGTTCGAGCAGTCCTGCGGGTGGCCGACCGGTTCAGCCTGAGCGTTTGGCTTCACCCCGTCGGCGTGCGATAAGCTGACCGGGCTTCACGCGGGGTGTGGCGCAGCTTGGTAGCGTGCTTCGTTCGGGACGAAGAGGTCGTGGGTTCAAATCCCGCCACCCCGACAGTGTGA
>CAZADG010000011.1:14349-71287 GCA_964483865.1 uncultured Mycobacterium sp. | reverse complement strand
TACCGAGATAAACCGGTCTGTTGTCAACAGTGTGGTCTGCGATGCCCTGGGCGGCATCGAAGTTGATGAACGGGAGCGGGATGTTCCCGAACGGCGTCCGCAATTTGAACGACACCTCATTGCCCGACCCCGAGGGCAAGGCGGAGTAGAGCCACCCGAACCCTCCGAGGATCTTCATGCTCGCGATCACCGAACCCGCCGGGGGGACCTGACCGGCGCCGGTTCCGATATCGCCGTCCGCGGAGGTGACGAGCAGTTGGGCGTACTCCCCCCACCCGAGAGCCAGCCCTGAACTCACCAGCGCTTCGAAGGATCCGGCCGTCTGCTGGGTGTCCGGGTCGACGACGTTGTAATCCTGTTGCCCCTGAACGATGTTCTGCCCACCTGGCGCGTACGTCCATGGACCGTAAAACGAGGTGACGAGTTCGGTCGACGAGGGAACCAGGTTGGAGCCGTTGAAATCGATCGTCTGGTTGAACGTCGACCTCGACGGACCGATGTGAACGGCGATGGCGATCTGCTGCAGCATCTGGACGGTGAAGCTGAGGGTCGTGGACAGCGCCATGATCGCGACCCCCTCCAGGGAAACCTTCGGCGCCAGCGCGTTGGGGTCTGGGACCGCCGTGAGCGCGGGCGCCTCAGCCGGTTGGGGCGCCTCCGTCAGCAGCGGACTCAGATCGGTGTTCGTGGTGACCGTCGAGGCCGCCGCTATGCCGGGGGCCGGTTGGGCTGTGCCGGTACCGACGGAACCCCGCTTAATGCGGGCGCTGTTCCGGCGCGGCGACACCTCGGCATTCGCGACTACTGTCGGCGCAGCGACGATCGCGTCGCCAGGGGTGCTCGGCGCCGGACTCGGCAGTGGGCTCTGTGGGCGGAGTTTCGGTGCGGTGGCTGCGGCGGCCGAACGCGGAGTCATCGAGGCCGCGGGTGCCGGCGACAAGCGCTGTGGGGCCGGGGCGGCGGCGTCGCGGGTCGACGACCGGCCGCTTCGGCCGGTCCCCGGGCCGCGCCCGGTGGACCCGGATGCCTTCCTGGTTTCCGACGACGCGTTAGAGGCCGACGACGCGTTGGATGCCGAGGGCCCACGGCTGCTCTCCCCGGTGTCGGCCGACGCAATGGCGACACTGGACATCACTCCGGTGCCCACACCGAAGACAACCGCCAAGCTGCCCAGACGACCCACGTACTTTGCTGCGCTCACTGTGAAATCCCCAACGCTTGTCGCTACTTAAAATTTTGCTGAGTAAAAGCTAATAGCCCTGGAGTGAAGCGTCAAATGCATCGACTAAGTTGCCTGTTCACAGCGCGTGCCGGGAGCGCGGAAGAGAATTGCCTGACCGGCGGAGAAAGTCGATCCGCGTGGATAGGGTCGACGCATGCCTGCAAGCCAGCCCACCAAAGCCGCGGTCTGGCCCGGCACCCCCTATCCCCTTGGCGCCACCTATGACGGCGCCGGCACCAACTTCTCGCTGTTCTCCGAAGTGGCAGAGAAGGTTGAACTCTGTCTGATCGACGAGGGTG
Organism: uncultured Mycobacterium sp.; assembly: GCA_964483865.1. GTDB lineage: Bacteria > Actinomycetota > Actinomycetes > Mycobacteriales > Mycobacteriaceae > Mycobacterium. Next base: position 69,766 of record CAZADG010000011.1, on the reverse strand, counting down.
ACGTCGAGACCCGTATCCGCCTCGATGAGGTCGACGGGTTCGTCTGGCACGCCTACCTGCCCGGCATCTCCCCCGGACAACGCTACGGCTTCCGGGTGCACGGGCCTTGGGACCCGTCGGCCGGGCACCGCTGCGATCCCAGCAAACTACTCCTCGACCCCTACGGAAAGTCGTTCCACGGCGACTTCGACTTCACTCAGGCGCTGTACTCCTACGACCTGAATGCACACGATCTGGCGTCGGGTGGGACACCTCCGATGGTCGACTCGCTGGGACACACCATGACCAGCGTGGTGATCAACCCGTTCTTTCAATGGGGTTCCGACCACGCGCCGCGCATTCCCTACCACGAGACGATCATCTACGAGGCCCACGTCAAAGGGTTGACTCAGACCCATCCGCGCGTCCCCGAGGAGCTGCGGGGCACCTACGCCGGTCTGGCCCACCCGGCGATCATCGAACACCTCAAGTCGCTCAACGTCACCGCAATCGAACTGATGCCGGTCCACCAGTTCATGAACGACAAGCGGCTGATCGACCTCGGGCTACGAAACTACTGGGGCTACAACACATTCGGCTTCTTCGCGCCCCACCATCAGTATGCCGCCAACAAGCGGGCCGGCGGAGAGATCGGCGAGTTCAAGAACATGGTCCGCACCTTCCACGAGGCCGGCATCGAGGTCATCCTCGATGTGGTCTACAACCACACTGCCGAAAGCGATCACCACGGCCCCACCGTCAACTTCCGTGGCATCGACAACGCCGCCTACTACCGACTGCTGGACGCCGACCTGCGGATGTATAAGGACTTCACCGGCACCGGCAACAGCCTCAATGTCCGTCACCCGCACACCCTGCAGCTCATCATGGACTCGCTGCGGTACTGGGTGCTCGACATGCACGTCGACGGGTTCCGCTTCGACCTCGCCTCCACTCTGGCGCGGGAGTTCTACGACGTCGACCGACTGTCGGCGTTCTTCGACATCATCCAGCAGGACCCGGTCATCAGCCAGGTCAAGCTCATCGCCGAACCCTGGGACATCGGCGAGGGCGGCTACCAAGTGGGAAATTTCCCTGGCCTGTGGACCGAGTGGAACGGCAAGTACCGCGATACCGTACGCGACTACTGGCGTGGCGAACCGGCGGCCCTGGGCGAATTTGCTTCCCGGCTGACCGGATCCGCCGATCTCTACGAAGCCACCGGACGGCGGCCGATCGCCAGCATCAACTTCGTCACCTGTCACGACGGCTTCACTCTGGCGGACTTGGTGTCCTACAACGAAAAACACAACGACGCCAACGGCGAAAACAACCGCGACGGCGAGAACCACAACCGTTCCTGGAACTGCGGTGTGGAGGGTCCTACCGACGACCCGGAGATCATCGCATTGCGGCACCGCCAGATGCGCAACATCATGGCCACCCTGATGATCTCCCAAGGCACCCCGATGATCAGCCACGGTGACGAGATCGGCCGCACCCAGCGCGGCAACAACAACGGCTACTGTCAGGACAACGAGATCACCTGGATCAACTGGGGCGACGCCGAAGAGTACGAAGACATGCTGGAGTTCACCCGCAAGGTGACCGCATTGCGCGCACAGCACCCAGTGTTCCGGCGGCGGCGTTTCTTCGACGGCAGACCCTCACACAGCACCCACCACATGCGTGACATCTACTGGTTGACCCGCAATGGCGTCGAGATGACCCCCGACGACTGGCATTCCGGGATCAAGTCGGTGGCGGTGGGCCTCAACGGGGAGGCACTGCGCGAACCGGATTCCCGCGGCGAGCGGATCATCGACGACTCATTCCTGCTGTGCTTCAACGCCCACGCCTACCCGGTGGACTTCATCATTCCGGAAACCCCCTACGCCAGGGAATGGCTGGCAGTCATCGACACTTTCGCCCCCGGTGGCAGCCCCGATCAGCGCGTGGCGGCCGGGAGCACGCTCACCGTCCAGGGCCGCTCGGTAGTCGTGCTTCAAAAGACGGCCTAGCGGGAACAGGCAGCTATGCCTAGTCCTGTGCTGTCCACCTACCGGCTTCAACTGGGGGCGGGTTTCGTCTTCGCCGATGCCGAGCGACTGGTCGACTACCTCGCTGAACTGGGCATCAGCCACCTCTACCTGTCCCCTGTACTGACCGCGGCCCCGGGCTCGGCACACGGCTACGACGTCACCGATCCGACCACCGTCTCAGCCACCCTCGGCGGTCCGGAGGGGCTGGCAGCCCTGTCCCGAACGGCCCGCTCACGCGGGCTGGGACTGGTGATCGACATCGTCCCCAACCACGTCGGCGTCGACCCGCCGGAGAACAACGACTGGTGGTGGGATGTGCTGCGGCTCGGCCGGGCATCGCGGTACGCGGACTTCTTCGACATCGACTGGTCTGCGGACCCGCAGGGCCGGATCGTCCTTCCACTATTGGGTGCGGCCGAGCACCTCGATGAACTGACCGTCGACGGTGACGTGCTGCGGTTGCGCGGGATGGCCCTGCCGGTGGCTCCGGGAAGCGCCGATGACGGCGCTGCGGCGGCGGCGGTTCACGACCGTCAGCACTACCGGCTGGTGGACTGGCGAACCGGAGTGTGTGGGTACCGGAGGTTCTTCGCCATCTCCTCGCTGGCCGGGTTGCGGCAGGAGGACGCGGCGGTCTTCGACGCGACGCACGCCGAGGTTGCCCGTTGGTTCGCCGAGGGCCTGGTCGACGGGGTCCGGATCGACCATCCCGACGGCCTCACCGACCCGGCCGGCTATGTGCGGCGGTTACGGGATCTGCTCGGGCCGGCGGCGTGGATCGTCATCGAGAAGATCCTGTCGCCCGGCGAGCCGCTCGACCCGTCGCTGCCGGTACAGGGCACCACCGGCTACGAAGTCATGCGTGAGGTGGGTGGGGTGTTCGTGGACCCCACCGGACGGGACCCACTCACCCGGCTTGCCGAGTCGGCCGGTTTGTCCTACGACGGCGAGGAAGCGCTGCGCGAGTTGAAGATTCGGACCGCCGGTGAACTTCTCGCCGGCGAGTTGGCCCGGGTGTGCCGGACCATCGAGCAGGCCGCCGGCGCCGGCCACCCGCTTCTCGGCACGGCGGTGGCCACGCTGCTGGCCAACGTCGGGGTGTATCGCTGTGACTACCCGGTGCTGTCTCAGGTGCTCGGTACGGCGATCGCCGTCACGGCGGCCGCCGAGCCGAACCTGGCTGACCCACTGGCGATCATCGCGACCGCGGTGAGCCGACCCGAACCGGCGGCGCGGATTCAGCAGTTGTGTGGCGCCATGACCGCCAAGGCCGTCGAGGACTGCTACTTCTACCGGGACCCGAGACTGGTCTCGCTCAACGAGGTCGGTGGCGAACCGCATCGGTTCGGGGTGTGCGCAGCGGAGTTCCATCGCAGCGCGGCGGTGCGGGCCACCAGGTGGCCGCACGCCATGACGGCGCTGTCCACCCACGACACCAAACGCGGGGAGGACGTTCGGGCCCGCATCGGTGTGCTGTCCCAGGTGCCGGGGCTGTGGGTGGAACTGGTCTCACGATGGGAGGCCGCCGCACCCTGCCCGGATCGGCAAACCGGATTGTTTCTGTGGCAGAACCTTTTCGGGGCTTGGCCGGAGGCCGGCGGGGTCGATGCAACGTTACGGAAACGACTGCACCGATACGCCGAGAAGGCGATCCGCGAGGCGGGCCTGCGAACGTCCTGGATCAACCCGGACCGGGACTTCGAGCAGTCCGTCCACGACTGGCTGGACGCTGTGCTGGACGGCCCGACTGCCGCCGAACTCAGCAGACTGGTGGCCCAACTGCTTCCGCATGCGCACAACGACGCCCTCGGTCAGAAAATGCTGGCGTTGACGGTTCCCGGCGTTCCGGACGTCTACCAGGGGACCGAACTCTGGGAGGACAGCCTCGTAGACCCCGACAACCGCCGTGCGGTCGACGTCAGCGCCCTGCGGTCGGCACTGCACAGCGGGGAGCATCCGAAACTGCGGGTGGTGCGTGCGGCCCTCGTAGCCCGGCGAGACCGGCCGCGGACCTTCTTGACCGGCTGCTACCGCCCACTGCTCGCCGCCGGACCGGCCGCCGACCATCTGCTGGCTTTCCTGCGCGGCGAGGACGTACTCGTCGCGGTCACCCGCTGGAGCATTCGTTTGTCCGAAACCGGTTGGGGTGCGACGACACTCACGTTGCCAGAGGGGAATTGGGTAGATCGGATCACCGGCCGTCGTCACGAGGGGACGGCGGCTGCCACCGAACTGTTCGCCGAACTTCCGGTTACCCTTCTGGAGCGTGTCGATGGCTGATTTCGCAGTGTGGGCACCGATTCCCCGACAGGTGCGACTGGACGTCGAGGGCACTGTGCACGCGATGGCACGCCACGATGGCTGGTGGCGTGCCGAAGTGGATTGCGCCCCTGATGCACGGTACGGCTTCCTTCTCGACGATGACCCCAAGGTACTGCCCGACCCGCGTTCGGCTCGGCAACCCGATGGTGTGCACCAGCGGTCCCAGCTGTGGGAGGCCCGCAGCGCACGCTGGACCGATTCCGGATGGTCCGGCCGGTCGGTCGAGGGTGCGGTGATCTATGAACTGCATACCGGGACTTTCACCCCCGAAGGCACGTTCGATGCCGCGATCGCCAAGATTGACTACCTGGCCGATCTGGGCGTGGACTTCGTCGAACTGATGCCGGTCAACGCATTCAACGGCACGCATGGGTGGGGTTACGACGGAGTGCTGTGGTTCGCCGTGCACGAACCCTACGGCGGACCGGACGGATTGGTGCGACTGGTGGACGCCTGCCACGCCCGCGGTTTGGGTGTCCTGATCGATGCGGTGTTCAACCACTTCGGGCCGTCTGGGAACTATCTGCCGCGCTTCGGCCCGTACCTTTCGCCGGTCGCCAACACCTGGGGAGACGGCGTGAATCTGTCCGGCCCTGGTGCCGACGAGGTGCGCCGCTACATTATCGACTGCGCGCTGCGCTGGATGCGTGATTTTCACGTCGACGGCCTGCGCTTGGATGCGGTGCACGCACTGATCGATCACACCGCGATCCACATCCTCGAAGAGCTGGCAGCCGAAACCGACACGCTCTCAGGGGTTCTGGGCCGCCCGCTGTCGTTGATCGCGGAGAGCGATCTCAACGACCCGCGGTTGATCACCCCGCGCGACCGCGGCGGCTACGGCATGACAGCACAGTGGGACGACGATATCCACCACGCGATCCACACCGCGGTCTCCGGTGAACGCCAGGGTTACTACTGCGATTTCGGGTCGATGGCAGCCCTGGCCACGACACTGCGCAACGGTTACTTCCACGCCGGCACCTACTCGACGTTCCGCGGCCGCCGCCACGGCCGGCCGCTGGACATCGCCGTGATTCCGGCCACCCGCCTGCTGGCCTACACCTGCACCCATGACCAGGTCGGCAACCGTGCGGTGGGCGACCGCCCCGGCAGCAACCTCGACGGTGGGCAACTGGCGATCAAGGCAGCCCTGGCGATCGGATCGCCCTACACCGCAATGCTTTTCATGGGTGAGGAGTGGGGATCGAGCAGGCCATTCCAATTCTTCAGCTCCCATCCAGAGCCAGAGCTTGCCCGGGCGACCGCCCAAGGCCGCAAAGCAGAGTTCGCCGAGCACGGGTGGGACGCCGACGAGGTGCCCGATCCGCAGGACCCGGAAACGTTCCTGCGCTCCAGACTCGACTGGACCGAACCCGACGATCCCGGTCATAGGGAATTGCTCGACTTCTATCGCGGCCTGATCCGGCTGCGCCGCTGTGAACCGGATATGGCCGACCCCTGGCTTAGCCATCTGGGCGTCGATGTCGACGAGGAGCAGCGTTGGATCGTCATGCGCCGCGGCCGAGTCGCGATCGTCTGCAACCTCGGAACCGAGCCGGTCAGCATCGATGTCACCGGCGAGATATTGCTGCAGTGGGGCACTCCGGAGGTCGGCGCCAAGGCCGCGATGTTGCCGGGCCACACCGTCGCGGTGCTGCGCGAACACATACCTGTGGATTGACGTAACCACCGTGGCGCCGGACCGCCCATCATCGGTTGTTATGACAGCGATACCCGCCCTTGACACCGCTACTGACCCCATCCACTCCGCTGAGGACCTGTTGCAACGATGGCGAGCGCTCATGGGTCCGTTGGGCTTCGACCAGAGGCTGCTATGGGTGGGCTTCGTCGGCGCCGACCGACGCATGCACAAGGTACTGAGCCAGGTGGCGATCGGCGCCTTCCCGCACCGTGACCTGGTCGAGAACCTCATGGGCGCACTGATGGTCCTCCTCGAGGAGAACTTCGAACCCGGCACGTCGGTAGCCATGCTGCTGACCAGGCCGGGCTGCGATCCGGTGTCGGGTGCAGACCTGCGGTGGGCAACGGTACTCACCGACCACGCTGCCCGCCTCGGCGTCCCCATCGAGCCGATCCTCCGGGCCAACGACACCGACATCCTGACTCTCTAACTAATGTGCTGCCATGTGGCACATGCAGCGGATCGGGCTGCGGGAACTGCGCCAGCAGGCCGGTACGGCGAGCGTGCGTCGATCGAAATCTCGGCTTGTGGCGGAAGCGGCGGACCACCGTGGTAACCCGGTCGCGACGCCCTCGACGCTCAGGTCAGATACCGGTATGCCGGCGATCCGGGTTCGAGTGCTTCGACGTGCAGTCCCGAGGTGTGCATCCGTGCCCGCAACCCGTCGTAATCTGCGGCCGAACCCAATTCGATGCCGACCAGCGCCTCACCAGTCTCCCGGTTGTTGCGCTTGACGTACTCGAACAGGGTGATGTCATCGCCCGGACCCAGCACCTCGTCGAGAAACCGTCGCAGCGCTCCGGGCTCCTGCGGAAAATCCACCAGGAAGTAATGCTTGAGACCCTTGTGTACCAGGGAGCGCTCAAGAACCTCGCCGTAGCGGGAGACGTCGTTGTTACCGCCGGAGATCAGGCACACCACCGTCGAACCGGGTGTGACGTCGGCCTCCAGCAGTCCGGCCACTGACAGCGCCCCGGCGGGTTCGGCGATGATGCCCTCATTCTGATAGAGGTCGAGCATCGCGGTGCACACCGCGCCCTCGTCGACCATGGTGACCGAGACCATGTCCCCCGCCGCGGCCAACGCCCGGTAGGTCAATGCACCCGCCCGTTTGACTGCGGCACCGTCGACGAACTGGTCGACGTGATCGAGAGTCACCGGATTGCCGGCGGAGAGCGCAGCCATCATCGAGGCGGCGCCTGCGGGTTCGACACCCAGCACTGCGGTTCCCGCGGTCCGCTCGGCCAGATAGGTGGTGATCCCCGCGATGCACCCACCACCGCCGACCCCGACGATCACCAGGTCCGGTTCAGCGTCGAGTTGGTCGAGGATCTCCACACCGATGGTGCCTTGTCCTGCCATCGTGCGCGGGTCGTCATAAGGCGGGACCAGGGTGGCGCCGGTGCGCGCGATGTCGGCCAGGGCGGCGTCCGCCGCTTCGTCGTAGGTCTTGCCGCCGACGATCACCTCGATGAAATCACCGCCGTGGTAGCTGATCCGGTCGCGCTTCTGCCTCGGCGTCTTGGCCGGAACGTAGACCCGGCCGCGGACCTGCATGTGGCGGCAGGCGAGGGCGAACCCCTGGGCGTGGTTTCCGGCGGAAGAACAGACCACCCCTTCGCGGAGTTCCTCCGGTGTGAGCTGCATGATCAGGTTGTAGGCACCGCGAAGTTTGTAGGACCGGACGCTCTGCAGGTCCTCCCGTTTGAGGTAAACGTCTGCGCCGGTGATCGCCGACAGGCGGTCGCTGTAGTCGAGCGGAGTACGCGCAACCACGTCGCCGATCCGCCGGGCAGCCTCATCGATGTCGGCCGCGGTCAGCGGTGACGACAGACGGGCTTGGCTCAGGTCAGCGGACACCGGTCAATGGTGCCACCGCGCGGCCGAGATCACTGAATCGGGGTCAGCACGAAGACCGGGATTTCTCGCTCGGTTTTTGCCTGGTAATCGGCGTAGTCGGGCCACACCTCCACGGCTCGTGCCCACCAGGTGGCCTTCTCCTCACCGAAGATCTCGCGGGCCTCGTAGTCACCGGATCGGGTGCCGTCCTGCAACTCGACCCGGGGATTCTTCTTGATGTTGTAGAACCAGACCGGGTTCTTCGGTGCCCCGCCCAGTGAAGCAACCACGGCGTACTCGCCGTCATGCTCGACGCGCATGAGAGGCGTCTTGCGGACCTTGCCGGTCTTCGCGCCGATCGTGGTCAGCAGGATGACGGGCTTGCCTTTGAGTTCGGTGCCTTCGGTGCCACCCGAGGACATGTACAGCTCCGCGTTCTCGCGGGCCCAGTCGGAAGTGCTCGGTTCGTATTCTCCGGTCAGCGGCATGATGCCAGCCTAGCCAGATGCTGTCGTTCTCCGCGTGAACTGGAGACCGTGCGCCCGCGATCAACCCCCCAGGCAGCCCGGCCCCAGCAGCGCCTTGAGGTCGCCCATCAGGGCCGATGACGGGGTCACCCGCAGCGATTGGTCCAACTCCAGCGTGGTGATCCGCTCGCCGCTGATCAGCCGAAGATGCACCTGTGAGGTGCCCGGGTGCCGGGCCAGCACTTGCTTGAGCGCGGTGACCTTGTCCCGGGTGCACTGCCGGGTAGGCAAACTCACCGACAGCGGCCGGTCGGGCTGGGCATTTGAGAAGTCCGGCACCACCAGGTCATTGACGATCACCGTGGTGCGATCGTCTTGGATGCGAACCTTGGCTCCGATCAGGACTACCGCATCGTCGGCGATCTCCGCACCGAAAAGCGAGTAGGTCTGAGGGAAGAACATCACCTCAATGCCGCCGGTGAGATCCTCCAATTGTGCTGAGGCCCAAGGCATTCCGCTCTTGTTGACCCGACGGTTGACTGAGGCGAGGATTCCGCCGATTCGCACCTGGGTGTCGTTGGGCACGTCCCCGTCCAGGATCGCCGGGATGGGGGTGTCAACCTGGGCCGCGAGCAGGTGTGCAACCCCGTTAAGCGGATGGCCGGACACGTACAAACCGAGCATCTCCCGCTCGAGCGCGAGTTTATGCTTGTCCTCCCACTCCTCGTCGGGAATGCGGATGGTAAACGCCGCGTCGCCGGCATCTGTGCCGTCACCGTCGCCACCGCCGAAGAGATCGAACTGCCCCATCGCCTCGGCCTTCTTGGTGCCCAGAACCGATTCCACGGCGTCGCTGTGAACCAGGAACAAGCCCTTGCGAGGGTGTTTCAGTGAATCGAATGCCCCCGCTTTGATCAGCGACTCGGTCACCTTCTTGTTGCAGGCGCCGATGTCGATCTTGTTGAGGTAGTCGGAGAAGTCGGTGAACTTGCCTTTGCCCGTGCGAGTGGCGATCAGGGAGGTGACTACGTTGGCGCCGACGTTGCGTACCGCACCGAGACCGAACCGGATATCTGTTCCCACCGATGCGAAGTTCAATCCGGATTCGTTGACGTCGGGGGGCAGTACGGTGATGCCCAGCCTGCGGCAGTCGGCGAGGTACACCGCCGCCTTGTCCTTGTCGTCGCCCACCGAGGTCAGCAGGCCGGCCATGTACTCGGCCGGGAAGTTGGCTTTGAGGTAGGCCGTCCAGTACGACACCAGGCCGTAGCCGGCCGCGTGTGATTTGTTGAACGCGTAGCCGGCGAACGGCAGGATGGTGTCCCACAACGCCTTGACCGCGCGCTCGGAGAACCCGTTGGCGGTCATGCCCTCGTGGAACCCCTTGTATTCGGCCTCCAATACCTCGAGTTTCTTCTTGCCCATGGCTTTTCGCAGCGCGTCGGCCTTGCCCATGGTGTACGAGGCGACCTTCTGGGCGATGAACATGATCTGCTCTTGGTAGACGATCAGGCCGTAGGTCTCGGAGAGGATGTCCTTGAGCGGTTCCTCCAACTCCGGGTGAATCGGCTTGATGGGCTGGCGGCCGTTCTTGCGGTCGGCGTAGTCGTTGTGGGCGTTCATTCCCATCGGACCCGGCCGGTACAGCGCCAGCACTGCGACGATGTCGTTGAACTCGGTGGGCTGCATCCTGCGCAGCAGATCCCGCATGGGGCCGCCGTCGAGTTGGAAGACGCCGAGAGTGTCGCCGCGGCCGAGTAATTCGTAGGTCGCGGGGTCGTCCAGCGAGAGGGTGTCCAAGTCGAGGTCGATGCCGCGGTTGGCCTTGATGTTCTCGATGCAGTCGCCGATGATCGTCAGGTTCCGCAGACCGAGGAAGTCCATCTTGAGCAAGCCGATGGCCTCACACGACGGGTAGTCCCAGCCGGTGATGATGGCACCGTCCTGCGGCCGCTTCCAGAGCGGGATGGCCTCGATCAGCGGCTCGGAACTCATGATCACCGCGCATGCGTGCACGCCGGCATTACGGACCAGCCCCTCGAGCCCGCGGGCGGTCTGGTAGATGGTCCGCACATCGGGGTCGGTGTCGATCAGGCCGCGGACCTCGGCAGCCTCCTTGTACCGCTCGTGGTTCGGGTCGGTGATGCCCGACAGCGGGATGTCCTTGGCCATGATGGCCGGCGGCAGGGCCTTGGTGATCCGGTCGGCGATGGCGAAACCGGGCTGGCCATAGTGCACCCGGGCCGCGTCTTTGAGCGCGGCCTTGGTCTTGATGGTGCCGAAAGTGATCACCTGGGCGACTCTGTCGCTGCCCCACTTCTCGGCGGCATAGCGCACCATCTCCCCGCGGCGGCGATCGTCGAAGTCGATATCGATATCGGGTGCTGACGGCCGTTCCGGGTTGAGGAAGCGCTCGAACAGCAGTCCGTGCGGAATCGGGTCGATATTGGTGATTCCGAGGGCGTAGGCAACCAGCGAACCCGCCGCCGATCCGCGGCCGGGCCCCACCCTGATATCGATCGACCGTGCGTAGTTGATCAGATCGGCGACGATGAGGAAATACGCCGGAAATCCTTTGTCGCAGATGACGTTGATCTCATAAGCGGCGCGCTCGGTGTAGGCAGGCGGCACACCGTCGGGAAACCGGCGTCGCAGACCGGCCTCGACTTCGTGGCGCAACCAGGTGCCCTGATCGTGGCCATCCGGCACGGGGAAGACTGGCATCCGGTCACGCGGGGTCCACACGTCGGCGTAGGACTGCACCCGTTCGGCGATCAGCAGGGTGGAATCACAGGCCTGCGGGATCTCGGCATCCCAGAGGGCGCGCATCTCGGCCGCCGATTTGAGGTAGTAGCCGTCGCCGTCGAACTTGAACCGGTTCGGGTCCGACAGCGTCTTGCCGGTCTGCACGCACAGCAGCGCTTCGTGGTTGTGCGCGGCATCGCGGGTGACGTAGTGGCAGTCGTTGGTGGCCAGCGCCGGAATGCCGAGTTTTCTCCCCACCTCAAGCAGGCCGTCGCGAACCCGCCGTTCGATGGACAGGCCGTGGTCCATCAGTTCCAGAAAGTAGTTCTCCGGGCCGAAGATCTCGCGCCATTTTGCCGCCGACTCGAGCGCCTCGACATCCTGCCCCAATCGCAGCCGGGTCTGGACCTCTCCGGACGGGCAACCCGTGGTGGCGATGATGCCCTCGGCGTGCTCGGCGATGATCTCGGCGTCCATCCGGTTCCACTTGCCCAGCTGGCCCTCGAACGAGGCGAGCGAGGTCAACTTGAACAGGTTGCGCAGGCCTGTCGCGTTCTCGGCGACCATGGTCAGGTGGGTGTAGGAGCCGCTACCGGAGACGTCGTCCGATTTCTGACCTGGGTCACCCCACAGGATGCGGCGGGTGTCGAACCGCGAACCGGGGGCCACATACGCCTCGACTCCGATGATCGGCTTGATACCGACTTTGGTGGCGGCGTTGTAGAACTCGCTGGCGCCGAACATGTTGCCGTGGTCGGTCATGCCGATAGCGGGCATCTCCAAGCGCTGTGCTTCGGCAAGCATCGGGGTGATTTTGGCGGCACCGTCGAGCATCGAATACTCGGTGTGGTTGTGCAGGTGCACGAAGCCCCGCCCGCTGTTGATCCCCATAGATCCGTCAGTTTAGGCCCGGCGCACGACACCCCTCGGCGTGTCGCCCGGTCGTGTCCCTGCCGGGTCGATCGTCAGGCGTCGTCGCGCAGCATCGTCGCGATTTTTTTGGCCTGCTCGGCGGTCAGATCACCGGAAAGCTGGAGCACCTGGCCGTCGATCGGGGCACCGATCTTGGGCCCCCAGACCACGGTCCCGCCCCGTACGAAGGCCACCTGCTTACCGACCTGGCCGGCGGTGAACTTACCGAATTCGCTGGCCGACTCGTTGGTCATGGACATCTGGACCAGCTGTACCCCGGTCAGCGGGTTGAGAAACGCGTCGACGTTGGTCAACTGAACCCGCATGGCCTCGGGCCCGAGTTCGTAAACCGCGGTCCTGTTGATGTCGCAGATCCGCATGGGCTTATCCGGCGGTGCAGGCGTCGATGGCGGGCACTGCTCGGGCGTGGTGACGAAGGCGCTGAACACGGGTCGGACCGGCAGCGGCTTGATGGTCAGCGGCGGTTTGGTGGTCGTCGTGGTCACCGGAGCCGCCGCCTCATTGCTCAGAAAACTCGGGACCAGCAACGTTCCCACGACGGGCACGATGATCGCGATGGCGGATATTGCGGCCAGGACGGCAATCATTACTTTGCGCCTCAGGCGTTTGGAATCGGTCATGATGCCTGCAAGGTACCTGTGCGACGGTGGTATGCGCGAGACAACGCGTCGGTGCTGAAGATTGCCAGGGCTGCCCAGATCATCGCAAAGCCCAGCCACCGCAGCGGAGGCATCGGTTCATGGTCGACCAGGACACCCCACATCATCTGCAGAGACGGCGTCAGGTACTGCAGCAAACCCAGGGTCACCAGAGGGAGCCGCTGGGCGGCGACGGCGAAACACAGCAGCGGGATCGCCGTCACCGGCCCGCACAACAGCATCAGCCCGGTGTGGACAGGCCCGTGATTGATGAAATCGGCGTCGCCGCTCGACTGGAGGTGGATCAGGTACGCCACCGCGAACGGGGCCGCAAACCCGGTTTCCACCCCCACGCTGACCCGTGGGTCGGTCGAAACCACTTTCTTGACCGCGCCGTACAGCCCGAAGGAGAGTGCCAGGCCGATCGCGATCAACGGCGGTCCGCCCACGTTGGTTGACAGCAGCACCACCGCAGCAGCGGCCAGCAGCACCGCTGCGCGCTGGACCCGGTTGAGTCGCTCGCCGAAGAGAACGACCCCGAGTATCACGCTGACCAGTGGGTTGATGAAGTAACCCAGGGCCGCGTCCACGACCTGATCGGAGTTGACCGCCCAGATGTAGATCAGCCAGTTCGCTGAGATCAGGAACGACGCACATGCCAGCAGTAGCCAGGTGCGGCCGTCGATGGCTTTGAGGTCGCCCAACCGACCGATCACGAGCAGCACGACGACCATCAGCCCGAGTGTCCAGACCACTCGGTGAGCCAAGATCTCCGGCGCCCCGGCCGGCGCGAGCAGGGTGAAGAACGCCGGGAAGACACCCCACAGTCCGTAGGCGCCCAGTCCGTAGATCAGACCGTTGCGGTGCGAGGCCAGACCTACCCGGGCTGTCATGAATCGGCGCGCAGCACATCCAGAGCGTGCTGCAAGTCCCCCGGATACGGGCTGGTGATCTCGATGCGGCGACCATCGGCGGGGTGTGCAAAGGCCAGCGATCGGGCGTGCAGCCACTGCCGTTCCAGTCCGAGGCGCTTGGCCAGCACCGGATCTGCGCCGTAGGTCAGGTCACCGGCACAGGGGTGGTGCAGCGCCGAGAAGTGCACTCGGATCTGATGCGTGCGGCCGGTTTCCAGGTGGATGTCGAGCAAGCTGGCGTGGCGGAACATCTCCACGGTGTCGTAGTGAGTGATGCTGTGCCGGCCGTTCTCAGTGACCGCGAACTTCCAGTCGTGGCCGCGGTGGCGACCGATCGGCGCGTCGATCGTTCCGCTGGAGGGATCCGGATGTCCTTGGACCACAGCGTGATAACGCTTGTCCACGGTGCGCTGTTTGAACGCCCGCTTGAGCACGGTGTAGGCGTGCTCCGACAGCGCGACCACCATCACGCCGGAGGTGCCGACATCGAGGCGCTGAACGATGCCCTGCCGCTCGTGGATGCCCGAGGTGCTGATCCGAAAGCCGGCGGCGGCGAGCCCTCCGAGCACCGTCGGCCCGTGCCAGCCCACCGTGGCGTGCGCGGCCACCCCTGGCGGCTTGTCCACCGCGACGATGTCGTCGTCGGAGTACAGGATGGTCATGCCTTCGATCTCGACCGGCGTGTTCTCCACGGGCGCAGGCGCTTCGGGCAGCGTCACCGTCAGCCACGCCCCCGCTTCGAGGCGGTCGGATTTGGCCGCTGTCACGCCGTCGACGAGGACACCGCCGTCCTCTGCGACGGCGGCGACCGCGGTACGGGAAAGGCCGAGTAGACGCGCCAGTCCGGCATCCACTCGCATACCAGCCAGGCCCTCGGGGACCGGCATCGAACGCTCAGCCATCAGTCCGACACGGGCCTGCGCCGATCGGAGCTGTCGAAGTCGTAGCCGAAAATCGACAGGCCCACCAGCAGGATCGCTCCCCCGACCACCGCAGGGTCGGCCACGTTGAACACCGGCCACCAGCCGATGGACAGAAAGTCAACGACATGGCCGCGCAGCGGGCCCGGCGAGCGGAAGAAACGGTCGGCGAGGTTCCCCAGCGCCCCGCCCAAGATCATCCCGAGGCCCAACGCCCACCAGGGCGACACCAACCGTCGGCCCATCCAGATGATTCCGACCACCACGCCGAGAGCCACCAGCGTCAGAACCCAGGTGTACCCGGTCGCCATCGAGAAGGCGGCACCAGAGTTGCGGACCAGGGTCCAGGTGACGGTGTCGCCGATGATCGACACCGGTTCGCCCGGGGTCAGGTACTTCACAGCGAGCACCTTTGTGACGACGTCCAGCGCCAGCACCGCCGCGGCCACCGTCAGCAGCAGCCGCAACCTGCGGCGGGGTGGTGCCGCTGTCTGCGCACCGCTGTCGGCCGTGTCCTCGGTCACTCCCCCATCATTCCCTAACCCATTCACACGGCATGATGACGGGCATGTCAGGCGTCGTTGTCATCACCACCGGCGGCACCATTGCGACCAGCGCCGGCCGTGACGGCGTGTTGCGCCCGGCCCGCACGGGCGCCGATCTGCTCGGCGACGCGGACGCGACGGTGCTCGATCTGATGAGCGTCGACAGTTCCCAACTGACTCCGCAGGACTGGATCAGGATCGGCGCGGCGGTCACCGGGGCGGTTGCCGACGGCGCCGACGGCGTCGTGATCACCCACGGCACCGACACCATGGAGGAGACGGCACTGTGGTTGGATCTCGGCTACGACGGTCCGGCCCCGGTTGTGCTGACCGGGGCGGCCCGGGCCGCCGACGACCCCGATCCGGACGGCCCCGCCAATCTCCGTGACGCCCTCACCCTGGCCGCCAGCCCGGCCGCCCGGGGGCTGGGCGTGGTGGTCAGTTTCGCCGGGGCGGTGTGGGCTCCGTTGGGGATGACCAAGTGCGCCGACCGGACGCTGTTCGCAGGGACTCGGGTGGGCACGGTCCGAGCCGGGGTGTTTCACCAAGAATCCCGCGATGCCAAGAGAATCTTTCCTGGATTCGGGCCACTGCTTTCCGCGCCGAGGGTCGACATCGCGGCGGCGTATCCAGGCGCTGACGGCACCGCCATCGACGCCTTCATCGCCGCCGGCGCCCGCGGACTGGTCGTGGAAGGGATGGGCTCGGGCAATGCCGGCCCCGGAGTGGTCGATGCAGTGGCCCGGGCATGCCGGCAGGGTGTCGCCGTGGCGGTGACCACTCGGGTTGCCGGCGGGCGGACATCGGCCACGTATGGACCCGGACATGACCTCGCCGACTCCGGCGCGATCCTGGTTCCGGGCCTGCGCGCCAGCCAGGCCCGCGTGTTGATGATGGCGGCACTCGCCGCGGGCTTACCCGTCGGCGACGTCGTCGCCCAGTTCGGATAGCCCCTCCAGGTATTCGGGCCAGTCCAAGCTGTCCACCGGGTTGGCCTTAGTCAGGTGGGCATCGTCGATGTCGAAGGTCCGCATCAGCCCCGGCCCGCTGGAGCGGGTTTCGAACCGCACACTGACCACACCGTGCCCGGCGCCCTGCACCCAGCCGTGTCCGTAGCCGGGGTGCGTGACGTCGTCACCCACCCGCCATCCCGACCAGGCGTTGACCGTTGACGCATCCGGGGAGCTCCGGCCACCGTCGGCCGAAACGACGCTCGCCCGCTCCGAGTACTGCTCAAGCTCGGGAAACAAAGACTCCTGCCGAACGTCGCTGAGTCCTGAAAAGCCAACGCCAAGAAGGCGAATGGGTCCAACCTCACGCGGGTCGAGCAGCAGGCGGTGGGCGGTGGCGGTCAGTGTTGCGGCATCGCCGGTGGCGTAGGGCAGCGTCGCCGAACGGGTCAGCACGGACATGTCGGCTTTTTTCAGCTTGACCGTCACCGTGCGGGCACCGCGGCCGTCCCGGGCAAGTCGGCGGTGGGCGTGTTCGGCGATCGGGCCGGCCGCGTCATGAAGTTGTTCGAGAGTGGTCAGGTCGGTGGCGAAGGTCGATTCCGCGCTGATCTGCTTGGCCTCGGCACGCTCGGCCACGGGACGGTCGTCCTCCCCGCGGGCAAGCCGGTGCAGCGCGGGGCCGATGCTGACCCCAAGGATGTTGGCGACCTCGGAGTCGCTGAGGGCGGCCAGCTTCCCGACCGTGTCGATGCCCAGCCGATGCAGCTTCTCCTCGGCCACCGGACCGATCCCCCACAGCCTGCGAACCGGAAGGCTCTCCAGCAGGATCTGCTCCTCGTCGCGCCCGATCACCCGGATACCGTCCGGTTTAGCCAGCCCCGAGGCGATCTTGGCGATCTGCTTACCAGAACCCGCGCCGACCGAGGCCACCAGTCCGGTCTGCTCGCGGATCCGGATCCGCAGCCCTGCGCAATAGTCATGAACCTCATCGCCGCTAGCGCCGACCAGGTCGGCCGGCTCTCCGAACGCCTCGTCGAAGGACAACTGTTCCAGCACCGGGATGACCGCCCGGACACAGTCCATCACCCGGCGGCTGGCGACCCCGTACACCGCGCCGCGGGGCGGGAGTACCACCGCGCCGGCACCGACCAACCGCCTCGCCTGATGGATTGGCATCGCCGAGCGGGCGCCGAATGCCCTGGCCTGGTAGCTGGCCCCGGCCACCACACCGCGGCCGCCCAGCCCGCCTACCAGGACCGGGCGGTCCTGAAGCGTCGGCCGGGTCAGCTGCTCGACGGACGCAAAGAATGCGTCCATATCGAAGTGCAGAACCCAGCGGGACACGTGTCTATCTTGCGTCCAGTGAGGAACCTTGCGGACACCCACTCGCACGTCGTCTGCCCGAGCCCTCACTCGGCGGGGAAGGTCAGGCCTTGGTGATCGCCACCCGCACGCCGTCGCCGATCTCCACCCCGCCCACCAACTCCTGGCCGGGCTCCCCTAACTCGAAGCCGGTCGCCAGGATCTCGTGGGCGATCAGATCGCGGTGGGTGGCGGCCCAGTTCGCACGGTCCGCCGGCACCGTCATCACCACGGTGATGCGGTCGCTGACGTCGAGGCCGGAGGACTTCCGTAGGTCCTGCAATTCGCGGATTCGGTCCTTGGCCCAGCCTTCGGCCTCCAACTCTTCGGTGACGGTGTCGTCGAGTACCACCAGTCCGGCCCCGTCCGGCAGCGCGGCCGTGCAAGCCGGGTCGGCGGCGACGAGTTTCGATTCGTACTCTCCGGCCTCGAGCACCACATCCCCGGCACTCAGCGTGCCGTCGACGTTGAGCACGCCCCGGCCCGCCTTGACCGCCTTGATGGCCTCCTGGACGGACTTACCCAGTCGCGGCCCGGCCGCCCGCGCGTTAACGGTCAGTTCGAAGCGGCCGTGCGCCGCGATGTCGTCGGTCAACTCGACAGCCTTGACGTTCAGTTCGTCGGCGATCAGCCCGGTGAATGGTTCAAGACTTTCCGGGTTATCAACTGCCACAGTAAGTTTCGTCAGAGGCAGACGCACCCGCAACTTTTTCGCCTTGCGCAGCGACGAAGCCGCAGAGCACACGTCGCGCACCTGGTCCATCGCGGCGACCAGAGCCGGATCCGCCGGCAGAACCCCGGCCTCGGGCCAGTCGGTCAGGTGCACCGAGCGCTCGCCGGTGAGTCCGCGCCAGATCATCTCACTCGCCATCGGCAGCAGTGGGGCGGCCAGTCTGGTGGTGACCTCCAGCACGGTGTGCAGGGTGTCGATGGCATCGCGGTCCTCCTGCCAGAACCGCGAACGGGACCGCCGCACGTACCAGTTCGTCAGCGCCTCGGTGAACTGCCGCAGCAGCTCGCAGGCACCCGAGATGTCACAGACGTCCATGGCAGCGGTCAGGTCGTCCCGGAGTTCGGCCAGTTTGGCCATGATGTAGCGGTCCAGCACATGGTGTGAGTCGGCGCGCCAGGTCCCCTTGGTCGGGGCGTAGAGCGTCAGGAAGCTGTAGGCGTTCCATAGCGGCAGCAGTACCTGCCGAACACCCTCCCGGATGCCCTGCTCGGTGACGATCAGGTTGCCGCCGCGCAGGATCGGTGAGGCCATCAGGAACCAGCGCATGGCGTCGGAACCGTCGCGGTCGAAGACCTCGTTGACGTCGGGGTAGTTGCGCAGCGACTTGCTCATCTTGGCGCCGTCGTTACCCAGCACGATCCCGTGAGCAACGCAGGTTTTAAAGGCCGGCCGGTCGAACAGCGCCGTGGAAAGCACGTGCAGGGTGTAAAACCAGCCGCGGGTCTGACCGATGTACTCCACGATGAAGTCTCCGGGGAAATGGGTCTGAAACCAATCCTCGTTCTCGAACGGGTAGTGCACCTGTCCGTACGGCATCGACCCGGAGTCGAACCACACGTCGAAGACGTCCTCGATGCGGCGCATCGTGGACTTGCCGGTCGGGTCATCGGGGTTCGGCCGGGTCAGCTCGTCGATGTAGGGCCGGTGCAGATTGGTCGGGCGCACCCCGAAGTCGCGTTCCAGTTCGTCGAGGCTTCCGTAGACATCGATGCGCGGATACGCGGGGTCGTCGGAGACCCACACCGGAATCGGTGTGCCCCAGTAGCGATTCCGCGAGATGGACCAGTCTCGGGCGCCGGAGAGCCACTTGCCGAACTGTCCGTCTTTGACGTGCTCGGGATACCAGGTGATCTGCTGGTTGAGTTCGACCATCCGGTCCCGGAAGGCGGTGACGTTGACGAACCACGACGACACCGCCCGGTAGATCAACGGGTTGCGGCACCGCCAGCAGTGCGGGTAGGGGTGGTCGTAGGTCTCGTGCCGGATCAGCACCGGCGCATTCACCGCGGCTGCCCCGGTGCCGTTCTTGAGGTCTTTGATGATCTGCGGGTTAGCGTCGAAGACAAGCTGGCCTGCGTACTCGGGAACCTGTGCGTCGAAACGGCCCCTCGGATCGACCGGGGTGACCGGCACAATTCCCACGGTGTCGGTGGTCGCCTTGTCGTCCTCGCCGTAGGCCGGCGCCATGTGCACCACCCCGGTGCCGTCCTCGGTGGTGACGAAGTCGCCGCGCAGGACCTGAAAGGCATTGGGCGAGTCAGCGAAGTACGGGAACGGGGGCGCGTAGCGCAGTCCGAGCAGTTCCTCGCCGGTGTAGCTGCCCACCACGTCGGGATCATCCCCCAGTTCGCGGGTATACGCGACCAGGCGTTCCCTGGCCATCACCAGGCGGCGGCCCTCATGGGCGATCACGACGTACTCCACGTCCGGGTTGACCGCCACCGCCTGGTTGGACGGCAGTGTCCACGGCGTAGTGGTCCAGATCAGCAGGTAGGCGCCATCCAGGTCCGAATCCGGGGCGGCGATCCGGAATCCGACGGTGATCGCCGGATCCTGGCGGCTCTGGTAGACGTCGTCGTCCATCCGCAGTTCGTGGCTGGACAGCGGGGTTTCGTCGTTCCAGCAGTACGGCAGCACCCGCACACCCTGGTAGGCCAGGCCTTTGTCCCACAGCTGCTTGAACGCCCAGATGACCGACTCCATGAACGACAGGTCCAGCGTTTTGTAGTCGTTGTCGAAGTCCACCCAGCGGGCTTGGCGGGTGACGTAGGCCCGCCATTCGTTGGTGTACTTCAGCACCGAGTCGCGGCAGGCGTCGTTGAACCTCCCGATGCCCATCTGCTCGATCTGGGCTTTGTCGGTGATGTCGAGTTGGCGCTGCACCTCGAGTTCGGCGGGCAGGCCGTGGGTGTCCCAGCCGAACCGGCGCTCGACCTTGTAGCCGCGCATGGTGCGATAGCGCGGAACGATGTCCTTGACGTACCCGGTCAGCAGGTGGCCGTAGTGCGGAAGCCCGTTCGCGAACGGGGGTCCGTCGTAGAAGACGTACTCCGGAGACGAGTCACGTTGCTCGACGCTCGCGCGGAAGGTCTCGTCGGAGGCCCAGTAGTCGAGGACCTCCAGTTCCAGGGCCGGAAAGTCCGGCGATCCGGCGGGCTTGGCATAGCCGGGCCTGGGGTAGCCGGTCTGAGTCACGTGAGGTCCTCCTGTGCCTTCGGGCACGGGGACGACGACGCGCGATTGCGCGAGCGCCGCGGTACCACCCCGCTTACGCACACCGGGGCATGCGTCGCTCTTGACAGGCTGTGACGGGCCCGCCCGTTCGGTTCTACTGAGTCCCAGGAGGTGACTGTTCTTCCGAAGGCTCCCCGGTGATGGCCGGATCGGTGCCGTTCGGTCACGGAGTCTATCGCGTCGACACGGGCGGCTCTCCGACACGTACGGGTGCCCGGGGCGCAGCGTTGCTGCTCAGTACCATGGTCCGGGTGGGTGGACACCGGCTGCCTGGAGCGACTGACCCGGCCGCCGGAGCGACAGACACGGCGCCCGGTTCTGGAGGCATCTTCGGGCTCATCGGACGCGTCGTAGTCCGCGCCCCGTGGCTGGTGATCGTCCTCTGGCTCGCCCTCGGCGCCGGCCTTACCCAGGTCTTTCCTCCGCTGTCCGAGCTGGCGCAGCGCGCCCCTGCAGCGGTCCTGCCCGCGAACGCGCCCTCCACGGTAGCCACCAGGGAAATGACCGAGGCCTTCAAGGAAGCCAGCTCGGAGAACATCCTGCTGGTGGTTCTGACGAAGAACTCCGGGTTCCGTCAGCAGGACGAGACGCTCTACCGAGACCTTGTCGGCAAGCTGCGGGCCGAGACCGACGACGTGGCCGCTCTCCAGGACTTCATCACCACGCCACCACTACGCGAAGTACTGGCCAGCAAGGACGGCAAGGCGTGGCTCATCCCGGTCAACATCACCGGGGA
The DNA here is from genome assembly GCA_964483865.1 of uncultured Mycobacterium sp. Lineage (GTDB taxonomy): Bacteria > Actinomycetota > Actinomycetes > Mycobacteriales > Mycobacteriaceae > Mycobacterium. Next base: position 48,419 of record CAZADG010000011.1, on the reverse strand, counting down.
ACTGGGCACCCCGAAGTCCACCGAGGCTGCCCGGCGGGCAATGAAGACGGTCAGAGATACCGTCGCTGGCTCCGGGGTGGATGTCTACCTCACCGGTCCCAGCGGGACGCTCTCCGACATCCAGGACATCGGTGAACAGGACAGACTGCGCATCGAACTGGCCACCATCATCGGCCTGTTCTTGATCCTGCTCATGGTCTATCGCAACCCACTGACCATGCTACTGCCACTGATATCGATCGCAGTTTCCCTGATCACCGCGCAGGGTGTGGTCGCCGGACTGGGCACCATCGGTCTCAACGTCACCGCGCAGACCATCGTTCTGCTGACCGCGATCATGGCCGGCGCTGGAACCGATTATGCGGTCTTTTTGATCAGCCGGTACCACGACTTCTTACGCTCCGGTTCGCCGTCCGATCAAGCCGTCCAGTACGCCCTCGGCTCGGTCGGCAAGGTCATCACGGCGTCGGCAGCGACCGTCGCGGTCACCTTCTTGTGCATGATTTTCACCAAACTGACTGTCTTCTCCACCGTTGGTGTGGCACTGGCAACGGCGGTCGCCGTTGGCTGCGCGGGGGCGGTGACATTGCTTCCCGCGATGCTCGTTTTGACCGGCCGGCGCGGATGGATCAAGCCACGCCGCGATCTGACCAGCAGGTTCTGGAAGATGCTCGGCATCCGGATCGTGCGCCGGCCGGCGATTCATCTGATCGCCAGCCTCATCGTTCTGGCAATCCTGGCCGCCATATCCGGACTGGCGAACTACAACTACGACGACCGCAAGGCATTACCGGCCAGCACCGAGAGTATCCGCGGCTACGACGCGATCGGCCGGCACTTCTCGGTAGCCTCAAGCCTCCCGCAGTATCTGCTTATTCAGTCGCCGCACGATCTGCGGACGTCCAAGGCCTTGGCCGACATGGAGCAAATGGCCTACCGGGTCAGCCAGTTGCCCGACATCGAGATGGTTCGCGGTATCACCCGCCCCAGCGGTGAGTCCCTCGAGCAGGCCCGACTGTCTTTCCAAGCCGGCGAGGTGGGCAAGCCGCTGGGCCAGGCATCGGATGTGATCAACGGCAATACCGACAACCTCAACCTGCTGGTCTACGGCGCTGACCAGGTTGCCACCGCACTCGAGGCGGTGCGCTCCCAATTGGGGCCGACGTTGGCCGCGACCAGTGGCGTCGTGAACTCGATGGCCTTCCTGCAGAACCAGTACGGCACCGGTGTCGCTATGCCGGGTTTCGAGCCGGGCAGCAACCCCCTCAACACCATTCATGGCCTCGGCGGCAGCATGGGCAGCATCAGCGACACCATGACAGCCGTCGACGGGGCTATTGATCCGGTTCTCAGAGCTCTCGACACCAGCCCAGTGTGCGACGCCGACCCCGCGTGCGTCGCCGCCCGCGCCCGACTACAGCAGACGGCGGACGCCCGCGACGACGGCGCCCTGCCGAAGTTGGGGAATCTCGGTCAACAACTCCAGTCGATACCGGGATCTGAGTCCGTCGGAACGCCGACCCCAACACCGACCCCAACACCGGCCACCGCACCGACCCAGACATCTACGCCGACGTACGACGCCGAGAGCCCCGGCAAAGACAGGATCGAACCCACCGACATCAATCCCTCACCGCGAGCGCCGGTACCGTCGGTGCCGCCCGGCAGCGGCATCCAAGGTTCGCTGGACTCGGTCGGCGAGAACCTACGGTCCGCGGGGATCACCAGCCCGGCCGACCTCCAGGCCCAACTCGACCAGCTCCAGCAAGGGATCACCATGCTGGCCCAGGCCAGCCGTCAGGTCTCCGCTGGCGTCAACCTGCTGGTCGAACAGACCAAGAGACTCGGCACCGGCCTCGAGCAGGCGTCGTCATTTCTGCTGTCGATGAAGAAGAACGCGAACACGCAGTCGATGGCCGGCTTCTACGTGCCCTCCCAGATCCTCACCGGTTCCGAGTTCAAGAAGGCCGCAGGAATCTTCATCTCCCCCGACGGCCACACCGTCCGCTATCTGATCCAGACCAAGCTCAATCCGTTCACCGCCGAGGCGATGGATCAGGTCAATGCGGTGCTTGCCACGGCGCGCGGCGCCCAGCCGAACACCACGCTGTCGGACGCAACGATCTCGATGTCGGGGTTCACGGTGACGCTCCGTGACACCCGCGATTACTACTACCAAGATTTGCGGTTCATAATCCTCAGCACCATTCTGGTAGTGCTCACCATCTTGATCGTCCTGCTTCGGGCGCTGGTAGCTCCGCTGTATCTGATTGTCTCAGTGGTGATTTCGTACCTGTCCGCACTCGGGCTCGGCGTCGTGTTGTTCCAGTTCATCCTCGGACAGGAATTGCATTGGAGCGTCCCCGGACTGACGTTCATCATCCTGGTTGCCGTCGGCGCCGACTACAACCTGCTGTTGATTTCGCGCATCAGGGAAGAATCGCCCTACGGTATCCGCTCCGGGGTCATCAGAACGGTGACCCAGACCGGCGGCGTCATCACCGCTGCCGGACTGATTTTCGCCGCCTCAATGCTCGGCCTGCAGTTCGCCAGCATCACGACTCTGGTGCAGATCGGGTTCATCATCGGGGTCGGGATCCTGCTGGACACCTTCCTCGTGCGCACTGTCACCGTTCCGGCCACGGCGGTTCTGGTGGGCAAGGCCAACTGGTGGCCGTCCAAGTGGCAGCCGCCACCGCCGGTCCGCCGAATTCGTGCGACCGACCCTGATCCTGAGCCTGGGACGGTGTCTGCGGCACAATGAAACCGATGAAATACGCCATCGCCGTGCATGGGACGCGGGGGGACGTCGAACCGGCCGCAGCGGTTGGCTTGGAGTTGCTCAGACGCGGCCACGATGTGCGGATGGCCGTTCCACCCAACCTCGTTGGGTTCGCCGAGGCTGCGGGGTTGGGGGCAGTAGCGGTATACGGCCCGGACTCCCATGCCCAACTTGATGCCGACATCTTCCGCGATCGGTACACCCGCAATCCGGTCACGGTGCTGCGGCAGGCCCGCGAATACGTGGTCGCGGGGTGGCAGGAGATGAGCCACCAGTTGGTCGAATTGGCGGCCGATTCGGACCTGATCCTGACCGGCACCACCTATCAGGAGGTAGCAGGCAACGTCGCGGAGTTCTATGGCATTCCACTGGCCGCTCTGCACTATTTTCCGGCCCGCCCCAACACCCAGATGCTGCCCGTACCGTTGCCGCTGAACGTCGTTCGTCGGGTGTGGCCGGTCGGTGAGTGGGTGCACTGGCGGATACTCAAACCGGCTGAAGACGAGCAGCGCCAGACCCTGGGATTGCCGGCGGCGCACACCCGCGCGATCAGGCGGATGGCGGAACGCGGAGCATTGGAGATCCAGGCCTACGACGAGGTGTTGTTTCCCGGGATAGCGGCGGAACTGGGCCCTGCACGCCCCGTGGTCGGATCGATGAGTCTGCAGTTGCCGACCGAGGTCGATGCGGCGGTCTCAGAATGGATCGAGGACGGAAGCCCGCCGATCTACTTCGGATTCGGCAGCATGCCGGTGGATGACCCGACCGGGGCAATCGAGATGATCAGCGACGTATGCGCGGATCTGGGTGAGCGAGCACTGATCTGCTCAGGAGTGCTCCAGATCGACCCCGATGCTCCGCGCGCCGATCACGTCACCATCGTTGGCTCGGTCAACCATGCCGCGGTGTTTCCCCGCTGCCGTGCCATCGTGCACCACGGTGGAGCGGGTACCACGGCCGCCAGCGTCCGTTCCGGCGTACCTACCCTGGTGCTGTGGGTGGGCGCCGACCAGCCCGTCTGGGCGCGGCAGATCGCCCGACTCGGCGTCGGCGCCCAGCGTCGTTACTCCAAGACGACGGCGGCATCATTGCGCGACGACCTTCGTACCGTCTTGAGCCAGGAATGTCTCCGCCGTGCCCGCGAGGTGGCGGTTACCATGACCCCGCCGCAGCGCAGCGTGGCCACCGCCGCCGACCTGCTTGAACGTGCCGCCGCGGCCCGGCCCGCCCGCTGATCCTGCCATCGGCGAACGGTAGAGTCGGCCCCCGTGTGGACGACCGTGCTGCTGCTCGCTCTCGCGGTCAATCTCGAACCCACCCGAATCGGCCTGGTGCCGCTCCTGCTCTCCCGGCAGCGCCCGATGCTGCAGCTGTTGGCCTTCTTCGTGTGCGGCTTCTCGACCACCCTGGGCTTCGGTCTGCTCGTTCTCTTTGTGTTCCATCGCAATCCGTTTGCCACGGCGGGCGGCAACGGCGCCACGATCCAGATCGGGGTGGGGGTACTCGCGCTACTGGCGGCCGCGGTAATGGCCGTCCACGCCTTGCAGGCGGGCCGAAATCGCACCCGTCGACAAACTGACGCTCCCAGCGCCGCAGAGAAGTTCGCCGAGCGAGTCCGAAAGATCCTTGCCAAAGGAGGCTCGCCATGGGTCGCCGGTCTCGTCGGCGTATCGACCGGCTTGCCTTCGCCGGACTACCTGGCGATGCTAGTCGTGATTGCCACCGCTCCGGTGTCGCCATCGGAGCAGGCCGCCGCGCTCGTGGTGTTCAACATCGTGGGCAGCCTGGTGGTGCTCACCCCGCTGATCGGCTATCTGCTCGCCCCGGCCAAGACGCTCGATCTGGTCAACCGATTCGGCGAGTGGACCCGCTCGCGCAGCCGGATCGAGTACGCGATTCTGCTGGGCCTGGTAGGCGCCCTGTTGGTCGGGCTTGGTTGGAGCCGACTGAAGTGACCTGAGCGCGGGCTCAGACGTTTCACCAGAAGGTAGCGCTGTCGATTCCGAACTCGGCCAGGGTCTGCTCGACAGTGGTGTGCAGACGCTCGCGGGAGTTCTCCGCACCCAACTCGTAGGCTTCCACGGCGATCCAGATCCGGCCGTTGATCCGCCCGGAGACCACCACCAGGGTTCCGTGGGAGCGGCGCAGATCCCGCAAGGTCACGTTCTGATCGACTGAGCGGGCGATCACATGCTCGGCGTTGCTACCGTCCAGATTGGCCAGATGTCCCGGTATGTCACCGAGGTTGGAACACGATGAGGGCAACGAGTCGGCGTAGGAGAACATCAGCCCCGCCACGGCCGTCGCGGTGCGTTGCGGTGACCAGGCCACCAGGGGGTAGAGCCTCGACGTCGGATCCGGCCGATCCTTCACCTGCTCACGGGCCGCCCGGATCAAATCCCGGGCCGCGGAGAGGTCTTTGGTCACCCCACCCGCGTCAAGGGTGGCGTTGGCGAATGTCATTGCCAGCGCACGGTCGTCGTCCGCGCTGCTGCGTCCGTTACCGGCGATCACCAGAGTGACCGACCCGTCCGGCCTTCGTCTGCCCAGATGTTCGGCAAGTTTCGCGGTGACACCCGCGACCAGGGCGTAGCTGTTGCCGCCTAGCGCAGCGGCCCGGGCATCCCATTCCGCTGTGTCGACGGTGGCGATGACGGAGGGGATGTCCACGACGCGGTCCAGAGCAGGATCGTCGGGCAACTCAGGTGTTTCAGGACCGGCCGCACCGCCATTCCGCCGACCGGCCAGCATCTTGGCCAGTGCGGCCAGCGCACGCAGACCCGGAGGAATCTCCCGCACCGTATCGCGCAGGTCGGCGGCCAGTGCGGCGACTCGCGACCTGGATTGCGGCGGTGGATAGCCGAAGTCGGCGGGAGTGCCTGACACGGCGTTGTGAACCGTGAGAACCAGACCGCCGCCGTCGACCAGGCAATGCGAGAACACGATGCTCACGGCGGTGGAGCCGTCAGTCATCGGCAGGACCCCCAGATCCCAGCCCGGCCCGGTGACCGGGTCGATCGGCCGTTTGGACTGCTCGTCCACCCAGTCCATGAGCTCCTTTCGCGGACGGGCTGGTGCGGCAACTCTCAGCTCGCCGTCAGGCCCCGAGACCGACACCCACCGCGGCCTGGCGAACGGCAGGGCGGAGCGCTCGACGAGCCGGCCCATCAGCCCGGACCCGAATCGCCGCTGGAACAGTTTCAACCCTTCGAGGTCCACCGGATGCTCGTACACCCACACGGCCTGCATGAGTTGACGGCGGGCGGTGACGCGCAACAACTCCAGGGCGATCTGGTCGAAGTAGTTGAGCCGGTTGTCGTGTGTGTTCAATCGATCCTGCCGTTGAGGCCGAAGTCGGAAAGTGTCCGACGAACCAGTTCGCGTAAGGCTTCTTTGTTGTTGTCCCAGCCGGGATGGAAGGCGACGACCGACATCAGGAGCCGTCCACTGACCCGGGCGGCCATCACGGTGAGCAGACCGCTGCGCTTCTCCAAGGCTTCCCGGGTCACCCGGCGGTCGATACCCCGAATAAAGAGGTACTCAGCCTCTGTGCCGTCGATCTTGAGGATCTCGGCGGGCAGATCTCCGACGTTGGAGCAGAACACCGGCAGGTCGGCACTCAGCCCGAAGGCGTTGTCCGCCACCCCGCGCAAGGCACGCTTGGGCACCCACGGCACCAACGGCATGATCTCCCGCAGATCATCGGGTTCGCTGCGCGCCTTCTGCACTGCGACCCGCATGGCTGACCGAGCCTGCGAGAGGTCGCTCTCGATGCCGTGCGGGTCTAATTTCGCGTTCGCCATGACCACGGCGTTCGCTCTGCCGTCGTCGAACGATTGCCGTTCACTGATCGGGATCAGCACGGTGACGAATCCATCAGGACCGATCCGGCCCATGTTGGCGGCTACCTTGGCGGCGAAACCAGCGAGAAGAGAGTGACCGTTCCCGCCCAGCTTCGCAGCGATCGAATCCCATTCGGCGACATCCAGAGTCACGAAAACTCCGGGGAGCATCACGTTTTTCTTCAACTCGCCGGCGGGGATCGCCGTCAACGCGCGAGGTTTCATCCCCCGGGTTTCCGCGCGGCGACGCCTGAAAAGTTTCACCAGCGCGACCAGCGCCCGCGCAGCCTCTGGAAGGTCGCGGGCCGCCTGACGCAGATCGGCCATTACCGCCTGCCTGCGAGTCCGTGACCGTGGCGGCGGATATCCCAGATCAGATCGTTTGCCCAGCACCGCCTCGACAGTGCGCACCGCCGCGGCAATGCCGTCCCCCAAAGCGTGGGAACCGGCCAGGCTCACCGCCGTGGAGCCATCGGTCATCGGCAGCACACTGATCCGCCAGCCCGGTCCAAACTCCGGATCCATCGGGAGCTGGGCCTGCTCGTCAAGCCAGTCGGTCAATTCAGGACGACTCCGCTGCGGCGACACCTCGATCTCGCTGTGTGCTCCGGGCACCGAGACCCAGCGATGCCGGACGAACGGCAAGGGCGAGCGCTCGACGAGCCGGCCGGTGATGCCGTAACCGAAGTTGTCATGGAAACGCTCGAGGCCCTCGTAGTCGACCGGATGCTCGTAAATCCAGGTGGCCTGGATGATCGACTCCTGGTCTGCGACCCGCAGGGTCAGGAAGAGCCCATGGTCGGTGTAGGAAAGCAGATTGTCCGGTGTCACACCGCCGCCTCCGCTGTGCAGGCAGGTTCGCAGACGTGGGTCACGCAGAGTCCTTCGTCCATGTTCCGATGCCAGCCGCTGTCGCGGTCGAGTTTAAACCACGTGCCTGCGATGGATAGGCCTAGTCAACGCGACGGCCGCGTCGGCTCAGCCGACCAGCCCGACAACCGAGGACGCGTAAGGCGAGCCGAACTCAGTGACGGGTTGGAACCCCCGCTTGCGTGCCGAGGCGGCCCCGCGACGAACCAGGGCGGCGGTGCTGATGAACCCGGTCTGATCGGTGAGCACCATAGGCGTGAGCAGCCGGTTGTGGACCAGCGAGATCGCCAGGCCTTCTTCGGGTATCGCCCAGCCGAAGGAGCCGGCGAGTCCGACGTGCCCGAAACCGGGCAGTACGCCCGGGATAGGCAGACCGTGGAAACCGAGGTGGAAGGCCATCGGCATGATGAGGTTTCGATCCGGGCGTAGGTTGCGTCGGCCGGTAAGCATGGCGACCCGTTCGGCGGAGAGGTAACGCCGCCCGTCGATCATGCCGCCGTTGGCGATCGCGCCGTACATCCGGGCCAACCCGCGGGCGCTGATCACACCGTTCGCCGAGGGCAACTCGGTGTCCAGCAATGGAACGTCGCGCTGAATGAGTTTTTTCGCGCCTGGGAAGTACATCGACCCGAACGCAGCGGACAATTCCAGACCGGCGACCGCCGGGGCGAGAGCGTTGAAGACCGGGTTGGGGATGTTCATCTGGGATCCGATGAACCTGGCGGCGTGAGTCGGCGCACCGACCGGTGGACGGCCCAGGTGCACACCGTCGGTGTTGAGTGGCTTGGCCACCTCAAGGCGCATCAGTTGCCGCATCCCTTTGCCGGTGACCGACCGGGCCAGACCGGACAGCAGCCAACCGTAGGTCAGTGCGTGGTAGGCCGACTTGCCGAAGTGCCGACCAACCGGTGCGGCGGCGATCCTCTCCTCCATGTGACGGTGGTTGAGCAGATCACGCTTGCGGACTCCGCGCAGATGGGAAAGTCCGGCCCGGTGCTGCATCACTTCGCGGACGGTGATTTCGGCCTTTCCGTTGGCCCCGAACTCCCGCCAGTACTCGGCCACCGGTGCGTCGTAGTCGATGAGGCCCCGATCGGCGAGTCGGTGGATGACGGTGGAGGCCACCCCCTTGGTGGCCGAGAACACCATCGGCGCGGTATCCGCCTCCCAGTGCCGGCGACCGCGCCGGTCGGAGGTTCCGGTCCAGACATCCACCACCGGCTCGCCATCGAGGTAGACCGAGAGTGCGCCACCACCGAATCGGGGATGCGGGAAGAGCGCCGAAAAACCTCGAACGGCGCAGGCGAAGTTGGGATCCGCGGCCCCCTGCACCCCATGGGGCAGGTCAAGGCTGCGGTTGGCGGCTGTGGGCCGGATCACATAGCCAATCTACATTCTTAGCGAACCGGTGGAAGAAAATCGTTGCAGAACCGTTAGCGTGCGCTTTCGGCGGTGTCCAAAATGCGCTGGGCCGCAAGAGCCGGAGTGATCTCGCCCATCCGGACCTGCCGCTCGAGTTCTGTCCGGATCGCTCTCACACCAGGGTGATTGAGCACCCGGTCGACCACGGCGTCGCGAACCATCGCCCAGGTCCAATCCACCTGCTGGGCGCGCCGCCGGTTGTCGAACTCCCCGGCCTCGGTCAGCACATCGCGGTGCCGGCACACCGTTTCCCACAGCTCGGCCACACCCACACCCTCCAGTGCGCTCATCGTCAGCACCGGCGGACGCCACAAGGTCTCCCGCGGATAGATCAGCCGGATTGCGGCGGACAGCTCCCGGGCCGCCCCCCTGGCCTCGGTCGCGTGCTGGCCGTCTGCCTTGTTGACGACGACGATGTCGGCGAGCTCCAGTACACCTTTCTTGATGCCCTGCAGTTGATCACCGGTGCGGGCCAGCGTGAGGAACACGAAGGTGTCCACCATGTTCGCCACCGCGACCTCCGACTGCCCCACCCCGACCGTCTCCACCAGGATGATGTCGAATCCGGCAGCCTCCAACAGCACGATGGTCTCCCGGGTGGCCTTGGCCACGCCGCCCAGCGTGCCCGAGGTCGGCGACGGGCGGATGTAGGCCTGCGGATGTACGGCCAGTCGGGCCATCCTGGTCTTATCGCCGAGGATCGAGCCGCCAGTCCTGGTCGAGGACGGGTCGACTGCCAGCACCGCAACCCGGTGACCCCGGTCGATCAGGTACATACCGAGCGCTTCGATGGTGGTCGACTTCCCCACCCCAGGAACCCCGGTGATACCGACGTGCATGGCCAAGCCCGCGTTCGGTATCAGCTCCATCAGCAGCCGTTGCGCCTGCTCGCGATGATCGGTGCGAGTTGACTCCACCACGGTGATGGCACGAGCCAGCGCGGAGCGGTCACCGCTGCGGATCGCCGCCGCCAGCACGCCCACGTCGCCGGAGGAGTCCATCAGCTCAGGTCGTAACCGAGCCGCTCGGCGAGCTTGTTGACCAAGCTGACCGCGGCCTCGGCGATGACGGTGCCGGGAGGGTAGATGGCGGTGGCACCAGCGGCGTAGAGGTCGTCGAAGTCCCCGGGTGGTATGACGCCGCCGACAACGATCATGATGTCGGGTCGCCCGACTTCGGACAATGCGTCGCGTAACGCGGGTACCAATGTCAGGTGTCCGGCCGCCAATGAGGACACTCCCACGACGTGCACGTCGTTGTCGGCGGCCTGTCGGGCCACTTCCTGCGGCGTGGAGAACAGTGAGCCGACGTCGACGTCGAATCCGATGTCCGCGAAGGCCGTCGCGATCACCTTCTGGCCGCGGTCATGACCGTCCTGGCCCATCTTCGCGACCAGGATGCGGGGGCGGCGCCCGTCAGCCTCAGCGAACTTCTGGACAAGCCGGGTGGCCTCGGAAAGTCCGGTAATGCTGCCTCCTGTGCGTGATTCCCCCCGGCCGACTTCCTCGCGGTACACCCCTGAGATGGTCCGGATTTCGGCTTGGTGGCGGCCGTAGACCTTCTCCAGGGCGTCGGAGATCTCCCCGACTGTCGCCTTTGCCCGAGCCGCGTTGATCGCCAGTGCCATCAGGTTGTCGGCCATGCCGCCCCCCGTGCCGGCCGCCGCACGGGTCAGCTCTGCCAACGCGGCCTGTACCGTCGCATCGTCGCGCTCGGCCCGCAGCCGTGCCAGCTTGTCCAACTGTTCAGCGCGCACCCTACTGTTCTCGACCTTGAGGACCTCGATATCGGCATCCTCGTCGACCTGATACTTGTTGACCCCAACGACAGGCTGCTGACCCGAGTCGATGCGGGCCTGGGTCCGAGCCGCCGCTTCCTCGATGCGCAGCTTGGGGATTCCCTCGCTGATGGCCTGAGCCATTCCACCGTGCTCGGTGACTTCCGCGATGTGGGCGCGGGCCCGCTGCGCCAACTGGTGGGTCAGCCACTCCACGTAGTACGAGCCGCCCCACGGGTCGATCGGACGGGTGGTTCCCGACTCCTGCTGCAGCAGCAACTGGGTGTTCCGCGCTATCCGGGCCGAGAAGTCGGTCGGCAGCGCCAGCGCTTCGTCAAGGGCATTGGTGTGCAGCGACTGGGTGTGGCCCTGGGTGGCGGCCATCGCTTCGATGCATGTTCGGGCGACGTTGTTGAACGGATCCTGAGCGGTCAGCGACCAGCCGGATGTCTGCGAATGTGTGCGGAGCGACAGGGATTTGGGGTTCTTGGCGCCGAACCCGGCGACGAGTTCGCTCCACAACAGCCGGCCCGCGCGAAGCTTGGCCACCTCCATGAAGAAGTTCATCCCGATACCCCAGAAAAACGACAGCCGGGGTGCGAATTGGTCGATGTCCAGACCTGCGCCGATCCCAGCCTTGAGGTAGTCCACGCCGTCGGCCAGCGTGTACGCCAGCTCGAGATCGGCTGTGGCACCGGCTTCCTGGATGTGGTAACCGGAGATGGAGATGGAGTTGAACTTCGGCATCTTGGCGCTGGTGTAGGCGAAGATGTCGGAGATGATCCGCATCGAGGGCTTCGGCGGATAGATATAGGTGTTGCGGACCATGAACTCTTTGAGGATGTCGTTCTGGATGGTCCCGGCCAGTTTCTCCGGCGGCACACCCTGCTCCTCCGCGGCCACCACGTACAGCGCCAGGATCGGCAGCACCGCACCGTTCATCGTCATCGACACCGACACGCCGCCCAGGTCGATGCCGTCGAAGAGTTGGCGCATGTCCAAGATCGAGTCGATGGCAACCCCGGCCATACCGACATCACCCTGAACGCGCGGATGGTCGGAGTCGTAGCCGCGGTGAGTCGCCAGATCGAAGGCCACCGACAGGCCCTTCTGGCCGGCGGCCAGGTTGCGGCGGTAGAAGGCGTTGGAATCGGCGGCCGTGGAGAAGCCCGCGTACTGGCGGATCGTCCAGGGCTGGTTGACATACATCGTCGGGTAGGGCCCGCGGATGAACGGCGGTTCCCCCGGGACACTGTCGATCGGGTAGCCGTCGGCCACCGCGGCGTCAAGGTCTGCGCCGATGTAGAGGGGGCCGACGAGGATTCCCTCCGGAGTTGTCCAGTCCAGCTGCTCACGTGCGTAGCCGTGGGCGGAGGCGGCCGCCGCCATCAGGCTGTCGGCCGCGTTGGGGGTCGGCGCGGCGGGCTGCTCACCGTCGTGCAAAGGCACGTCGGCGAAGCTGGGCACCGCCACGACATCGGAGTGGGTCATTCTCATGCCCCCAATCGGGTCAGCAGCGACGACAGTGCCTCGACGGCGTCAATCGTGGCGGTGAGGTAGGTGTTCGGCCGCACCTCAACCGGGAGGTCGGCGACTGCCTTCTCCGGTCCTGCGAGGCAGATGTGTTCGATGCCCGCGGCGCGGGCGGCCGAGACGATGTCGGCGACTTCCGCGCGGTAGCGGGCATCAGTGCCACAGATCACCGCGACGGTCGACTGGCCACTGATCTCCCCCAGCCGGTCCGGGCTCACCGGGCCGGGGTTGACGGCCTCGATACCGCCGGAGGCCAGCAGGTTGGCAGCGAAGGTGGCCCGAATGTTGTGTTCCGCCAGCGGCCCTAGTGGCAGCAACACCACGGTGGGTCGGGCGCCGGTACGTTCCAGATGGGAGTCGGACCGGTCTCGCAGCGCTTCGAACGCGGCCGCGTACCTGTAGGCCGTGTCGGCTGAGGCGGGGAGCGGCGGTTCGGCGAGGTTGGGAAACTCGTTGATACCGGTCAGGGCGGTGCGGCGATGGGCGATGTCATCGGCTCTGCGTGCTCGGACCGCCTCGATCTCACCACCGACATAGTCGCCGGCCGCCCGGAAACCACCCCGCGATTCGATCTCCTGGAACTGCGACCATGCCTGAGCGGCAAGGGTTTCGGTGAGCGTCTCCAGGTACCAGGATCCACCACCGGGATCCCGGACCCGACCGAGGTGGGACTCTTCGATGAGCAGCAGTTGGGTGTTGCGGGCAATACGCAAGGCGAAGTGTGCATTCATGCCGGGGAATCCGCCGGGGATCGCCACATCGAACGGGAGCACCTGCACGGTGTCGGCACCGCCGACCCCGGCGCCGAAGGCGGCAACCGTGGTGCGAAGCATGTTCACCCAGGGATCGCGCTGTGTCATCATCGGCAGCGAGGTGACCGCGTGCACCACCGCTGCCGCACTGTCCGCGTGCCCCAGTACCTGCCCGACCCGGCCCCAAAGCTGCCTGGCAGCACGGAGTTTCGCAATCGTCATGAACTGGTCGTCGTCGGCGACCAGCCGGAAGCTGACCTGACGCAGCGCCTCCGGGATGTCGATCCCCGCGTCGGCGAACAACCGCACGTAGTCGGTCGCCGCCGCGATGACACCGGCGAGTTCCCAGCTCGCGTTGGACCCGCGGTTGTGGAATGCGGGGCCGTCCACCGTGATCGCACGAACGCCGGGATTGCCGGCCAGTCCGGCGGCGACCCGGATCACGTCGGTTACCTCGGCTGCTGGGCGGCCGCTGAGAACCGCCGTCAGCGGGTCGGCGCCGAGGTCGATCGACATCTGGCCGCGGGTGGCGTCGCCGGCGCGGCCGATCAGATTCAGCATGGCCTCTGCAGCCGGGACGAATGCGGTTCCGGCGTCGATGACGATCGGCGCCAGCTCCAGGTAGACACCCTGGAGTAGCCGGTCGAGATCCTCGGCGGCGATACCGCCGTCGCCCACCCGGATCACCAGGGCACTGACTCCCTTCACCAGCGCGTCGAGGATCTCGGCGTTGCACTCCGCCGCGCCGCCGGCAGAGGCAGGGTGCGGCATGACCTCGGCCACCTTCCAGCCGGCAAGAACGTCGCGGTCAGAGTCGGCGCCTCGGATGAACGGCCAGTCACCCGGCAGCGGGGCCTCCGATGGTCCGTCCAGTGCGGTGTACAGCGGACGCACGGGAAAGCCTTCGTAAGTCGGCGAGTCCAGGGCCCGTTCGGGCTCGGCCTGCGGAGCGAGGCCGGGCCGACTCTTTACCAGGACGTCGGTCACCGCTGCCCGCCAACGGGCGCGGGCACTGTCGAGTCCATCGGCCCTGACTCGAGACACCGGCAGCTCCTGTTGTCCGGGCAGCCTTGGAAATCGGTGCCGCCGACTGCTCTCAGGCTAAATCAGGTCGCCTCCCGAAGTGGCAGCGGGCAGGCCGTAATCTTGGATGCCGTGGCCTCACCCGGCACCGGCAACGGTGAAATGATCAGGCGCGGCCTGAGCGGGTTGCGCAATGTCGGATCGGCCATCCTGGCGGCCGCCCGGCAGGTGAGCCGGACCCGCCTTCTTCTCACCGGTCTCGCAGCAGCGATGGTGACCACGGTCGTCATCCTGGTACCGCTGCCGAGCGCCGTACAGCTGCGGGACTGGGCGACCTCGGTCGGGCCGTGGTTTCCGCTGGCTTTTCTGGCAACTCACATGGTCGTGACCGTGCTGCCGTTCCCGCGTACCGCCTTCACGCTGTCGGCAGGCCTGCTGTTCGGCCCGGCGCTGGGTGTTGCCATCGCGGTCGTAGCAAGCACGGCCAGCGCGCTGATTGCGCTGCACCTGGTGCGGGTGCTGGGGTGGCAGGTCAGCAACCTGGTCAGCCATCCCACCGTGGACAGCCTCGACGCTCAGCTGCGGGAGCGCGGATGGCGGGCGGTGCTGTCGCTGAGATTGATTCCGGCGGTGCCGTTCTCAGTCCTCAACTACGCAGTCGGCGCTACGGAAGTCCGCGTTCCGCACTACCTCCTGGCGACCCTTGCCGGACTACTGCCGGGAACTGCGGCGGTAGTCATTCTCGGCGACGCCATGACCGGCCACGTCAGTCCACTGCTGGTGATGGTGTCACTGTGCACAGCCGCGATCGGCGTCACCGGGCTGCTGTACGAGGCGCGGCACTACCGGCGCAACGCTCGACGGTGACCGTTCAGAGCACCCCGAAGTGGCCGAGGTCATCCGGAATGTTGCAGCGGTCACGCAGAGCGAATGCCGGACCCCGGATGGCGTCGATTTCAGCCTTGGTCTGCGGGTTGGCGGCCAGGTAGTCCGCAACCTTGCTGCGCGCGTCGGCACGCGGTAGGGCATCTACGCTGGTGAACAAGGCATTTACGTCGGGATGGGTGAACAGGTAACCGGTCATCGCGGTTGCGACTTGGGCTTCCACCGCGGTGATGTCAGCGGCGGTGCAGCCCGGGCCTGGTTGGGCGACCGCAGGCGCAGCAAGGCCGAGAAGGACTACACCGCCGCCGAGAATCGATGCCACCGCACGACTGGCCGAGAAATTGAGTGTCATTGGGCTCCCTGTGTTCGTTTTCCGCGGTTTACATTAGACAGGTAGTCCGCTTCCTGCATCTGTGAGGGCGGACCCGACTCGGTAGACTCCGTCGAAACTAGGTTAAGGAAGCGATGACATGAAGCGGACACAGCGGTTCCTGGTTCTCGTTGCCGGCGGGATCGGCACGACGGCCGCCCTGCTCGGCGCGCCCACCGCGGCCGCCGACGAGTACGGCGGCGGCAGTGCCAACAATCCCCTGCTGCCGGGATGCGAGGTGACCGGCGGCAGCGCTGTGACCGGCGGGCAGAACACCGATTGCGCGAGCCCCGGCAACTCGCAGATCACGGCAACTCCCAACGACCTCGCCGTCATCGGGGGGTACGGGGGATGGGGAGACGGATTCGGGTTCGGCTACGGCTACTGAGTCCGCGCTATCCGGACGGCGGAAACTGGTTGGGCTCGGACCGACCTGGATCGAGTACCAGCGTCTCGGGCAGATCGGTTGAGGGTTCAACGGCCGGAAGCAAGCCGCGAGCCGCGGCTTCAGCCTTGGCCACGGCCTCGGCAATCTCGGGGTCGGTTCGGGTGGTGAACCAGTCGGCGACTTCCTCGGAGTCATCCTCGGGCACCTCCGAGGTGTCGCTCGGCGAGGGCTGGTAGCGGAACACCCCGTCCGACCCAGGCGCGCCGAGCAACTTGGTGAAACCCTGCAGCGCCGAACCGAAGTCGCTCGGCACCAGCCAGACCTTGTTGGCTTCGCCCTTTGCCATCTCCGGCAGCGTTTGCAGGTACTGGTAGGCCAGCATTTCCGGCGTCGGCCGGCCCGCCTTGATCGCCGCGAATGTCTTCTCGATCGCCTTGGCCTGTCCCTGGGCGTGCAGATACTGCGCGGCCCGTTCACCTTGTGCCCGCAGAATCCGGGACTGCCGCTCGGCCTCGGCACCAAGGATCGCGGCCTGCTTTGCGCCCTCGGCTGCCAGAATCTGAGCCTGCTTGGCTCCCTCGGCCTGCTTGATCGAGGCCTCTCGCATGCCCTCAGCGGTCAGGATCATCGCGCGCTTCTCCCGATCCGCTCGCATCTGCTTCTCCATCGAGTCCTGGATCGAAGGCGGCGGATCAATACTGCGCAACTCCACCCGTGCCACTCGCAGACCCCACCGG
Organism: uncultured Mycobacterium sp.; assembly: GCA_964483865.1. Classification (GTDB taxonomy): domain Bacteria; phylum Actinomycetota; class Actinomycetes; order Mycobacteriales; family Mycobacteriaceae; genus Mycobacterium. Next base: position 32,038 of record CAZADG010000011.1, on the reverse strand, counting down.
TTGGTGGCCTCGTCGAGCACCCCGCGCAACTGACCGTTGATCTGATCTCGGCTGGTCAGTGTCTGTTCCAGCGTCATCCCACCGACGACGTTTCGCAGTGTTGTGGTGGTCAGTTGCTCGACGCCGACAATGTAGTTGTTGATCTGGTAGACCGCGGCCTGCGGGTTGGTGACCTGGAAATACACCACCGTGTCGATGTTCACGGTCAGGTTGTCCTCGGTGATCACCGGTTGCGGCGGGAACGAGACCACCCGCTCACGAAGGTCCACCCGGGCCCGGATCCGGTCGATGAACGGAATCAGCAGGGTCAGCTGCCCGGAGACCGTCTTGCTGTAGCGACCGAGTCGCTCGATCACCGCGGCCTCGGCCTGCGGGATGAGCGCGACGGATTTCGCCACCACGACCACCGCGAAGATGACCAGCACCGCCAACAGCACCAGGCCTGTCGTCGCTCCGTCCATGTCGATCCTTTCAGGGGTTGCGCCAGACCACCGCGGTTGCGCCGTCGATATGCACGACGGTGACCTCGTCTCCTGGCTCGTAGCTGTCGGCCTCGTTGAGCGGGCGGGCCGTCCACACCTCGCCGTCCAGTTTGACCTGGCCCTGCTGGCGGTTGATCCGGTCGAGCACCAGTGCCGACCTGCCCTCCAACGCTCGGGCCGGCTCGGGAATTCTCGTGTCGCCGTTGAACCGACGCCGCAGAACGGGACGCACCAGCACCAGCAGCAGTACCGAAACCACCAGGAACACTGCACCGTCGGCCCACACCGGAAAGCCCAGCAGCGCGAAACCGGCGGTAGCCAGCGCACCGCCACCGAGCATGAGCAGCGACATATCCCCGGTGAGCGCTTCGGCCGCCCCGAGTCCCAAGGCAACCACCAGCCAGATCAGCGAGGCCGACATGTTTTCACCATACGCGCGGACCAGGTGGGGCGTCGCCATCCGTGTCGGCGGCCGTCCGAGCAACTACACTCACGTCCAACATGTGGTGCCCGAGTGTCTCGTTGTCGGTGTGGACCAACGCCTGGCTGGCCGGCCAGGCGGCCCCCGACGATGTCCTCGACGCGTTAAGCGACTGGGCGCCAGCACATTCGGTCGCCGCCTATGATGCGGTGGCGGCAGGGCGCACCGGCCTGCCGTGGCCGGATATGGACGGCACCGGAGCGATGTCGCTGTTGCAAACCATCCGCACGGCGATCGGTCCCCGCGATGCCGACGCGCGGTGGGCGAGTCCGTCGATCGCCTTGGCACTGCCGGTGCCGGGAGACGTCCGTGGCTTGCCGCCCGGCACCCAATTCCAGGCCGATGCCCTCGACACCGGCGAGGCCGTGCTGGTGCGGTCTACCGACGGCACAGCGATCGGTCTGGTGCCGACATTCGAATGCGCCGGGGACGAAGCCGGATATGACGCCGGGTACGACGGAGATCCCGACGAATCGACGATTCCAGCGCCCGCGCTACTGTGGTCGGTCTATTCGCTACCCGGCTTCCCGATACCCGACCAGATGGATCTGGGAGAGGCCGAGTTCTCCCTTCGCTCAGCGGTCCGGTCGGCCGCCGAGGCACTGGATGGTCTGAGATTGGTTGCCGCAGCTGAGGATCCCCGCACACTCATCGAAGAGGTGTTGCAGGCCAGCCGCCACCACAGAATTCCCGACCACGCACCGGACCGGGCGGTTCGGGTGCTGAACACCGCCGCGCATGTCGATGCCATTGTCACTGTCAGTTCCGAGGTGGCGCCGATCGGCACCCAGAGCGCCTCCCAGGCGAGCATCGCCGACTCGGCGATGCGGCCGTTGGCCTCGGTCGTCCGCACGGCACGATCCGCCGCCGTCAATGCGATCCTGCAGTCAGCCTGGCGCTGACCCGGGAAGGCTGATTCAGCGGAATTCTGCCCGGCCGGAGGTGGGCCCACCCGCGGCAGCGGCCGCGCTCGCTTCGCAGTCTGCCGTACAGAACCGACCGTTGACGCTCGAACCGTAACCGGGAACCGCCTCCGGCCCAACCACTCTGGATGCCTCGCGGCCCTGGCGGACCTCGTCGAGCAGGTCGAGCGCCAGCCGCGCGAAACGCGGCTGCGCGTTGGGTGTGGTCGCCCTTGCCAGCGCCACGCCGAGTTCAGCAGCCTGTTCGGCCAGTTCGGCGTCCAGATCCCAGATGACCTCGATGTGGTCGGCGACGAAGCCCACCGGGCAGACGATCACCGCTTTCGTCCCGGACTGCGACAGCGTCTCCAGATGATCCCCCACATCCGGTTCCAGCCACGGCACCTGCGGAGGTCCGGAGCGCGACTGCCACACCACGTCGTAGTCGTCATAGCCGGCGGCGGCCGCGATCAGGCTTGAGGTGTAGCCAACCTGTCGGGGGTACAGGCCGGGCCCGCAGCGGTCGACCGCACGCATCGGAATCGAATGCGCGGTGAACACCAACCGGGCCTCGGACCGCAGTTCGTCGGGCAGTTCGGCGGCGGCCTCGGCGATCGCGTCGGTGAACATCTCAATCAGAAGAGGGTGGTCGAAGTACTGGCGCAACTTCTGCAGTTCCGGCGCACCGTCCCCCGCCGCCGCGCGGGCGCGGGCGATGTCCTCCTGGTACTGGGTACACCCGGAATAGCCGCCCCAGGCCGAGGTGCTGAAAACCGCCGCGCGACGCACACCGTCGGCCTGCATCTGCGCGACGGTGTCCTCGACGAGGGGATGCCAGTTGCGGTTGCCGAAGTACACCGGCAGATCCTCGCCTCGCTCGGCGAGTTCAGCCCGGATCACCTCGATGAGGTCGCGGTTGATGGCGTTGATCGGCGACACCCCGCCGAAGTGCAGGTAGTGCTCGGCCACCGACTCAAGGCGCTCCCGCGGGATACCGCGACCGCGGGTGACGTTCTCCAGGAACGGCATCACCTGGTCGGGGCCTTCCGGGCCGCCGAAGGACAGCAGCAGCAGTGCGTCGAACATCAGAGGAGCTGCGTGCTGGCGCCGCCGTCGGCATAGATGATCGTTCCGGTGGTGGCCGGCAGCCAGTCGGAGATCAGCGCGCAGACCGTCTTGGCGACCGGCGTCGGGTCCTTCATATCCCAGCCGATCGGTGAGCGCTGATCCCAGCCCTCCTCGAGCATCTTCATCTCGTCCTTGAACTCGTCCCCGAGAGCACCGCCCATGATCGCGCTCATCGCGAGGGTCCGGATGGGGCCGGCGGCAACGAGATTGGAACGTACCCCGTATTTGCCCGCCTCGCGGGCGACGAACCGGTTGACCGACTCCAGTGCGCTCTTGGCCACCGTCATCCAGTTGTAGGCCGGCATCGCGCGGGTCGGGTCGAAGTCCATGCCGACGATGCCACCGCCCGGGTTCATGATGGGCAATGTCGCCTTGGCCAGCGACGCATAGGAAAAGGCCGAGATGTGGATGCCCTTGGAGACGTCCTCGTAAGGCGCGTCGAAGAATGGGTTGATACCCATGCCGCTGGGCGGCATGTACCCGATCGAATGCACCACGCCGTCAAGATTATTTCCGGCGCCGATCACCTCGGTGATCCGGTCGGCCAGGGTGTCGAGGTGCTCTTCGTTCTGCACGTCGAGTTCCAGCAGCGGCGCCGGCTCCGGCAGCCGCTGACTGATCCGCTCGATGAGCTTCATTCGCCCGAAACCGCTGAGCACCAGTTCCGCGCCAGCCTCCTGCGCCACCTTGGCGATGTGGAACGCGATCGAGGAATCGGTGATGATGCCCGTGACGAGGACCCGCTTGCCCTCGAGAATCCTTGTCATACCAGTCCTTTCCAGGTCAATCGTCTAGTAGTCAGTGCCCCATGCCCATGCCGCCGTCGACCGGGATGACCGCGCCGGCGATATAACCCGCGTCCTCGGATGCCAGGAAACTGACCGCGCCGGCGACCTCCTCGGCAGTACCGATCCGCTTCGCCGGGATGAACTCCAGTGCGCCCTCCCGAACCCGGTCGTCCATTGCCTGGGTCATGTCGGTGTCGATGAGGCCCGGTGCCACCACATTCGCAGTGACGCCGGCTTTCGACATTTCTCGGGAAATCGAACGGGCCATGCCGATCAGGCCGGCTTTGGAGGCCGCGTAGTTGGACTGATTGCCGATACCCCACATGCCCGACACCGATCCGACGAAGATCATCCGTCCGAATCGGTTCTTCTGCATGCTGCGCGCCGCCCGCTGAGCCACCCGGAACGCGCCGGTCAGGTTCGTGTCGATGACCTTCTCGAACCGCTCCTCGGTCATCCGGATCATGAACGCGTCCGCGGTGATCCCGGCATTGGACACCAGCACCTCTACCGGGCCCTGATGCTCTTCGACCTTGGTGAAGGCGCGATCCACGGCCTCGTTGCTGGTGATGTCGCACTCCACGCCGAACAGGCCATCCGGAGCCCCTGAGCCGCGGTGGGTGACTGCCACCTTGTGCCCGTCGGCGGCCAGGCGTCGGGCAATAGCCAGGCCGATCCCCCGGTTTCCGCCGGTCACCAACACCGAACGGGACACGAACTGGGGTTTGCCGTCTGAGGTCTGCTCACTCATGACCGTCAACTTAGTGCCTGCTGCGGGCCACGCCGAAATCACCCGCTGGGATTCGCGTCCGGTCTTAACCCGGTAGACGTCGGTTGATGAGTAGGGCGGCGAGCGCGGCCAGCGCCAGCAGCAGGGAGCCCAGACGCAGCCAGCCCACGCTGGCGTCGCCCTTCACTGTCTCGTATCCGATCTGGTCCTGCAGCGAGGTGAACACCTCTTTGAGTTGCTCCAGCGTCGAGGCACTATAGGAATTGCCATCGGAGAGCTCGGCGATCTTCTTGAGCATCTCATCATCGACCGGCACGGGCTGACGCTGGTCGTTGATCTCCACGTAGCCGTAGGGGGTTCCGAATGACACCGTCGAGATCGGCACCCCCTGGTCCTTTGCAGTGCGCGCCGCGGTGAAGGCGCCTTTCGGGTTGTCCGGGTTGGACGGCACCGTCTCCTTGCCGTCGGACATCAGCACCACGCGTCCCGGCGGCCTGTCACCGCTGTCACCTCCGCCGATCACCGCACCCACGGTGGCGATCGCCTGCAACGCCGTGAAGATCGCCTCACCAGTGGCCGTTCGATCGGCGAGCTGGAGCTTGTCGATGGCCAGCTTGGTAGGTTCGCGGTTCGTGGTCGGCGAGACCAGAACCGTGGCGGTACCCGCGTAGGAGATCAGCCCGAGATTGATCCCCGGCGTCAGCTGATCGGCGAACTGCTTGGCTGCTTCCTGCGCCGCCGCAAGTCGGCTGGGCTCGACATCGGTGGCCCGCATGGACTGGGACACGTCGATCACCAGCATCACCACCGCGCGGTTGCGCGGGATCCGGACATCGTTCTGGGGCCCGGCCATGGCGATGGTGAACAACACCAGCGATGAGACCAGCAGGATCGCTGGGATATGCCGCCACTTCTTGGGGCGCTGCGGCGCAACCTTTTCCAGCAGTTCCATGTTGGCGAACCGCAGGATGCGTTTCTGCCGGGCCCGCTGCACGTAGATGTAGAGCGCAACCAGTGCCGCTACCACAAGCAGGAACAGGAAGAACCACGGATGGGCGAAATTGGTGAGCGCCATCGGACCCAGCAACGGCAGGCTCATTGCGCGCCTGCCATCGCTCCGCGGCGCCTGGAGGCGACGAAGCGCACGATGTCGGCGATCCAGTCGCGGTCGGTGCGCAGCGTCATCAGCGGTGCGCCGCAGCGGCGCAGTGTTCGCGCCACCTCGTCGCGGTGCACCGCCGCGGCGCGGGCGAAGTCGTCGCGCAGTTGCTCGTCGATGGTGAACTCCCGGGTGACGCCGGTCTCAGTGTCCTGCAGGATGACATCCCCGACCGCGGGAAGTTCCACGTCGCGCGGATCGAGCACCTCGATACCGAGCACCTCGTGGCGCGCGGCGATTGCCCGCAGCGGCCGCATCCAGTTGATCGGCCCGAGGAAGTCACTGATGATCACCGCCATCCCCCGGCGTCGTTCGGGCCGGCGCAGCGCGTCGATGGCGACTGCCAGGTCGCCCCGCACCCCCAGTGGCGCGCGCGGCGAGGTCGCGATGGCCCGCAGCAGCGTCTGTTCGTGCTGCCGTCCGGACCGAGCGGGAACGCGAATGATCTGCTCGCCGTTGGCGATCAGCGCGCCGATCCGATTACCGCCGCCGCTGTTGAGGTAGGTGATTGCTGCCGCCGCACCGACGGCCAGATCACGCTTCTCGCAGCCGGTGGTGCCGAAGTCCAGGCTTGCCGACATGTCGACCACCAGCCAGGTCTCCAATTCGCGGTCGGCGACCATCTGCCGCACGTGCGGATGGGTGGTCCGGGCCGTCACCGACCAGTCCATCCGTCGTACGTCATCACCGGGTTGGTACATCCGTGAATCGCCCGGCTCCGAGCCGGGACCCGGTATCAGGCCGAGATGGTTGCCCTGAAGCACGCCGTCGAGTTTGCGTTTGACCGTGAGTTCCAGCGTGCGCAGCGCAGCGGAGAGCTTCGCGTCGCCGATCTCGCCCCTGCCGAAGGAGGGGGGGTGTGTGGACGCTGTCTGATCGGCCGCCTCGGCGGCAGAAGTCGGGTCGCTCACCGAGCGCTGGCGCCGGCCGCCGGTGAGGCAGCAGGTCCGCCCGGCGACGCGGGAACGACCGGCGGCACCGAATGGCCGTGCTGCGGGATGGCATTCACCTGGGGCAGTGCCACGGTCTGCAGGATGCGGCCGATCACGGCATCAGCCTTCACGTCGTCGGCCAGTGCGTCGTAGGTCAACACCAAGCGGTGGCGCAGAACATCCGGGATGACCTCGATCACATCCTGGGGCACAACGTAGTCGCGGCCACGAACCAGGGCCAGTGCGCGGGCGGCGGCGATGATGCCCAGCGAGGCCCGCGGGGATGCACCGTAGGCGATCCAGGCCTTAACGTCGGGCATGCCGAACTGCTCGGGTCGGCGCGTGGCCGTGACGACCCGGACGACATAGTCGACGAGCGCGTGGTGCACGAAGTTGTTAGCCGCCACCCCCTGCAGGCGAAGCAGATCACCGGTCTCGAGAATCTGCTTGGGCTCCGGCGGGGTGACGCCCATCCGGTAGATGATCTCCCGCTCCTCCTCCGGCGACGGGTAGTCGACGTTGATCTTGAACAGGAAGCGGTCGCGCTGAGCCTCCGGCAGCGGATAGACGCCCTCGTTCTCGATCGGGTTCTGGGTGGCCATCACCAGGAACGGCTTGGGCAGCGGGTAGTCGCGGCCGCCGATGGAGATCTTGCGCTCGGCCATGACTTCGAGCAGGGCCGACTGAACTTTTGCCGGGGCGCGGTTGATCTCGTCGGCGAGCAGGAAGTTACACACCACCGGGCCCAGTTCGATGTCGAATTCTTCGCGGCCCTGCCGATAGATGCGGGTGCCGATGATGTCGGTGGGCACCAGGTCGGGGGTGAACTGGATACGGGAGAAGGTTCCCCCGACGACCTTGGCGAATGTTTCTACGGCGAGTGTCTTGGCCACGCCGGGGACGCCTTCGAGCAGCACGTGGCCCTTGGCCAGCAGACCGACCAGAATGCGCTCGACTAGCTGGTCCTGCCCGACGATGACCCGCTTGACCTCGAAGATCGCCCGTTCCAGGGTGTTCACCTCGCCGGCCAGACCGTTGCCAGCTCCCCCGGATGCCGAGTTGGTAACGGTGGCGGAGTTGGAGCTCGCATAGCTACCTGAACCCGCGAGCGGCCCACCTGGTGACGTCATCAATTTCCTCCACAGCTATTGGCCGGCACACAGTGCTGACAGGTGCCCGCAGACAACTATTCCAGGCGATCCGAAATCCGTCGACGCGGGTCGATCGCTGGCGCGTCCCCGTTACGTCTCGATGATCCGGGTCAGGTAGGGCGTCATGCCGGCGGTACGCACCGGGCCGACCGTGACCTGCCCGGCCGCCGATGAGGATTCCATCATCTGTCCGTTGCCCAGGTAGATGGCCACATGCTGGCTTCCCTCGGGACCGTAGAAGATCAGATCTCCGCGCTTGGCCTGTGACGGCGCAACGTGCCGGCCGGCGTTGTACTGGTCTCCGGAGTACTTGGGGATCTGGACCCCCACACCGGCGAAGGCATAGCGGGTGAAGCCCGAGCAGTCGTAGCCGACCTTTCCGGCGTCGTGGTCCACACCCTCGCTGGGCCCGTTGATCGCCCCACCGCCCCAGGAGTACGGAACCCCGCGCTGGGAGGCGCCGCGTCGGATCACGTACTCGATGGCCTGCGGTCCGCTGACCCGGCCACCTGGCAGGGCGGCGGGGCCGCCGCCGATTCCCAGGCCGGCGAGGAACTTCTTGCCCAGGTCCATGGTCGCCTGCGCGGCCTGCTGGGTGAAGGCCAACGAGGCCTGAGCGACTGCTACCGGGTCACCGGGCGCTCCGGCACTGATCAACTTGGGCAGGGTGGGGTCCCACTCGGTGTCGACCGCCGCCGGGGCGGCGTGCGCCGACGTGGCCAACCCGACGGACAGCATGAGAGCCGTGAGCAGGACCACTAACGCACGTAGCGGCCGGAAAGCATTGCGCGAGATCGATTTTCGCGACGACATAGCTGGCCTCACCACTCGATGTAGCGGACGGCGAAGGGCGTCATACCGCTGGTTCGCACCGGCGAGATCTTGACGAACGACCCGGTGTACGGCGCCTCGATCATCTGGTTGTTACCCAGGTAGATCGCGACGTGCTGGCTGCCGTTCGGTCCCCAGAAGAGCACGTCGCCGCGACGCATCTGCGCTACCGGGATCTTGCGGCCCATCTCGTACTGCGAGCCCGAGTAGTGCGGCAACCTGATCCCCGCACCGGCGAATGCGTAGAGCACCAGTCCCGAGCAATCGAAGCCGACGGTGCCGGCACCGGAGTCGATGCCCCGGCTCGGCCCCGCGGCGTTTCCGCCGCCCCAGGAGTACGGCACGCCGATCTGGGACTGCGCACGTTTGATGACGTACTCGATGGCCTGATTGCCGTAGACCAGTGGGATACCGCCACCGTTGGTGATGCCGGTGTCGGTGGGCTTGAGGATGCCCAGCCTCTGCAGGAACTTCTTGCCCAACTGCTGGGTCGTCTGGAACGAGTTCTGCGCGATGCCGAGGATGGCGTTGATGATCTGGACTGGGTCGCCGGACAGGAAGGCGCTGGGCACGGCAGGCAGGGTGAGGTCCCATTCGGAAGGGTCGCCGTAAGGAACCTTGACCCCCGCAGCCGGTGCAGGCCGGCTGCCGTCGCGGTCCCAATCCCCCGGATCGGCCGCGGCCTGCGGCGCGGACCCGGCGACCGGTGCGGCGGCGTCGGCGACCGGAGCGGACTCCGGCACGCCGGCCCCGCCGGAGGCCACGACCCCGGCCGAGGCCGGGGTGGACCAAGCGCGGGCCGCCTCAAGTTTCTGCTGGGCCTGCTTGCGCTCGGCGGCAAGACGGTCGATTTCGGCCTGTTGCCGGCGGAAGCTCTCCTGGGCGTTGGTGAGCGCTGCCACCGCGGCGTCCTGGCTGGCCTGGGCTCCTTCGAGCGCCTGGTCAGCCTTCAATTTGGCCTGCTGCGCCGCGGCATCGGAATCCACTGCCTTGGCTTTGGCCTGGCGCAGACTCGCCATGACCTGCTGGGCGCTGAGCGCAAAGGACTCTCCGGCCGATGCGCTTGCGATCATCTCCTCCGGCGTGCGCGCCAACACCAGGGAGGCGGACGGACCGTTGACGTAGGTGGCGGCCGCGAACGTGTCGAATTTCCGCTGCGCCCCGACGATCGCGGCGTCGGCATCCACGACCGCCTGCTGGCTGATCTCGATCTGCTGCTGGGCGGCGTCGGCGGCATCGCGCGCCTCCTGCACCTCCATGATCGCTTTGTTGACGCTTTCCTGCTGCATCTGCACCTGCGCGCCGACGTCCTGGAGTTGCTGGTTGGCCTCGGCCACGTCGGCGACGAGTGCCGCCACGCTGCTGGGTTCCTGGTCGGGATCGGCGTGCGCGAGGCCTGGGACGGTGAGGGACATCGCGACCGTGAGGGTCAACGGACACACCGCCCGGGCAGCCCGGCCGGCAGTACCAGATCCGCGGGGGGAAGGTCTCATTCGACTCCGACTCCTCATGCTCCACGACTTGTCACTCGCGTAACAAACGCCCCATTTGCCACATGAATAACAATGGCTTCAGTTGCACCGTACGTCACAGTTGACGCAGAGGAAACCGGCGGAATGAATTACACGTTTGTATTTCCGCAGGTGTAACCGAATAGTGACCTTTAGAGAATTGCCATAAAACAGCCTGTACGCAGTGAAATCCCAGGCTGAACTAGGTCGTGGCGGGTTCCTTGATCGCGGCCGATTTTCCCCAACGTTGCAGAAGTCGAGTCGCAACGGCGGCGGCGCCGACCGCCAAAACAACGACGATTGTGAATGCCGTCCAGTCGAATATCGGCGTTGTCAACTGGTCGACGAAATTCTGGGTCGACTGAACCGGATTGGGGTCCAGTTTGGCGACGTCCTGGCCCGCCTCCAACAGCGCCCGGTCGTAGCTGGGACTGTAGGTTCCGGCCCATCCGGGGCTGAGGACCAAAACGGTGGAACCCGGATATGTCTGACCGACCTGAGTGGCGACGTCGCGCAGCGGAGTGTCGATGAGGGGGCTTTTCCCCATCACGACGACCTTGAGGTCGATGCCGCGGTCCTTGGCGTCCGCAACCACCTTCTGCAGACCGGAGGCGTATTCGGCGGGAGCAGCCACGCCGTCTTTGCCGATGTCGGCCTTGACCGTGGACATGCAGTCGTCCAGCGGCGCTGAAGTCGGGAGTCCGACGGCGGTGCACACCTCCACGGGAATGAACGTGGGCAGGTGAGGCGGCAGAAAAATGGGAGCGGTCAAGGGGCTCACGGGCCCGACGGTACCGCGCCGGGGCCTCGGGGGTGGCAGCACGCGCCGCGAGAGACAAGACTGGAACCGCCGGGGGTCGGCCAGTGCAGGTTGGTCGGCACCCCGTTAATATCCGACCTGCCCGCCATCTGGCGGGAACAGCACACGCCGGGAGTTGATGTGAGCAGCGCAAGTTCTTCCCTGAACTCGTTCGGGGCCCGTGACACCCTCACGGTCGGGCACAACAGTTACGAGATCTACCGCCTCGACGCGGTTCCCGGGACCGAGAAGCTGCCCTACAGCCTCAAGGTGCTCGCCGAGAACCTGCTGCGCACCGAGGACGGCGCCAACATCACCACAGGCCACATCGACGCCATCGCGAACTGGGATCCGAACGCTGAGCCGAGCATCGAGATTCAATTCACCCCGGCGCGGGTGATCATGCAGGACTTCACCGGTGTGCCGTGCGTCGTCGACCTGGCCACCATGCGCGAGGCGGTCACCGCGCTCGGCGGCGACCCGGAGAAGGTCAACCCGCTCTCGCCTGCCGAAATGGTGATCGACCACTCGGTGATCCTGGATTTCTTCGGCAATGCCAACGCCTTCACCCGCAACGTCGAACTCGAATATCAGCGCAACGGCGAGCGCTACCAGTTCCTACGTTGGGGCCAGGGCGCGTTCGACGATTTCAAGGTCGTCCCGCCGGGTACCGGCATTGTGCACCAGGTCAACATCGAATATCTCGCGCGGGTCGTGATGGAGCGCAACGGTGTCGCCTACCCGGACACCTGCGTGGGCACCGACAGCCACACCACCATGGTCAACGGCCTGGGCGTGCTGGGCTGGGGCGTGGGCGGTATCGAAGCCGAGGCCGCCATGCTCGGCCAGCCCGTCTCGATGCTCATCCCCCGCGTCGTCGGATTCAAGCTCACCGGCGAGATCAAGCCCGGCGTGACCGCCACCGACGTCGTTCTGACCGTCACCGACATGCTGCGCAAGCACGGCGTGGTCGGCAAGTTCGTCGAGTTCTACGGCAAGGGCGTGGCCGAGGTGCCGCTAGCCAACCGCGCCACGCTGGGCAACATGAGCCCCGAATTCGGTTCCACCGCAGCGATGTTCCCGATCGACGAGGTCACCATCGACTACCTGCGCCTCACCGGGCGGAGCGAGGAGCAGGTCGCCCTGGTGGAGGCCTATGCCAAGGCGCAGGGAATGTGGCACAACCCGGATCACGAGCCGGTGTTCTCCGAGTACATGGAGCTGGACCTCTCCACCGTGGTCCCGTCGATCGCCGGCCCGAAGCGCCCGCAGGACCGCATCGAGCTGTCGGAAGCGAAGACGGCGTTCCGCAAGGACATTCACAACTACGTGCAGGAGAACCACCCGACTCCGGAGACCAAGCTCGACGAAGCCGTCGAGGAGTCCTTCCCGGCCAGCGATCCGGCGGCGCTGTCCTTCGCCGACGACGGCGCTCACGACATGCGACCGTCGGCCGCCAACGGAGCGCACGGCCGGCCGAGCAAGCCGGTCGAGGTGCGCTCGGCCGAACGCGGCGAGTTCATCCTGGATCACGGCGCCGTCGTGGTTGCCGGCATCACGTCGTGCACCAACACCTCCAACCCATCGGTGATGCTGGGCGCGGCGCTGCTGGCCAAGAAGGCCGTCGAGAAGGGCCTGACCACCAAACCGTGGGTCAAGACCAACATGGCTCCCGGTTCGCAGGTCGTCACCGATTACTACGAGAAGGCCGGCCTATGGCCGTACCTGGAGAAGCTCGGGTACTACCTGGGCGGCTACGGCTGCACCACCTGCATCGGCAACACCGGCCCGCTGCCCGACGAGATCTCCGCGGCGATCAACGACAACGATCTCTCGGTGGTGGCGGTGCTGTCCGGCAACCGCAACTTCGAGGGCCGCATCTCCCCCGACGTCAAGATGAACTACCTGGCCTCGCCTCCGCTGGTGATCGCCTACGGCATCGCCGGCACCATGGACTTCGACTTCGAGTCCGATCCCCTGGGCAAGGACGGCAACGGCAACGACGTCTTCCTCAAGGACATCTGGCCGACCCAGAAGGAGATCGAGGAGACCATCGCGTCCTCGATCAATCGGGAGATGTTCACCGACAGCTACGCCGACGTGTTCAAGGGCGACGAGCACTGGCGGAACTTGCCCACCCCGTCGGGTAACACCTTCGCCTGGGACCCCAAGTCCACCTACGTGCGCAAGGCGCCGTACTTCGACGGCATGCCGGCCGAGCCTGAGCCCGTGAAGGACATCAAAGGCGCGAGAGTCCTTGCACTGCTGGGTGATTCGGTGACCACCGACCACATCTCCCCGGCCGGCGCCATCAAGAAGGGCACCCCCGCGGCGCTGTACCTCGACGCCAACGGTGTTCAGCCGGCGGACTACAACTCGCTGGGGTCGCGTCGCGGCAACCACGAGGTGATGATCCGCGGCACCTTCGCCAACATCCGGCTGTCCAATCAGGTGCTCGCCGGTTTGGGTGAGGTGCCGTCGGGCGGATACACCCGCGACTTCACCCAGCCTGGTGGCCCGCAGGCGTTCATCTACGACGCAGCGCAGAACTATGCGGCGGCCGGCACCCCGCTGGTGGTGCTCGGCGGCAAGGAATACGGTTCGGGCTCCTCGCGCGACTGGGCGGCCAAGGGCACCAGCCTGCTGGGTGTGCGGGCGGTGATCACCGAGTCCTTCGAGCGCATCCACCGCTCGAACCTGATCGGGATGGGCGTCATACCGCTGCAGTTCCCCGCCGGTGAGTCCGCGAAGTCGCTGAAGCTGGACGGCACCGAGACCTTCGACATCACCGGCATCGAAGAGCTCAATTCCGGCAAGACGCCGAAGACGGTGCACGTGACGGCGACCAAGGTGGACGGTTCCACGGTGGAGTTCGATGCGGTCGTCCGCATCGACACCCCCGGTGAGGCCGACTACTACCGCAACGGCGGCATCCTGCAGTACGTGCTGCGAAACATGCTGCGGGCGGGCACCTCGGCTTAGCACGAATTCGGCGCGTCCACCGCCTCTGAGCGCGGATGGACGCGCCGAATCGGGTACCTCTCGGGGGGTACACACCGCGACTGACACGGTGTCCCCGCCCGACATCACGTCGCGTCGGGTAGTCGGGCGCAGACCGATTCGATGAGGTCCGCCTAACCCGCGACGCGCGTCGTCGAAGATGAGAAACCGCTCATCTGCGTCTCCTTGGGCCTTCATTTCGGCCCACGAATCTGGTGTTACCGCGAAGGACGCGGACCACGACACCAGGAGAACCCGATGAGCATCAACTGGAACAGAATCGCCGTCGCTGCCGCAGTCGCCGGAATGAGCTACTTCGGTGTCCCCGTTGCCCAAGCCGAGACAACGACGGACTGCACCACTGGCGGAGCCACCGCTGCGCGTACCGAGACCAACGGCAGCACCGCCCTGCACACCTCGCCCGCCACCGTCGCCGAGCAGCGTCAGTACGGCCCGCAGGTCAGCCCCAACATGATTTGGCTGGTCGCCGACTAGTCACCTCTGGACTCCCGCGCCCGCCTCCGACCTGCCACCCCCAAAAACGAGGAAGTCCCCGCCATGAGCACGCTCTTCACACAGATGCCGTCGCTGGCCAAGGCCATCGGCAAGCTCCCGGCCGGCGATGAGCCCGCTCCGAGCGCCACACCGCAGCCAGCGGTCATCCTGGCCCAAAACGCCTTCAGGACTCCCCGCGCCAAGGTCGCGCACGGCCTTGTTCGCGGAAGTAGCCGCTTCGATGTCCGTGCCGTGGTGGACTCCACCTGTTCCGGCACCGACGCGGGCCTGCTGCTCGACGGCCGGCCCAAAGGTATCCGCGTCGTCCCCGATCTGGCGGGTGCCCGGGTACTGACCGGAGCGTCCCGGCCGGCCGCCATCCTCGGGGTGGCCCCGCACGGCGGTCGCCTGACTCCCGAACTGCGCGCCGAACTCGTGCAGGCACTCCTCCATGGTTTCGACGTCGTCAGCGGCTTGCATGACTTCCTGTGCAACGACCCGGTGATCGCCCCGTTGGCCGAGCGGCTCGGTGCGACGTTGACCGACGTTCGCAAGCCACCGGCCGATCGGCCGCTGCGGTACTGGACAGGTGAGGTTGCCGACCTGCGAGCCACCCGCGTGGCCGTGCTGGGCACCGACTGCATGGTGGGCAAACGCACGACCTCACGTCTGCTGGTCGCCGCGCTCCGCGCGACCGGAACCTCTGCGGAGATGATTCACACCGGCCAGACCGGCTGGATGCAGGGCAGCCGCTACGGCATCGTGCTCGACTCGCTGCCCTGCGACTTCATCGCCGGTGAACTCGAAGGCGCCATGCTGGCCTGCGCCGAAGAGGCGGATCCAGACGTCATGGTTCTGGAGGGCCAGTCGGCTCTGCGCAACCCGGCCGGTATCGGCGCCGGATCGCGCGGAATCATGGTGGCCGGTGACGCGCACGCGATAGTGCTGCAGCACAGCCCGGCACGGGTGTTCTTCGACGGCCTCGAGGACCGCCGTCACCGGATCCCCGACGTCACCGACGAGGTGTCCCTGCTCGAGCGTTTCGACCGGCCGGTGTGCGCCGTCACCATCAACACCCACGGCATGGACCCGGCCTCGATCGACGCCGAGTGCGCCCGACTGGAGATCCGCTTGGGCCGGCCGGTCGTCGCACCACTGGAACACGGACTCGGGCGGGTAGTCGAGGCAGTGAAGCAGATAGGGGCATGACGATGCCCGAAGTCGGCGCGTGGCGCGCGATTTCCGCGCACCGCGGTTTGACCCTGCTGCTGTGCACGGCGTTACCGGTGGAGATCGCGGCCGCTGCCAATCTCGTTGTGCGAGTTGGCAGCGTGGACGCCGCCGGTGGTGGCGTCCTGGGAGTCGGCGGGGCGTTTGCGGCGATGTCGCTGGCGTTCGCCTGCGCGGCGATCCCCGCCGGGTTACTCGTCGACCGGACGCCTGCCCGGCGCACCTTTGCGCTGGCTCTGGCAGCCAGAGCACTGCCGATGCTGTTCGGCGGTCTGCTCGCGCTGAGCGGCACGCTGAGTACCGCTTCGGTGATCGCGTTGGCGGCCGGTGACGGGCTGGCAATGGCGTTGCTGCGGCCGTCCTGGCAGCATTTCCAAGCATGCCTGGTTCCAGGTGACGCGGCACGCGATGCCGCCGTTCTCGACGATTGGATCGCCCGGGCCGGAGCACTTTTCGGCGCCCTCGTCGGCGGAGCCGCAGTAGCCCTTGAACAGACCGGAGTGGTGCTGCTCACCTGCGCCGCGGGCTTCCTCCCGCTGCTGGGTGCTTTGGCGCTGGACCTGGGAGCCCAACTGCGCGAACCAATTTCGACCTTCGGGCCAGCCCGCTCGGTAGGCGATGCGTGGTCGGCTATTCAGAGCGTGCCGCGACTTCTGCAGGCGACGCGGGCCGACGTGGTGCTGGCGCTGGCGCTGCCCGTCGGGGTACTGGCGCCCGCCATCACGGTGGCGGTGTCTGCCGTCGACTACCTCTGGCTGATCGCACTGGGAGCCGGGGTGGGCGCGCTGGCCGGCACGAGTTGGGTGACCTTGGCGTGGAATCGGGTCTGCCCGGCACAGTTACTCCGACGCGCGATCTGTCTGCTGGTGGCGACACTTGGGGTTCAGACCGCTGCACTGGCAGCGGGGCTGCTGAGCCCGGCTCCGGTATGGCTGGCGGCCGCGTTCCTGACGGTGGCCCTCGCCGAGGGAGCTATCACCGCAATTTTCGCGGTGACCGGATCCCTTGTGCAGGCCGATGCACCCGAGGACGCCCGCGGCGCGGTGACCGGGCTGGCCCAGGCGATGAAACACGTCGCGACGTTCGGCTCGGCGTCGGCGGTTGCCATCACCATGGCCTGGGCCGGAGCTGCAGTCACGGTGGGACTGATAGCACTGGCCGTGACTGTGGCGGCAATCGGGTTGCACGGCTTCGCCGGACTGGCGGACCAGCCGAAGATGAGAAACCGCTCATCCTCGTCTCCTTCGGACCTCACATCCGGCGACGAATCTGGTGTTACCGCGAAAGACGCGGAGCACCGAGAAGGAGAACACAATGAGCGTCAACTGGAACAAGATCGCCGTCGCCGCCGCCATCGCCGGAATGAGCTACTTCGGCGTCGCCACCGCACAGGCCGCTCCGCCGACGCCGCCGACCGGACTGAGCGGCACCACCTCGGACTGCACCACCGGCGGCGCCAAGGCCAAGCGCTGTGAAACCAACGGCAGCACCGCCCTGCACACCTCTCCGGCCACCATCGCCGAGCATCGTCTGTACGGACCCTCCATCAGCCCGGACATGGTCTGGCTCGTTGCCGACTAGTCTCCCACGGACCTCACTCGATCCCGGCTCCTCGTTGAGGGCCGGGATCGTCGTTTCCGGTCAACTCATGTCGGCCAGGCGGGGAAACCCGGCGACCTCACCGTGACACTGACCGCCGAGGGCTGGACGCCACGAGCCCCGCAGTGAAAATGAGAAACCGCTCATCATCGTCTCCTCAGGCTTTCACGCACGCCAACGAATCTTGGAGTTACCGCGAAGGACGCGGACCGCAAACCAGAAATGGAGTACCACTGATGAGGACCACCACGCAGCAGCAGGACCGCAACGATTCGAGCACGGCCAGCGGTTCAACGATGTTCCGGCGATTGGGTCTGTGGGCCGCGGCGGGTGCTGCCGCTGTCAGTATTTCCTTGGGCATGACTCTGGAGGCGGTCGCCGATGATCGAGGTGGGGATGTGGACGCCGGGCCGGCTCGCACCGAGTTCACCCCCATCGCACCCGCCGACGCACCCCGCTTCACCCCCATCG
>CAZADG010000011.1:0-14249 GCA_964483865.1 uncultured Mycobacterium sp. | reverse complement strand
CCCGCTTCACCCCCATCGCACCCGCCGACGCACCCCGCTTCACCCCCATCGCACCGGCGCATGAAGAAAGGCAGCACGCCGATAATCAGCACGCCGACCGAGGCGCCGCCCACAGAGACGACAACAAGGCGAAACGCCACAGCGGAGCACGCGGATCACAGGGATCACACGGGGGACGCGGGTAACCCTCAAAGTAAACTGAACACTGCACAACCAATGCGCGCCGCGGCCCCCGGGAAAACCCCGGGGGCGCGCTGCTTGTTGTCGCTACTGCCCCTATTGCTTTTCTTCGAGCCGGTAACCCATGCCGCGCAGCGTGGTGAACCGGTCAGAACCCAGCTTCCGCCTCAGATAACGAACGTAGACGTCGACCACATTGGACCCGGGGTCGAAGTCGTAGCCCCAGACATGGCTGAGCAACTGTTCGCGGGAGAGCACCTGACCCGGATGGCGCAGAAAAGTCTCGGCGAGCGCGAACTCGCGCGCGGACAGGTCGATCGTGCGGCCGTCGACTTCGGCCTGCCGGGTTCGCAGATCCAACCGGAGCCCACCACAGGCCAAGACGGTGGATTCCGGGGCACGCTCGGTCGCCAATCGCCGACGCACCCGGGCCAGCAACTCCTCGAAGCGGAATGGCTTGGCCATGTAGTCGTCGGCTCCGCCCTCCAGCCCGGACACCGTGTCCTGCACGCTGTCCCGCGCCGTCAGGATGATGACCGCGATCGGGTTGTGCGCGGCGCGAAGCTTCCGCAGCACCTCGAAACCGTCCATCCCGGGCAGGCCCACGTCGAGGACCATCAGATCGAACTCCCCGGTGGAGGCGTAGTCGTAGGCCGTCACACCGTCTGGGACCACGGTGACGGTGTACCCGTTGGCGGTCAGACCTTTCTTGACGAATGCTGAGATCCGCGCCTCGTCTTCGGCGATCAGGATTCGGGCCATCGTTCACCTTCCGGGTTCGTAGGGATCACGATCGTGAACGTGGCGCCATGGCCGGGAGTGCTGTCCAGTTCCACCCGGCCGCCGTGCGCGGCGGCGATCGCAGAGACGATACTGAGGCCGAGCCCGGCGCCCTCCGACCGGTGACTCCCGGCGCTGCCTCGCGAGAATCGCTCGAAGATGAGGGCCCGATCCTCCTGGCTGATACCCGGCCCGGTGTCGGCGACCCACAGCCGCAGCCAGCCGTCGCCCACCCGGGAGCCGATGCTGATCCGGTCACCCGCTTCGGTGTAGTGACAGGCGTTGTCGCACAACGCCACCATCGCCTGGGTGATGCGCTGCGGATCGAGGTCCCAGGTGACCTGCGCCACGGCGTCCAGGGTGAATTCCCGGTCGCCGAGGTGGACCACCTTGTCGAGGATGTCCTGGGTCAGTACGTCGACGTCGACGGGCCGGGGTTGGACGAACGTCGGCTGCTCGGAACGGGCCAGCAGCAGCAGATCCGAGACCAGTCGGTTCATCCGATCCAGTTCGTCGTCGACCAGTGCCAGGGTGTCGCGGATATCGGTCGGGTCCTGCGGGTCGAGCAGTTCCAGATGTCCGCGGACGATGGTGATCGGGGTGCGCAGTTCGTGGCCGGCGTCGTCGATGAATCGGCGTTGAGCTGCGACCCCGGACTCCACCCGGTCGAGCATGCTGTTGATCGTCCGGATCAGGTCCTGCAGATCGTCGCCGCGGCGGTCGCTGTCCGACGGGATCCGCTGGGACAGATCGGAATCGGTGATTCGGCGGGCCGTCTCGGCCACGTCGTGCAGTGGTCGAAGGATTCGCCCGGCGGCAAGCCAGGCCCCGGCGGTAGCCAGCAAGAGGGTGCCTGCCCCGACACCGAGCATCAGCCGGGCGACCCCGTTGGCCTCGGCCCGTTCGGCATCGGCCCGAAAGGCCGCGACGATCACCCCGGTCGACGGGTCACCGGCGAGCCGAACCGGTACCGCACGGTAGCGGATCTCCCCCAGCGTGGACTGGCGGAACTGTCCAGCGGTCGGTTCTGTGACGGCGCCGACCAACGCAGTGAACGCCTGATCGTCGGCCAGTGCGACGATGCCGTCGTCGTGGCCGGTCGCCCGCTCGGCGGCGGTGCATTCGCATTGGTCGAAGTACTTGCCGTCGACGTAGCCGAGGAAGTACTCGTTGGGACGGGCCGCCCGGTAGACGATCGCGTCGTTGATCATCTCCTCGACGCTGGGGAAAGGTTCGCCGGTGGTGCGGTTCACGCCGGCCAGGGTGAGTTCTTCGAACTCGGCGATCTCGGATTCCAGCGCGGCGTCCATGCGCTGGTCGACCGCCTTGACTAGGAGCCACCAGGTTACGACCGTGACGATGACCAAGGCTGCCAGAATGAGCAACAGAACCCGGACCATGATGCGGGAGCGAGCCGTCCACCGGCCGGTCGCGGTGATCATCGCGTCATCATGCCTCTCAGGCGAGCTCAATGAGTTCCGCGTAGTCTTCCGACCAGTGGTCCTCGGTGCCGTCGGGCAACAGCACCACGCGTTGCGGCTCCAGCGCCTCGGCCGCACCCGGGTCGTGGGTGACCAGCACCACCGCCCCGACGTAGCTGCGCAGCGCGTCGAGCACCTGCTCGCGTGAGGCCGGATCGAGGTTGTTGGTGGGCTCGTCGAGCAGCAGCACGTTGGCGGTCGAGGCTACCAACCCGGCCAGCGCGAGTCGTGTCTTCTCGCCGCCGGACAGAGTGCCCGCCGGTTGGTCGAGTTGGGGACCGCTGAACATGAACGCACCCAACAGTCCTCGCAGGTCTTGTTCACCGGTGTCCGGAGCGGCGTGACGGATGTTCTCCCATACCGTCGCGCTGTTGTCGAGGGTGTCGTGTTCCTGTGCGAAATAGCCGATCTTGCACCCGTGTCCGGGGTCGATCGTCCCCGCGTCGGCGATCTCGGCGCCGGCGAGCACTCGCAGCAGTGTGGTCTTGCCCGCCCCATTAAGGCCCAGCACCACAACTCGCGAACCCCGGTCGATCGCAAGGTCGACCCCGGTGAACACCTCCAGCGACCCGTACATCTTGGTCAGCCCCTTGGCCATCAGCGGGGTTTTTCCGCACGGGGCGGGCGTGGGGAAGCGGATCTTGGCGACCTTGTCGGCCACCCGTTCGGCGTCGAGCTCGGCGATCATCCGCTCGGCCCGGCGCAACATGTTCTGCGCGGCAACGGCCTTGGTGGCCTTCGCCCCGAGTTTGGCGGCCTGGGCACGCAGCGCGGATGCCTTCTTCTCGGCGTTCGCGCGTTCCCGGCGGCGGCGTTGCTCGTCGGTGGCTCGGGCGTCGAGATACTTCTGCCAGCCCATGTTGTAGACGTCGGCTTCCCCGCGTACCGCGTCGAGGAACCAGACCCGGTTGACCACCTCGGCCAGCAGGCCGACATCGTGACTGATGATGACCAGGCCGCCGCTGTAATTCTTCAGAAAGTCCCGCAGCCAGGTGATGGAGTCAGCGTCGAGATGGTTGGTGGGTTCGTCGAGCAACAACGTGGTGGACGATCCGGCGCCGGACTCGCTGGCGGCGAACAGAATTCGTGCCAACTCGACACGTCGGCGCTGCCCGCCGGACAGAGTACGCAGCGACTGGGTCAGCACCCGATCGGGCAGTCCCAGACTCGCACAGATCCGCCCGGCCTCACTCTCCGCGGCGTAACCGCCTAGGGCGGCGAACCGCTCCTCCAGTTGGCCGTAGCGGCGTACCGCCTTGTCGCGTTCGGATTCGTCGACGACCTCTGCCATCAGGACCTGCTGCTTTTCCAGGTCGGCCAACAGAGTGTCCAGGCCGCGGGCGGACAGCACCCGGTCTCGGGCCAGCACGTCGAGGTCGCCCTCGCGTGGGTCCTGCGGAAGATAGCCGATCTCGCCCGTGCGGGTCAGGGTGCCCGCGTAGGGGTCTCCCTCCCCTGCCAGGATCCGCATGGTGGTGGTCTTGCCGGCACCGTTTCGTCCGACCAGACCGATGCGGTCACCTGGCTGCACGCGCAGGGCGGGGCCTTCGGCGAGCAGCAAAGTGCGAGCGCCGGCGCGGACCTCGAGGTCCGTTGCGGTTATCAACGGCGCTGCTCTCCTTCGGGTGGCATCATTTCTCGTCGGTGAAGACCGGGGCGCGCTGCTCGGCCCGCGCAGCGACCGCCTCTTCGAAGTTCGCGGTGAGCAGGCGCACGTAGAGCTGCCCGAGGCCCTCGGCCTGCATATGCCCTTCCAGGGTACTGGCGTCCAGCCCGGTCCAGAGAGTCCGCTTGGTCAGTTCGGTGCCCGGCCGGGAGAAGGCCGCGATACGGGCGGCCATCTCCATGCAGGTGGGCAGCAGTTCTGCGGCGGCCACCTGGCGGGACACCAGACCGATCCGCTCGGCCTCCGCGGCGCTGACGTCGCGGCCGGTGAGCATGATCTCGAAGGCCCGTGAGCTGCCGATCGCTCGCGGCAGCAGGTAGGACAGTCCCAGTTCGGAGGCGGTCAGCCCATTGTTGATCCCGGCGGCCCGGAAGTAGGCGTCGGCGGAGGCCACCCGGATGTCGGCGGCCAACGCCAGGCAGAGGCCACCTCCGATTGCGGCGCCGTTGACCGCCGCAATGATCGGCTGGTGCAGCCGGCGCATGGCCAGGATCACCTCGTCGAGCAGTTCCATCGACCGCAGGGCGTACGTTGGACGGGTCAAGCCCTGCACGTGAGGAACCGAGCCCGCCGACTTGTGATCGGCGCCGGAGGAGAATCCCCGGCCGGCGCCGGTCAGAACGACGACGCGGATGTCATTGTCGTAGGTCAGCTCATCCAGGGCCGCCTTGAGCGGAATCATCACGTCGAACGCCATGGAGTTCATCCGCTCGGGGCGGTTCAGAGTGACGAGCGCGACCTGGGGTCGGGGACGATCGACGAGTACGAAACCGGAGTCGCTCATCGTTGCACGCTATCGCGTGCTCCCCACTCAGACGTCGGTTGACTGTGCGACTGCGGCGTCGACGTCGAACTCCCGAACCTGCTTGATGAGGTCCTCCAGAGCGGCCGGTGGCAGCGCGCCGGCCTGGTTGAACACCAACTTGCCCTTCTTGAACGCCATCAGCGTCGGAATCGCGCGGATCTCGGCCGCCGCGGCCAGTTCCTCCTGCGCTTCGGTGTCAACCTTGCCGAACACGATGTCGGGGTTGGCCTCCGAAGACTTCGTGAAGGTCGGCGCGAACGCGCGGCACGGACCGCACCACGACGCCCAGAAGTCGACCAGCACGATGTCGTTGTCGGCGATGGTCTCGTTGAAATCTTGCGCGGTCAGATCACGGGTAGCCATGAACTCGCTAACGCCGGTCGGTGCCGATCTGTTCCCTAACCGACCGGATCCTTGCGCGGGCGGATCGGCGCGGGGTTGTTCGGCGGGGTCAGAAGCGTGCCGTGCACAGTGCCGCGCGTGGTTCGAATCGCCACGAGCAGCCAGGTGCTGAGCAGGCCGCCGTAGGCGATGACCGCGGCGATCCGGAAGGCCGGCAGGCCGGTGTGGGCAGCCAGCTGGGTGGTGCCGGTGACGAAGGTGCCCACCGGGAACGTGAGGCTCCACCAGGTAAGCGCGAACGGCATGCCGCGCCGGAGGGTCCGAACGGTCAGCGAGGTGGCCAACGCGATCCACAACACGGCGAAGCCCCACACCGGGACGCCGTAGAGGATCGAAAACGTGTTCATCGCCTCGGCTACCGGCGGATCGACGGCCAACGCGGCGTTGCGGCCCAGCAACCCGGCGGCCGTTATCGACTGCCCCAGTGGACCCAGGACGATCCACAATGTCGGCACCCGGGCTGTGCCCGAGGTGCCGTAGAGCGCCAGCCGACTCCAGATCATCGCAATGATGATCAGAGCGGCCAGCAGGGACAGACCGAACATCGCCCAGCATCCGTAGAGCATGGTCTGCCGCCATACTCCGGCCGGAGTGTGCGGGATCAGCAGGGCCCCCGCCGCCGCGGACACCATGGGCGGGACGATCGGCATCAGCCAACCCCCGAAGGCGGCATCGGGCCCGACGTCGTGCTGGGTGAACATCAGGAAAGGGATGCTCACCGCAGTGAAGAGCCCACCGATCGTGCCGGTGACCCACAGCGCCCAACTCACGCCGACGGCGGCCTGCTCACCGATCAGATCGTGGCCGACCAGCAGCGCGCCCATACCGACGGTCATCATGGCCATGGGTGCGGCGCCGTAGAAATGCGCCATCTGGGGGTTGCGGGCGTGATTACGGGCCACCTTCGGATGGCGCAGCCAGTGCCCACCGACGATGAGGACCAGCGCGGTCAACAAGAGCGCGGCAGCCACCCACACCACCCGCGTAAACGTATGCAGCCCAGGAACATTCAATGGCAGCGTGGCACCCGCATTCGCCACGATCCCGGTGCCCATCACCGAGGCGAACCAGTTCGGTCCGATGCTTCCCAGTCGTTCGATCGGCTCTTCACTCGGCATGCCGCCGACGTTAGACGGTGACACGCAGCGCCCGAAGGCGTTCCGTCCTATCCGGCCAGGGCCCGGTCGATCAAGGCCCCAATGACCGGTCCCAGCGCCAGGGAGTAGGCACGCGATATGTGGCTGGCGTCATAGAACACCATGGTGTTGGAGACGACGGCCGGGCACCGCTCGCCCGAGCAGAACAGGTCGACGGTGTTGGCGTATTGGCCGCCGTTGGCAGCGACGACTGCCGATTCGGCTTCGACGCCGCCGTTGTTGGCGGCCGGCCAGGTGGCAGCGCAGGCCGTGGGATCTTCCAGATGCGCAGCAAGGCAGTTGGTTGTCACCGATGGCAGTTTGGGCTCCGGCCCGAGGACCAGCACCTGTGAGCCGTTGTTCCGTAGTTCTTTGACCAGTTTCCCGAGGCCGTCGATCCAGCCTTGGTTGAACGGGTCGAATCCCGGTTTGTCCCAGACTCCGATGCCCTCGGGGCTGTAGCCGCGCACCGAGGCGACAATGACCAACTGGGGCGGTTCGGCGCGTAGACGGGACATGATTCCGGAGCGCCACTGGGCGCAGCGCTGCAATTCCTCGGTCATCCCGTTGAGGTGTTCGGTCAACGGGAGGTCGACGATCGGGCAGGACGCTTTAGCCATCAACAGCTTCCGCCAATTCCGCGTATCGACCGCGCTCTGCACTGCCGGGTTCCACATCGCGGCGTGGGAATCGCCGATGATGGCCACCGTTGTCGACGACGATCGGTTGCCGGTGATGCATTCGGGCTGACTGCCGTCGAACGGCAGTGAGCGCAGACAGCCGTCGGCGACGATCGCTTTGACCTCGCCTGGGGTGCCATCGAGAGGTGGGGTTAGATTCGACGGGACCGACGTCATCTCCAAGGCGGCGGTGACCGCGGCGTTCGCTTGGGCGAACGCGTTCTGCACCGCAGCGTCGTACACCGCCATCGGCTGTCCCGGTGGCGTGGGCTTGGCGGTGATCACCAACTGCGGCGCTGCCGGGCCGGGCCCGATCGGAGTCGGGGTGGCCACCCACGCCACAACGCCGACGACGATCGCCGCCGCGGTCGCGACTCCGCCCAGAGCAAGGCTGTTGCGCGGCGACCGGCGGATGCGGTCGGCGAAGCGCAGCGGGTTTTCGATGTAGCGCAGGGTCAACACCGCCAGACCGGCGGAGAATGCCATCGAGGCCACCCGCAACGGCAGACTCGACGGGTGCCCCAGCGCTGCGGGCACCAAAACCAGCACCGGCCAGTGCCACAGGTACCAGGAGTAGGAAATACGCCCGATCGCCCGCATGGGCGCCGTACCAAGGAGGCGGCCGCATCCCCGTTCGGCGGCGGCGCACCCCGAGCCGATGAGCAGCGCCGAGCCGAAAGTCGGCAGCAGGGCCGCGGTACCCGGGTAATCGGTCCCACCGTCGATCCAGACGCAGGCCAGCACGATCATTCCCAGACCCAGCCAGCCCAGCGCCGCCGCGAACAGGGGTGGGAGCCGTCGCCAGTTCTCGACGGTCAAAGCCACCAGCCCGCCGATGGACAGTTGCCATGCGCGGGTCGGTAGCGACAGGTAGGCGGCCGGAGGCATGACATAGGTCAACACCAGGCACATCGCGAACGACACCACCGCAACAATCGCCAGCACTGCGATGTACGGACGCGCCGACGGCGTGGACCCTGGCCCGTCACCTCTGCGCCGCACCCGCCGGACGAGCCAGGCCACAACGATGATGAGCACCGGCCAGACGAGGTAGAACTGCTCCTCGACGCCGAGTGACCAATAGTGCTTGAACGGCGACGGAGAGACCAGTTCGTCTTTGCCGAAGTAGTTCAGTCCGGAGGCGATGAACCAGTAGTTGCTGACGTACAGCGCGCTGGTGATGGCGTCGATTGCCACGTTCTTCACCTGCAGGGGCGACAGGATCAACGCCGAGGCGATCATGGTGACCACGCCGACGGTGGCCGATGCAGGCAGCAGTCGACGTGCCCGGGCACCCCAGAACCGACGCAGGCTCACAGTTCCCGAGCTGCCGGCCTCGCGCCAGAGCATTCCGGTGATCAGGAATCCGGAGATGATGAAGAACACATCCACGCCGACGAAGCCGCCGGTAATGCCCGGAATTCCGGCGTGGAAGAGGACGACCGCCGTCACCGCGACAGCGCGCAAGCCCTCGATGTCGGGGCGAAAGTTACTGGGCACGTGGGAGTCCGACTGCGACGCCGCCGACCCTGACGTTGTCTCCCGTCCTGTGAGCACCTCTAGCCCCATACCTACTCGCCGTGGTCGGCTGGGAGCCGACGCCGAAACACTACCGCGATGCCGCGGGTTTGCGAGTGCCGATGGGGGTGGATCAGACGGTGAAGCCCAGCGCCCGCAATTGCTCGCGGCCGTCGTCGGTGATCTTGTCGGGCCCCCAGGGCGGGTTCCACACCCAATTGATCTTGACCTCGTCGACCAGTCCAGTACCGACCAGAGCGTTCAGCGTCTGATCCTCGATGACGTCGGTCAGTGGACAGGCCGGCGAGGTGAGGGTCATGTCGAGGACGGCGACGGTGCCGTCTTTCTGTTCGCCGTCCTTGCCCGAGGCCTTTTCCACATTGATCCCGTAGACCAGGCCGAGGTCGACGACGTTGATCCCCAACTCAGGGTCGACCACGTCGCGCATGGCTTCTTCCAGATCGGCCATGAACTCCGCGGAAACTGATTCCACGGTCGCTTCACTCCTGCCTGTGGGCGCGGTCTCGGTCATCTGTTCTCCTTCATGGTTCCGACTACCCGCGGCTGGGTGAATAAACGCGCTTCGGCGAGGGCGGCTTTGAACGCCAGCCAGCCCAGGAGCGCACATTTGACCCGCGCCGGATACTTCGACACCCCGGCGAAGGCGATGCCATCACCGATGATGTCCTCCTCTCCGACGATGCTGCCGCGGGAGGTGATCATCTCGTTGAAGGCCTCTACCGTCTTGAGCGCGTCGCCCACGGTCTGCCCGATCACCTGGTCAGTGAGCACCGAGGTGGCGGCCTGGCTGATTGAACAGCCCTGCCCGTCGTACGAGACGTCGGTGACGTGCTCACCGTCCTCGGACAGCAAGACCCGCAGCGTCACCTCGTCGCCACAGGTGGGGTTGACGTGGTGTACCTCGGCACCGAAAGGCTCCCGCAGGCCGCGGTGATGCGGGTGCCTGTAATGGTCCAGGATGACGTCCTGGTACATCTGCTCGAGCCTCATGGGGCGTCCCTGTCGAAAAAGTCGATAGCGCGACGCACACCTGCGATCAACCGGTCGACTTCGTCGAGGGTGTTGTAGACGGCGAACGACGCCCGCACGGTTGCGGCCACGCCGAAGCGGCGGTGCAGTGGGGCGGCGCAGTGGTGACCCACCCGCACGGCCACTCCGTCATCGTCGAGTACCTGACCGACATCGTGGGCATGAACACCGTCGACGAGGAACGCCACCGGAGACCGGCGTAGAGCAGGATCGGTCGGACCGAGGACGCGCACCTGGGGGATGTCGGCGAGCCCTTCCAGGGTCGCCGCGACCAGCAGGTGCTCATGGGCTTGGACGGCCGCCATGCCGATGCCGTCGAGATACCTCGCGGCCGCTGCCAATCCGACCACCTGCGAGATCATCTGGGTTCCGGCCTCGAAGCGTTGCGGCGCCGGGGCGTAGGTGGCGGCTTCCATCGAGACGGTCTCGATCATCGACCCGCCGGTGAGGAACGGCGGCAGCTCGTCCAACAGCCCGGCGCGGCCGTACAGCGCACCGATCCCGGTGGGGCCGAGCATCTTGTGCCCGGAGAATGCGGCGAAGTCGACGTCGAGAGACGGCAGGTCGACAGGCTGGTGCGGCGCCGACTGGCAGGCGTCCAGCACCGTCAGCGCACCCACCGCCTTGGCGCGGCCGACCAGTTCAGCCACCGGGGCGCCGGTGCCGGTCACGTTCGAGTGGTGAGTGAAGGCGACCACTTTGACGCGCTCATCGAGGGTCAGCGAGTCAAGATCGAGCTGTCCGTCCGCGGTGATGCCGTACCAGCGCAGGGTGGCTCCGGTCCGGCGGGCCAACTCCTGCCACGGAATCAGGTTGGCGTGATGCTCGAGTTCCGTGGTGACGATCACGTCGCCGGGCCCGACGCGATTCTCGAATCGGTTGTCGCCCAGCACGTATGACACCAGGTTGAGCGCCTCGGTGGCGTTCTTGGTGAACACCAGATCATCCGGCGCCGCTCCGACGAAGCCGGCGATATCGGCGCGGCCCTGCTCGAAGGCGTCGGTGGCCTCTTCCATCAACTGGTGCGCCCCGCGGTGCACCGCGCCGTTGGAGGTGGTCAGAAACTCCCGTTCGGCGTCGAGCACCTGTCGTGGCTTCTGCGAGGTGGCGCCGGAATCCAGATAGGCCAGCCGGTGTCCACCGCGCATGATGCGACCGAGAATAGGGAAATCGGCACGGATCGCCTCGACGTCAAGGCCGAGATTTGCTGTGGCTGTCACGCGCGGCCCCTAGGAAGGTGCCGCGGCGCGGGTGAACCGCACGTAGCCGTTCTCCTCAAGCTCATCAGCCAGTTCCGGGCCACCCGACTCGACGATGCGGCCGTCGACGAAGACGTGCACGAACTGCGGGTGGATGTACCGCAGAATCCGGGTGTAGTGCGTGATCAGCAGCACCCCGGCGTGCTCGGCCTCGGCGAACCGGTTGACACCGTCGCTGACAACCCGCAGGGCGTCGACATCCAGGCCGGAGTCGGTCTCGTCAAGGATCGCGATCTTGGGCTTGAGCAGACCCAACTGCAGGATCTCGTGGCGCTTCTTCTCGCCACCGGAGAAACCCTCGTTGACACTACGTTCCGCGAACTGCGGGTCGATCTCCAGATCGGCCAGCGCGGCCTTGACTTCTTTGACCCACAATCGCAGCTTCGGGGCCTCCCCGCGCACAGCGGTCACCGCGGTCCGCAGAAAGTTCGACATCGAGACACCGGGAACCTCGACCGGGTACTGCATCGCCAGGAACAGCCCGGCGCGGGCGCGTTCGTCGACGCTCATCTCCAGGACGTCCTCGCCGTCGAGGGTGATCGATCCGGAGGTCACGGTGTACTTGGGGTGCCCGGCGATGGCGTAGGACAGGGTGGACTTGCCGGATCCGTTGGGCCCCATGACCGCATGGGTCTCTCCCGAGTTCACCGTCAGATTGACCCCTTTGAGGATCTCCTTCTCGGTGCCGTCCGGAGTGGTGATCGAGACGTGCAGGTCCTTGATTTCCAGCGTTGAGGTGTTCTGGGTGCTCATGAGTCCGTTCTCGATTCGGTGTAGGCCAGTTCGCGTTCGATGGCGTCGGTCAGTCGGTCCCGGATCTCCGGGACGGCGATCTTGGAGATGATTTCGCCGAAGAAGCCACGCACCACCAGACGGCGGGCCTGCTCCTCGGGGATGCCTCGGGCCTGCAGGTAGAACATCTGCTCGTCATCGAAACGCCCCGTTGCGCTGGCATGTCCGGCGCCGACGATCTCGCCGGTCTCGATCTCGAGGTTGGGCACCGAGTCCGCGCGGGCACCGTCGGTCAGCACCAGATTGCGGTTCACCTCGAAGGTGTCGGTCCCGGTGGCCTCGGCGCGGATCAGCACGTCACCGACCCACACCGTGTGCGCGTCGGGCTTCTTCGACTTCGGATCGCCCTGCAGAGCACCCTTGTAGACGACGTTAGAGCGGCAGTTGGGCTCGCTGTGGTCGACGAGCAGTCGGGATTCCAGATGCTGGCCGGTGTCGGCGAAGTACAGGCCGAGCATCTCCGCGTCGCCGCCGGCGGCGTCATAGCGAACCGTGGCGGCCATCCGCACGACCTCGCCACCCAGGGTCACCGCGACGTGCCGAAGCACCGAGTCCTTGCCCAACCGGGCATGCTGCGCGCTGACGTGCACGGTGTCATCGGCCCAGTCGGCGATCCACACCACCGTCAACCGGGCTGCGTCGGCCACAACGAACTCGACGTTGTCGGCGTAGGTTCCGCTCCCCCGCTGATCGATGACGACGACCGCTTCGGCGAGTTCCTCGGCCCGGATCTGCAGGTGGCCGTAGGCGGTCTTGCCGACACCGGGGCCCGCAACAGTGATCTCGACCGGAGTCTGGGTGTGCACGCTGCGGCCGACGGTGACGATCGTTGCGCTGTCGAACGACGAGAATGCCTGGGCTGCAACACGATCGGCGGGTACACCACCCTGGCCGAGCCGGTCGTCGCCGCGCTGGACGGTCTGCACCCTCACCCCGTCCTGTTCGGACACGGTGATCAGGGCATTGCCGGTGGCCGGCGCAGATCCGTCGTGCAGGCCGCGCAGCCGCTTGAGCGGGGTGAACCGCCACAGCTCGTCGCGCCCGCCGGGGACCTCGAAGGCCGCGACGTCGAACGAACTGAACTGCTCACCCTTATTGATTGCCAGCACTGTCATCAGCCGACCGCGCCTTCCATCTGCAGTTCGATCAGCCGGTTGAGTTCCAGCGCGTACTCCATCGGCAGTTCCTTGGCGATCGGTTCGACGAACCCGCGGACCACCATGGCCATCGCCTCGTCTTCGGTCATCCCGCGGCTCATCAGGTAGAACAGCTGGTCCTCGCTGACCTTCGACACGGTGGCCTCATGACCCATCGTGACGTCATCCTCACGGATGTCGACATAGGGATAGGTGTCGCTGCGGCTGATGGTGTCGACCAACAGCGCATCGCATTTCACGCTCGAACGCGATCCGTGCGCACCCTTGTTGACCTGAACCAGTCCGCGGTAGGACGCACGGCCACCGCCACGGGCCACCGACTTAGAGACGATGTTGCTCGATGTGTTGGGTGCCAGGTGCAGCATCTTGGCGCCGGTGTCCTGGTGCTGCCCCTCGCCGGCGAAGGCGATCGAGAGCACCTCGCCCTTGGCATGCTCGCCGGTCATCCACACCGCCGGGTACTTCATGGTGACCTTGGACCCGATGTTGCCGTCGATCCACTCCATGGTGGCGCCGGCTTCGGCCCGGGCCCGCTTGGTGACCAGGTTGTAGACGTTGTTCGACCAGTTCTGGATGGTCGTGTAGCGCACGCGCGCATGGGGTTTGACGATGATCTCCACCACCGCCGAGTGCAGTGAGTCGCTCTTGTAGATGGGAGCGGTGCAGCCTTCCACGTAGTGGATGTAGGAGCCCTCGTCGGCGATGATGAGCGTGCGCTCGAACTGCCCCATGTTCTCGGTGTTGATCCGGAAGTAGGCCTGCAGCGGGATGTCGACGTGCACACCCGGGGGCACGTAGATGAACGAGCCGCCCGACCACACCGCGGTGTTGAGCGCGGAGAACTTGTTGTCGCCGGCCGGGATGACGGTGCCGAAGTACTGCTTGAAGATCTCCGGGTGCTCCCGCAGTCCCGAGTCGGTGTCGAGGAAGATGACCCCTTGGGCCTCAAGGTCTTCCCGGATCTGGTGGTAGACCACCTCCGACTCGTACTGAGCCGCCACCCCTGACACCAGACGCTGCTTCTCCGCCTCCGGAATGCCGAGCCGATCGTAGGTGTT
Source organism: uncultured Mycobacterium sp. (assembly GCA_964483865.1). GTDB lineage: Bacteria > Actinomycetota > Actinomycetes > Mycobacteriales > Mycobacteriaceae > Mycobacterium. The sequence goes on along the minus strand of CAZADG010000011.1, from coordinate 285 downwards.
CTTGATCTCCTCGGGGAGTTCCTCCCACGTGGTGGCCTGCTTCTCGGTGGAGCGCACGAAGTACTTGATGTTGTCGAAGTCGATGCCCTCGAGGTCCGAGCCCCAGTTCGGCATCGGCTTCTTCTCGAAGGTGCGCAGCGCCTTGAGCCGGATGTCGAGCATCCATTGCGGTTCGCTCTTCTTCGCCGAGATGTCGCGTACCACCGCTTCGGACAGCCCGCGCTTGGCACTGGCGCCGGCGACGTCGGAGTCCGACCATCCGTAGCCGTAGTTGCCGAGGGAGGC
>CAZADG010000010.1:0-72804 GCA_964483865.1 uncultured Mycobacterium sp. | reverse complement strand
GGGCCTCTTCGTCGTACGCAATAATCTTGGACATTGCGGTGTGAATCCTCCGATTAGGGGGTGACACGTTTTTGGCCGGACGCAGTGCCCGCGACGGACGACCTCAGCTGTCAGAGGCTTCGGTCTCACCGTCCCGACCTAGCACTCACCGGTCGTGAGTGCCAATGTCATTTTTAGCACTCTCCCATGCCGAGTGCAAGGTCGGCCCCCGCCGTTCACGGGTGGCGAAACCACCCGGACACGCTCACCGGCACGAATCGTCGACCCCTCCGGAGTTGGACTAAAGTCGCTTCGGTCGAAGGGAGGGCCTGGGTGCGGGCAGTCGAAGCGCCTGGGTCTCTGCGGGGCTGGCAACGACGGGCGCTGGTCAAATATCTGGCCGCCAAGCCCAGAGATTTCCTGGCAGTCGCCACCCCGGGTGCAGGTAAGACGACTTTCGCGCTGCGCATCGTCGCGGAGTTGCTCGGAGAGGGCTCTGTCGAGGCGGTCACCATCGTCGTGCCGACCGAGCACCTGAAAATCCAGTGGGCGCAGGCCGCCGCCCGGGTGGGCATCGCGCTAGACCCCCGGTTCTCCAACTCCAACTCCCAGACCTCCGACGAGTACCACGGTGTCGTGGTGACCTACGCGCAGGTGGCCAGCCACCCCACCCGGCACCGGGTGCGCACCGAGAACCGCAAGACGTTGGTCATCTTCGACGAGATCCACCACGGCGGGGATGCCAAGAGTTGGGGCGACGCCATCCGGGAGGCGTTCGACGACGCAACCCGTCGACTCGCGCTCACCGGGACGCCCTTCCGCAGTGACGACAGCGCGATCCCCTTCGTCACCTATGAGATGGGCCAGGACGGATTCGCCCGGTCCAAGGCCGACCACACCTACGGATACTCCGACGCACTGGCCGACGGAGTCGTGCGACCGGTGCTGTTCATGGCCTACTCCGGGGAGGCTCGGTGGCGCGACAGCGCAGGCGAAGAACATGCCGCCCGTCTGGGTGAGCCGCTGACCGTCGAGCAGACGGCGCGCGCCTGGAAGACCGCACTCAACCCTGCCGGGGAGTGGATGCCCGCGGTCATCGCCGCCGCGGACACCCGACTGCGCGGCCTGCGCGAGCACGTGCCCGATGCAGGCGGCATGGTCATCGCCTCCGATCAGACCGCAGCCCGCGCCTACGCTGAGTTGCTGCACAAGATCACCGGCGAGGCCCCGACCGTGGTGCTCTCCGACGACAAACGCTCCTCCCAGCGGATCGCCACCTTCGCCGAAGGTTCGTCCAGATGGCTGGTGGCGGTGCGGATGGTGTCCGAAGGTGTCGACGTTCCGCGACTGGCCGTCGGTGTGTACGCCACGAGTGCCTCGACGCCGTTGTTCTTCGCCCAGGCGATAGGCCGTTTCGTGCGTTCCCGGCGCCCCGGCGAGACGGCGTGCATCTTCCTTCCGTCGGTTCCTAACCTGCTGATGCTGGCCAGTGAGATGGAGGCACAACGCAACCACGTCCTGGGTAAGCCGCACCGGGAGACCCTCGAGGATCCGCTGGACGCCGAACTGGCCGCGCAGAAGCGTGACGAGCCGGGTGAGGCGGAGAACAGGATCGAATACCTCAGCGCCGAGGCCGAACTGGATCAGGTGATCTTCGACGGTTCGTCGTTCGGAACGGCGACGCCGGCGGGCAGCGACGAGGAGGCCGACTATCTGGGCATCCCGGGTCTACTCGACGCCGAGTCGATGCGGGATCTGTTGCGGCGCAGGCAGGAAGAACAACTGACCAAGCGAACGGCCGACGGCCAGACACCTCGAACCACCCACGGTCAGCTCCGCGATCTGCGCCGGGAACTCAATGCCCTGGTGGCCGCCACCCACCACCGCACCGGCCGCACCCACGGCTGGATCCACAATGAGCTGCGCCGGATCTGCGGCGGGCCCCCGGTGGCCGCAGCCAACAGCGAACAACTACAGGCCCGCATCGAGGCCGTGCGCGCGCTGAACACCCAGTAGCACAGGCAGATCGGCGACCGAGTCGAGCACGTGATCGGGCTGCGCGACGGATTGATCTGCGGTCCAGCGGTCCAACGTCTCCCGCCGGAACTTCCCGGTGCGCACCAGAACGCCGGTCATCCCGACGGCCTGCGCGGCCAGCACGTCGTTGCACAGGTCGTCGCCGACCATAGAGATCTCACCGAGATCCGCCCCGAGTCGCGCGGCCGCCGCCTCGAACCCGGCGGGAGCGGGTTTCCCGATCGCCGTCGCGGTTCGGCCCGAACTTCCAGAAGGTGCTGCGGTGCATCGCCGTCGATGTCGAACAGGACGCCACCAGCTGGCATGCCTCGACGGTAGGGCTCCACGTATGTTCTATCCATGAAGTGGACTGAGAAGGACGTTCCCGACCAAGCCGGCCGACTGGCCGTGGTGACCGGTTCCAACACCGGACTGGGGTACGACACCGCGCGGGTGCTGGCAGCCCGCGGAGCGCGGGTGGTGATGGCGGTACGCGACACCGCCAAGGGCGAGTCGGCCGCCGCGCGTATCCGCGGCCTGACGCCCGGCGCGGACGTGACGGTGCACAAGCTGGACCTCGGCTCGCTGAACGCGGTCAAGGACTCGGCCGCCGAACTGGCCGCCGCCCACCCGCGAATCGACCTGCTGATCAACAACGCCGGGGTGATGTACCCGCCGAAGTCGACGACCGCCGACGGGTTCGAGTTGCAGTTCGGCACCAACCACCTCGGGCACTTCGCCCTGACCGGCATCCTGTTGCCCAATATGCTGGGCGTCGACGGCTCGCGGGTGGTGGTGGTCGCCAGCATCGCCCACAACATCAGGGCAAAGATCGACTTCGACGATCTGCAGTGGGAGAAGCGCCGCTATGACCGGGTGGCCGCATACGGTCAGTCCAAGCTGGCCAATCTGATGTTCGCCTACGACCTTCAGCGCCACCTCCTGGCGGCTTCAAAATCCAAGGGGGCCAAAACCATTGCGGTGGCCGCACATCCGGGTGTCGCGGCCACCGAACTGGTCAGGCACATCCCCGGGGCCACGCTGCCGGGCGTGGACTGGCTCTCCGGCAAGCTGCTCAACACCGCGGAGATGGGTGCGCTGCCCACACTGCGAGCGGCCACCGACCCCACGGTCAAGGGCGGCCAGTACTACGGCCCGGACGGCTTCCGGGAGCTGCGCGGCTATCCGGTTCTGGTCGACTCGACCAAGCAGTCCAAGGACGTGGCGATCCAGAACCGCCTGTGGCAGGTCTCCGAGGAGTTGACCGGCGTCACCTTCCCGGTGTGATGCGCACCGTCGCGGAGCATCAGCGGGTCGTCGCCGGGTTGATCCGTGCCCGGCCTCCGTTGACCGTCGCGCCCGCCGACGCCCAAGCCCTTGTCCTGGCCGAGGACGTGGTGGCGCCGCTGTCGTTGCCGGTGTTCGACAACTCCGCGATGGACGGCTACGCGGTGCAGGTGGGCGACCTCGCCGGCGCCGGACCGGACAGCCCGGTGACACTGCCGGTGGCCGAGGACATCCCGGCAGGGCGCACCGACTCCTTGACCCTTCGGCCAGGGACTGCGCACCGGATCATGACCGGTGCGCCGTTGCCGAACGGCGCAACGGCGGTCGTCCCGGTGGAACTGACCGATGCCGGCATGGACGTGGTCACGGTGACCGCGACGCCGAAACCGGGACAGCACATCAGGAAAGCCGGCGAGGACGTCCTGGCCGGGACGACGGTGCTGCACGCCGGGCAGGTCGTCACCCCCGCGGCCTTAGGCCTGGTGTCCGCCCTGGGCCTGGCGGAGTTGACGGTCATTCCCCGCCTGCGGGTGCTGGTGCTGTCGACCGGATCGGAGCTGATCCCGGCCGGCACACCGCTGCGACCCGGACAGATCTACGAGTCGAATGCGGTGATGCTGGCCGCGGCGGTGCGCGACGCCGGAGCGGTGGTGGCCGGGGTGGCTACCTGCAGCGACGATGTCGCCGAATTCCGTGCCGTGCTGGACCGTTTTGCCGGCCACGCTGATCTGGTGATCACCTCCGGCGGAGTCAGCGCGGGGGCCTACGAGGTGGTCAAGGACGCGTTCGGCGCCACCCGAGCCGTTGAATTCGTCAAGGTCGCCATGCAGCCCGGTATGCCGCAGGGCGCCGGGGTACTGCCCGACGGCCGCCCGATCGTGACGCTGCCCGGCAACCCGGTCAGCGCGCTGGTGTCCTTCGAGGTGTTCCTGCGCCCGGCCCTGCGGGTCGCCATGGGCCTGCCGAACCCGGACCGGCCGCGTCGCTCCGCGGTGTTGGCGGAGGCGATGACGTCCCCGGCCGGAAAGCGTCAGTTCCGGCGTGGCGTCTACGACCCGCGTGAAGGGACGGTCAGCAGCTACGGCCCACCGGCCTCCCACCACTTACGCTGGCTGGCCTCGGCCAACTGCCTGCTCGACATCGACGCGGAGGTCACCGAGATCTCGGCTGGGAACCGGGTCACCATCTGGGACTTGTCGCACTAGACTCACGCCGATGGCCAGACGCCCTGATACCGAACAGCTGTCCGGCCCGCAGAGGCTGGCCGCGCTGGTGCGGACTTCGATTCCGCCGGTCCACCCGGCCGGCTTCCCCTTCATCGCCGCCGGGTTGGCCGCGGCCGCTGTGGGCCGCAAGCGTCCCTGGCTGCGCAATGCCGGCCTGGCCGCGGCCGCCGCGAACGCGGGCTTCTTCCGGCACCCGCCCCGGGTGCCGCCCAGCAGACCGGGATCGGTGGTCTCCCCCGCCGACGGCCTCGTGTGCCTCATCGAGAACGCGGCGCCGCCGGCCGAACTCGGACTCGGAACGGACCCGGTCCCGCGGATCAGCGTTTTCCTGTCCCTCTTCGACGCCCACGTCCAACGCATGCCGGTCAGCGGCGAGGTGGTGGCCGTCCGGCACCGCCCGGGGAGTTTCCATTCCGCCGAATTGGCGGCGGCCAGTGAGGACAATGAGCGCAACAGCGTTGTGATCCGCACGCCGGAAGGACATGAAGTGGTGGTCGTACAGATCGCCGGACTGATCGCCCGTCGCATCATCTGCGATGTGCATCCGGGCGACTTGGTGAGCATCGGCGACACCTACGGTCTGATCCGATTCGGCTCGCGGTTGGACACCTATCTGCCCGCCGGTTCGGAGGTGGTGATCGAACTCGGCCAGCGTGCACTGGCCGGCGAGACGGTGCTGGCCCGGTTGCCGTGAAACCGAACCCCCGGGTCAACCCGATCAATCGGCGAATCCTGCCGAGTGCCGCGACCGTGCTCGCGATCTGCCTGGGCATGACCTCAATCAAGTACGCGCTGGAGAATCGGCCCACCGAGGCGATGGCACTGCTCGCCTCCGCGGCCATTCTCGACGCACTCGACGGCCGCCTGGCCCGGGTGCTCAACGCCACCTCAAGGATGGGCGAGGAGATCGACTCGCTCGCCGACGCGGTGAACTTCGGTGTGGCGCCCGCGTTCATCGTCTGGGCAACCTTGCTGTCCCACAACCGGGTCGGCTGGATCGTGGTGCTGTTGTACGCAGTGTGCATCGTGCTGCGACTGGCCCGCTTCAACGCGCTGCTGGACTCCGACCAGCCGCTCTACACCAAGGACTACTTCGTCGGCATGCCCGCACCCGCGGGCGCCATCGGAGCCATCGGTCCGCTGGCCGCCAAGATGCAGTGGCCGGGGCCGTGGTGGTCGACGCAGACCGCCGAAGCGGTGGTGATCGTCTGGATGATCGCCGTTTCCCTGCTGGTGGTCAGCCGTATCCCGATGCGCAAGATTCACACCTTCAAGGTGTCTCCGAACATGGTGGCCCCGCTGCTGGCCGGGGTGGCGATCGTCGCAGCCGGAGCATTTGTCTTCCCCTACCTGTTGATCCTGCTGATCATCGCGGCCTACGTGCTGCACATGCCGTTCGCGGTGCGAAGCCAGCGCTGGGCGGCCGCGCACCCGGAAACCTGGAACGACACCTCGCGGCAGCGCCGCGCCGCCCGTCGGGCTACCCGCAGCGCCAAACAACCGCACCGCCGGTCCACCCGGTTGGGTTTACGCAAGCCAGGAGGCTGACCGCCCCTTGTCTGAATTGAAAGGGTCCGAGCTGATGTCCGAGCCGAAGGGGCGGTCCACCAGCCTCACCCTTACCGCGCGACTCAACACCGCTGCACTGGATTCCCGACGGGGCGTGGTGCGACTGCACCCGGAGGCCATCGCCGCGCTCGGTATCCGCGAGTGGGATGCTGTGTCGCTCACCGGTTCCCGAACCACCGCGGCCGTGGTGGGGATCGCCCCACCCGGGACGCCCACCGGCACCGCCCTGCTCGACGACGTGACGCTGTCGAATGCGGGACTGCGAGAGAACGCCGCTGTCCTGGTGGCGGGGGTCACCGTCTACGGTGCGCGTTCGGTGACGTTGAGCGGCTCAGCGCTGGCCACCCGTTCGGTGTCCTCCAGTAACCTGCGCCAGGCGCTGCTGGGCAAGGTGCTGACCGTCGGCGATACCGTCTCGCTGCTTCCGCGCGACCTAGGACCCGGCACATCGACATCAGGGGCCAGTGCCGCATTGGCCACCTCCGTGGGAATCACCTGGACCTCGGAATTGCTGACAGTCACCGGAACTGACCCCGCCGGACCCGTTTCGGTGCAACCCAATTCATCGGTCACCTGGGGTGGTGGTGAGACGGCCGGAACCGCGGCCACGGGCTCCACGGCAGCCGTCAGTCAGCCCACCCAGTGGCCCGAGGAACCCGCGATCAGCATCGACGACCTCAAGGGCCAGCATGTACAGGCCGGCCGGCTCACCGAATGGCTGAAGTTGGCGTTGGACCAACCCGAACTTCTCAAGACGCTCGGCGCCAAGCCCAACCTGGGGGTGCTGATCACCGGCCCGGCCGGGGTCGGCAAGGCCAGGTTGGTCCGCGCGGTATGCGCCGGCCGCCGTCTGGTCCGGTTGGACGGACCGGATACCGGGGCGCTGGCGGCAACCGAACGGCACCAAGCCGTCGCCAAAGCAGTGGCTGACGTGATCAACGGCGGCGGGGTGCTACTGGTCACCGACGTCGATGCGCTGCTGCCCGATCCGCCCGAGCCGGTCGCCACGATGATCCTGGCCGAACTGCGCAAAGCCGTCGACGCTCCCGGCGTGGCGCTGGTGGTCACCTCCCAGCAGCCTGACTCGCTGGACAGTCGATTGCGGGCCCCGGATCTGTGCGACCGGGAACTGGGCCTGACCCTGCCGGACGGGGCGACCCGCAAGGCCCTGCTGGAAGTACTCCTTCGCGACGTCCCCGCCGCCGAGCTCAAAATCGACGAGATCGCTGACCGGACACCGGGATTCGTGCGTGCCGACCTTGCGGCCCTGGTACGCGAGGCCGCGCTTCGCGCTGCAGCACGGGCAAGTGAGGACGGCAAGCCCCCGGTGCTGACCCAGGAGGACCTCGCCGGGGCGCTGAGCGTGATCCGCCCGTTGTCGCGTTCCAACACCGAGGAGCTGTCCGTCGGATCAGTCACCCTCGAGGATGTCGGCGACATGGTCGCCACCAAGCAGGCATTGACCGAGGCGGTGCTGTGGCCGCTTCAGCATCCCGACACCTTCGCCCGCCTCGGAGTCGATCCCCCGCGCGGCGTGCTGCTCTACGGCCCCCCGGGCTGCGGTAAAACCTTCGTGGTCCGCGCACTCGCCAGTTCCGGCAGGCTGAGCGTGCACGCCGTCAAAGGTGCGGAATTGATGGACAAGTGGGTCGGATCCTCGGAGAAGGCGGTACGTGAGCTGTTCCGCCGCGCAAGGGATTCCGCGCCGTCGCTGGTGTTCCTCGATGAGATCGACGCGCTGGCGCCGCGACGCGGTCAGAGCTTCGACTCCGGGGTGGGCGACCGGGTTGTCGCTGCCCTGCTGACCGAACTCGATGGTATCGAACCGCTGCGCGACGTCGTGGTTCTCGGTGCGACCAACCGTCCGGAGTTGATCGACCCGGCGCTACTGCGGCCGGGACGGCTGGAGCGACTGGTTTTCGTCGAACCGCCCGACGCCGAGGCACGCCACGAGATCCTCAAGACGGCCGCCACATCAGTGCCGTTGGGCAAGGGAGTCGATCTCGAAGCGCTCGCCGCTGACCTCGACGGGTACAGCGCGGCCGACTGTGTCGCGTTGCTGCGGGAGGCGGCGCTGACCGCGATGCGCCGGTCGATCGACGCCGCCGACGTCACCGCCGAGGATCTGGCCAAGGCACGCGACACCGTGCGGCCGTCGCTGGATCCCGCACAGGTCGAATCGCTGCGCAAGTTCGCCGCCGAACGCTGACGGGCCGGCCGGGGAGCCCCTATCCCCCGCGGGCGCCGGCCGGTGCCGTGGACGCCGCCCCGGAGAGCTTCGCCGAAGCGGTCCGACGCTAGGGGGTCAGCTCTCGTCGGGGTCGGCGAGTTGGAACTCCACCATCGCCGTGACGGTTTCGATGGCATCGGTCAGGGCATCGACCCGTTGGGCCAGGGTCGGTGCGGCAAGGACTGCGTAGCGGTCGGCCTGACCCATCGGGATCCGGGCGGCCAACGCGTAGAGGTGCCGGGAGGGGTCATCGGCGACCTCCGGATCGACAGCCAGCACGTCGTCCCGCAAGCCCATCCCACGCACCTCCGCGACCCGCCGGTAGAGGGCGAGAATGCGGTCGACCACCACGCCGACCTGTTCCGGTCCGACCGGTGGGCCGGGCTCATCCGGCCATGCTTCCACAACAGCCTTCGGGTAGGGGTCATCCGGCAGCCACTCTGTCACCCTGACCCGCTCACCCACGGCGGCGATCAGTTCGTACTGCCCCATGCCGAGTTCGGCGTGGGTCACGATCCGCGCCATGGCACCGACGTCGCTGCGGACGTCGCCTCCGCCGACCTCCAAGCCGCGACTGATCATCACCACCCCGAATGCAGGGTCAGGGGCAGCCAGGCAGTCCTGCACCAGCCGAACGTATCGCGGTTCGAAGATGCGCAGCGGAAGGGCGTCACCCGGCAGCAGAGCCGACTGCAGCGGAAACATCGGGTGCGCGGCGGACACGGCGCTACCTCACGGCACCCTGTAGGACGTCGGCCACCCGGTCGCCGGGGTCGACGAAGGTGCACAGTGCGGCGGCCAGATCCACCCACGCGTCGGGACCGAGCGCGACCAGACGGTTGCCTGCGTCACCGATCGCGACAACCACCTCGCGGCGATCGGAAGGGTCCATCGCGACGTACTGGCCGCAGGTGGTGTCGAGCAGGGCCGCGCCGGCGGGGATCCCGCCCTGTCCGGGCGTGGCCATCGGGACACCGTCGATCGCCCGGCTGCACCCGGGGGAAAGCAGCACGACGGTCACGAGTGCGATCGCACGCCGGCGGCCGGACATCACACCCCTAGACATCGAGTTCCCCGACCAGGGCATCGACGACGGCACGCAGATCGCCGTCGTGCTCCTCGGCTACCCGGCGTTGACGTTGGTAGGACGCACCACGCCGCGGAATCTCGGCCACCGCGGCCAGCTCGTCGGCACAGTGCAGTGACTCGGCAACCGGGGCCAGCCTGGTCAGCAGGTCGTCGAGATCCTCGGTGACCAACCGTTCGTTGCTATCGGAGTCGAGGATGATGATGGCGTCCAGGCCGTAGCGGGCGGCGCGCCATTTGTTCTCCTGAACATGCCAGGGCGGCATCACCGGAAGTTGCTCGCCTGCCTCCAGTCGCCGGTCCAGGTCGACGATCAGGCAGTGCGTGAGAGCCACCAGGGCAGACAGTTCCCGCAGGTTGGAAACGCCGTCGAAAACCCGTACCTCAACGGTGCCCAGACCCGGGGACGGCCTGATATCCCAACGGACTTCGTTGATCTGGTCGATGATTCCGGTGGTCTTCTGGTCGTGCACAAACCGCTCGAACTGGCGCCAGGTCTCGAACTGGAACGGCAGCCCCGCGGTCGGCAGTTGCTGGAACATCATTGCCCGATTGCTGGCGTAGCCGGTGTCCTCGCCGGCCCAGAACGGCGACGAAGCCGACAGCGCCAACAGGTGCGGATACTGATTGAGCAGCGAAGAGATGATCGGCATCACCTTGTGCGCCGAGGACACCCCGACGTGGACGTGTACACCCCAGATCAGCATCTGGCGGCCCCACCACTGGGTGCGCTTGATCAACTCCGCATAGCGGGGGGCGTCGGTGAGTTTCTGCTCCGACCACTCGGCGAAGGGATGGGTGCCCGCGCAGAAGAGTTCCATGCCACGGTCGCGGACGACCTCGTTGGTGGAGGTGAGCGTGGAACGCAAATCGTCCATCGCCTCCCCGACGGTGTCACAGATTCCGGTGACGACCTCGATGGTGTTGCGCAGTAATTCCTTGTGCACCCTTGGGTTTTCACCGACGTCGGCGATCACCGCGGCCGCTTCATTGCTCAGGTCGCCGGTGTCGGCGTCGACGAGCGCGAACTCCCACTCAACGCCCAGTGTGGGACGGGACGAGCCGGCGAAGTCGATTCTGCCGGCCCTCAACCGAGGCCCCCAGCCCGATTCACCCGGCGCGGAGGACACCGCAGCCGACCCGCTTGCCGCCGTCTCCGGTGGCCAGGGTGGTGTCGTCCGGTGGCGGGGTGCCGTCGGACTTCTGGTAGCGGTCAGCGGGGATGTTGGCGAAGTTGTCGGGGTTGGCGTGGATGATGATCGCCGTCCCGTCCCCCTCCACCAAATCGGCCCGATCGAAGGCATTCGTCGTGGTGACCAGCAGAGCAGTTCCGTCACCGCGGACCTGCAAGGAGCTCAGATCACCGGCATGGTTGGGATGGCCGCCCTGACCGCCGCCCTGGAAATGTCCTCCGGCGGAGAGGAAGTCGCCCGGTGCACCGCCGTTGGGTGCAACCGAGTTGATCTCGCACTTGCCCACATCGTGGATGTGCAGGCCGTGGTAACCGGGAGTCAATTTGCCCGGTGTGGTGGTCTGCACGGTCACGGTGGCGAACGCGTCGCCGTCGTTGAACTCGACGGTCGCCGCCGCGATCTGGGCTCCATCGGGACCGACGATCTCGGCGGTCAGCGTGTTCGCCGGATTCGCGGGAGCCGCCGGCGCTCCCGGACCGGGCGCGCCGTGACCCATCGCACCGTGGTGCTCGGACGGCGCCGGGGCGGGCGAACCAGTCCACACCGACGGCGTGGTTCCGGGCTGGGTCGAGATCGGCTCGTTGGGCGCACAAGCGCTCAGCAGCGCCACCGGAGCGAGGAACAGGACAGCGAAGCCGCGCGGGATACCGGGATTGACCATGGCGCAGAGCCTAGCCCGTCACCAACACAATCACGCCCGGTGGCTGCTCGGCGATGTCGGGGATTCGAGCCTGCACGGGCGCTTCGAGCACCTTGCCGACCGCTTCGGCAGCGGCCTGCTCACCCTCGGCGGTGCCGAAGTAGACCGTCGTGACGGGCACCTCAGCGGCGGTGATACTTGCCGACTCGGTGACGTTCCAGCCTGCTTCGCGCAGCCGATCTGAGGTCCGGGTGGCTGCGGCATCGTCGCCGACAACGCTGAATACACGCACATCCGCCTTCGGCGCCGGCGGCTTGGTCGTGGTGCTCATGGTGACGGCGGGCGCGTCATCACCGGCGTCGTTTCCCGACGTCATGGCCTGGAAACCGACCAGCAGAAAGATAACGCCCAAGAACAGCAGCACCATGACCATGGCGCGCAAGGGCAGCCCGGAGGAGTCGGGAACGCGCTCGTTCATCGTGAGTACCTTAACCGTGCTGAATTCGGGGCTGGGGGAACCCTGGCCCCGTGGGCACGGTCAGGGGACCTCGAAGCCCAGCCGTCGTGCGGCTCGGGCCTTCTGCCTGCTGGCCCGCAGCCGGCGCAGCCGCTTGACCAGCATCGGGTCAGCGGCCAACGCCTCGGGCCGGTCGACGAGGGTGTTGAGAACCTGGTAGTAGCGGGTCGCCGACATCGAGAAGAGTTCCTTGATGGCTTCTTCCTTGGCGCCGGCGTACTTCCACCACTGGCGTTCGAAGGCAAGGATGTCGTATTCCCGCCGACTCAGACCCTCAGGTAGTTCGGCGTCGTCGACCGCCCGCTCGGCCCTTACCGTGGCGCCGTCCATGCGATTCGTGGACCCTTTCAACGAATGACATACCTGTGGTTCCAAGTCCTACCGGGCGTCATTCAATCACGCCGGTACCGATTGACGAGGCAGCCCGCCCCGCGCGTCGGGCCAGTCTTTAAGCTTGCCGGTCATGGCAGTCCGACCCATCGTCATCCTCGGTGATCCAGTTCTGCACACCCCGACCGCGCCGGTGCCGGTCGGACCCGACGGCGCACTGCCGCCCGAACTGGCCGATCTGATCACCGACATGTACGACACCATGGATGCCGCGAACGGAGTCGGTCTGGCCGCCAACCAGATCGGGGTCGGCCTGCGGTTGTTCGTCTATGACTGCGCCGAGGACCGGGGCAAGGCGGCACACCGGCGCGGGGTGGTGATCAACCCGGTTCTGGAGACCTCGGAGATTCCCGAGACGATGCCCGACCCCGAGAACGACGACGAGGGCTGCCTGTCCGTACCGGGCGAGTCGTTCCCGTGCGGACGCGCGGAGTGGGCCCGCGTCACCGGACTCGACGCCGAAGGCCACCCGGTGACCCTGGAGGGCACCGGCTTGTTCGCCCGCATGCTGCAACACGAGACCGGCCATCTCGATGGCTTCCTCTACGTCGACACCCTGCTGGGCCGGCACGCCAGGGCCGCCAAGCGGGCGGCCAAGTCGAACGGGTGGGGGGTCCCGGGTCTCTCGTGGATGCCAGGTGATGTACCGGATCCATTCGGCCACTAGGTAATTCGCGATGACCGGCATTCGAGTAGCCACTTGGAACGTCAATTCCATCCGTACCCGGGTAGACCGGGTGGTGGACTGGTTGCAGCGCGCCGAGATCGACGTGCTGGCTATGCAGGAGACCAAATGCTCCGATGAGCAGTTTCCGGCCATGACTTTCCTGGGCGCCGGCTACGAAGTGACACACTGCGGCCACGACCAGTGGAACGGGGTGGCAATCGCATCGCGTGTCGGATTCGAGGATGTGCGGGTGGGTTTCGAAGGCCAGCCGGACTGGACAGGGGGAAAGTACGGACCGACCGCGGAGGCCCGCGCGCTGGGCGCCACCTGCGCGGGAGTGCAGGTGTGGAGTCTGTATGTCCCAAATGGCCGGACGGTTGCCGATCCGCACTATCGCTACAAGCTGGAATGGCTTGCTGCGCTTGATAAAGCAGCGAAGTCGTGGCTGGCCGAGAAACCGCAATCCCAGATCGCCCTGATGGGCGACTGGAACATCGCACCTCGCGACGAAGATGTCTGGGATATGGCCGTCTTCGCGGACAGCACTCATGTCACCGAACCGGAACGCGCGGCCTTCGCCGCCATCGAAGCTTCTTACGCTGACGTGGTGCGCTCGTTCACGCCGGGTGAGTTCACCTACTGGGACTACACCCAACTGCGATTCCCCAAACGCCAGGGCATGCGGATCGACTTCATTCTGGCCTCACCGGCACTGGCGCAGCGGGTGGTGCACGCGGAGATCGTCCGCGATGAGCGCAAGAGCGGCAAGGACCGGATCGGCGCGCCCAGCGACCACGCGCCGGTCTTGATCGATGTGCGTTAGGGCTGAAGTACCGTCCCGATGCGCTCCGCGAGACGCGCACCTGAGACCCAGGCGGATTCGACCCGCGGCCCGATCAACCAGTCGCCGCACAGGCCCAGCCGCCGCTGCTCATCGACGATGACGTCCCCGCCGCCCTCCGCACACCGAGCGAAGCGCCACAGATGGGCCGCGACTCCGAGACGGGGCGGCAGTCCGACGCCCAGTGCGTTGGATAACGCCGCAATCAGTTCCTCGGCCACCTGATCCGGCTGGGCGTCGATGTGGTGTCGCGACCAAGTGGGGGTGGCCTGCACAACCCAACTCTCAGGCCCGGTCCGGCCCGGCTTGGCGTTGTTGCGTGCGGCCCACCCGACTGCCTGCTCGCCGCATCCGGTCAAGCAGTCCCCGCTGACGGCGACGGGTTCGGAGAACGCCACCATGACCGTCCAGCACGGCGCGCTGATCGCGACACCGGCTCGGGAGGCCAGTTCGGGGACAACGGCGGCGAGCAGTGCCGCGGCTTGTTCGGCCGGGACGGCGATGACGACGAGATCCACGTCATGGTCGACACCACTCCCGATCTTCAGGCGCCAGCCCGCACCGCGCCGCTCCACGGCGGTGACCAGCGAAGCCCAGTGCACGACGTGACGATCCGCCAGTTGCCGGACCGGGGTGTTCATCGCGGGAACTCCGACGTGGGCGCCGGCACCGGCGGCCGGCCACTGCGCGACAACCCCCTCGGCGATCCAGGTGTTGACCTGCGACTCAAAGTCTCTGTCCCGCACCGTGAAGTACTGCGCGCCGTGGTCGAAGGACGCAACGCCCCGCGACGTCTCCATCCGGCGCGTCGACATCCGGCCACCGGGCCCCCGGCCCTTGTCGAACAGGACCACGTCGTGGCCCTGGCGGGCCAGACCCTCAGCGCAGGAGAGTCCCGCGATTCCCGCACCGACGATTCCGATCAGCATCGGCTGATCAACTCCCCGTCTCGGCGCTGGTCGGCCCGGCGCTGGTCGGCTCGCTCACCTTCACCAGCATCTTGCCAATGTTGGCACCGAGGAACAGGCCATTGAGCGCGTCCACGCAGGACTCAAGTCCATCGAAGACGGTTTCGCGGTGCACTAGTCTGCCCTCCTGGCCCCAGCGCCGAAGGTCGGCGAAGGCCTCGTCGAATCGGTCCCACATCTCCAGCGCGTTGAAGCCCTGCATGGAGGCGGTCTTGGCCAGCAGATTGACGTAGTTCGACGGCCCCGGATGCTCGCCGGTCAGGTAACTCGAGATCACCCCGCACAACACCACCCGCGCCTTCGGCGCGAGTCGGCCGAGTACCGCGTTGAGGATCTCGCCACCGACATTGTCGTAGTAGACGTTGACGCCCTTGGGACAGTGAGTTTTGAGAGCCGCCGCAACGTCGTGGTTCTTGTAGTCGATGCAGGCATCGAAGCCGAAGTCGTCCACCACGGCACGGCACTTCTGCGGACCGCCCGCAATACCGACCACGCGGGCGCCGGCGATCTTGGCGACCTGCCCGGCGATCGACCCGGTGGCACCGGCTGCTGCGGACACCACCACGGTCTCCCCCGGCCGTGGGCGGCCGACCTCCGTCATTCCGAAGTAGGCGGTGGCCCCGCCGGAGCCGTAGACGCTCATGATGGCCCGCTGATCGCTCTCGCCGGGAATGGGAGTGCTGAAGATATCGTCGCGGATGATCGCGTATTCCTGGAAGCCGGTCAGAGTGGTGACGATATCGCCGATTCGGTAAGCGTCACAACGTGATTCGACCACCTCGCCGACACCGGCCGCGCGAATCACCTCGCCGATGGCGACCGGCGGCAGATAGCCGGGCCGATCGTTGAGCCAGGTTCGTACGGCGGCGTCGAGACCGACGTAGGTGGTTCGCAGCAGGGCCTCGCCGTCGGCAGGGACGGGGGCCGGGGAGCTCATCAGTTCGGTGTCGTCGGGTTTCACCAGTCCCTCGGGACGGCGACGCAGGACGATCTGACGATTGGTCAACACCTGACCGAAGTTACTCGTTTGAGGGCGGGAATCCCCCTGCTAGCGTGGAAGGACCTGACCGGGCCCTGCCGGCGTAGGGAGGGATCCCGTGAATTTCCTGCCGTTGACCCCGCCGGGCAGCACCCCCGTGCGGGTGATGACCATCGCGGGTTCGGATTCCGGCGGTGGTGCCGGGATCCAGGCCGACCTGCGGACGTTCGCGCTGCTCGGCGTCCACTCCCTGGTCGCAGTGACGGCAGTGACCATACAGAACTCGCTGGGTGTCAAAGGTTTTCACGAGATTCCGCCCGCCGTCATCGCCGGCCAGATCCAGGCCGTCACCACCGACATCGGGCTTCAGGCCGCCAAGACCGGACTGCTGGCCTCTGCGGAGATCATCGAGACCGTCGCCGACTGCTGGCGCACACCAGGCTTGGCCGGCACCACCCCGTTCGTGGTCGATCCGGTCTGCGCCTCGATGCGCGGCGAGCCGCTGCTGCACCCGTCCGCGCTGGACACCCTGCGCACCGAGTTGTTCCCGCTGGCCAGTCTGGTGACCCCCAACCTCGACGAGGTCCGACTGCTGGTCGGGATCGACGTGGTGGACGCGGCCACTCAACGGGATGCCGCCAAGGCACTGCACGACCTCGGCCCGCAGTGGACCCTGATCAAGGGCGGTCACCTGCGGTCGGCTCCCAACAGCCCGGATCTGCTGCACGACGGCAACGACTTTCACGAGTTCGATGCCCCGCGCATCAGCACCAGGCACGACCACGGTGCCGGCGACACCCTGGCGGCGGCGATCGCCTGTGCGTTGGCCAACGGCTACTCGATGCCCGAGGCGGTCGCCTTCGGCAAGGAGTGGGTGAGCGAATGCCTGCGGGCCGCCTACCCGCTGGGCGGCGGACATGGACCGGTCTCGGCGCTCTGGCGGTTGCAGGCGTGACGTCACGCATCGACACAGCGCTCGAGGCCATCGCGGGCGTCGCCCACCGGCCGGACGGCGTCCCGGTGGGGGCGGTGGTGCTTACTCACGGGGCCGGCGGCTGCCGAGAGTCGCCGCTGCTGATCGAAATCTGCGAGCAGTGGGCCCGCCGCGGTTGGCTGGCCGTCCGCTACGACCTGCCCTACCGCAGGCGCCGGCCGAAAGGGCCGCCCTCCGGTTCGGCGGCCACCGATCAGGCCGGGGTGTCCGACGCGGTCGCGGTGGTGCGCGAACTGACCGACGGACCGCTGATCGCCGGCGGCCACTCCTACGGCGGCCGGCTGACCTCGATGGTGGTGGCCGAACAGCCCGGCATCGCCGACGAATTGACCCTGTTCTCCTACCCGCTGCACCCGCCGGGCAAACCGGAACGACTGCGCACCGAGCACTTCCCGGCGATCGGGGTGCCCACGGTCTTCACCCACGGCAGCTCGGACCCGTTCGGCTCGCTCGACGAACTGAGGGGGGCCGTCGCACTCATCCCCGCGGCAACCGAAATCGTCGAGGTCAGCGGCGCGCGGCACGACCTGAAGCCGCCAAGGGGGACCAAAGTCCTCGCCTCGGTAGGGGCGAACATCCCCACTGTCCCCGAACTGGCTGTGGCGGCCGCGCTGCGAGTCGGCGGCCTCGGCTAAGTCCGGTACGGTCGGCTTTATGACCGAGCAGAACTTCGACGTCATCATCGTCGGGGCCGGCTTCGGGGGCATCGGCGCAGCCATCCAGCTCAAGCGGCTGGGCTTCGAGAATTTCGTGCTCCTCGACCGACTCGACGACCTGGGCGGCACCTGGTACGTCAACCACTACCCCGGGCTCGCGTGCGACGTACCTACCACCACCTACTCCTACTTTTTCGAGCCCAACCCGAACTGGTCGCGGCTGTACTCCACAGGCGCGGAGATCAAACAGTACGCCGACGACGTCGCGGACAAATACGACGTGCGTCGGCACATCCGGTTCAACACGTCGGTGGAAGGCGCCCGGTGGGATGAGGAGGCCGACCTGTGGCGGGTCACCTTGGGAGACGGGTCCACCCTCAGTTCACGATTCTTCATCACCGCGACGGGTTTCCTGTCCCAGCCGCACACGCCGGACATCCCCGGCATCCACAGCTTCGAGGGCAAAATCATCCACACCACCGCATGGGACGACAACTTCGACCCGGCGGGCAAGCGGATCGGGCTGATCGGAACCGGCGCCACCGCGGTGCAGTTGATCCCCCAAATTGCCAAGGATGCCGGTGAACTGACGGTCTACCAACGGACCGCGATTCATGTGGTGCCCAAACTGGATTTCGCCTATCCGCATTGGGCCAAAAGACTTTTCGCCCGCGTCCCTAAGGCACAGCGCGCCGTCCGGGCGGTGACCGATGCGATCTACGAATTCTTCAACTATGTGGTTCTGCACCAGCGGCAGTTCCTCTACCGCCGACTGGACATCGGCGGAGCCGACGTGGCCAAGATGTACCGGTTCGCCACGATCCGTGATCCGGAGTTGCGTCGCAAGCTCACCCCGCCCTATGACCTGGGCTGCAAACGGCCGACCTTCTCCAACAGCTACTACCGCACGTTCACCAAGCCCAACGTGCACCTGCAGACCAGCGGCATCGATCACATCGAGTCGGACGCCATCGTCGCCAACGACGGTACGCGCACCGAGATCGACACCCTGGTGCTGGCCACCGGTTTCGACCTGTGGGAGGCGAACATCCCGGCGATCGAGGTCGTCGGACGCGAGGGCCGCAATCTGGGAAAGTGGTGGCGGGAGAACAGGTTCCAGGCTTATCAAGGGGTGTCAGTCCCGTACTTTCCGAACTATCTCAGCCTGGCCAGCCCGTACGCCTTCATCGGATTGAACTTCTTCAATACGATGGAATACCAGATGCGAATCATGGACCGGCTGCTGAGCGAAATGAAGCGGCGCGATGCACGGACGTTCGAAGTAACCGAGGAAGCCAACGCCCGGTTCCTCGATCAGATGATCGAGAAGGTCGGCGACGCGGTCTTCACAGTCGGTCAGTGCGCTGAGGCCCGGTCCTACTACTTCAACCCGCACGGCGAGGCCACGCTGCTGCGACCGATGACCGCCAAGGCCTCGATCCGGATGGCCTCGGAATTCCCGCTGAGCGACTACCGCATCGCCTAGTGTTCTCGGCATGTCGTTAAAGATTCCCGGAGTTGGTGTGGCGCTTGCCGCCACCGGACTGTCGCACTTCGTCACACCGCAGGTCTACGAGAAGATGACCGCTCTGGCGTTTCCGAACAACACCCGGCGCTACGTGTATGTCAACGGCGCCATCGAAACCGCGATCGGCGTCGGGTTGGTGGCACCACAGACCCGCAAGTTCGCCTTCGCCGGGATCGCCGGTTACCTGGGCTATCTGATCTTCGGCGCGGTCCGCAGCCGGCGGGGCTGACGCAGGGGCTCAGGTGCAGGGTGAGCACGCCTGAGCACACCCCATTGCAGCGCCGACTCGGCACCTCCGACGCAGTCGTGATCGGACTGGGTTCGATGATCGGGGCGGGAGTCTTCGTCGTGTTCGGGCCCGCGGCGGCAGCCGCCGGTCCGGCCCTGCTGATCGCTCTAGCGGCCGCCGCGGTGGTCGCCTACTGCAACGCCACCTCCTCCGCTCGTCTTGCTTCGCGTTATCCGCAGTCCGGCGGCACCTACGTCTACGGGCGGGAGCGGCTGGGCGAGTTCTGGGGCTACCTGGCCGGCTGGAGTTTCATCGTCGGAAAGACGGCCTCCTGCGCAGCCATGGCGTTGACGGTCGGTCTCTACGCCTGGCCCGCCCACGCCCATGCGGTCGCGGTCGCAGCAGTGGTCGGTTTGACGGCGGTGAACTACCGGGGCATCCAGAAGTCCGCGCTGCTGACCAGGGTCATCGTCACCGTCGTCCTGGCGGTTCTGGCCGGCGTGGTCGCCGCGGTATTGCTCGGCGGTCAAGCCGACCACACCCGCATCGCCTTGGGCGGCAGCACCCCTGCCGGCGTGCTGCAGGCCGCCGGTCTGTTGTTCTTCGCCTTCGCCGGCTACGCCCGGATCGCCACGCTGGGTGAGGAGGTCCACAATCCGGCACGCACCATCCCGCGCGCGATCCGGCTCTCCCTGATTGTCACGCTCGCGGTGTACGCGATCCTGGCGATCACCCTGATGTCCGTCCTCGGACCCGAATTGGGTACGTCTTCAGCACCGTTGGCCGACGCGGTCCGGGCCGCCGGAGCGGCGTGGCTGGATCCGGTAGTCAGGTTTGGTGCGGCGGTGGCCGCGCTGGGATCGCTGCTGTCGCTCATCCTGGGTGTCTCGCGCACCGGTCTGGCGATGGCACGCGATGGTCACCTGCCCCGAGCCATGGCGACGGTTCACCCGCGTTTCGCTGTGCCGCATCGGGCGGAGATCACGGTTGGCGCGGTGGTGGCGGGGGTGGCGGCACTGGCCGATGTGCGGGCGGCCATCGGGTTCTCCTCCTTCGCCGTACTCGTCTACTACGCCATCGCCAATGCCTCGGCCTGGACGTTGGAGCACTCACCCGGATCGCGGCTCATCCCGGCACTTGGGCTGGTGGGTTGTCTGCTGCTGGCGGTGTTTCTGCCGGTGGGTTCGGTCTTCGCCGGGGCCGGCGTTCTGGCCGCCGGAGCGGTGATCTACGCGGTGGTCCGGTTGCGGTAGGCCGGCGGTTCGTTCCTATCCGGTTCAGCTGTCGTCGATCTCGTGGCGGGTGCGGTCCTCGCGGGCCGGAATTCCGTTGCGACCACTGAGATCCGTGGCATAGACACCGACCGCCCAGGCAACCCCGCGACCGTTGATGTTCAAGGCAGTCGGATCGACGTGCTCGAGGGTGTCGGTGTCCTTGTGATAGTTCGGGTCGAACGGGGCGTTGGGAGTTCCCCCCCACAGCCCGGCCTGCTCTGGACTTTTCTCCTCCTCGGCCCCGGAGAACAGCCCGCCGGCCGGGATACCCGCCTTAGTGAACCCGTCGTAGTCGGAACGGCCGTCGAAGAAGGTGTCCACGGCGGTTTTGCCGGCGGACTTCAGGTAGTCCACAAAGGTGCGTTCGATCCCGGCGGAGCCCTCGGGAACCCGCGGCGGATGCTGGTCACGGCCCGGCGCGGTGGACTGGTCGCCGTCGTAGGTGAAGTAGCCGGGGTTCGGCGATCCGAGCATGTCGAAATTCAGGTAGAGCGCGATATCTTTGAGCTGTTCGGCGTTCAGCGACGCGACGTACTTCCTGGATCCGACGATGCCGACTTCCTCGGCACCCCAGAACCCGAACCGGACGGCATTGTTGATGGCGGGTTCGCTGCCGAGTTGCAGGGCGGTCTCGAGCACGGCCGCGACGCCGGAGCCGTTGTCGTTGATACCCGGCCCCTCGGGAACGCTGTCGAGATGACCGCCCACCACGACGACGTTCTGTGATGAGCCTGTCCTGGTCTGGGCGATGACATTTCGCACCGAGATGGCCGTCGTCGTCGCATCAAGTTTGATGGTGGTCGGGCCGGGCGCGGCACGCAGCCGGGCACCGTCGGCCTTGGACACGCTGACGACCGGGATGGTGACACTGGTGTTCTCGCCCAACGTGCCTCCCATCTTCTCCTCGTCGACATTGTCGGCGACGACCATTCCGACTGCACCCAGTTTCGCCACGATTGCCTGCTTTTCGGAGAATGGGCAGCTTCCCCTGTCCACCAGGACGACAGCGCCCTTAACCGGCAGACCTTCGTAGTCGACAGGCGCGCATCCCGGCGTGTCATCGGCCGGGGCGGCGACCATCGGACCGCTGACCCCTTCCGGCGGGGTGCCGCCGCTGTACCGCAGCACTCCGGCTTTGACGGTGTCGCCGCCCACCGTCAGTGTCGGGTCGCCGTGTGTGAAAACACGGGTCTGGAACTCAGGTGTCTCAACATCGAAACCCTTGGCGCGCAGTGATTCGACGACGTAGTCGACACTGGCGTCGTAGCCGGGTGTGCCGATGGCCCGGGTACCGCCGTGGGAGTTCGCGATATCCTGCAGCTTCTTCAAATGACCGGTCATCGCCTCGACGGTCGTTCGGTCACGCAGCTGCGTCGCGAATTGCCGGGCAGCCTTGTTCTCGATGACGGGCTGGGCACTGTCAACGGCCCTGGTGCAACCCTGCGCCGTGGCGACAAGGGCGATGCACACCGCCGCGACGCGTGTTGTTCGCATCACCGGCCCAGGTTAGACGTAAAGACACTTCCGCTGCCGCCGTCCTCGACCCTGGCCAGAACGAGATCCGCCACAGCGGCCATGCCGTCGGCGTTCGGATGAAACGGTTTCGGGCGGCCCGGCAGTAACGAACCGGCGCCGACCGTCCACGGCCGATCCGACCAGGCGTGGTGGTCACGGCTGGCGCGGGCGGCTCCGATCAGCTCGCATCCAGTGGTCCGGGCTGCCCAGGCCGTTGCATCCGCCAGTCGGTCGGCGACGTGTCGGGCCAGGTCGGCGACCGAGTCGAGCAGCGGTGGTGCGGGCGTTCCCGGCGGAGGCAGCAGCGTCAGGTAGTCCACAAAGCACACCGTCGCCCGCGGGCTGCGGGCACGCACCGCCGCACCCACCTCGCACAGCGATCCGGCGATCCGGTCCAGGGCGTGTTCGCGGTCGGCCGGATCCAACAATGACCGCAGCGAAGAGCCGACCACCGGGAGGCGGCGGAGCACTGGGGGAAGCGTCGCGGCGAAGAGCATGGGGACGTAGCCGACGTCGTTTCCGCCGACGGTGATGGTGACCAGGCTTTCGGTTCCGTCCAACGCATCGATCTGCGGCGGTGCGCCGTGTTGATGCTCGCTGAGTAGATGCGCGGTGGTCGCTCCGGAGTACGTGACGTCGACAAGTTCGGCATCGAGACGGCCGGCGATCAGATGCGGATAGTTGCGCGCCGACTGCATGGCACGCCATGGCGAAGCCGTTGCGCGCGGAGGGATTCCGGGGCCGGCAGCCATGGAACTGCCAAGCGCGACATAACGGATCGATTCCCGGCTCATCTCAGGCTCGCCTTCTCGCTTCCCGGGACTCCCCTGTCGATCCACCACGCTAGCGGCTACCGTCGCGGTGTGCACGAACTGCGCTCTCGCCTCGCGAACGCCCGGCTTTATCTCTGCACCGACGCCCGACGGGAGCGTGGCGACCTGTCCGAGTTCGCCGATGCCGTCCTCGCCGGCGGCGTCGACATCATCCAACTGCGCGACAAAGGCTCACCCGGCGAGCAGCGGTTCGGCCCTCTGGAGGCGGGCGGCGAACTGGCCGCATTGGAGATCCTCGCCGACGCTGCGAGGCGCCACAACGCACTGGTCGCTGTCAACCACCGCGCCGACATCGCCCGCGCGGCCGGGGCCGACGTGCTGCATCTGGGCCAGGATGACATTCCGCTGGAGGTGGCCCGCCAGATCGTCGGGCCGGACACCATCATCGGCCGATCCACCCACGAGACCGGCGAAGCCGCCCGCGCACTGATGGAGGACGTCGACTACTTCTGCGTCGGCCCGTGCTGGCCGACCCCGACCAAACCGGGCCGACCGGCACCGGGGCTGGATCTGGCCAGGGCAGTCGCCTCGATGAATTCCGACAAGCCGTGGTTCGCCGTCGGGGGTATCGACGAACGCCGCATCGGGGAGGTGCTCGAGGCCGGCGCGCGGCGCATCGTGGTGGTGCGCGCGATCACCGAGGCGGCCGACCCGGGAGCGGCGGCAGAGCGCCTCAGCGCGGCGCTGGACTGAATCCGGCGGGACTGCACCAGGCGAAGAACTCGTCGATCACCACGGTGTGGGGCAGTTCCAGCAGGCAATCGTGTTCGGGAACCTCGAGGCTGGTACGCAACTTGGGCCAACTCTTCTCGAAAGCCGGGTGCAAGGGAAGGTCGGTGACCGCAGCCTCGGGCACCCACCTCAATTCCGTGCTCTCCCGGTTCGCCACCGTGACCAAGAGCTCAGGGGCATCGGCGACGACCGTGGTGTAGGTCCAGGTCCCTCCGCCAAAAGCGGACACCCGGGCGGTGACGACGGTGGTCCGTACGTCGATGTGCGCAGCGACCAGGCCGGCCTCCTCGTGGGCCTCCCGCTTCGCGGCGGCCTCGGGGTCCTCGTCGCTGTCCAGCGCTCCGCCCGGCAGAGCCCAGGTCCCACCCTGGTGGCTCCAGACCGCTCGGTGCTGAAGCAACACTGCCGGTGTGCCGTCATGCCAGGGGGCCCGCAGCAACAGACCCGCCGCGCCATGCACACCCCAGTGCCGGGTTCCAGACTCCGCGAACACCCAGCCGTCGCCATCGCCTCGCACGGATTTCAGGATAGGCGCGCCACGCCGACACGGGTCCGACTGAACAGCAAGCCAGAGGTTGCGCTTTCTCTTAAGCTTTACTCATAGAGAATTCAGGCACACCTGGAAACTTCCAGCGGAACGAGAGCGAGGTTCGCTAGAGGTGACCGTCGAGCTGGCGCATCCGTCGACAGAACCGTTGGCTCAACGGACGCCGACAGATCCCGCCCATCCGCGATGGTGGTTCATCAACACCACGCCGGGGCGGATTCTCACCATCGGCGTCATCCTCGCCATGCTCGGAATCCTGAGTGCCTTCGCGATCTCCACGACGATCAACGAGCGTCAGAACCAGCTGAACACTGTGCTCGAGCACACCGAGCCGCTGTCCTTCGCAGCCGGGCAGCTCTACACGACGCTGTCCGTCGCCGACGCGGCGGCAGCCACCGCCTTCATCGCCGGTGCCGAACCGCGGGCGGTGCGGCAGCGCTACGAACAGGCGATCATCGAAGCCGCCGTGGCGGTCACCCGGTCATCCAGCGGTCTGACCGACCCGCCACTGGTGGAACTCCTGGGCAGGATCAACGCCCAGTTGGCGGTCTATACCGGGCTGATCGAGATCGCCCGCACCAACAACCGGATGGGTAACCCGGTCGGGTCGTCGTACCTCTCGGAGGCATCCGCATTGATGCAGGACAAGATCCTGCCCGACGCACAACGTCTGTATGAGGCGACCTCGGCCCAGGTGGACGCCGAGACCACCGCCTCGGCGTCGATTCCCGCCCCGGTGATCCTCGTGGTGGCGGCCACCCTGGGCTTCGGTCTCTTCGCACATCGCTGGCTGGCTAAGCGCACCAAACGACGGGTCAATATCGGGCTGGTCGCGGGGGGCCTGGCGATCGGGGTGATGATCGTATGGGTCGGCACCGCACTGGCCATCTCAACCACCGGCAGTCGGGCCGCCAAGAACACCGCAGCCGACTCGCTGAGGACAGTGACCAGTCTGGCCATCACCGCCCAACAGGCCCGTGCGGACGAAACCCTGTCGCTGATCCGCCGCGGCGATGAGGATCTCCGCAAACGGTCCTACTATCAGCGCGTCGATGCGATGCGCCAACAGTTGCGCGACTACCTGGGCCGCGAGGACACCGTTGACAAGACCGGACTTGCCCAGGCCGATCAACTCCTGGAGCGGTGGCGGCAGGCCGATGTACGGATCAACGACTACATCAGCGTCGGCAACTACCAGGCGGCTACCCGGGTCGCCCTGGGAACCGGAGAAGACGACTCCACTCCCGCTTTCGACAAGCTCAATGAGGCACTGTCGCAGGGAATCCAGGAAAGCCGTAAACAACTGCGTTCCGACATTCTTTCGGCTCGGCGGGTGTTATCGGGTACCACAGTCGGCGGTGCAGTGCTGTCGGTGGGCGCGGCGCTGGCCGTAGCGCTGGGATTGTGGCCGAGAATGAGCGAATACCGGTGATGAGGATGGTGCACCAGTGAGCGCCCGCGTGAAGGTGACGGCCAGGAAAGCCCTCGGCTGGGCACTCCTGGCCGCCGTCGTGACCGCGTGCAGTCAGCCCGCCGATGTCCCTTCTCCCCCGGATCCGACCCTGGCGCCGCCGAGTCCGGCCGGGATGACCGAATTGCCCCAACAGGCCGCCCTACCGCCGGACCGCAGTAAGGACACCTGCGACCGCACCGCCAGTCTCCGGCCCTTTGCCACCGAGGCTGAGGCCGATGCCGCGGTTGCGGCTATCCGGGAGCGCAAGCGCCTGTTGGTCGGCCTGGATGTGGGCAGCAACCTGTTCTCCTTCCGGGATCCGATATCCGGGCAGATCACCGGTTTCGACGTGGATATCGCGGGCGAGGTGGCCCGGGACATCTTCGGCACCCCCGCAGCGGTGGAGTACCGGATCCTGTCCTCGGCGGATCGGATCTCCGCATTGCAGAACAACACCGTCGATATCGTCGTCAAGACCATGACCATGACCTGCGAACGACGTAAGCAGGTGAACTTCTCGACGACGTACTTCCTTGCTTCGCAACGCATTCTGGCACCCCGGGAAGCCGAGATCGCCGAGCCCTCCGACCTGTCCGGCAAGCGGGTGTGCGTGGCGAGCGGAACGACGTCGTTGCGCCGGGTGCAGGAGATCGACCCGCCGGCCCGCATCGTCACCGTCGTGAGCTGGGCGGACTGCCTGGTCGCACTGCAGCAACGGGAGGTCGATGCGGTCAGCACCGACGACGCGATCCTCGCGGGCCTGGTGTCCCAGGACCCTTACCTGCACATAGTCGGGCCGACCATGGCCGAGGAGCCCTACGGCATCGGTATCAACCTGGCCAACACCGGTCTGGTCCGGTTCGTCAACGGCACGCTGGAACGGATCCGGAGCGACGGCACCTGGGACACCCTGTACCGCAAGTGGCTTACCGTGCTCGGCCCGGCGCCCGCACCACCGGCCCCGAGGTATCTGGACTGATGAGCACCGAGCAGCAGGACCTCGACGTCGGCACCCAGCCGGCCAGCGTGTCCGAATTGGGCATGGACTCGACGTGGACCATGCGGGCGATGTCCACCCAGGCGGTGTTCCGGCCGAACTTCGGTGAGGACGACGAGGAGTCGGCACGGAGCGAGCCGATCGAACTCGAGGAGCAGACCGTCGCCCGGACGGTGTCGCCGACCCGGCGCCTCGGTGGCGGTCTGGTGGAGATACCGCGGGTTCCGGAGATCGACCCGTTGACGGCCCTGATGGTCAATCCCGTTGTGGCCGAGTCCAAGCGGTTCTGCTGGAACTGCGGACGCCCGGTAGGCCGAGGCACTGACGAGCAGCCCGCGGAGTCCGAGGGTGTGTGCCCGCACTGCGGCAGTCCGTACTCCTTTCTGCCACAACTCAATCCCGGCGATATGGTGGCAGACCAATACGAGATCAAAGGCTGTGTCGCCCATGGCGGGCTGGGCTGGGTCTATCTGGCAGTCGACCACAACGTCAACGAGCGGCCGGTCGTGCTGAAGGGCCTGGTGCACTCCGGCGACGCCGAGGCGCAAGCCATCGCGATGGCGGAGCGCCAGTTCCTGGCCGAGGTGGCCCATCCGTCGATCGTGAAGATCTTCAACTTCGTCGAGCACCCCGACTCGCGCGGCGAACCTGTCGGCTACATCGTGATGGAGTACGTCGGCGGTAAGTCCCTCAAGCTCCCGGCGAGCGAGAAACTTCCGGTGGCCGAGGCCATCGCCTACATGCTCGAAATTCTGCCCGCGCTGGGCTATCTGCATTCGATCGGCCTGTGCTACAACGATCTCAAGCCCGAGAACATCATGGTCACCGAGGAACAACTCAAGCTGATCGACCTCGGTGCGGTCTCTCCCATCAACTCCTTCGGGTACCTATACGGCACTCCCGGCTACCAGGCGCCGGAGATCGTCCGAACCGGGCCGACCGTGGCAAGCGACGTCTACACCGTCGGCCGCACCCTGGCGGCACTCACGTTGAAACTGCGCACCCGTAACGGCCGCTATGTCGACGGGCTACCGGAGGAAGACCCGGTACTCGCGAAGTACGACTCGTTCGGCCGATTGCTGCGCCGCGCAATCGACCCCGATCCGCGCCGCCGCTTCGCCAGCGCCGAGGAGATGAGCTCACAGTTGCTCGGCGTGCTGCGCGAGGTGGTCGCCGCCGACACCGGCACCCCACGACCGGGCCTGTCGACGGTGTTCACCCGAACCCGCTCGACGTTCGGAGTGGAACTGCTGGTCGCCCACACCGACGTCTACCTGGACGGACTCGTACATGCCGAGAAGCTGACCGCACCGGAAATCGTGATGGCACTGCCGGTTCCGCTGGTGGATCCCACGGACGTGGCGGCGACTGTCTTGTCGGCAACGGTCCTCTCACAGCCGGTCCAGACTCTCGACTCGTTGCGGGCCGCCAGACACGACAGCCTGGACTCCGAGGGACTTGACCTCGCCGAGTCGGTCGAGCTTCCGCTCATGGAGGTTCGTGCGCTGCTCGACCTCGGCGATGTCGGGAAAGCCAACCGCAAGCTGGAGGATCTCGCCGCAAGGGTGGGATGGCGATGGCGGCTGGTCTGGTTCAAGGCGGTTTCGGAGTTGCTGACCCGCGACTACGATTCGGCAACAAAACATTTCGGCGAAGTGCTTGACACCTTCCCCGGCGAATTGGCACCCAAGCTTGCACTGGCCGCAACCGCGGAACTTGCCGGCACCTCCGATGAGCGACCGTTCTACGAGACGGTCTGGCACACCGACAACAACATCATCTCGGCCGGATTTGGGCTCGCCCGGGCGCAATCCGTCGAGGGAGAGCGTGAGTCCGCGGTGACGACTCTCGATGAAGTACCAATCGGCTCAAGGCATTTCACCACCGCGCGGCTGACGAGCGCGGTGACCTTGTTGTCCGGCCGGTCAGCGCACGAACTCAGCGAAGGTCAGATCCGCGATGCCGCCCGTCGCGTCGAAGCTTTACCGGACAGCGAACCCCGGGTGCTGCAGATCCGCGCCCTGGTGCTGGGTACCGCCATGGACTGGATAGCCGACAACACCGCCAGCCCGACGCCGATTCTCGGCTTTCCGTTCACCGAACATGGGCTCCGACTCGGAGTGGAGGCCTCGCTGCGAAGCCTGGCGCGGGTGGCGACCAGCCAGGCACATCGCTACGCGCTGGTCGACCTTGCCAACGAAGTCCGGCCGGTGACGACGTTCTAGACCACCGTCACCGAAGCCCGCGCGATAGCCAATTCCTCATCGGTGGGGATCACCAGCACCGTGGTGGGCGACTTGTCCACCGAGATCCGCCGCGCTGCCCGCGATGGGCTGTCGTTGAGCTGCGCGTCGAGTTCGATACCGAGCCGGCTCAGCCCGCTGAGCGCATCACGACGGACCGAGGACTGGTTCTCCCCCACCCCGGCGGTGAAGGTGATCACGTCGACGTGACCGAGTAGTGCCAGGTAGCCGCCGATGTACTTGCGCAGCCGGTGAATGTACACCTCGTAGGCCACTGTGGCGTTCACGTCGCCTGCCTTGATCCGCTGGTGGATAACCCGCATGTCGACGTCTCCGCTGAGGCCAAGCAGCCCGGAGCGCCTGTTGAGCATGGTCTCGATTTCGTCGACTCCCATATCGGCGGTGCGCCATAGGTAGCTGATCACCCCGGCGTCGATATCACCGGCGCGGGTTCCCATCACCAGGCCCTCCATCGGCGTCAGTCCCATCGACGTGTCGATCGGTCGGCCGGCAGCAATCGCCGAGGCCGACGCCCCGTTGCCGAGGTGTAGAACGATCTGGTTCAGCGATTCCACCGGGGTATCGAGGAACGCGGCGGCTTGCCGGCTGACGAACTCATGCGACGTGCCGTGGAAGCCGTAGCGCCGGATATGCCACTTGGCGGCGATGTCGGCGTCGATGGCGTAGTTCGCCGAGGACGGCGGCAGATCGTGGAAGAAGGCAGTGTCGAACACCGCGACGTGCGGCAGATCGGGCAAGACCTTGCGGGCGACTTCAATGCCCAGCACCGCCGGCGGATTATGCAGTGGTGCGAGTGGCGCCAACTCCTGCAACTGGGCGACGAGTTCGTCGTCGACGATGGTCGGCCGATACAGGTTCGGGCCGCCGTGGACCACGCGGTGCCCGACTGCCACCAGACCGAGGCTGTCGAGGTCCTTGCCCGCCTCGGCGACCAGATCGAAGGCCAGTCGCAGCGCCGCCTCGTGATCGGCGACCCGACCATCCCGTTCGATCGTGTTCTCACCGAGACGCATTTTGGCCGTTGAGGTTTCCTCGCCGATGCGCTCGACGATACCGTCGAAGACCGAGTTCCCGGATTCCGGTTCGACCAGTTGATACTTCAGCGATGAGGACCCTGAATTGAGGACCAGGACGGTGCCGGCCACCACGTTGCCCGACATCATTGCGCCTGGATAGCGGTGATAGCGACGGTGTAGACGATGTCCTCCACGAGCGCTCCTCTGGAAAGGTCGTTGACCGGTTTGTTCAGCCCTTGCAGCACCGGCCCGATCGCGATGGCGCCCGCACTGCGCTGCACCGCCT
This sequence comes from uncultured Mycobacterium sp., assembly GCA_964483865.1. GTDB lineage: Bacteria > Actinomycetota > Actinomycetes > Mycobacteriales > Mycobacteriaceae > Mycobacterium. The sequence goes on along the minus strand of CAZADG010000010.1, from coordinate 42,892 downwards.
TGTAGGTGTTGTTCCCGGTGTTGAGGTCCGGGAAGATCAGGACGGTGGCCCGCCCGGCGACCGGGGAGTCGGGCATCTTGGCGGCAGCGACGGACGGTTCCACCGCGGCGTCGTATTGGATCGGGCCTTCCACCAGTAGATTGGGTTCGCGTTGGCGAACCAATTCCGTTGCTGCCCTGACTTTGTCGACACCGGCGCCGCTGCCGGATTCGCCGGTGGAGTAGGACAGCATCGCCACCCGCGGATCGATGCCGAACTGAGCGGCGGTCCGAGCGGAGCTGATGGCGATATCGGCCAGCTCCTCGGAAGTCGGGTCAGGGACGATAGCGCAGTCGCCGTAGGCCAACACCCGGTCGGACAGGCACATCAGGAAGATGCTCGACACCGTGGACACTCCGGGGCGGGTCTTGATGATCTCGAAGGCCGGACGCACGGTGTGGGCGGTGGTGTGCGCCGCCCCGGAGACCATGCCGTCGACAATATCGTTGTGCACCAACATCGTTCCGAAGTAAGAGACATCCTCGACGACATCGCGGGCCTGCTCGATCGTGACGCCCTTCTTCTTCCGGATCTCGGCATACTGCTCTGCGAATCTCTCCCTCAGGTCGCTGGTCCGCGGATTGATGACCGTGGCGGCGGTCAGGTCGACGCCCAATTCGGCCGCCCGGGCGCGTACCTGAGCCTCGTCCCCGAGAATGGTCAGCTCGGCGATATCGCGGCGTAGCAAACGACCGGCTGCCTGCAGGATCCGGTCATCGTCACCCTCGGGCAGCACGATCCGCTTTCTGTCGCTCCTGGCCCGCTCCATCAACTGGTAGGCGAACATCTGCGGTGTGGTGACTGTGGGGATCGGGATCGCCAGCCGCTCCAGCATGTCGCCGATGTCGACGTGGCGGTCCATCAATTGCAGGGCCGTGTCGATCTTGCTCGCCGAGTTGGCCGTCACCCGGCCGCGGGTATTGGCCACCGCACTGGCTGTTGCAAAGGTGCCCAACTCGGTGGCCACGATGGGAAGGCGCAGGCCCACACCGGTCACCAGACGCCCGATCTCCCGATGCAGCGGCAGCCCGCCATTGAGGATGATGGTCGAAATCGACGGAAAGCCCTCGGCCGCATGGGCGCTGGCGACCGCGAGCACGACATCGGAGCGATCCCCCGGGGTGATCACGGCGGACGCCTCCTGCAGCCGCTCCAGCACATGTTCGGCAGTCATACCCGCCACCATCACGTGGCGGACCTCCCGGCCCAGGAGCGAGGCGTCACCGTGTACCAGTGCCCCGTCAACCGCCTCGAGCAGTTCACCGACGGTCGGCGCGACCAGCAAGGGCTCTTCGGGGATCACGTAGACCGGTGCACCGAGGTCCGCGCACGCTTGGGCAACCGCCGCCATCTGATGGGGGTCGCAGCGGTTGGCCACCACGGCCGCGGTATGCGCGTGCTGGGCCGCGAGCTCGACGATGCACAGCTCGATCGCCTGGGCGATCTCCTCGGGAGTGCGGTCGAAGGCACGGACCGAGAGCACGATCGGGGCGCCGAGGTTGACTGCGATCCGCGCGTTGACGGCCAGTTCGGTGGGAGTGGCCACATCGGTGTAGTCCGAGCCAACGATCACCATGGCGTCGCAGCGGGAGGCCACCGCGTGGTAGCGGTCGACGATGTCGGCAATCGCTCCGTCGGTATCCTCGTGCAGCCGCTGATAGGTGACGCCGACGCACTCCTCATAGGTCAGACCGGCGGCACTCTGGGACAGCAGGAGTTCGAGGATGTAGTCCCGTTCCTCGCGCCGGGTGATGGGCCGGAACACCCCGACCTTGGGCACCACCGAGGACAACCGGTTCAGGATGCCCAGGGCAATGGTGGATTTGCCCGTTTCACCTTCGGGCGAGGCGACATAGATGGACGTGGGGCCTCTCGAAATGGCGTCTGTCACGACGACAGCATCCCCTAGTCGGGGTGAGCGGGTCCGCGGATTAGCCCAGTTGGCGCAACCGGGGCAGCAGATCTCGCTCGAACAGTTCCAGGAATCGCCGCTGGTCCTGGCCGGGCGCGTGGAAGACCAGATGGTTCAGTCCGTAGCCCACGTAGGCGGCGACCTTCTCCACCGCCTCGTCGGGGTCCGAGGAGACGATCCAGCGCCGAGCCACCTGCTCGATGGGCAGCTCGTCGGCGAGTCGCTCCATCTCCATCGGGTCGGAGACGCTGTGTTTCTGCTCCGGGGTCAGCGACAGCGGAGCCCAGAACCGGCAGTTGTTCAGCGCGGCCTCCGGGTCGGTGTCGTAGGAGATCTTGATCTCGATCAGCTTGTCGACCGAGTCGACGTCGCGCCCGGCCGCGGCGGCGCCCTCGGCGACTGCCGGCAGCAGTTTCTCGGTGTAGAGCTCCTCGCCCTTGCCGGAGGTGCAGATGAATCCGTCGCCCGCTCGTCCGGCGTACTTGGCCACCACCGGCCCGCCGGCGCCGATGTACACCGGCACCCCGCCGTCGGGCACGTCGTAGATCGACGCACCTTTGAGGTGGTAGTACTCGCCGTCGAAGTCGACCCGCTCCCCCCACCACAACTCACGCATGAGCTTCACCGACTCGCGCAGCCGGGCGAAACGTTCCTTGAATTCCGGCCACTCGACGATCGCCCCGGTGGCGATCTCATTGAGGGCCTCGCCGGTGCCCACCCCGAGGACCACCCGGCCCGGGTATAGACACCCCATGGTGGCGAAGGCCTGGGCGATCACCGCCGGGTTGTAGCGGAAGGTCGGGGTGAGCACGGACGTGCCGAGGACGATGCTCCTGGTCCGCTCGCCGACCGCGGTCATCCACGACAGTGCGAACGGAGAGTGGCCGCCCTCGTGCCGCCACGGGTTGAAGTGGTCGCTGACCCACACGCTCTCCATGCCGTGCTGTTCGGCGAGCACACCGAGTTCGACCAACTCGCGGGGCCCGAACTGCTCGGCCGACGCCTTGTATCCCAGTTTCAATTCCGCCATTCCTCAAGTTCTACAGCACTACTCTGCGGGCATGGGGCTGACGTTGACGGCCGTCACCGATCGGGTATATCTGGCTCGGACAGCGCTGGTGAACTGGACGGTGGTCGCCGACAACACCGGGGTGATGCTGATCGACGCTGGCTTTCCCGGACAGCGCGCCGAGGCGCTGGCCTCGCTGGCGAAACTGGGGTTCGGTCCCGGCGACTTAGCCGCGATCCTGCTCACCCACGCCCATATCGACCACCTCGGCACCGCGATCTGGTTCGCTAAGACGCACGGCACCCCGGTGTTCTGTCACAGCGCTGAAATCGGCCATGCCAGACGCGAATACCTGGAGCAGGCCTCGCCGGCGGCCGTTCTCGCCCACGCCTGGCGTCCTCGGTGGCTGGCCTGGTCGGCACAGGTTGCGCTTGAGGGCGGCCTGGTGCGTGAGGGCATCCCGACGGTGCGCCCGTTCACCGACGAGGTGGCCGCCGGTCTACCCGGCCGGCCCGTGGCGATCCCAACCCCCGGCCACACGTCCGGGCACTGCTCCTATGTCGTCGACGGTGTGCTGGTGGCCGGTGACGCCCTGGTGACCGGGCACCCACTGCTACCGCAGCGCGGCCCTCAGTTGCTGCCGGTGCCGTTCAGCCACAGTGATCAGGATTGCCGGCGCAGTCTGGACGTTCTGGCCGGGGCCGGCACCGACATTCTGATTCCCGGGCACGGCGAGGTGTGGACCGGGCCGATCGTCGACGTGGTCGGTCGAGCCAGCGCTTAGAGTTCGCTGCGTGGACAACATCCGGGGAAAGACGATCGCCATCACCGGCGCGGCACGCGGAATCGGTTTCGCCACCGCCACCGCGCTGGTGAAGCGGGGTGCACGGGTCGTCATCGGCGACCGGGACGTCGCGCTCGGGGAGTCGGCGGTCGCCACACTCGGCAACCACGGTCCGGTGTCTGGCCATCCCCTCGACGTCACCGACGCCGAATCCTTCGCCACCTTCCTCGACAAGGCCCGCGCCGACGGCAGCGGGCGCATCGACGTACTGATCAACAACGCCGGTGTGATGCCGATCGGGCCGTTCCTGGACAACACCGACCAGGCGATCCGGTCCACCATCGAGGTGAACCTCTACGGGGTCATCAACGGCTGCCGACTGGTGCTGCCCGAAATGGTCGCCCGTCGCGACGGCCACGTCATCAACATCGCCTCGCTGGCCGGAATGCTGCCCACACCCGGCCTGGCCGTGTACTGCGGGTCTAAGTTCGCCGTCGTGGGGCTCACCGCCGCGCTATCCGACGAGTTCGCGCCGCAGGGTGTGCAGGTCAGTTGCGTGATGCCGACGTTCACCAATACCGAGCTGATCACCGGAACGGCTACCGGCGGAATGACCAAACCCGTTGAGCCCGAAGAGATCGCCGCCGCTGTGGTGCGGACCCTGGACAAGCCCAAGTCGGCGGTGGCCGTCCCCGGACCGTACCGATTCATCGCCGCCGCAACCGCATTCCTGCCCGCCCGGGGGCGACGCTGGCTGGGTGACAAGATGGGCACCAGCCGGGTCTTCCTGGACTTCGACGCCCAGGCGCGGGCCGCCTATGAAAAGCGCGCCCAGTCAGCCACCGGTGTCGTGGACGCGTCCGACAGGCCGGGGCGGCCAGTCCCATCGCCAGACTGAAATGGGGGCGGCAAAACCTGGGGCGGCGCCGCCCAAGATTCAGCCTCGCAGGACCTTGTCGAACGCCACCGGGTAGACCTCGTTCTCTGCGGGCAACGGCTCGTCCAGCCGGGTATAGCCGGCGGCGGTGTAGAGCGCCTCGGCCTCGGGTTGGCGGTCACCGGTGGTCAGATAAACCCGGCGGTAGCCGAGTGCAGCGATGCGGGCCTCCAACTCCACCAGCAGCATCCGGGCATATCCGCGGCGGCGGAACCTTCGATCGGTCCAAATCCTTTTCAGCTCAGCGGTTTCGGCGCCGTCGACGATCCCGAAACGACGAAAGGCCCCACCGGTGACCGGCTGACCGTCCGCCAACCCGATCACCATCCCGCCGTGTGGAGGCGCGAACTCCTCGGCCGGATATCCGCGCAACCACCGCAAGACCCGCTCCTCGGTCCCGTCGTAACGGGTGGCGTACTCGACGGCAAGTTCGGTGATGAGGGGCCGCGCCAATTCGTCGTCCTGACGCACCTCGACGAAACGGAGTGTCAAACGAACTCCGGGCGAGGCAGGCCTGGTCGATACGCCTCCAGCGCCGCGATGTCCTCGGCGAGAGTCTCCGGGTCCAACACACAGGTGTCGTCGTCAGCGCCGGCGCCCACCAGAGCCGCACCGAATTCCAGCACCACCTCTTCGTCGTTCTCGACGACGGTGATCCACATCCGGGTGACCGGTTCGCGCTCCTCGTCGTCGGACTCGACGGCCGACGGTGGATAGAACCAACTCACCAGGTTTTCGGCGCTTTCGTTGTCCAGCCCCCAGCCGCGGGAACTGAGCCATTCGTCGATCTCGGCTACCGCTTCTCCGACGGCATCGGCGGTGTCGTCGGCGCCGACCAACTCCTCGAACACCGGCTCGGGAATCCAACTCGCGCCACGGGCGGCCTGACGCTTCCTGCGGCGCGCCTGCTTGGCCTGCGACTTACGCGACATGTCAGCTCAGCGCATGATCCAGGTCGGCGATGAGGTCCTCGGTCCCCTCCAGGCCGACCGAGATGCGCACCACACCGTCACCCAAACCGATGGCGGCCCGACCCTCCGGACCCATCGCGCGATGAGTGGTGGTGGCCGGGTGGGTGATCAACGTCTTGGCGTCGCCGAGGTTGTTCGAGATGTCGATGATCGACAGCTTGTTGAGCACCTCGAACGCACGCTGCTTGCCCTGGCCGTCGGGGGCCTCCAACTCGAAGGTGATGACGGTTCCGCCGCCGCTCATCTGACGCTTCGCCAGGTCGTGCTGCGGGTGTGAGGCCAGGAGTGGGTAACGCACCCAGCGCACGGCCGGGTGTGCCTCGAGGAATTCGGCGACCCGCTGCGCCGAGGCGTTGCTGTAGTTGACCCGAACCGACAGCGTCTCAAGGCCTTTGAGGAGCACCCACGCATTGAATGGGCTCAGGGCCGGACCGGTGTGGCGCATCAGGGTCTGCACGGGTCCCTCGATGTACTCCTTGTCGCCGAGGATCGCCCCGCCGAGCACCCGGCCCTGGCCGTCGATGTGCTTGGTCCCCGAATAGATCACGACGTCGACGCCCAGTGGCAGCCCCTGCTGCAGTAGCGGGGTGGCGAAGATGTTGTCCAGAGCCACTTTCGCTCCGGCGGCGTGCGCCATCTCCGAGACGGCAGCGATATCAACCAGGGTCTGCATCGGGTTGGAAGGGGTTTCGAAGAACACCGCCTTGGTCGGCTTGCTCAGCGCCTCTTCCCACTGGTCGAGATCTTCGCCGTCGACGAAGACCGTCTCGACACCCCAGCGGGGAAGGATCTCGTTGCACACCACGAAACAGGAGCCGAACAGACTGCGGGCCGCCACCAGCCGATCGCCCGCTGCCAGCAGTGCACCGAGACCGGTGAAGACCGCGGCCATACCCGAGGCGGTGGCGAAGGCCGCCTCGGCACCCTCGATCAGACGCAACCGTTCCTCGAACATCGAGATGGTGGGATTGCCGTAACGGGAGTAGACGTACCGGTCGATCTCGCCGGTGAAAGCCTTCTCGGCCTGCTCCGCCGACCCGTAGACGTAGCCGGAGTTCATGAAGATCGCTTCGGCGGTCTCGTCGAACCCGGACCGCAGCAGACCACCGCGAACCCCGATGGTGGCCTGACTGACGCCATCGGGCAGCGGGGCCGGGGTCCGAACCGAAGGAACCTCGCCGTGTCCGGCGCCGCCGCTCATGACTGTTTCCAGGGCAGACCGTCTGACCGCCAACCGGTTCCGCCGCGGTGGCCGTGCTCGTCGAGTTGCCCCTCGAAACCCTCCAGCATGTTGTAGGACGGCGCGATTCCGGCGGCGGTGGCCGCCTCGGCAGCCGGGATGGACCGGTTACCCGATCGGCACAGGAAGATCACCGGGCGCTCGCCCGGCGTGACGCCCGCGGCGATCAGATCGGCGACGAAGTTCTCGTTGCGACCGCTCGCGGTGTTCCACTGCACGAACACGACGTCCCGACCGAGGCTGGACAGGTCGGGTACACCAACCCATTTCCACTCTGCATCGGTGCGCACGTCGACCAGCACCGAGTCGGGGTTATCGGCCAGCAGTTGCCAGCTCTCCTGGGGGGTGATGTCTCCGGCGTAGCTCACGTTCGTGAGTCTCCCACAGCCGGAACATCGCCGGCTCACACCGGTGGCCGGGCAGCCCCGCTACGTGGGCCCGGGCGAGCACACCTTCCAGGTGCCGTTCTCCCGTACGAAGGTCATCGGGGAACTGACCTTGTCATCTTGCGCCTTCTCGAAGTGGTAGACCACCGTCGCGGTGGCCGAGTCGCCGGTGACGGTGACGTCCTTGACGTCGTCGACGTAACGGGCACCCTTGGCGGAGGCGGACTGGCGCTGATCGGCGAGAACCTGGCCCTCGCTGCCCTGCTGGGATGCGCAGGTAAAGGATGTGAAGTCGACGTAGTTGCCGCGCTGGAGCGCGTCATTCTGCCCGACCACCGCCTCTCCCACCAACGCGCTGTCGGGCACGGTGTCACCACCGCGGATGATTCGCAACGCAAAGACCGCGATCAGCGCAACACCCACCACTGCCAGCGCGGTGAGGATCGGCATCATGGTGGGCCGATCGCCCTCGGGATCAGTCATAGCTGCCCAGAATAAGTGTCGAGAGCGGCTATCCCCGTTCCGGCCAGCGCCACGGGGGCTGGTCGAGGAGACCTTGCCCGTCGACGACGGTCTCCCCATCCTTCTTGGCCAACGCCAGCAGCGCCGGGTCGCCGTTGTGGCGAAGTTCGGTCACCAGCGCCGCGGAGTGGGTGACGACGAGGATCTGGGAGGCTTCCGCGGCCCGCAGGATCAACGCGGCTAGCGCCGGCAACAGGTCCGGGTGCAGGCTGGCCTCCGGTTCGTTGAGCACCGTCAGTTCCGCCGGCCGGGGCGACAACAGCGCCGCCACCCACAGTAGGTATCGCAAGGTACCGTCGGACAGCTCAGCGGTGCCGAGCGGCCTGCGCATTCCGGGCTGTCGCAACATGAGTTCGAAACGGCCGTCGGCGACGCTGATCTCGACGCGACTCCCCGGGAAAGCCGCGTGGACGGATCGTTCCAGCGCGGCGGCATCCCCGATCTCAGCGATGGTCTGCCAGGCGGCCGCAAGATCGCCCCCGTCATGACTCAGAACCATTGTGCGAGTGCCGATTCGAGACTGCCTCGCTGGTGCTGCACTGTCGGTGCGAAGGTGATCGTAGAACCGCCAGGACCGCATCCGTTCCCGCAACGCCAACAACTCCGGTGCGTCTCGAGGGTCGGCGATCTGGCTGACCATGCTGTCATAGGGCCGTAGCGTCGACGACGCGGTTCGCCACTGTCCGTCGTCGTCACGGACCCGGGCAATCCGCCCGGAGCGTTCGGCGACCAGGGCTGCAGGGCGCAGCAAAGGCCCCGCCCAGACCGCCTCGGATTTGATCTCCGGATCCAGTCCGAAGGCGGTGTTGCCCTCCTGCGGCAATCCGAGGTCGACGGCGTAGCCGAACTCGTCACCGGCGAAGCCCAGCTTCAGGCTGACCGGGCCCTCGCGCCCTGGCCCGGCCCACATGGTCGACGCCAGGCCGCCCTCGCCGGCCAGCGCGTTGACCGCGCCGTTGCGTGCCATATCGGCCAGCAGTCGCACCGCCCGGTACAGGGCGGATTTACCGCTTCCGTTGGGCCCGGTCACTACGGTGCACGCACGCAATGGCACCACCAGTCGGCGCAGCGACCGGTAGTTGGCCACGGCGAGGGTGTCGAGCACGCGCTAGACCTTAACCACCCGGCGCGAGGTCGGACCGAAAGTTCCGCATGGCATCGAGCATCGCGGTCAGCACTCGATGAGCGGCGCGAAGGTCGGGATCGGGGAGGTCCGTCATCGTCTGATGCGCATGCTCGGCCAGCGGGGCGAAGAACTGCCGGGCGACCACAACACCGTGGTCGGCGTACTTCAGGATGACCTTGCGCCGGTCAGCGGGGTCGGACTCGCGCCGCAGGTGACCCGAGGCGATCATCCGCTCCACCAGATAGGTGATGGCAGCCCCAGACAATCCCATCAGGTCCCGCAACTCCCCCGCACTCAGCGGTGCACCGGCCTGCTCGGCGACCATGACGTGCAGGAGTGCTCGAAAATCGTTGGCGGACAACGCATGCGCTCCCGCAAAAATCTTTCCAATACGGTCGGACTCAGCCGTGACCGCCTGGATGTCAGCCACCACCGCGGCCTCCAGTGCTGCACGGTCATCCATGTCATCAGAATACCGTTAAAAAAATTAAATGTTAAGTAGATGAAACTAGCGGTAGAATGCCGTGCATGCACCGCGCACCCGACGTTCGACGTCCCCTATGGGAACGCATCGCTGCCCTGGTATCGGCCCGGCGATCCTGGGTACTGGCGTTGATCCTGCTGGCCCTGGGGGGCGCTGTGATGGGTCTGATCAGCGATAATGGCGCCGCCGAGCAGTCACCGGTGGTGATTCCCTCCAACGCGGAGTCCGCTCGGGTGACCGAGCTTCTCAAACAGTTCCCGGGCGGCGATCAAGCGCCGGTGATCCTGCTGTTCAGCCGGTCCGGCGGTGCTCCGCTGTCCCCAGAGGACCTGGCCGCCGCCGAGCAGGCCCGCAACCGGGCCCTGGCCGCCGCCGATGCGCCCGCCGGCCCGCCGCCGCTTCCGGTGGTGCCGTCCGCCGACGGGCAGGCTGCTCTTGTACCGATGCCGTTGAGTCCGGACCTGACCGGTTTCGCACTATCCGACACAGTCACCGAACTACGCACCGCCGCACGCGACGGCCTCCCGGACGGGATGGTGGCCAACGTCACCGGTGGACCCGCTTTCGGCGCCGATATCGCCAACTCGTTCTCCGGTGCCAATTTCATTCTGCTGGCTGTCACCGTCGGGGTGGTGGCACTTCTGCTGATCGTCACCTACCGCTCCCCGGTGCTGTGGCTGGTGCCGCTCCTGGTGATCGCCTTCGCGGACCGCGTGGCCGCCCTGATCGGTGCGGCGGTGGCGCAGGCCGTCGGATTCGCCGGTGATGGTTCGACATCGGGCATCACCAGCGTCCTGGTCTTCGGCGCCGGCACCAACTATGCGCTGCTGCTGATTTCGCGTTACCGGGAGGAGTTGCGCAAGACCGCCGACCACCGGCAGGCATTGTTCACCGCGATGCGCTTCGCCGGACCGGCCATCGCAGCCAGCAACGCCACCGTGGTGCTGGCCCTCCTGTCCCTCCTGCTCGCCAGCTCACCGACTACCCGCAGCCTGGGTGTACAGGCCGCCGCCGGACTGTTCGTCGCCGCCCTGTTCGTGCTGTTCGTCCTGCCGCCCCTTCTCGGCCTGTTCGGCCGAAAACTATTCTGGCCCTTTATCCCCCAACCCGATCAGAGTGAGATCACCACCACCGGTGCATGGCACCGGGTGGCAGACTGGATGGCCGGCCACGCGGGACGGGTGGCGGTGATTTCAATCCTGGGCCTGGGGATCCTCGCCACCGGGGTGCTGAGCACGCCGGTCGGCCTGTCACTCATCGACCAGTTCCGGGTTAAGGCCGACTCCGTCGACGGATTCAAGACGCTGGCCGCACACTTCCCCAGTGGAGTGACCGATCCCACCCGCGTGATCGGTGCCACCGACCGCGCTGAGGATCTGACCGCGGCGATCCAGGCAACCCCGGGCGTCGTCTCGGTGAATCCGGCCGGGGTCTCGAACACCGGCCTCACCCAGTGGCAGGTCGTCATCGACGCCGCACCGGCATCCAAGAAGGCGTTCGACACGATTGCGGCACTGCGGGATTCGGCGCACGCCGCCGATCCGACCAGTCTGGTGGGCGGAACCGACGCACAGGCCCTGGACGCCAGTGAGACGGCAATCCGAGACCGCTGGGTGGTCATCCCCGCGATCCTCGTCGTGGTACTGGCGGTGCTGTATGTCCTACTGCGCGCAGCGTTGGCCCCACTGATCCTGGTGGCCGCGACGGCGTTGTCCACCCTGGCAGCACTCGGGCTGGGCGGCTGGGTCAGCGTGCACGTACTCGGTTTTCCGGCGCTGGACAACACCACCCCACTGTTCGCGTTCCTGTTCCTGGTGGCACTGGGTGTGGACTACACCATCTTCCTGGTAACCCGGGCCGGTGAGGAGACGCCCCTCTATGGCACCCGCGGCGGGATCGTTCGTGCGGTGTCGGCGACCGGCGCGGTGATCACCAGCGCCGGAATCGTTTTGGCCGCGGTGTTCTGTGTGCTGGGTGTGCTCCCCCTGATCGCGCTGACCCAGCTGGGAATCATCGTCGGCCTTGGCATTCTGCTGGACACCTTCGTGGTGCGCACCGTCGTCATCCCGGCACTGTTCACACTGATCGGCCCGAAGATCTGGTGGCCGGCATTCCGTTCCGAGGACATCGAACGGACCGACGAATTCCCTACGCCGCCCGAGGGTCTGGGCTTGGGTCTGGGTCTCGGTGGCTCTCGAACACCCCAGCACGAACAAGGAACAGCACACTGACGACAAGCACCCACAGCGGGAACACCAGCGTCAGCCACATGCTGCTCTCACCGCCGAGGATGAGTATCAACGCCATCAGGTAGCTGACGATCGCCAGCCAACGCGGCATCAGGTCGGTGCGTAACCAGATAGTCGCCAGCGACATCATGAAGACGGCCGCCATCTTCACCGCATAGACCTTGGAGAGTTTCAGCAACAGCATCTGGCCGAAGACGGTGTTCACCGTCGACCCGCCCGTGTAGTGGCTGGCAGCGGCCAAGCCGGCACCGACGGCCGAGGAAGCGAACATCATGGCCAGGAACAGCAGTCCGCTGCCCAACGTGACGGTGGCGAAGAACTTGTCCTCGTAGCGTCCGAGATTGGCACGTACAACCCCGATGAACCACAGGAAACAGATCCCGGCGAACGGCATCAATTCCGACGCCAGCCTAATCTTGTCGTTGCCGGACTCCAACCATTGGGCGCCGGGTTGGGCGCCCTCGGGCAGCGACGACCGGATCAGCACGATCGCCGTGGAGAACAGGACCGCGAACAACACTCCGGCCAGCGCGGCGGCACGAGGAGTGGTCAGGTAGTGAAGCGATCTCGATTGGGCCACAACGCCAAGGTTGCCAGACTCAGGGCTGGCCGGGCAGCAACTGAACCATCAGCCCGTTGGCTTCGGCCAGCAGGATGCCGCTCGGATCGACGAGTTCGGCGTTCACGAAGGTTTTGCGGCCCTCGACTTTCGAAGCCCACCCGCGCATGGTCAGCGGCACGTCGATCGGGGTGATGTTGCGGTAGTCGACATGGAGGAAGGCCGTGCGGCTGATGGGCCGGCCGATCGAGTGGATGATGATCCCGCACATCACGTCGAACATCATCGCCACCATGCCGCCGTGCACGGCATTATTGCCGCCGACGTGATAGCGGCTGTACTGCACGCCGACTTCCACCATCTCCGGGCTGAATCTGCGGATCTGCCACGGCGGCATCAAGACACTGCCGGCGCCGGGAAGGCTGGCGACTCGGCCGGCCGGCGCGAATCCTCCGGGCTTCTCATGCGGGGCGAGGTAGTCGATCAGTTCATCGACCCGGTCGGCAGCAGCGTCCCAGTCGGGGGCGTCGGCTGCCACCGCGAGATCCTGCGCGTGACGCATCGCTGCGACGAACCGACCGAATCCCGAGGGTTCGTCGAGTACCTGAAACCTGGGGAACCCGCCGTGGGTGTCGTAGTCAGGGTCGAGATCGTGCGGATCGGGCTCCTGCGAGGTCACCGCGGGGCCAGCACATCGCGGCGCACGATGGTCTGCTCGCGGCCGGGACCGACACCGATACACGAAACCGGTGCTCCGGCAAGCTCTTCGAGCCGCAATACGTAGTCCCGGGCCTTCGCAGGTAGATCGTCGAACTCGCGCGCGCCGGAGATGTCCTCCCACCAGCCGGGCAACTCCTCGTAGACCGGCACCGCGCGGGCGATGTCGCTCTGGGTCATCGGCATGTCGTCAGTGCGCTTTCCGTCCACGGTGTAGCCGACGCACACCGGCACGGTCTGCAGCGAGGAGAGCACGTCGAGTTTGGTCAGGAAGTAGTCGGTGATGCCGTTGACCCGGGTGGCATAGCGGGCGATCACTGCGTCGAACCAGCCGCAGCGCCGAGCCCGTCCCGTGGTCACACCGACTTCGCCGCCGGTCTTGGACAGGTAGGCGCCGTTTTCGTCGAACAGTTCGGTCGGGAACGGCCCGGAACCGACCCTGGTTGTGTAGGCCTTCAAGATCCCCAGCACGGTGGTGATGCGGGTCGGCCCGATCCCGGAGCCGACAGCAGCGCCACCCGCGGTCGGGTTGGACGAGGTGACGTAGGGATAGGTTCCGTGGTCGACGTCGAGCAGGGTGCCCTGCGACCCCTCCAGCAGGACGGTCTCGCCGGACTCCAGCGCACTGTTGAGCAGCAGCCTGGTGTCGGCGATCCGGTGCGCGAAACCCTCCGCCTGGGCCAGCAACGCCTCGGTGATCTCGTTGGCGTCCAGCGCCTTGCGGTTGTAGATCTTGGCCAGTACCTGATTCTTGAAGTCGAGTGCCGCCTCGATCTTGGCGGCCAGCAGGTCTGGATCGCGAACGTCGGCCACCCGGATTCCGATCCGTGCGATCTTGTCCTGGTAGCACGGCCCGATTCCGCGCCCGGTGGTGCCGATCTTCTTGTTGCCGAGGTAGCGCTCGGTCACCTTGTCGATCGCCACGTGGTAGGGCATCAGCAGGTGCGCATCGGCGGAGATCAGCAGCCGCGAGGTGTCCACGCCGCGTTCTTCCAGCCCGCGCAGCTCGGTCAGCAACACCGCGGGGTCGACGACGACGCCGTTGCCGATCACGTTGGTCACGCCCGGAGTCAGGATCCCTGAGGGAATGAGGTGAAGGGCGAAGTTCTCCCCGGTCGGCAGAACCACGGTGTGCCCGGCGTTGTTGCCGCCCTGGTAGCGAACCACCCACTGCACCCGGCCACCGAGCAGATCGGTGGCCTTTCCTTTGCCCTCATCACCCCACTGGGCTCCGATGAGCACTATTGCCGGCATGGCCCTGACCCCGCTCCGCTCCCTGGCTTAATGTGTCCAGCCGGTGGTCCACCCTATCGGAGCGCCCGGTTCTGGAGCGAATAACGCGCAGCGGAGGAGGGCGCCTGATGGCTGACGACGTCGCCGTGCTGGTTTTCGCGGGCCGCCGACAACCCCGCGCACTCGCGTCGCCGCACTCTGTCCGCCTCGACGACCCGGCTGGAATCGACGAGGCTATCCGCGGCGCCCGACGGTTGATTGTGCTGGGTGGCGACGCCGAGCTGGCCGCAGTTCTGACCCGACTGATGCGCGCTGACCTGCTCGATGTCGAGGTAGCCCACATCGGTCGGGTCGGCGGCTTCGGTGGCCTGCGGCGGGCGATGCGGGGGGCGGCCCAGCGGGTTCCGCTGATCCGCGACGACACCGGCACCGCCCTGATCGGTTCGGCGCTCTGGCTTCCGCCTGCGGAGTCTTCGACCATTCACGGCGAGGGAGTCGTCGACGACACCGTGCTGTTCGACGGTGATGTCGCCGGAGTGCGAATCGAACCCACCAGGACGATGCCCGGTCTGCGTGCGGCAGTACTCGATGGCCGGCGCCGCCGATGGATCAGCGGCCGCGCCGCCCAACTGGGCACCTCCGGCGCACGGGTGGTCCGAGACGGCGTGCCTGGCTCGCGGCAGGTCAAGCGCTCGACGTTCTACCGCCATACCACCGGCTGGCTGCGGGTCAACTGACCGTCATGCCATCATCGCCGAATGTGGTGGTTCTACACCGTCATCCTCGGCATGTCGTTCGGGCAGGTGCTCCAGGAACTGGCGATCGGAGTGCGCGAGTGGGCCCGGGCAGACACCCGATCGGATACGGCGGCCCATCGGCCCTTCCTGCCCGCGATGCTGTGGCAGGTCTTCCTTCTGGCGCTTGTCGTCCAGGTCTGGCTGGCGGTGACCTACTACCGCGACACCGTCGAAGAGGTGTCGATCCTGGAACTGCTGGCTTTTCTGGCCGTTCCCGCCGGCATCCTGGTGATGTCGTTCCTGTTGCCGGAGGCGCGCTGGGATGCCGAATCCTCTCCGGCTGCGACATTCGCTCGGGTCCGGCCGATCTTCTTCGGGGTCCTCATCGCGATGGTCGGGGTGAATCTGTTACACAGCTTCCTGATCGGCCAGCAGGGTTTCGACCTCGACTTGCTGTTCCAATGCCTGATCGTCGTCGGGGCGGTCTTCGGCCTGGTGATCCGCGGCGCCCGAGCTGACGGTGTACTGGCAGTCGTGATGACCCTCGTCGTGCTCACCTACATCGGGCTCGGCTACTCCACCGTGCAGGTTGGGTCAGAGGCGGCGGCCGGCAACCAATTCGTCTGACGGCCAGAAGCGAACCCGGGTGCCGTTGCGGGGCACCAGAACCGGGGCCGCCCCCCAAGGCGGCCCCTCGGGGCGGGAGCTGACCGGTTCGAGCCGTCCTTCCCGGAGCAGGGTGTGCAGGACGGTGACGAGTTCGCACATCGCAAAGGCCGCACCGATGCAGCGCTTGATGCCGCCGCCGAACGGAATCCACGCGTGCGCCGGCGGGCGGGCACCCAGGAAGCGTTCCGGCCTGAACTTCTCCGGATCGGGGTAGCTGTTGGGATCCCGGTTGACGGCGTCGAGCAGCAGCACGATCCGGGTGCCCGGTTCCACGGTGTAATCGCCGAGTTGGTAGCGGCAGGCTGTCATCCGGCCGGTGATCGGAGCGGGCGGCCAGAGCCGCAGCGTTTCGTTGATCACCGCCTCGGTGTAGGAAGTTCCACCGGTCTGCGCTTCCGCACGCACCGCTGCCAGCGCCTCGGGATGGTGCAGAAGGAGGTCCACCACCCAGGCCAGCGTCGTCGCCGTCGTCTCGTGCCCGGCGAGTACCAGGGTGACCAAATCGTCGCGAATCTCTTTGTCCGACAGACCTTCTGGGCCGGACAGTCCTTCGCCGCCCTCGGTGCGGGCGTCGACCAGCATCCCCAGGATTCCGGCGGGTCGTCGAGGGTCGGCGCGACGGGCGGCGATCAATGGCATCAGAGCGTCGTCGATACGGCGGTTGATACCCGCCAGGCGGCCCCACATGCGCAGCGCGCCGAGTCTGCGGGCCGCGTAGCGCACCGGGGTCTCCTCCGAGATGGCCAGCACGAGCAGATCGTCGAACGGCGCCCCCAGCCGGGCGACCTCGTCGGGGTCGTCGACGCCGAACATGATCCGAACGATCACCTCAAGGGTGAATTCGCGGGCCGCCTCCAGCATCCGCATCGGCCGACCGGCCGGCCACCGCGACATGGCGGCGCGGGTGGCTTCTTCGATGATCGGCACGTAACCGTCCAGAACGTGGCCGTGCAACGGAGGGGTGAGCAGTTTTCGTCGGCGCAGGTGCTCGGGCTCCTCCTGGACGAACATCGACCGCGGCCCGTAGATCGCCGCGGCCGGACCGACCCCCGCGCCGCCCAGAAGCACATCGGGTTTAGCGGTGAAGACCTGCTTGACCAGAGCCGGATCGGCAACGGCGACCACCGGCCCGAACCCGAGAACGGGCAATTCCACCACCGGCCCGACCCGTCGAATCAACTGGGCCACCAACTGCTGACCGCCGATCCCATAGGCGGCGGCGTAGAGACCGCCGAAAAACGGGGTGATGAATCGAGGCGCCGGAAGCGTTGGAGGACGCACTTCGTCACGGTACCGTCGTGAAATGTCAACCCGGGGACTAACTCTGCAACGGACGATCAGGGCCGTCGTCGTCGCCGTATTGGCGCTTGTGAGCGCCGTGGGACTTGGTGCCGCCTCCACGGTCGCCGCCCCGCCCGCACGGGCTGTCACCGCATTGATCGCACCGGGCACCGGCACGCCGGATGCCAACGTCATCGCCGGCTACCTGGAGAACGCCCGCGACTATTACATGACGACGACCCCGTGCACCGTCGCCAACGACTGCGATCTGGTAGGAGTCAACTATCCGGCGTCATTCTGGCCGCTCTTCTTCCGGCCACGCTGGTGTGTACCGGGTCGCTGCGAAAAGTGGGATGTGTCGGTCGCCGAAGGTCTCAACAACTTCAACAGCCAGTTGACCGATCTGCTCGCCACCACCGAGGAGGAGATCGTCATGTTCGGCTACTCGCAGGGCGGGGCCATCGTCTCCGACCAGCTGCGCCTGATCGCCGGAATCGACCCCGCCCTCAAGGAGCGACTGTCGGTGGTGCTGATCGGCAATATCGACAACCCGCTGGGCGGGCCGTGGACGCAGCTGGGGTTCCTGGGCACCATTCCGGTGGTCGACGTGACAACCGGAATGCCCACCATCGTCGATACCGGGATCCCGATGACGTCGGTGCACTTCGAATACGACGGGGTGGGTGACTTCCCTCAGTACTGGGGCAACCTGCCCGCATTCCTCAACGGCCTGGCGGGCTTCTGGTACGTGCACGGCCAGATGCTGTGGCCCAACGCTTACAACGAAACCGGGCTGCCCAACGGCTACACCCCCGCCGAACTGGCCGAACAGCTGGACCCGGCGCTGCATCCGGAGAACTTCCGCTATGACAGCTACGGCAATCCGTTCATCACCGTGCCGACGCGGACGTTGCCGATCATGGTGCCCTTCTTGAGAATCGCTGATCGGCTGCGGCTGAATTGGCTTGTGCAGCCCCTGGTCGACCTGGTCTCGCCCGCCCTACGGGTGATCATCGATACCGCCTACGACCGCGAAGCCGACCCGGGTGTGCCGCGATATCTGTCGCCGCTGCCGTTCAACCCCAAATTGAAGCTGTCCACGGTGGTCAAGGACTTCGCCGCTGGCGTTGGCGAGGGTGTCCAGGCCTTCTTGAGGGACATCGGCGTACGCCCCAGGAGCGGCGCCGTTGCGGGTACCGCCACAAGCGTTCCGGTGTCCACGACTGTGCCGCCGCTCGCGGCGGGCCCCCTCGCGGTTGAGCCCACAGTCGAGCCCGCTCCCCCGCTCTCCGTCCTCGAACCGAAGGCACCGCCAGCATCGAAGCGGGCGGTGAAAGCAACGCCCACCAACGCCCCTGCAGACGCCGCACCCGAATCCACCGGAGCCGTCAGCAGGGTCGGGAAGGGAGACCGGACCGGTCGGCCCGCCGCCAAGACCGCCAACCCCCGTTCAGGTCGGGCTGCCGCCTAACCGGGCGGAAAGACCGGTCGACGCAATCGCGCACGGTAGCGTCGCAATCCGTGACCGTTCGTCCGATCAATCAGTCGGTCCGACCAAGCCCGGTATTCCTGGCACTCGTGGCGCTGACCGCCGTCGGCGGGGTGCTCGCCTGGGCAGCCGCCTCGACGAATTCCGTGATGGCCCACATCGGGGTGTTCATGCTGGTGATCGGGGGCTGGGTGGTCTCGCTGTGCCTGCACGAGTTCGGGCACGCCTACACCGCCTGGCGCTTCGGGGACCACGATGTGGAGGCCCGCGGCTACCTCACACTCAATCCGC
This sequence comes from uncultured Mycobacterium sp., assembly GCA_964483865.1. GTDB lineage: Bacteria > Actinomycetota > Actinomycetes > Mycobacteriales > Mycobacteriaceae > Mycobacterium. The sequence continues at coordinate 24,257 of CAZADG010000010.1, read as the reverse complement.
TGAAGTACTCCCATCCCCTGCTCTCGCTGGGTCTGCCACTGCTGTTCATCGCCATGGGCGGGATCGGCCTGCCGGGCGGTGCGGTCTATCTGCGCACCGAGTTCATGACGCCACGCCAGCGCACCCTCGTCAGCCTCGCCGGGCCGTTCGCGAATCTGGCGTTGGCGATACTGCTACTCGGAGCGACCCGGCTGTTCTTCGACCCCGACCACCTCGTGTTCTGGGCCGGCGTGGCCTTTCTCGGTTTCCTGCAGGTGACCGGACTGGTGCTCAACCTGCTGCCAATTCCGGGTCTGGACGGCTACGCGGCCCTGGAGCCCCATCTGAACCCGTCCACCCGGCGCGCCCTGGAACCGGCCAAACAATTCGGATTCCTCATCCTGTTGGTCGTGTTGTTGGCACCTGGCCTCAACCGGTGGTTCTTCGCCGGGGTGTTCTCGCTGTTCAGTCTGTTCGGAGTCCCCGCCGGGTTGGCATTCGAGGGAATGGACCTGACCCGGTTCTGGTCGGACTGGCTGACGACGGGGATGTGACAGTGCGGCAGCGGTCATCCCCCAGATCCCCCTCGCCGCTGCCGCACTGGATTTCAGGCTACGTGCGGCGGTGAACCGGCCTTAGGGTCTTAGGTAACACATGCCGGGGCCGTAAGTCGGCGCGCGGCGATATATTCCACGCCATGGGAGCCGGACACAGCCACGGCGGGGCAGATTCCCGGGTCAGCCGGATGCTCGTCGCCTCGGCAGTCCTGGGGGTGTTCTTTCTCATCGAACTGGTCACCGCACTGGCGATCAACTCACTGGCTCTGTTGGCCGATGCCGGACACATGCTCACCGACCTCGTGGCGCTCTTCATGGGATTGACGGCGGTCACGCTGGCCCGCCGGGGATCGAAATCGGCGGCCCGCACGTATGGCTGGCACCGCGCCGAGGTGTTCACCGCGGTCGCCAACGCCGTCCTGCTGCTCGGCGTCGCAGCATTCATCCTCTATGAGGCCTTCGAGCGGTTGGGACAGGCGCCGGACATCCCCGGCTGGCCGATGATCCTGGTGGCGCTGGCCGGCCTGATCGCCAATGTCATCGTGGTGCTTCTGCTTCGCTCCCATTCCGAGGGCAGCCTGGCGGTCAAGGGCGCCTACATGGAAGTGCTGGCTGACGCCGTCAGCAGTGTTGGGGTGTTGATCGCCGGCATCGTCACCGTCACGACGCGGTGGCCCTACGCAGACACCGTGGTAGCCGTGTTGGTCGCCCTATGGGTGCTGCCGCGGGCCATTTCGCTGGCCCGCGCGGCCCTGCACATCCTCTCGGAGTCCTCACCCAAGCACATCGACGTCGACGAACTGCGATCGGCGCTCGCGGCGGTCGACGGGGTGACCGAGGTGCACGACCTGCATGTGTGGACGCTGGTACCGGGCCGGGACATGGCTACCGCACACCTGAGTACCGACGGACGATCGGACCGCGTCCTCGAGGACGCTAGGGCGGTACTGGCCGCACGCGGCCTCGGCCACGCCACCGTCCAGGTAGAACCGCCGGGATCGGCGCCGGACTGCCCGGAGCAGAGCGACCTCTAGACCAACCGGTCTAGGCCAATCCCAGTTCGGCGCGGGCGGTCGGATCGCAGTCGTCGAGCAGATCGCGGCAGCGCTCGAACTCGGGGGTCTCGCCGATGGCGTCGGCGGCGCGGGCCAGGGCGGCCACGCACCGCAGGAAACCGCGGTTGGGTTCGTGGCCGTAGGGCACCGGGCCGAAACCCTTCCAGCCGTTGCGCCGCAACTGATCCAGGCCGCGGTGGTAGCCGGTGCGGGCGTAGGCGTATGCGGTGATCGCCTTGTCGTCGGTGAGTGCCTCCTCGGCCAGCGCCGCCCAGGCCACCGAGGCCGCAGGGTGGGCGGCCGCCACGATGGACGCATGCTCACCGGCCTCCAGTGCGGATTCGGCCTCGCTGTCGCCGGGAAGCAGGACCGGTGGAGGACCCATGAGGTCACCGAAGGAAGTCATGGGGCCCATTGTGCCGGTGGACACCGGCCGCGACCAACACCGCGCCGGAGTTGCTGAGGGCTCAGAGTCGGAAGCAACCCGCTAGACCCACTAGGGTCGTGGGGTACCGATATCAGGAGGGATTGCAGCAGGTCATGTCCAACCCGTCAGGGACCGGCTCCGACGAAGGCCATCAGGAAGGCAGTCGGCGCGCCGAGGTGCCGGCTGAGCCGCCGGAGGTGGATCACGATCCGGTGACCGAGGTCATCGAGGTTCCCACCGAGGTATCCGGGGAGTCGGTGTCCGCTGCTTCGGCAACCGACGAACGGCGTTACACCGCACCGGGTTTCGACGCCGGCTCGACACAGATCATCGACCGGATTCCCGACGATGAAACCGAATTCATCGCTGCCTCCGCGCAGGCATTTCCCTCCAGCCCGCGGGTACGCGCGGCAATCCCCCAGGCCATCCCGCCCGGAAGGCCGCAGCGCCCGAGCTGGCTCCTCCCGATCCTGCTGCTGGTCGCGGCGCTGGCCGCCGCGGCGATCGTCGGGCTTGTGCTGGTCAAACGCGCGCAGGCCGCCCAGTCCGCACGGGAGAATGCGGTGCGGTCCACCATCGAGACCTTCGATAGGGCGGTTCGGGACGGAGATCTCTCGACCTTGCGGACCGTGACCTGCGGCCAAACCCAACAGACCTACGCCGACTACGACGACAAAACGTGGGCGGACACCTACGCAAAAGTGTCCGCCGCCAAGCAATATCCGGTCGTGGCCAGCATCGACGAGGTCGTGGTCAACGGCGACCACGCCGAGGCCAACGTCACCTCCTACATGGCTTTCGACCCGGACACCACGTCCACCCGCAGCTTCGATCTGCACTTGCGCAACGACCAGTGGAAGATCTGCCAGTCGTCATGAACCGGCACCCGGGCAGGCATAGTCCAGGCCCGTTATCGCATTGCCGAACTCGATACCAGTCCGGGCATACCGTCGGCTGAACTCGACATCGTCGGGGTCGGCCCGGTACTTGGGTACCAGGTCGGCAATGTGGCCGGCGAGGTCGGCCGCTGTCTGCGCCCGGTCCGACAATCCGGACTCGTGGATTCGCGAGGCGTAGTCCTTCAGCCCTGCCGCCCAGTCGCGGTACTGACCTGCCGTCGACAGTTCGGGATTGTTGGTCCGGGCAGAGGTCTTGGTCTGCTCGCTGAACTGCCGGTTGTAGTCCAGTAGGTCCCGCACGGTGTCGCAGTCCGATGGCGGGCCGCTGCGCAGGTTCACCGCCGCAAACACACCTACGGCTACGGCAACCGCCGCCGATATGCCACCCAGCCACAGCTTTGTGCGTCGGCTCAGGTCGCTTCGTTCAGCGGACCCCCGGCCGATTGGCCACTTCACTTCGTTCCGCCGGCCCGCTCAGCCGGCCGACACACTCCGACCAGAACTCTTGAGGTCGTTGCATGCCTCGATCACCCGGGCGGTCATTCCCGCCTCGGCGAGCTTCATGTAGGACCGCGGGTCGTAAACCTTCTTGTTGCCCACCTCGCCGTCGATCTTGAGCACGCCGTCGTAGTTGGTGAACATGTGCCCGACGATCGGCCTGGTGAACGCGTACTGGGTGTCAGTGTCCACGTTCATCTTCACCACGCCGTAGCGCAGCGAGTCCTCGATCTCGGACTTGAGCGAACCGGAGCCACCGTGGAAGACGAAATCGAACGGCGTGGCACCCTCGGCCAGACCGAGCTTGGCCGCGGCCACCCGCTGCCCCTCGGCCAGCACCTCGGGCTTGAGCTTGACGTTGCCCGGCTTGTAGACGCCGTGCACATTGCCGAAGGTCGCCGCCAGGAGATAGCGCCCGTTCTCGCCGGCCCCGAGCGCATCGACGGTCTTCTCGAAGTCCTGTGGGCTGGTGTAGAGCTTCTCGTTGATCTCAGCCTCGACGCCGTCCTCCTCGCCACCGACGACGCCGATCTCCACCTCAAGGATGATCTTGGCGGCAGCGGCGTGCTTGAGCAGTTCTTGGGCGATAGACAGGTTCTCGTCGATCGGAACCGCGGAGCCGTCCCACATGTGGGACTGGAACAGCGGGTCCTTCCCGGCCCGGACCCGCTCGGCCGAGATCGCCAGCAGCGGGCGTACGTAGGTGTCGAGCTTGTCCTTGGGGCAGTGGTCGGTGTGCAGTGCCACGGTGATGGGGTACTTCGCCGCGATCACGTGGGCGAACTCGGCCAGCGCGACGGCACCGGTCACCATCTCCTTGATCCCGAGGCCGGACCCGAATTCGGCACCGCCGGTCGAGAACTGGATGATCCCGTCACTGCCGGCGTCGGCGAAGCCCTTGATCGCGGCATTGATGGTCTCCGAGGAGGTGCAGTTGATAGCGGGGAACGCGAACTGGTGTTCTTTGGCGCGATCCAGCATCTCCGCATAGACCTCGGGGGTGGCGATGGGCATGGAACATCCTCTCGGGCGGGTGGTCGTGCGTCGGTGCGTCTGGGACGAAGTATCTCAAATGCCACCGGTATCTTGGGGCCTCATGACGACCACCGTTCTCGCCTTGCCGAGCATTCTGGACCCGATGTACTGGCTCGGCGAGGGCGGCCTGTTCGCCTCGGCCGTGCTACCGGGAATCCTGATCATCGTCTTCATCGAGACTGGCCTGCTGTTTCCGCTTCTGCCGGGAGACTCGCTGCTGTTCACGGGCGGGTTGCTGGCGGCCGCACCGAATCCCCCGGTGAACATCTGGGTGCTGGTGTTCGCGGTTCCGGTGGTCGCGATCCTGGGAGACCAGTGCGCATACTTCATCGGCCGCCGGATCGGCCCGGCGTTGTTCGACAAGGAAGACTCCCGGTTCTTCAAGAAGCGCTACGTGGAGGAGTCCCACGCATTCTTCGAAAAGCACGGCCCGAAAACCATCATCCTGGCCCGCTTCGTTCCGATCGTTCGCACCTACGCGCCGGTGCTCGCCGGGGTGTCCTACATGCGCTACCCGGTGTTCCTCAGCTACAACATCATCGGCGGAATCCTGTGGGGTTCCGGCATGACGGCGCTGGGTTACTTCCTGGGCAACGTTCCGTTCGTCAAGAACAACTTCGAGCTGGTGATCCTGCTGATCGTCTTTCTGTCGATCCTGCCGGGCCTGACGGCGGTCGGCCGCAACGTGCTGCGGCGGCGCGGCGCTCTGCCCGAGGAGACCTAGCCCGGCGAGGAATCGGCTACGGCCACGAACCGTTCGGGTTCGGGCCCGGCAGCGTCGAGCCCGGGATGGGCGTGTTCTGCAGTGCGGCCATGCAGAGTCCCAGCCGGCCGGGCAGGCAGGGAATGTTGCCCGATCCGCCGTAGCTGTTGCTCGGACTGTTCTGGGACCAGCAGATGCCGGTGATGGGGTCGGCCCACTGTCCGCCGGGACACGGCCTCGCATCGGCCGGTGACGCAGTGATCATCGGCGTTCCCATCATTCCGGCGCCCAGGACCGCAGCAGCCAGGAGACGTGAAGCTGTGGATCGGATCTTCATGAATTTTCTCCGTGCGTTTCGTCTGAGCGGTTAGGACGGGACGGTGATCTTGGTCTTTTCCCGGATGAGTGTGGCCGCGTCGATGACGACCTGCTCCTGATCCGCCGGCGCCTCCCCGTTCAACTGAAGAACGAAAAGTCCGTCCTTGCCGGGAACGACGATGGTCTGCTGCCCGACGGCGCGGGGCTTGCCCTCCCAGGTGTAGGTGCCGGTATAGGTGACCGAGTCGTTGCCGTCGAACGTGCCGCGTTCCGGCGGACCGTCGCTCTTGAACCCGGGCAGTTCGTCGAGTTGACCGGATGCCAGGTCCAGGATCTTGTTCGCATCGACGTCACCGGTGAGCTTGGAGGCGATCGCATAGATGAACGGCTGGTCGTTCGGGTCCTGCGGCTTGCTGTAGACGATGGCGCCGTATGCCCAGTCCGGGGTCTGGTCGCCGGCCGAGACCCAGTCCGGCGGGAAGGGGAAGTCGATCTTGGGGGTTCCGGGCTCGCCCTTCTTGAACGGCACCTCGGCGATCTTGTTGTCGACGATGTACTGGTTCAGGTTGGCGCTGGCCTGCGGGGCCTCGGCTGCCGCGTCACTGGGCGTTCCGTGGCCGCCACCGTGCCCACCGCTGTGGGCCGGCGCCGGCGATCCGGTCCAGATGGTCGGGGTGACCGCGGGACCGGTGTAGGGCTTCTCGGTCGTGGGGGCGCAGCCGACGAGCGCACCGCTCACGGTCAGGGTGGCCAGCACCCCCGTCGCCAACGCCATGATGTTCTTCATCGGCTGCCTTCTCCTTCACCGGTCGCGGGCTCGGCCCGACTATAACCGTGATCAGTCATCGAGGGCGCGGGTATCCGCCGGTGTCCATCCGCCGCCGCCAGCCGCCAACAGGAGTGGCTCCGGCCGAGCAGCCAGGCGCAACCGTCGACTAACGCGTGACCGCGTACGCAGCCTCCATCAACATCCAGCCCGAAACTTGCACTGAGAGATCGCGTTCCGGTGCCGCCGACTCGGCGACGGCTCCGTCGATCTTCCTGCCGGCTTTCTGGCCGCCGCCGGGCACCACGGCAGTCCGGTTCCAGAACGCGCTGAACAACGGAAGACCGTCGACGTCCTGTCTGTTGTCCCACGCGGCGCGCGCCGAGGCCAGCACGATGTCGCGGGCAGCGGCTCGGGTCACGGCGTCGTCGGGGGAATCGCCGGGCAGTTCGTTGGCAGCCAGTGCCAGATAGCGCGCGGTGATGCCGGCGAAGAGTCCGCCGTCGCCGCCGCCGGCACCCCTGAGTACACCGTCGGTTGTCATGTGCTCGGCGATCGCGGGCACCAGCCGACGCACTCGGGCGCCGTGCCGGGAATCGCCGGTCCGGACCGCCAGTTCGGTCTCCAGACCCACGACGACGCCCTGACAGTAGGTGTACTGGGCGCGGACCAGGGATCCGGCCTTGATGCCGTCGAACACCAGGTGGGTCTCCGGATCGACCAGCGTCTCCTCGATCCAGTCGGCCATCTCGCTGGCCCGGTCGACGTTGCCGTAGCGGGCCAGAAAGATGCCCGCCGGCCCGTTGGCCGGGGCATTGAAGAACTGGTCCTGCTTGCGCCAGGGGATCCCGCCGCCGGCCGCCGGCGCCCAAGAGTTGACCAGCTGATCCGAGAGGGTGGCCAGCGCCTTGGGGTTCGCGACCCCGGCCAGCCGGCCGGCCCGTTCCAATGCCAGGGCGAGCCAGGCCATGTCGTCGTAGTAGCTGTTGGTCCAGCGGCCGTTGTTGCGGACGAAGTGGCCGCGGATCTGCCGCCTGATCTTGTCCACCCGCGTCCGCGCCGGGTCGCGGACCTCGGCATCGACCAGGGTGTCCAGCAGATGCGCCTGCCACCAGTAGTGCCACGTCGCGAAGGTCAGGTCCTTAGCCGTGGGAGGCCAACCCACCACCCCGAGTTGAGTTCCGGGCACCTGCAGCAGCTTGCGCAGATGCCGGGTGGCGATAGCGGCCTCAGCGCTGGCCGCCCGGTTTCTCCATTGCTGGTCCATGGACGGCAATCCTGCCCTACCAGGCCCGCGCCAGGTCGGACTCCGGACTACCAGGCCGAGCCAATGTCGGACCACTGCCGGATCCAGGCATGCATGGCGATGCCGGCGGCGACCCCGGCGTTGATGCTGCGGGTCGATCCGAACTGAGCGATCGACACCGTGAATTCGGCACCGGCCCGGGCAGCCTCGGTGATGCCGGGGCCTTCCTGACCGAAGAGCAGCAGGCAGTTCTGCGGGAGGGCGGTGCGCTCGAGTCGCAGCGATCCGGGGACATTGTCGACGGCGACCACCGCCAGACCGGCTTCACGAGCGACGTCGAGCAGTTCCTCGGTGGTGTCGTGATGGGCCAGGTGCTGATAGCGGTCGGTCACCATGGCGCCGCGACGGTTCCAGCGGCGCCGGCCGACGATGTGGACGGTGTGGACCGCGAACGCGTTGGCGGTCCGCACCACGGCGCCGATATTCGCGTCGTTGCCGAAGTTCTCGATCGCCACGTGCAGCCGGTGCCGCCGTCGATCGATGTCGGCGACGATGGCGTCGCGACGCCAGTAGCGATAGGCATCAACGACATTGCGGCTGTCGCCCTGGACCAGCAACTCCGGGTCGTAGCGCGGGTCCTCGGGTTTCGTGCCGGGATGGGTCTCGTCCCACGGCCCGACGCCGTGGGTGCCGGAAGACCATTCCGTCGGGCCCGGTTCGGTCATGGCTGCAGCAGATCCACCGTGGCGAACCGGCCCGCGGGGCGCCCGACGATCGCCACCGTGCAGCTGCCAAGTCCGGGCAGGTCGGGGATGAGCGCGTCGGCGCCGACCGGAAACGCCAGTCCGAACGTCGCTGCGACCAGGGTGCCGTCGTCGAGCTCCACGCCGGCGATGCGCCCCTCATCGACAATCATTGCCGACATGGTGTCTTCCGGATCCGGAATACCGACCTCGCGGGCGCGGTCGGCCAGCCAGGTGAGCACATCTCCGTCATTGAGATCGCCGAGGAAAGCCGCGGTGATCGTCGCACCATCCTCGGTGCGCATCGGCACAAGTAGTTCGGGCACCTGGGTGAGCATCACCCCCATTGGGGAAGACAAGCAGTGTGCCGACCACTGCCGAAGGTGCTCGCCGACAAAGGTTTCCCACCTCACCCGCTTGCCGGTCGGCGCCGGAGGCGGTGTCACCCGCGCGAAACTGAACTCCTGGCGGTCCCCGCCGGTGTTGTCCCGCCCAGGATTCAGCTTTCCGGGCAGGTCTACCGTCATCGCGGCATACCAGGCGGCAGTATCGACGTCCGGTTCGTCGGGCGAGTGGACGACTAGGACGTCGAGATCGTGGGCGGCACAGCAGACCGCGTAGGCCAACACGCCGGGACCGCTGCCGATGCAGACGACATCGACGACCTCATTCCACTCAATGGCGGAACCGTCGTCGCGCTCAGGCATCGGGGCGGCGGTCAATCAAGGCCCAGGTCGGCCAGACCCAGGATGTTGCGGTACGGCACCCCCTCGGCCTCGATCGTCTCCGCCGCTCCGGTGGCCCGGTCGACCACCGTCGCGACGCCGACCACAGTGGCTCCGGCGTCGCGTACCGCGCGCACCGCCGTCAGCGCTGAACCGCCGGTCGTGCTGGTGTCCTCGACCACCAGCACACGCCGGCCGGCAACGTCGGCGCCTTCGATCTGGCGCTGCATCCCGTGGCTCTTGACCGCCTTGCGGACCACGAATGCGTCGATTGGACGGCCGGGAGCGTGCAGCACTGCGCAGGCGACCGGGTCGGCGCCCATGGTGAGCCCACCGACGGCGGCGTAGTCCCAGTCCGCGGTGAGTTCGCGCATCAATCGGCCGATCAGCGGGGCCGCCTGATGGTGCAAGGTGGCCCGACGCAGGTCGACGTAGTAGTCGGCCTCCTTGCCCGAGGACAGCGTCACCCGGCCGAAGACCACCGAGAGTTGACGGACCAGCCCGGCCAGTTCGGTGCGTGCAGCGGCGTCGAGGCGCGGAGCCTCGCCAGCGTGTTCAGGTGCGGTCACGGCCACGTCCCATCCTCTTGGTTAATCCGCGAACCAATCCGCGCGGTATGAAGCGTCCTGCTGTGGTGAGCGCTTTGTACTGCACTCCCGGAATGCTGACCACCGTCCCCTTGGCCACGTCGGCCAGGCTCTCGTCGACGACCTTGTCCACGGTCAGCCACATCGGGCCGGGGATCGAGGCCATGTCGATGCCGGCGCGTTGATGGAATTCCGTGTGCACGAAACCCGGGCATACCGCGTGCACCCCGACCCCGGTTCCGGTCAGCCCGTTGGCCAGGCCCTCGGAGAAGAACACCACCCACGCCTTCGACGCGGAGTAGGTCGATCCGCGGCCGGAGAGCAGTCCGGCGACACTGGCGATATTGATGACGCTACCCCGGCCGGCGGCCAGCATCGGCGGCAGCGCCGCACGGGTCAGGTGCATCACGGCGGTGACGTTGACGTCGAGTTGGCGTTGCAGCAGGTCCGGATCAGCCGCCCAGAACTCGCCGGAAGTTCCGAAACCGGCGTTGTTGACCAACACCTGCACGCCCTTGTCCAGGCGATCGCAGACCCGCTGCCGGCCTTCGGGTTCGGCGAGGTCGGCGGACAGCACCTCAGTGTCGACGCCGTAGGTCCCACGCAGTTCGGCGGCCAGCGACGCCAATCGGTCGGTATCACGGGCGACCAGAACCAGGTCATAGCCGTCCCGGGCGAAACGGCGGGCATAGCCCTCGCCGAGACCTGAGGTGGGTCCAGTGACCAGGGCAACCGGGCGGGGCATCCCGTCACCCTATCGGGGAGGCTCAGGTCAGGTAGTTGGGCGTCTGCGTACCGGCGCGAGGTGCCTGCGGTCGCAACAACGGCGGGGCCTCGCTGCGTCCCGGCGGCAACTCGCGGGCCTGCGGACGGCCCGGTTCGCCTGCGCGCCGGTCAGCCTGCACCGCGGCGGCCTGGGCCGGGATCGGCGGCAACACACGCAACAGGTCGTTGAATTGCCGGACGGTGCGCAGACCCTCGTCCCACTCAGCGCGGGTGGAAGAGATCGGCATGGCCAGCAGCGTCCAGTTTTGTTCGTTCCACAGAATCTCGGCACAGTCCGGGGCGGTGTGGGCGAACGTGACCATCCGCCGGTCGCAGGCCCGGCGCGCGGCATCGAGGTTGTTGGAGTAGACCATTCGCGGGCCGATTGCGCCGAGCAGCCAGACATCGCTCTCTCGGGGTTCCTTGACACCCTTGATGCGCAGGTCCATCACGATGTTGGTACCGACCTTGCGGTGCAACGCGATGACGGTCGCGACATCCTCGAGGTCGAAGACGTAGACGGCTTCGCCGCGGATCTGGCCGAGCACCACGTTGCGGGCGGTGGCCTCTCCGACGGTCGACATCACGCCGCGCTTCCAGCGGTCGAGTATCTCGGTGGACTGCTCTTCGTAATCGAAGCCGTGCGCACGAGCCCAGGACTTGCGCCGGCGACCGAGGCCGCGGCGTCGGCCGATCTCGACGTACAGCAGGACGCCCGCACCCACGAAGCAGAGTGCGGACAGCGTGAACCAGAACGGGACCATCAGCCGTAGCCTAACCGCTGACTGCCGTTAACCGAGAGCCCCCGCAGGTCACAACAGGGTCACCATTGCCGTTGAGTGCGCGCCCAGGGCGGCACCGATGGGGTGTCGGTGGCCCTGTGCGCACAATCAACGGAGGTCAACTCTGCTCAGCCCAGGATCAGCGAATCGCCGTCGGGAGAGACGTTGACCGGCACGACGTCGCCGTCGTGGATCTCCCCGGCCAGCAGCATCTTGGCCAGCCGGTCGCCGATGGCCTGCTGCACCAGGCGGCGCAGTGGGCGGGCGCCGTAGAGCGGGTCGAAACCACGTTCGGCCAGCCATTCCTTCGCCGGCAGCGACACCTGCAGTTCCAGGCGCCGTTGGGCCAGCCGCTTCTGCAGTTGAGCCAACTGGATGTCGACGATCCGGACAAGTTCCTCCGGATTCAGCGCATCGAAGATGAGCACGTCGTCGAGGCGGTTGATGAACTCCGGCTTGAACGCCGCGCGCACCGCCGCCATCACCTGCTCCTCGGTGCCGCCGGATCCCAGGTTCGAGGTCAGGATCAGGATGGTGTTGCGGAAGTCCACCGTGCGACCCTGACCGTCGGTCAGCCGTCCTTCGTCGAGGACCTGCAGCAGCACGTCGAAGACGTCCGGGTGGGCCTTCTCGACCTCGTCGAAGAGCACCACGGTGTAGGGACGACGACGCACCGCCTCGGTCAGCTGCCCGCCGGCGTCGTAGCCGACGTAGCCCGGAGGGGCACCGACAAGCCTTGCCACCGAATGTTTTTCGCCGTACTCGCTCATATCGATGCGGACCATGGCCCGCTCGTCGTCGAACAGGAAGTCGGCCAGCGCCTTGGCCAGTTCGGTCTTGCCGACACCGGTCGGACCGAGGAACAGGAACGATCCGGTCGGCCGGTTGGGATCTGCGACCCCGGCCCGGCTGCGGCGCACCGCATCCGACACTGCGGTAACCGCCGCCTTCTGCCCGATGACCCGCTTGCCCAATTCCTCTTCCATGCGCAGCAGCTTGGCGGTCTCGCCCTCCAGCAGCCGGCCGGCCGGAATCCCCGTCCAGGACGCCACCACATCGGCGATGTCGTCGGGCCCGACCTCCTCCTTGAGCATGACGCTCTCACGGGCCGCCGCCTGCGGCAGCGCGGCGTCGAGCTTCTTCTCGACTTCCGGGACGCGGCCGTAGCGCAATTCGGCAGCTTTGGCCAGATCGCCGTCGCGTTCGGCCCGGTCCGCTTCACCGCGCAGCGTCTCGAGTTGTTCCTTGAGTTCGCGGACGATGTCGATGGCGTTCTTCTCGTTCTGCCACCGGGTGGTGAGCTCGGCCAGTTTCTCCTTGTGATCGGCCAGTTCGGCGCGCAGCTTCTCCAGCCGGTCCTTGGAGGCCTCGTCCTCTTCCTTGGACAACGCCATCTCCTCGATCTCCAGACGGCGTACCAGGCGCTCGACCTCGTCGACCTCGACGGGCCGCGAGTCGATCTCCATGCGCAGCCGCGACGCGGACTCGTCCACCAGGTCGATGGCCTTATCCGGCAGGAACCGGCTGGTGATGTAGCGGTCGGACAGGGTGGCCGCGGCAACGAGAGCCGAGTCGGTGATCCGGACGCCGTGGTGCACCTCGTAGCGCTCCTTGAGGCCGCGCAGGATTCCGACAGTGTCCTCGACCGACGGTTCGCCGACGAACACTTGCTGGAAGCGACGCTCCAGGGCAGCGTCCTTCTCGATGTACTTGCGGTACTCGTCGAGCGTGGTGGCGCCGACCAGGCGCAGTTCACCGCGGGCCAGCATCGGCTTGATCATGTTGCCGGCGTCCATCGCACCCTCGCCGGTCGCGCCGGCGCCAACGATGGTGTGCAACTCATCGATGAAGGTGATGATCTGGCCGGCGGATTCCTTGATCTCGTCGAGGACGGCCTTCAGTCGTTCCTCGAACTCGCCTCGGTACTTCGCACCGGCCACCATGGATCCGAGGTCCAGGGAGATCACGGTCTTATCGCGCAGACTCTCCGGAACGTCGCCGTCGATGATCCGCTGGGCCAGACCCTCGACGATCGCGGTCTTGCCGACGCCGGGCTCACCGATGAGCACCGGGTTGTTCTTGGTACGACGGCTCAGCACCTGGATGACGCGACGAATCTCGTTGTCGCGCCCGACAACGGGGTCCAGCTTGCCCTCGCGGGCGCGGGCGGTCAGGTCGGTGGAGTACTTTTCCAGCGCCTGATACTGCGACTCGGGATCGGCGCTGGTGACCCGGGCGCTGCCGCGCACCTTGACGAAGGCCTCACGCAGCGCCTGCGGCGAGGCGCCGGCGTTGGTCAGCAGCTTGGCCACGTCGGAGTCGCCGGTGGCCAGACCGACCATCAGATGTTCTGTCGAGACGAACTCGTCACCCATCTCAGTGGCCAGTTGCTGGGCGGTATTGATGGCCGCCAGCGACTCCCGGGAGAGCTGCGGCTGCGATGTCGCGCCACTGCTGGACGGGAGCCGGTCGACGAGAGCTTGCGCCTCGGCGCGGATGTTCGCCGGGTTGACGCCGACCGCTTCGAGTAGCGGGCCGGCGATGCCGTCGGTCTGCGCGAGCAGCGCCAACAGCAGGTGGGCGGGCCTGATCTCCGGGTTACCGGCGGCACTTGCGGCCTGCAACGCGGCGGTCAGGGCAGCCTGGGTTTTGGTGGTCGGGTTGAACGAATCCACGACACCTCCGTTTCTCCTGGTAAGAGCTTGTCGAGCGGTATAACACCAGCAGCATTGAGTCTGTTCCGCTCAAGTCTAGTGAATTGAGCGACCGCGGCGGTAGGGGCTTCTGGCATCTGATTCGAACCCGCAGGCTGTGATCTCATTCGAACATATGATCGACACATGGGCGACCTTGCCGCGATCGGCTACCACGGTCAGCCGTTGCGCCCGCCGTTTCGCCCGGTTCGCCCGCCCCTGCCCGTCCTGGTCGACCTCGGCGTCCTGTTCCCCCGCCGTCCGCACCGCACCGGCCGCTACCACCCGCAGGGCCTCCAGATGGACAAGGTGGTGGCCGCCACGCTGAGTTGCTGGGGATTGTGCGAGCAGGGTGAGTGGTGGGGCCTGGTGACCTATGACATCGCCTACGGCGCCGAACGGAAGGCGGTGACGCACTGGGTGCCGGCCTGGTTGCTGCGTCGTGCCGGGTAGGTTTCCCCGGTGAGCAACGCCTCCCCCAACCTCAACGAGTTGATCCCGTTGGCACTGGTCATCGCCATCTCACCGTTGTCGATCATCCCGGGGATCCTGGTCCTCGGGACGCCACGGCCCCGGCCCACGAGCATCGCGTTCTCGACCGGCTGGTTCCTGGGTATCGCGCTCATCACCGCGGCCTTCGTAGGCGGCGCGGACATGTCGAATGACGGTTTGGACAGCAAGCCGACCTGGTCACCCTATGTCCGTATCGTGATCGGCGTCGCCCTGATCGGCTTCGCCCTCTACCGGTGGTTCGGACGCAGCGACGGCGCGGCGCACAATCCGAAGTGGATGACGCTGATGACCTCCGTCGGTCCCGGCCGGGCGTTCGTGACCGGAATCGTGCTCACTGTCGCCAACCTGAAGGTGTTCCTGATGTGCGCCGCAGCAGGGGTGGCCATCGGTACCGCCGCGCTGGGGCGGCCCGGTGCCGCGCAGGCCGTGCTCATCTTCACCGCACTGTCCGCGTCGACAGTGGCCGTGCCGGCACTGGCTTACCTGTTCGCGGGACCGCGACTCGATGCACCGCTGGGCCGGGTGAAGGCGTGGATGGAGCGCAACCACACTGCCCTGGTGGCCGGGATCATCCTGGTGATCGGAGCGGGCCTGCTCTATAAGGGCATTCACGCACTGTGACCGCTGACCGATCGATCACCTGAGGTCTGCGGACTCTCGGCTGAAGGACTTTCGCCCCTTACGCTCCGATGTAGGGTGAGATGAACATCACAGGGGTGGGATTCAGGGGGATCGTGATGGCCAAAACCGACGCCGCCGAGGAGATCGACGGCATCGCGTGGAAGTTCCTGTGCTCGCCGTTCACCCGGCGCGATTACTGGGACTGGCCGCTGGAACGTCGTATCGACGCCTTCCTCCGCCATCTCAAGCGGCCGGACATCCTCAACGACGGTGCCGCCTACAGCACGCTGATCGACCGGGTGATGGCCAACTTCCCACGGGCCCGTCGCGACGGCGTCCTGGACCCGCCGCGCCGGTAGCGGACGACGGCGAAAGAGGGTTATGGACGACGCGATCATCCACAAAGGGCCCGACGACCTGAAGGTCACGCCGAATTTCGTCGACTACGACGCCACTCGCGCCTCATTCGCGTGGTCACAGGTCCCTGACCTGTGTGCCGGAATGGGACCGGACGGATGCAACATCGCCTTCGCGGCAGTGGACCGTCATGCCGAAGGGCCACACGCCGACAAGACCGCACTGCGGTTCATCGCCGACAATCCCGGCGCAGAACAGCTGAGCACCCAGGACGTCTCCTACGCCGAACTGGGCAGGCTCACCCGGAAGTTCACCAACGTGCTGCGCAGCCTCGGAATCGGCAAGGGCGACAAGGTCTTCGTCATCATGGGCCGCGTCCCCGAGTTGTACATCAGCATGCTCGGCGCGCTGCGCAACGGCAGCGTGGTCTCACCGCTGTTCTCCGCCTTCGGTCCCGAACCGATCGCCACTCGGGTCAACATCGGTGCCGCCGATGTGCTGGTGACCACCAGCGCCATCTACAAACGCAAGATCGCCAAGATTCGCGATCAACTGCCATCGGTCACCCACATTCTGGTGGTGGGCGGCACGGAAACCGAGCAGATCCCGGGCACGCACAACTTCCACGCCCTGATGGACCGGGCCGGCGAGGACGCACCCATCGAACACACCGAGGCAGACGACCCGTCGCTGCTGCACTTCACCAGCGGCACCACCGGCACACCCAAGGGCGCACAGCACGTCCATGCGGCGGTGGCCATGCACTACATCACCGGCCTCTTCGCCCTGGATCTGCACCCGGATGACATCTATTGGTGCACTGCCGATCCCGGCTGGGTGACCGGTACGGCATACGGGATCATCGCGCCGTTGCTGCACGGAGTCACCTCAATCATCGACGAAGCGGAGTTCGACGCCGAACACTGGTACCGGATCCTTCAGGACGAGAAGGTCAGCGTCTGGTACACCGCCCCCACCGCGGTGCGGATGCTGATCAAGGCCGGACCGGATATTGCTGCCAAGTACACCTTCCCCCATCTCCGGTTCATCGCAAGCGTGGGCGAACCGCTCAATGCCGAAGCGGTCTGGTGGGGTAAACGGGTGCTGGGCTTGCCGATTCACGACAACTGGTGGCAGACCGAGACCGGCGGCATCATGGTGGCCAACACCCCAGCCTTCGATATCAAGCCCGGCTCGATGGGACGGCCGCTGCCAGGCGTAGACGTCGTCGTCGTCAACCACGACGAAACAGAGGGGGCATCCGGTGCGATTACCGTCATCGACCAACCCGATGTCGAAGGGGAACTGGCACTTCGGGTGGGCTGGCCGTCGATGTTCCGCGGCTACCTGAACCAGGATGAGCGCTACCGCAAGTGCTTCTCCGGTGACCTTTATCTGTCGGGGGACCTGGTCAAGCGCGACGCCGACGGCTACCTGTGGTTCGTCGGCCGCGCCGACGATGTCATCAAGGCATCCGGCCACCTGATCGGCCCGTTCGAGGTCGAGAACGTCCTCACCGACCACGAGGCGGTCGCCGAAGCCGCCGTGATCGGCAAGCCGGACCCCACCTACGGCGCGGTCGTGAAGGCGTTCGTCACCCTGAAGTCGGGCTACACCGGGGACGACGCTCTGCGCCGCGACCTGATGGGGCATGCCCGCAAGCGACTCGGGGCGGCGGTGGCACCCAAGGAGATCGATTTCGTCGATTCACTGCCGCACACGCGCAGCGGCAAGATCATGCGGCGGTTGCTCAAGGCCCGCGAGCTCGGGCTACCCGAGGGCGACACCTCGACTGTGGAGGCACCCCAGGCGCAGACATCCGCTGACGGGGCTCCGGGGGTCAACGCGTGACGGATCCCGTTCTGGCGCGGGCACTTCTGACCGACATGATCCGGATCCGGCGCATGGAGGAAAAGTGCGCCGAGATGTACAGCGCCGGCAAGATCCGCGGATTCCTGCACCTGTACGTCGGCGAAGAAGCGGTGGCGACGGGGTCACTACGGGCACTCGGAGCCGACGACGCGGTCGTCGCCACCTATCGCGAACACGCCCACGCGCTGCTTCGCGGCATCCCGATGACAAAGATCATGGCCGAGATGTTCGGCAAGCGGGAGGGCTGTTCGGGCGGCCGCGGCGGATCGATGCATCTCTTCGACGCCGGGCGGCGCTTCTACGGCGGCAACGCGATCGTAGCCGCCGGACTGCCACTGGCTGCCGGGCTGGCCTTCGCCGACAAGCAACTGGGCCGAAAGCGGATCAGCGCGTGCTATTTCGGCGAGGGCGCAACGGCCGAGGGCGCGTTCCACGAGACCATGAACATGGCCGAACTCTGGCAGCTGCCGGTGCTGTTCTGTTGCGAGAACAACCGGTATGCCATGGGCACGGCAATCGACCGGGAACTGTCCCAGGTCGACCTGGTGGCCAAAGCTGCGGCCTACCGGGTTCCGGCCTCCTCTGCCGATGGCATGGACGTGCTTGACTGCCATGCCGCGATGCAGCGGGCCGTCGAGCACATCCAGGCGAACGGCGGCCCGTACTTCGTGGAGTTCCGGACCTACCGTTTCAGGCCGCACTCGATGTTCGACCCGGAGTTGTACCGGGAGCGGGCCGAGGTGGACAGGTGGCGGGAACAGGACCCGATACCCATGTTCACCGAACGGTGCGTCGCCGGCGACCTGTTGACCGCCCAGGACGTGGCGGACATCGAGAAGGCGGTGGCGACCGAGGTCGACGAGGCAGTGGCCTACGCCGAGGCAGGAACGCTGGAGAGTGTCGACACCTTGACCCGCGACGTGATGACACCCAGCGGCGGCAACGCATGAAGGCCACCTATCGCAGTGCCGTCCACGACGCCATCGCCGACGCCATGCGCGCCGACGAACGGGTGGTTCTGATGGGAGAGGATGTCGGACGCTACGGCGGGACATACGCGATGTCCAAGGGCATGCTCGAGGAGTTCGGGCCGGAGCGGATCCGCGACACCCCCATCTCCGAGTTGGGCTTCGTCGGGATCGGAATCGGCGCCGCGCTGGGCGGACTGCGCCCCATCGTCGAAGTGATGACGGTGAACTTCAGCCTGCTCGCCCTGGATCAGATCGTCAATACCGCTGCCGCACTGAGGCATATGTCCAACGGGCAGTTCTCCGTGCCGGTGGTGGTGCGGATGGCCACCGGGGCCGGGCGCCAGCTGGCCGCCCAGCACTCACACAGCCTGGAGAACTGGTATGCCCACATCCCCGGTATCACCGTGCTGGCGCCGGCCAGCATCGCCGACGCCTACGGGATGCTACGCACCGCGCTCACCCAACCCGACCCAGTGATCATCGCCGAACACGTCGCTCTCTATAACGTCGCCGCCGATGTCGAGTCGCTGACCCCGACCGATATCACTCGGGCAGCGTTGCGCCGCAACGGCTCTGACGCAACGATCATTGCCTACGGCGGTTGCGTCCCCAAGGCGCTCGATGCCGCCGAACAACTGTCCCGGTCCGGTGTCGAGTGCGACGTCATCGACCTTCGGGTCCTGCGCCCCCTCGACGATGCGACCATCATGGCGTCAGTGCGCAAGACACACCGGGTGGTGGTGGTCGACGAGGCCTGGCATACCGGCAGTTTGGCCGCTGAGATCAGTGCACGCATCGTCGAGCAGGCCTTCTACGAACTCGACGCACCGATCGCCCGGGTGTGTACCGCGGAGGTCCCGATTCCCTACGCCAAACACCTTGAGGAGGCGGCGTTGCCGCAGCCGGACAAAATCGTCGCCGCCGTGCGCGGACTGTTCGGGGATGCAGTATCCACGATGGGGACCACATGATCGAGTTCACAATGCCGGCTCTCGGGGCGGACATGGACGAGGGTCGACTCGACGAGTGGCGGATCCAACCCGGCGACACGGTGACACGCGGCCAGATCGTCGCTGTCGTCGAAACCACCAAGGCAGCCGTGGAGATCGAGTGCTGGCACGCCGGGGTGGTGGACAGGTTGCTGGTTCCGGTCGGAGAGACCGTCGCGGTGGGCACACCCCTGGCCACGCTGTTGGAACCCGGCGAAGCACCCGGCACGATGCCGTCTGCTCCCCCCGCAGCCGAACCGGTGGAGTCACCACCTGCGATGGTCGACGTTGCTGCACCCCTGAGTATCCCCACCCCGGTCGGCCACCGGCTGTGGGTCTCCCCGGTGGCACGCCGCACCGCAGCCTCGCTGGGCGTGGATCTCAAGACCGTCACCGGGACCGGGCCGCAGGGGGCGGTCACGTTGCATGACGTCGAGCATGCCGCGGCCACCGCCCATCATGAGGCCCCGAAACGCGTTGCACCCCCACCGCCGTCCGCGGGCAACGCTCCGAAGTCGGCCGCCGAGAAGGCCCGCGAGCGCGGAGCGGCAATGCGCGCGTCGATCGCCGCGGCGATGAGCCGCTCCAAGCGCGAGATCCCGCACTACTACCTGGCCGAGGAGATCATCCTCGACACCGCACTGTCCTGGCTGACCGAACAGAACGCCGAGCGCCCGATCACCGAGCGGATCCTGCCGGCCGTACTGCAACTTAAAGCCGTTGCATTGGCCACTCTGCGCTACAAGGAATTCAACGGATTCTGGCGCTCGGACTCGAACGGGGAACACTTCGAACCCGCCAACGGCACACACGTCGGTGTCGCCATCTCGCTGCGCGGCGGTGGCCTGGTTGCTCCGGCCATCCATGACGTCGCCGAAAAGCCCTTGCCGGAACTGATGAAGGACCTGACCGACCTGGTGGCCCGGGCCCGCGCCGGGTCCCTCCGCAGTTCGGAGATGTCCGACCCGACGATCACCGTCACCAACCTCGGCGAGAACGGCGTCGACTCGGTCTTCGGTGTCATCTACCCCCAACAGGTGGCCATCCTGGGATTCGGCCGGCCGGCCCAGCGAGTGGTCGTCGTCGACGGCGGGATCCGGGTCGCCACCACGGTTCATTCGAGTCTGGCGGCCGACCACCGCGCCAGCGACGGCGCCCGGGGAGCGCTGTTCCTGGCGGAGATCAACCGGCTGCTGCAGCAGCCCGGCGAATTGTAGAAGCCCGATGGGAAGGAAACTCTCGTGAGCAGTGAGACGCGGGCCGGAGTCGTGGCCGAACTTCTCGACATTGCGCCGGAGATCGAGGAGGCCGACCTCAGTGACAGCGAGTTGCTTCGCGACCAAGTCGATCTGGACTCGATGGACTGGCTGAACTTCCTGGTCCGGTTGCACAAGCGCTTCGAGGTTGACATCCCCGAGTCCGAGTACGCCTCGCTTCGGACAATCGACGACCTCACCAGCTATATCGACCAGCACCGCTGATGTGTGTGCGGCTTGGTCAACCATCGATCATTCATGGCACAATCCGACAATGGCCCAGTTGCCCTCAGTCGTCCTGAAAGATCCGTCGTCGGCGCTCACCGCGACCTTCGTCCCGTCGGCGGGCATGGTCTGCACCTCGCTGTCCGACGGCGGGGTGGAACTGCTCGGACAGCGCCGAGGCCTCAACGCCTACCTGACGACCGGCAAGACCATGGGCATCCCGATCCTCTACCCGTGGGCCAACCGGCTATCCGCTAACGGCTACGCGGTGGACGGCGGTGCGGTGACGCTGACGCCCGGCGTCGGCGGGGTGCGCTCCGATGAGCACGGCCTGGTGATCCACGGTGTGCTGGCGGCCTACCCCGGCTGGCTGGTCACCGAGCAGGAGGACAACCGGTTCATCGCCGACCTCGACTACGGGGGTCAGCCGCGTCTGCTGTGCAGCTTCCCCTTCCCGCACGTGGTCACCCTGGACATCACATTGATCGACCGGGCACTGACCATCGAGACCACCGTGACCCCGACGACGTCGGCATCGGTGCCGCTGTGCTTCGGGTTCCACCCCTACCTGACCATCCCGGGGGTGCCCCGTTCGGAATGGGTCCTGGAGACCCCGCCACTCCGCCATCTGCCGGTGGACAACTGGGGGATCCCCACCGGCACCACCGAGGAGTGGGCGGCCAAGAAGGAGAAGCTGGGTGACCGCGTCTTCGACGACGGCTTCGACGAGGTGCCCCAGGGCGCGGTGTTCGCGCTGTCCGGTGGAGATCGCCGTATCGAGGTGATCTTCGACAACGGCTATCCGGCGGCGCAGATCTTCGCCCCCAACAACGACGATGTGGTGGGCATCGAGCCAATGGCCGCACCCACCAACGCGCTGCGCAAGGGAACGTACAACAAAGCCGTACCCGGCCGGCCGTCCGTCTCGACCTTCACGATCAAGGTCACCTAACGCCCGGCGTACCTGCGCCGACAGTGCGCCCAGGACGAGTATTTCCCGACCTTAGCCGGGCTTCTCGATCTGGACGCACTCTCGATGTGTTACCGCGGGCGCGGCTTCCACACCACGACGGCCGTCGTCTTCGGCACCACCGCCAGGTCGCGGCGAGGCCTGGAGCGCGACAGCTCCTCGGCCATCTCGGCGACGCGCGCCTGCAGTGCCTCCACCTGATTGGTCAGTTCGATGATCCGCTTGATCCCGGCGAGGTTGACGCCCTCATCCTGGGAGAGACGCTGGATTTCACGCAGCAACTCCACATCCCGCTCGGAGTAGCGCCGCCCGCCGCCGGCGCTGCGCTCCGGGCTGACCAGACCAAGTCGGTCGTAGGTCCGCAAGGTCTGGGCGTGCATACCGGCCAACTCGGCGGCCACCGAGATCAGGAACGTCTGTGTCTCCCGGGGTCCGTTGGCTGCGGTCATGGCCGGTTGCCAACCCATCCGGCCCGCGGGTCGAAACCGCTGGCCTTCTCGGCAGCCGCGTAGACCTCCAGGGCTTGGAGGGCATCGCCCTCCAGCGATGGCGGCACCGCCACCTTCACCGTGACCAGCAGGTCCCCAGCGCCTCCGGAGCGTTTGGGAACCCCACGGCCGCGCACCCGAAGGATGCGCCCGTCGGCGGTGCCTCTGGGCACCTTGACGCCGACCTTGCCGTCCAGTGTCGGCACCTTCAGCGTTGTGCCCAGAGCCAGTTCGGTGAAGCTGACCGGCACGGTGACGGTGAGGTCGTCGCCGTCACGGCCGAAGACCTTGTCAGGACGGACATGCACCGTGACGTAGAGGTCGCCGGACGGGGCGCCACGGAGGCCCGCCTCGCCCTGGCCGGCGAGCCGAATGCGCTGGCCGTCCTCCACTCCCGAGGGAATCCGGACGTTGATGGTGCGGGTGCGGGTGGTGACCCCGGTCCCCCGGCAGTCATCGCAGGGGTTCTCGATGATCGACCCACTGCCGCGGCATTCGGTGCAGGGCTCGGAGAACCCGAACGCACCCTGGTTGCGGTTGACCACTCCGGAGCCGTTGCAGTTGGCGCATACCTTCGGGCTGGTGCCTGGGCGCGCGCCGCTGCCGTGGCAGTTGGTGCACGGCGCCGGACTGGTCAGCCGCAGCGGCATAGCCACACCCTTGGTGGCCTCCAGGAAATCGAGTTCAGTCTCGGTCTCCAGGTCCTTGCCGCGGCGCGGCCGGGTGGTCCGAGGTTGCCCTCCGCCCCGGCCGAACAATCCGCCGAAGAGGTCGCCGATATTGGCTCCGCCGTCCTGGCCGGCTTGACCGAACAGGTCGTTGAGATTGAAGCCGCCGCCACCGTCGTCGTAGCCGCTGAATCCGCCACCACCACCACCGCCACCGCCGAAGCGACGGCCGAAACCACCGCCGGCGAACATCCGGCGGGTCTCGTCGTACTCCTTGCGCTTGGCCTTATCGGTCAGCACGTCCCGGGCTTCGCCGACCTCTTTGTATCGTTCCTCGGCGGCCGGATTATCGGGGTTGCGGTCGGGATGATTTTCTGCGAGCAGCTTTTTGGCCACCCGCTTGATCTCGTCATCGCTGGCGTCGGAGGAGACGCCGAGCACCTTGTAGAAATCCTTTTCAACCCATTCGCGTTGAACCATGCCGCGTCACCTCCTTCGTCCTCATTGTTCTGATTCTGCGTTCTGGGCGCCTCAGCGCGGTTCCTCCGTCGGCGTGTCGTTCGAGTCTGTGACCTCAACGGCGTCGACCACACCGACCATGGCCGGGCGCAGCACGAACTCGCCGAGCTTGTAGCCCTTGCGCATGACGTGACCGAGAACCGGGTTGGAGCCGTCGCCCTCATGCTGCACGGCTTCGTGCAGTGACGGGTCGAAAGCCTCGCCCTCGGCGCCGAACTCGGCCAGGCCGAGCCCGCTCAGCGCGGCGGCGAGCTTGTCGGCGACCGACTTCAACGGTCCGCTTTCCAGATCGCCGTGACTGCGGGCCCGGTCCAGGTCGTCGATCACCGGGAGCAGTTGGCTGACGACGACCGCCTTGGCCCGTTCCGCGGCAGCCTCCTGATCCCGCAGCGCACGTTTGCGGTAGTTGGCGAAATCAGCCTGGACACGCTGGAGATCGGAGGTCAGTTCCGCCACCTTCTCAGCGTCGGCGCCGGTGGCCGGTGCCGCCCCCGCAGGGGCGGCACCACCAGACATCCCTTCACGGACCTCACCGGTCTGCGGATCGACCCGACGCTTGTCGGTGACCGTCACCGGGATGTCTTCCGGTCCGTCCATACCCCGGGTCGCTTCGCTCCTGCCCTCCGGAGTCACTTCGGCTCCTGGTCGTCCTCAACGACCTCGGCGTCCACCACGTCGTCGGCACCGGAACCGCCCGCACCGCCGCTGCCGCCGCCGGCTGCCTGCTCAGCCTGGGTGGCCTCGTAGATGGCCTGACCCAGAGCCTGCGACTCGGTGCCGAGCTTCTCCATCGCGGACTTGATCGCCCCGATGTCCGACCCGTTGAGCGCGGTCTTCGCATCAGCGATCGCGGAGTCCACCTTGGCAAGGGTGTCCTCGGGAACCTTCGATCCGCCTTCGGCTCCGCGCTGCTCTGCGACGAACTTCTCCGTCTGGTAGACCAGCGATTCGGCCTGGTTGCGGACGTCGGCCTCCTCGCGCCGCTTGCGGTCCTCGTCGGCGTGCGCCTCGGCGTCCTTGATCATCCGGT
>CAZADG010000009.1:79520-82813 GCA_964483865.1 uncultured Mycobacterium sp. | reverse complement strand
TCCGTCTGCGGGACCTCACCTGCCGCTTTCCCAACTGCGACGAGCCGGCCGAGTTCTGTGACATCGACCATGCGATCCCGTGGCCCTTCGGGCCCACCCACCCGTCGAACCTTCGTGTTGAATGCCGAAAACACCATCTGCTCAAAACATTCTGGACAGGACCGGGCGGCTGGAGCGATGTTCAGTATCCAGACGGCACAATCGTCTGGACCTCACCGACCGGGCAGACCTACACCACCCTTCCAGGTAGCCGACTGCTGTTCCCGCGATGGAACACCACGACCGCGACGCTGCCGAAGCTGTTCGCACCGCAACACGATCGCGGGCTGATGATGCCAACCAGGCGACGAACTCGCGCTGCCGAACGCGCCCGACGCATCAAGTCCGAGCGTGCCCTCAACGACGCTTACGTCGCGGAGCGGAACCGGCCGCCACCGTTTTGACGATCGGACCGCCTAAACGAGGACCGCATCCAGCGCCGAGTAGAACAGTCCCAGACCGTCATCGGACGGCCCGGTCAACGGTTCGGTGGCGTGCTCGGGATGCGGCATCAGGCCCACCACCCGGCCGTTGGCCGAACTGATACCGGCGATATCGCGCATCGACCCGTTCGGGTTCTCCGCGTATCGGAACACCACCCGGCCTTCGCCCTCGAGTTCGTCGAGCACGGATTCGCTTGCCACATAACGGCCTTCGCCCGACTTCAGTGGAACCAAAAGTTCAGCGCCCCACTCGTAGCGGGAAGTCCACGCGGTGGTGACTGAATCCACCTTCAGCCACACGTCGCGACAGATGAAATGCAGGCCGGAGTTGCGGGCCAGCGCACCGGGCAGCAGGCCGGCCTCACACAAGATCTGGAATCCATTGCAGATTCCCAGCACGGGCATCCCGCGTCCGGCGGCGGCGATGACCTCTGTCATCACGGGCGCGAATTTGGCGATGGCGCCGCAGCGCAGGTAGTCGCCGTAGGAGAAGCCGCCGGGTACGACGACGGCATCGACCCCCTTGAGGTCGTGATCGCCGTGCCACAGGCTCACCGCTTCGGCGCCGGCCAACCGGACCGCGCGGGCGGCATCGACGTCATCGAGGGTCCCGGGGAAGGTGATGATCCCAACGCGTGCGCCGATGCGCGATCCGCCTGCGGCTTCTCGCCGGCCAGTCACGCCGGATCCCGGGTCACGACCCAGTCTTCGATGACGGTGTTGGCCAGAAGCGATTCGGCGATCTCAGCCAGTTCGTCGTCAGTCACCGTGTCGTCGACTTCCAACTCGAACCGCTTACCCTGCCGAACCTCGGAGACGCCGGGGTGTCCCAGCCTGCCGAGCGCACCGACGATGGCTTGGCCCTGCGGGTCGAGGATTTCGGACTTCGGCATCACGGTCACAACTACCCGGGGCACTGGGCTCCTTATGTCGACGGTTGGTGCGCCGCTGATCCTACCGGCGACCTACGGGCATCAGCCGATGCTATCCGCACCCGCCGCCTCCCGTGAGCGCGCACAATCGTAGGCATGGAGTTGACGCATTTCGGTCATTCGTGCCTGCTCGCGGAATTCGGCGTCGAAGGCGGCAGCGGTGGCGCGCGGTTGCTCTTCGATCCGGGCAACTTCTCGCACGGCTTCGAAGGCCTCACCGGCCTCTCGGCGATCCTCATCACCCACCAGCATCCCGACCACGCCGACCCGCAACGGCTGCCGGCCCTGGTTGAGGCCAACCCGCACGCGGCGCTCTACGCCGACCCGCAGACCGCAGACCTACTCGGCGGAGACTGGCAGGCGGTGCATGTCGGCGACGAACTGACCGTGAAAGGTCTGAGGATCCGCGGGGTCGGTGGCCGCCACGCGGTGATCCACCCGGAAATCCCGGTGATCGACAACATCTCCTACCTCATCGGCGACGCCGAACACCCGGCGAAGCTCATGCATCCCGGTGATGCCTTGTTCGTCCCCGGCGAGCCGGTTGAGGTGCTGGCCACTCCGGCGGCGGCGCCCTGGATGAAGATCTCCGAAGCCGTCGACTACCTGCGTGCGGTAGCGCCCCGCCACGCCGTCCCGATCCACCAGGGCATCATCGCGCCGCCGGCCCGGCCGATCTTCTACGGTCGGCTCACCGAGATGTGCGACACCGACTTCCGGGTGCTGCCCGAAGAGAACTCGGTACGGTTCTGACGATGAGCACAGCGGATCTGGAGCGGCTATTCGGACTGGGCGGCAAAACAGCTCTGGTCACCGGGGGCACCCGGGGCATCGGCCTGATGATCGCCCGTGGTCTGCTGCAGGCGGGTGCCGCCGTCGTCGTCAGCTCACGGAAAGCCGATGCGTGCGAGCGGGCCGTCGCTGAGCTTTCCGCGTTCGGCGACGTGCGCGCAGTGCCGGCGGACCTGGCACGTCAGGATGAATGCAAACGACTGGCCGCTGACGTCCTGGGGCAGAACGATTCGCTCGACATCCTGGTGAACAACGCCGGCGCCACCTGGGGCGAACCGTTGGAGAAATTTCCTGCCGCAGCATGGGACCGGGTCCTCGACCTCAACGTGAAGTCACCGTTCTGGATGGTTCAGGAACTGCTACCCGCACTGCGCAAGGCCGGCAGCCAGGATGACCCGGCCCGGATCATCAACATCGGCAGCATCGATGGTATCCACGTCAGCCCGATGCCGACCTACTCCTACTCCGCCAGCAAGGCGGCCATCCATCAGCTGACTCGGGTGCTGGCCAAAGAGCTTGGGCCGCAGCACATCACCGTCAATGCGATCGCGCCGGGGCCGTTCCCGTCGAAGATGATGGCAGCCACCCTGGAGGCCTTCGGCGAGGCGATCGCCGCCTCGGCACCACTGCGCCGCATCGGCCGCGATGACGACATGGCCGGCATCGCGGTGTTCCTCGCCAGTCGGGCCGGGTCCTACCTCAACGGGGCGGTCGTCCCAGTCGACGGCGGTATCGCGACGACCGCCGGTGGCACCGGCCGCTAGCTTCCGGCCGCGCCCTTGCCGAACCGGTCGGGATCGGCGGTCGCCAGCAGCCATGCGTACTGGAACGCCGCTTCCTTCCACCTTTCGTAGCGTCCGCTGATTCCGCCGTGGCCGGCCGCCATCTGGGTGCGCAGCAGTACCGGGTGCGGGTCGGTCTTGGCATGCCTCAGTGCGGCAACCCATTTGGCCGGTTCGACGTAGAAGACCCGGGTGTCGTTGAGCGATGTCATCGCCAGGATCGCCGGGTAATCCTTGGCTTCGACGTTCTCGTATGGCGAGTAGGACTTCATGTAGAAGTAGACGTCGGGGTCCTCCAACGGATT
>CAZADG010000009.1:76893-79420 GCA_964483865.1 uncultured Mycobacterium sp. | reverse complement strand
CGCTCGTACCAGAGCCGGCCCATCTCGCCGCCTCCGCGGATGTGGGCGATCGCGAAAACCATGCCGCGATCCAGCAGCGACAGGCGGGCGATCGAGAACCGCGGATCCTCACTGGACTCATAAGCTCCGTACCCGTAAAGCACCGTGGGAGCCGGGAATTCGGCGTCTGCGCGGCAGATCAGAGAGATGGGGATGCGGGTGCCATCCTCGGCTATTGCCCAGTCGCGACGCTCAACGTAATCCTCGCGCCGGTAGTCACCGAGGACAGGCTGCTCGCGCAACAGCGTCCGCTCACCGGTGCTGAGATCGATGTCATAAATGCACATCGGGGTGAGGAATGACGTGGCACCGATCCGCAGTCGGGGTGCGTCCCAGTTCGGGTTGCCCGCAAGTCCGCAGGCCATCAGTTCCGAGTCGAAGGTGATGTCGGCCGGCGTGCCGTAGCCCTCGGTATTGATTGGCCACAGTTGCAGTCTCGGGAGCGCCTCTCGCCGGTAGTGCACGACGACGTGCCGGGCGAAGGTATCGACACCTTCAAGTCGCACGTCCTCGCGAGCCGGAATGAGGGTCCGCTGATCGGTGGGATCGGAGGCGGGGGCCTCGACGAGGGTGAAGTTCGGCGCGCCTTCGTTGTGCAAGATCAGGAAACGGTCCTCGCCGCCGACGACCACGTGGTCGACGCTGTACTCGACTCCCTCCCGGCGGGGCAGCACGACGGTGAACTCGGCTTCCGGGTCGGAGGCGTCGGCGACACGGACCTCGGAGGTGATGGATGATCCGGCCGCGATGACAATGAAAGCGTCGCTTCGGGTGCGCCCCACCGCCACCCAGAACCTCTCATCGGGTTCGTTGAACACCTGTTCGTCGTGGCCTTCGTGGCCGAGTCGGTGCCGCCAGACGGTGTCGGGACGCCACGCCTCGTCGACAGTGGTGTAGTAGACGCACGCGCTGTCGGTTGCCCAGGTGACCCCGGCAGCAATACCCGAGATGTGGTCCGGGTAGAGCTCACCGGTCCGTAAGTCTTTGAACCGCAGGGTGTAACGCTCATCGCCGACCGTGTCGGTGGAGTAGGCGAGGATGTTGCCGTCCGGGCTGACGCTCGCCGCACCTATCGCGAAATAGTCGTGGCCGTCGGCTTCGACGTTCTCGTCGACCAGAATCTGTTCGCCCGGAATGGCGGTGTGCTCGTCGAGCACCGGCGGGTCCCAGTCCTCCGGCCCGGAGATCGGGCATCGGCAGTGCACGCCGTACTGCTTGCCCTCGAAGCTGCGGCCGTAGTACCACCATTCTCCGCGGCGCAATGGGACCGACAGGTCGGTCTCCTTGGTACGGGCTTTGATCTCGTCGAAGATCTTCTGCCGCAGCGGCTCCTGATAGGCGGTCTGCGCCTCGACATGCGCATTCTCGGCCTCGAGGTGCGCGATGACCTCTGGGTCGGATTTCTCGCGCATCCATTCATACGGGTCGAGGAACACGTCGTCATGGTGGACTCGCTTGGCCTCGACCCGCTTGGCGACCGGCGCTGCGGAACCGGCGACATCAGACTTGTGACCGCTCACGCGTCGGCTCCAATCCAGTCGGCGAATTTCAGACCCGAAATACGTTCGTATGCCTCGATATAGCGGGCGCGGGTGGCCTCGACGATGTCAGCGGGCAGCGGCGGAGGCGGTTGCGTTCCGTGCCGATCCCAACCGGACTCCGGCCCCGTGAGCCAGTTGCGGACGAACTGCTTGTCGAAGCTGGCCTGCACCACCCCCTCGGCGTAGGTGTCGGCCGGCCAGTACCGCGACGAGTCAGGGGTGAAGACCTCGTCGGCCAGAACCAGTCGACCGGTGTCATCGCTGCCGAATTCGAACTTGGTGTCGGCGATGATGATGCCTTTCGCAAGAGCATGGTCTGCCGCGATCCGGTAGGTCTGTAGCGTCAGCTCGCGCAACTGAGCAGCCCGTTCGGCGCCGACGAGGTCCGTCATGCGCTCGTAGGAGATGTTCTCGTCATGCGCTCCGAGTTCCGCCTTGGTGGCCGGGGTGAACAGCGGCTGGTCGAACTTGCTCGCCTCCGTCAGTCCGGGCGGTAACTCGATACCGCATACCGCCCCGGTGCGCTGGTAGTCCAGCAGTCCGGAGCCGGTCAGGTAGCCGCGGGCGACGCACTCCACGGGCATCATGTCGAGGCGGCGAACCACCAGCGCGCGGCCTAGCACTGCGGCAGGGATACGGGGGTCGTCCGGCGGTCCGGCGAGGTGATTGGGCGCACCGCCCGCATCGGCGATGAGTCCGAAGAAGAACACACTCATGGCGGTGAGGATGCGGCCCTTGTCCGGGATGGGCGTGTCCAGGATGAAGTCGAACGCCGAGATCCGATCGGTGGCAACGAACAGCAGGTGGTCGTCGTCGATGCGGTAAAGCTCGCGCACTTTGCCGCTGGCCAGGTGTCGGTAGTCGGTCAGGGCGGGACGCACCGCGTCAGCCTAGCGGGGCGACGATGCGGCGCAACGAAGTGAGCCGCTGAGGAGCCACGCCATCAG
>CAZADG010000009.1:46785-76793 GCA_964483865.1 uncultured Mycobacterium sp. | reverse complement strand
GCGGCGCAACGAAGTGAGCCGCTGAGGAGCCACGCCATCAGTCCAGCGGGGCGACGATGCGGCGCAACGAAGTGAGCCGCTGAGGAGCCACGCCATCAGTCCAGCGGGGCGACAATGCGGCCCGTCTGGAGGCCGCGGCGCATCAGGTTGTGCTGGGATCGAGGCCATGAAGTCCCGTTTCCTGCCCTATGCCACCACGCCGGCCAGGCTGACCGCGCAATTGGTGGCCGATGTCCTGGTCGCCACGTGGATCACCCTGTGGGTGATGGTCGGAATGGCAGTGCATCACGCCATCGCGACCTTCGCCCGGGTCGGCACCCAGGTCCAGGACAGCGCCAACGGCATCTCCGACAACCTCAGCTCAGCCGGGGACAACGCCGACCGCATCCCCCTGGTAGGCGATGCGGTCGCCACGCCATTGCGCGCCGCCAGCGAGGCGGCCCTGGACCTGGCCGGTGCCGGCCAGAGCCTCAACAGCACCGCGACGTGGCTGGCGGTACTGCTGGCGATCGCGGTGGCTGCTCCGCCCATCCTTGCCGTCGGAATGCCGTGGCTGTTCCTGCGGATCAGGTTCTTCCGACGCAAATGGACGGTGATTTCGTTGGCGCAGACCCCGGCCGGTGAGCAACTGCTGGCGCTGCGCGCGTTAGCCAACCGGCCGCTGCGCAGCCTCACCGAGGTCACCCCGGACCCGGTCGGGGCCTGGCGGCATCAGGACCCGGCCGCTGTACGCGGGCTTGCCGCCTTGGAGTTACGTTCGGCGGGCGTCGCCCGGGTCAAGGCACCTGCGGGGGTCTAGAGGATGGCGCCGGGGGTGTACTTCGCCGCCTCCGGGTGGGCGTTCACCAGATCGGTGACCGCCGCGACCACCCGGTCTACCTGGGAACCGGCCGCGCCGGTGAATGACTGCCGATCGGCCAGTGCGGCATCGAGTGCCGCGCGGTCCAGTGGCAGCCGCGGGTCGGCGGCCAACCGATCGAGCAGATCGGGTTCGGCGCCTTGTTCTCGCATCGCCAGGGCCACTGCCACCGCGTGCTCCTTGATGACCTCGTGCGCGGCCTCCCGTCCCATGCCGGCACGCACTGCCGCGATCAACACCTTGGTGGTCGCGAGGAAAGGCAGATACCGATCCAGCTCCCGCTGGATCACCGCCGGGTAGGCGCCGAACTCATCGAGGACCGTCAGGAACGTCTCGATCTGGCCGTCGATGGCGAAGAACGCGTCCGGCAGCGCGACCCGGCGCACGACCGAACAGAACACATCGCCTTCGTTCCATTGCGCACCAGCGAGTTCCGCCGCCATCGACCCATAGCCGCGCAGCACGACCTGCAGCCCGTTGACCCGTTCGCAGCTGCGGGTGTTCATTTTGTGCGGCATGGCCGAGGAACCAACCTGTCCCTCGGCGAAGCCCTCGGTGACCAACTCGTGGCCGGCCATCAATCGGATGGTGTGGGCCATCGACGACGGGCCGGCACCGAGTTGCACCAGCGCTGAGAGCACGTCGTGGTCCAGGGAACGGGGGTACACCTGGCCGACACTGTCGAAGACCGCGCTGAAGCCGAGGAAGTGCGCGACCCGCTGCTCCAGTTCAGCCAATCGCGCCGCGTCGCCGTCGAACAGGTCGAGCATGTCCTGGCCGGTGCCCATCGGGCCCTTGATCCCGCGCAGCGGGTAGCGGTCGATCAATTCACTGATCCGGGTCAGCGCGATGACGGTCTCCTGGGCGGCCGAGGCGAACCGCTTGCCCAGTGTGGTGGCCTGAGCGGCGACGTTGTGGCTGCGGCCGGCCATCACCAGGTCCCGATAGGCCGTAGCCCGTTCGGCCAACCGGGCAGCCACGGCCACACCGTGTGCGTGCACCAGTTCCAGCGACTGACGGACCTGCAACTGCTCGACGTTCTCGGTGAGGTCACGGCTCGTCATGCCCTTGTGCACCTGCTCATGGCCGGCCAGGGCGTTGAACTCCTCGATGCGCGCCTTGACGTCGTGGCGCAGCACCCGCTCCCGGGCGGCGATGGAGCCGAGGTCCACCTGGTCGAGGACGCGTTCGTAGTCGGCCAGCGCCGCCTCCGGGACGTCGACGCCCAGTTCACGCTGGGCCCGCAGCACCGCCAGCCACAGTCGGCGCTCGGCGAGGATCTTGGCCTCCGGGGACCAGATGGCGACCATCTCCGCGCTGGCGTAGCGGCTGGCCAGGACATTCGGGATGGTCACGGACGCAAAGTTTACGGTTTGTCCTGTGATGACCCCCGTGCACTTCGTCGGAGTCGACCTCGCCTGGGGCCAACGCAGCCCCACCGGCGTGGCCGTCATCGATGCATCGGGGACATTGCTCCACGTGGGAGTGGCGGGGGACGACGACGACGTTCTCACCCAACTGCGGCCCTACGTCGCCGGGGACTGCGTGGTAGCCATCGACGCCCCGTTGGTGGTCACCAATCCGAGCGGGAACCGGCCGTGTGAGGCCGCCGTCAATCGCGACTTCCGCCGCTTCGACGCAGGCACGCACCCCGCCAACACCGGACTGGCCTGGTTCGCCGACGGCGGCCGCGGCGCCCGACTGTGCGCGAAGCTGGGACTTGAACTCGATCCGCGATCGGAATCGACACGCAAGGCGTTCGAGGTGTATCCGCACGCCGCCAGCGTGGTGCTGTTCGGTTTGGAGAAGACCCTCAAGTACAAACAGAAACAGGGGCGCGCCCTGCCCGAGCTGCGGTCAGAGTTGTTGCGGCTCATGGAGTTCGTGGAAGCACTGGACGACCTGACCGTCACCGCGTCCGAAGACTGGCATGCGCTGAAGTCCGCCGTGCGAGAAGCCACCAGCAAGTCCCAACTACGCCGCGCCGAGGACCCGATCGATGCGGTGCTGTGCGCCTACATCGCTCTCTACGCGACCAGAAGACCGCAGGACATCACGATCTACGGCGATACCGCGACGGGCTGCATCGTCACTCCCGCCCTCGACCCGGCCGCCATGCCCGCCGTCATGCCCAAGCCTTCGACGTTCCCGTCAGATCGCTGACCTGGTGTAGGAACCGGCGGACGGTGGCCGGGTTGCCCGGTCGCTGCCAACCGAACGTGGTGGGCCGTTGCGCGCGGTCATGCCAGAAGTGCCCCGGTCTGGATTGCGGTCGGGTGGCCACCAGCCAGACGGCGGTGTCGGCACCGTCGGCGAGATCGCGCAACAGCGGCCGGGTGATCACCCGGAACCGTGGAAGGTACTCGGCTACCCCAGGGGTGTCCACCCAGCCGGGGTGCATGCTCTCGACCTTGACGTCGGTGCGCGCCAGCCGATGTGCCCACGCGTCGGCGAGTACCACCTGCATGCGTTTGGTGCGGGCGTAGGTGCGCACGCCGTTGTAGTCGTGAGTGGACTCCAGGTCGTCGATTACCAGTGGCGTGCTGTACATACCGCCGGAGGACACGAAGACGACCGACGCCCCCCGGGCGGCGCGCAGTAACGGCAGCAGTCGCTCGGTCATCAGGTGTGGCCCGAGAATGTGGGTGGCCAGTTGGACCTCATGGCCCTGTTTGGTGACCCGCCGATCCTTGGGCATCAGGCCGGCATTGTGCACCAGTCCGTCAAGCGCGGGCACCCGTCGGGCAAAGTCTGTCGTCCAATCCGCCACTGCTTGGAGATCGGAGACGTCGCACACCTCGCCGACCACTTCGGCGCCGGGAAACTCCTCCCGGATCTCGGCGACGCAGCGCCGCACCTTGACGGCATTGCGCCCCAGCAGGTGCACGGCAGCGCCGAGTCCGGCGAAGGCCCGCGCCATTTCGAGGCCGATACCAGCCGTGGCCCCGGTCACCAAGACCCGCTTGCCCACCAATGCGTCCGGTGCTGGGTCATCGGGCCACCAACGGCGCCGCAGCCCGGAGCCGATCCTGGTGTAACCGAGCACAAGTGCCCGGTCCATCACCCCGTCGATGATCCCGGTCACCGGGCGGGCGACATACGGCAAATCCATGCTCAGATCCGTTGGTCGATAGGCGCCAGTACGTCAATCACATCAACCAGGGTGGCACGAACGCATTCCCTTGGACCATCTGGCCCATCGCGGTCGTCGACGAGTGCTGAGACCACGGCCCCGTCGACCGAATACAGCAACGCGGTCATCATGTCGATCCGCGCATGACGACCGGAACGGACCATCGCCTCCCGGACGGCGTCGATCCGTTGTTGCAGCATCCGCCGTTCGACGCCTCGCATCGCCGGGTGACGGGCGCAGGCGATGTAGCGCTCGTAGCGGGAGATCAACTGCTCTCGGCTGGGCTCGCCGGCCAGCAGGTCGACAAGCAGGTCCGCGGCCGCCTCCGCGCCGCGGCGTCGTCGCGCCAGCGAGCCGACCCGATCTCGGAGCCTCGCAAGTTCAGCTGTGCACAGGTAATCGACGGCAGTCTCAATCAACTCCTCCAACGACGAGAAGTAGTAGGTCGTCGAGGCCAGCGGAAGACCAGCCTGATCTGCCACCGCCCGGTGGGTCACCGCCTCGAATCCGCCCTGGCACAACAAATCAGCGGCCGCGCACACGAGCGCGAACCGCCGCCGTTCTCCCTTCGGTGTCACCGCCGCGGTCACCTGCGTCATGCTGCCAGCGGACCGCCTGCAACATCAGGGATTCCCCGAAGTGGTGACCATGTGACGCAAGGGGTCAGACGTGACGGTGGCAGGATGTCGCCCCATGCCGAATATCACCCGCCGGACAGTGCTGCGCCTCGGTGCCGGAGCGGTCGGCGCCGCGACTGTCGGGTCGTTGTCCGGACCGGCGGTCGCTCGCGCCGAGGCACCGACGATGGTGACGGGGACGTTCATCTCGACCGCCCGCGGCGGTATCGCGACCAACTGGGCGATCGCCCGGCCGCCCGGCCAGGCCGGACCGCTGCGCCCGGTGATCGCTCTGCACGGCAAGGGCAGTAGCGCCGCGGCGGTGATGGCCGGCGGCGTGGAGAGCGGACTGGCGCAAGCCGTCGCCGCGGGTCTTCCACCGTTCGCGGTGGTCGCCGTCGACGGCGGCGGCAGCTACTGGCACCGGCGCGCCTCCGGCGAGGACTCCGGCGCCATGGTGCTCGGCGAACTCATTCCGATGCTCTCCGACAAGGGCCTGGACACCTCACGGGTCGGCTTTCTGGGCTGGTCGATGGGCGGCTATGGCGCGCTGCTGCTGGGCGCCCGACTCGGGCCTGCCAGAACCGCCGCGATCTGCGCGGTGAGTCCGGCGTTGTGGCTGTCGCCGGGTGCGACCGCACCCGGCGCGTTCGACGGAGCCGACGATTTTGCGGCCAACAACGTCTTCGGCCTGCCGGCGCTCGGTTCGATCCCGCTGCGTATCGACTGCGGTGACGACGACCCGTTCTCTGCGGCCACCAAGGCTTTCATCGCGCAGTTGCCCAGCCCGCCGGCGGGCGGTTTTTCGCCCGGCGGCCACGACGGGGCGTTTTGGAGCTCGCAACTGCCCGGTGAGATCGCCTGGTTGGCGCCGCTGCTGACGGCCTGAGCGGTGGCCGGATCGCCCATCAGGACTTGGCGGGATTCCCCCGGAACGAACCGGCGCTCAGACGATGTTGACCGCGTCCAGGAACGTCGTGCCGTAGTCGACGTCACCGGTGATGGTGACGTCACGTTCGCGCCAGTCGGCCCGCTTGGTGCCCCATTCCGGGAATTCCAACGCGACCCCGGTGATGTGGGCTGCCGCTCGCTCGGTACGGCCGGCGCTGACAACGCCAGAGTTGCCGATGCGCCAGGACCCGCCGCCTGGGCCTTCCAGGGTGATCAACAAGGGCCGGTCCAGCCAGGGCGGCTTCGACGCCGACATCTGGTTGGCCAGCACGGCTGTCATCCACTCCAGCACCGCAGCCATCCGATTCGAGTCGACAGCAGGAACGGACCGGCCAAGCGCCGGTGCCATGTCGTGGGCCAGATGGGTGTGATGGTCGAACACCAGCGCGCTGGAGAGCACCCGCATCGGAAACTGACCCAGTTCCCCGAGGGGTAGCCGGACTCCGCCGAGTGGCCTGCTCACCATCACCGGGATCGTCGACGCGAAAACCCTGCTCCACCTTAGGTATTCACCCAGCAGCTGCGCCGGCGTGCGCGCCCGACGAACGTCCACCATCCGATCGTTCGTCTGCTCGATATCATCGGCCCGGATGATCTTCAACGCGGCGGGACTGAACATGGCGTGACAGCCGGCCCCCATGTGTCCGACGACGTCGGCGATGCTCCACCCTTCGGCTCGGCTGTTCATCCGCCAGTCCGCCGGACCTAACGAGGCGCAGAAATCGAGCACCGCGGCACGTTGGGCGCGGAACGCCGCACGCCGGTCGATCAAAGCTCGATCCGCCCCTCTGCGGCGGCGAGTGCGATATCGGTGCGGAAGTGGCTGCCGGGCAGGCTGATCTGCGACATCGTGGCGTAGGCAGCACGGCGCGCGCCGGCCAGATCCGCACCGGTGCCGACGACCGACAACACCCGCCCGCCGGACGAGACCACCGCACCGTCGTCTCGGCGTGTGGTTCCGGCGTGCAGTACGCCGTCATTCTCACCGCCGGCAATGACGCCACCGACCCGTGGTGGACCGGGATAGTTCTCCGCCGCTAGGACCACTGTGACGGCATAGCCGTCTTGCCATTGCAGCGCCGGGAAGTCAGCCAACGTTCCGGAGGCGGTCGCATACAACAGCTCCCCGAGCGGGGATTTCAACAGTGCAAGGACCGCCTGGGTTTCGGGATCACCGAATCGACAGTTGAACTCGACGACGGCAGGGCCGCTGGACGTGATCGCTAGTCCGGCGTAGAGCAGACCGGAGAAGGGGCAGCCCCGGCGGGCCATTTCGGCGGCCACCGGTTCGACGACGTCCTGGACGATCGCGGTGGTGACCGTTTCGGGCAGCCAGGGCAGTGGGGCGTAGGCGCCCATCCCGCCGGTGTTCGGTCCACTGTCGCCGTCGCCGACGCGTTTGAAGTCCTGAGCGGGCAGCAGTGGCACCACGGTTGTTCCATCGACCAGACAGAACAGTGACACCTCCGGGCCGTCAAGGAACGACTCGAGCAGAACGCGATTGCCCGACTCCAGTAACTCCGCTGCGTGGGCGCGGGCGGTATCCCGGTCGGCGCTGACCACCACGCCCTTGCCGGCAGCCAGTCCGTCGTCCTTGACCACCCAGGCCTGCTGGCCGGCCGACGGGCCGAAGCGGTCCAGGGCGGCGTCGAGATCGGCGGGGTTGTCGACCGTCTCACTGGTGGCGGTGCGCACCCCGGCGGCGGCCATCACGTCTTTGGCGAACGCCTTGGAGCCCTCGATCCGGGCGGCGTCACTCGATGGGCCGAAGCAGGCGATCCCCGCGGCGCGGACGGCGTCGGCGACCCCGCGGACCAGAGGCACCTCCGGACCGATGACCACCAGGTCGGCCTCGACTCGGGTGGCCAGCGCGGTGACTTCGTTGGGGGAAGCCACGTCGACGTCATACTGGGCGGCCACTGATGCCGTCCCGGCATTACCGGGCGCCACCGCGAGGAAGTCGACCGCAGGGTCGTTACGCAGCCCGAGGAGCAGGGCATGTTCGCGGGCACCGGATCCGATCACGAGGACGCGCACGAAGACACACCCTAAGCCGTGGGTGTCGACAGGTGTCGACGAACCCGCTCCTTGAGTCGAACGCTCGGGGGCCGGCCTCCCAGTGCGGATAGCTACGATTCGGTGGCATGGGCTATCCCTCGCCACCGCCACCGCCGTGGCCGCCGCCTCCCCCCTGGCCACCTCCCTGGTCGGCGCCCCCGCCGCGTCATGCGGCGGACGTCACGGTATCGATCATCATCATGATCGTCACCGTCCTCGCCGGCGGGGCGGGCGCCGTCATGGGATTGTTCTCGGTGGCGTTCCTCGACTACTGCCCGCCGGAATCATGCAGCGCTAACGGTGCGGTCGCCGCTGCGATGACGACGGTGGGCGTCGCAGCGCTGATTGCGCTGACCGGGCTGGTCCTCACCATCACGCGCCTCGGTGCCCGCAAGAAGGCCTGGCCGTTCGCAGCGGGAACGCTGGGGGCGATGCTGGCGGTGTTCTTCCTGGGCGCGATGGCGTACACCGTGGCGGTCGGCGGCTAGCCCGACGCCTTCCTGCGCTTCGCGATGACCTTCTCGACGACGTTGTTGAACGTCGAGCCGAGCGGAAAGCCGACATAGTGGGTGATGAAGATAGCCATCTCCCGCAACTCGTCCTCGGTCATCTCCTCGTTGTGCAGTGCGGCGTTCACCTGAATCTCCGCGAGATCGGACAGGCCGAGTGCCGTCACCACCGAAAGTGTGACCAACCTCTTGTCCCGCATCGACAGTCCGGGCCGGCTCCAGATATCGGCGAAAAGGTGATCGGCGGTCAATGCGAAGTAATCGCCCGGCAGGTCGGGCATGTCCCAGCCGTAGACCTCCTTCATCTTGTCCAAGCCCTTGCGGCGGGTCTCGTCCATCGTCAGTTCCCTCCGTGCGGCACACCGAGCCCGTCGGCGAGGGTACCCAGTGCGATCTGTGCGAGCGGCAGGTCCACGCCGAACGAATCCCCAAGTCCAAGAGCGAGACTCAAGTCCTTCTCCCCCAGTTCCCTGGTGTGCGTGAACCCGTCGTGGAGCCAGTGCCCGGGCTCCAGTTCGCGCAGGTTGTCGCGGATCATGATGGCTCCTGCCCCGCCCGTGAGGGCATCGGTGTGGCGTACCACCCTCCCCAACGCCTGCAGATCGAGGCCGGCAGCCTCCGCCAATCGCATCGCCTCACAGGCCGCCGCGAAGGAGGTGAACGTCAGCATGTTGCGGGCCAGTTTCATGCGGGTTCCGGCACCGGGCTCGCCCGCGTGAATCACCAGCGAAGCCCATTGTTTGAAGACCGGCTTCACCCGCTCGTAGATGTCACGAGGGCCACCCACCATGGTGGCGAGTTGACCCTTCTCGGCAGCACCGGCACCGCCGCTGACCGGCGCGTCGATGACGTGGATGCCTTGGCGTGCATAGTGATCGGCCAGTTCCGCGGCGGTGGAGTCAGCGATGGTGGAGTGGATGGCGATGATGGTGCCGGGTGCTGCATGCCGCGCCAGTTCGGCCACCACGTCTCGCACCTGGGCGTCGTCGAGCACGGTGACGCTGATCAAGTCTGCAGCGGCAACGTCGGCCGGACACCCCGCGACCGCCGCACCCGCCTCGGCGAACGGCACGGCGGCCTCCTCGCGGAGGTCGTACACCACAAGTCCACCGGGCCAGCCGATGAGCCGCTTCGCCATCGGCGCGCCCATATTGCCGAGGCCGATGTAGCCCAGTCGTGGATCGCCGGGATCGTTGTCTTCGATGGGATCACTGACGTCGGTCATTTGCGCCGCTCCTCCTCATCGCTTCGCTTCGCTTCGTCACCGGCGGTCATCGGATGATCTGCCCACCGTCGACGTTGAAGATCTGCCCGGTTACCCAAGTCGCCTCGTCGGACAGTAGGAAAAGACACATACCGACCAGGTCTTCGGGCTGCCCCATCCGGCTCAGTGGAATCCGCGACACGATGTCGGCGACGATCTGCTGCGGGGTGGTGGTTCGATTCGCCTCGGTGTCGATCGGCCCCGGCGCAATGGCGTTGACCCGAATCTTCTGCCAGCCCAACTCGCGGGACAATTGCTGGGTCAGACTGTTGACGCCGGCCTTGGCCAATCCGTAATAGTTGGAGTAAAGCCATGCTGCCGTTGAGGATTGGTTGACGATCGCACCGCCACCGCGGCGGGCCATCGACTTGTACACCGCACGGGTACAGATCAGTGCGCCGTCGAGGTTCACGCTCATAAATCTCTTGTAGTAGTCCC
Organism: uncultured Mycobacterium sp.; assembly: GCA_964483865.1. Lineage (GTDB taxonomy): Bacteria > Actinomycetota > Actinomycetes > Mycobacteriales > Mycobacteriaceae > Mycobacterium. The sequence continues at coordinate 66,964 of CAZADG010000009.1, read as the reverse complement.
AATCGACGGTGAGCAGCATGTCCAGTTTCATTCCGCCGAAGATCGCGGCGTTGTTCACCAGGAAGTCGATCCCACCGAACTCCGCGTTCGCGCGATCGGCCATCGCACGGGCCGAATCGGGGTCCGACACATCGACCGCAACGGCGATCGCGGTGCCGCCCTCGGCTCTGATTCCGCCGACGACTCCCTCGGCTCCATCAGTGTTGATATCGGCCACCACCACGGCAGCGCCTTCACGCGCGAGCGCCTCGGCATAGGCCTGACCGATGCCGCCACCGGCGCCGGTGACGATCGCCACCTTGTCGTCGAACCGTCCCATGTCTCTCCTCGCCGCTCAGACCGCCGTGGCGATCGCTTTCAGTTCGAGGTACTCCTCGAAGCCCGCCACGCCCATCTCCCGTCCGACCCCGGACTGCTTATAGCCGCCGAACGGCACGTCAGCCGAATACCAGACTCCACCATTGACATTGACGGTTCCCACTCTCATCCGGTTGGCCACCGCCTGCGCGCGCTCCGGATCACCGCCGAACACCGTTCCCGACAACCCGTACGGGGAGTCGTTGGCGATGCGGACGGCGTCATCGTCGCCGTCGTGGGCGATGACGGTGAGAACCGGGCCGAAGATCTCCTCCCGGGCCACCCGCGCCTCGTTGGTGAGTCCGACGACGACGGTGGGTTCGATGAAGAACCCGCGGTCCCGGTCGGCTGGCCTGCCGCCGCCGCAGGCGAAGCTGCCGCCCTCGGCGATCGCCAGGTCGAGATAGGACTGCACCCGGTCGCGTTGGCGCGCGGAGATCACCGGCCCGCAGATGGTTCCGGGGCTGGTCGGGTCGCCTGGTTTGAGGCCCAGCATGGTCGCCGCGGCCGCAGCGGCGGCCTCGTCGTAATGCGCCCGCGGGACCACCAGTCTGGTGGTGATGGCACAGCCTTGGCCTGCGTGCATGGACGCGGTGAAGGCGGCCATCGCGCATGCGGCGGGCAGGTCCGCATCGTCGAGGACCAGGAACGCGGACTTACCACCCAGTTCGAGGAAGACCTTTTTGATGGTCGCAGCGCCGGCCGCCATGACCGCTTTGCCGGTGGCGGTGGAACCGGTGAACGACACCATGTCCACCCGCGGATCACTCGACAGCATCGCGCCGACGGCGTGGTCGTCGGAGGTCACGATGTTGAGCACCCCCGGCGGCAGGTCGGTGTGCTCGGCGATCAACTCGCCGAGAATCGCTGCGCACCAGGGGGTGTCGGGTGCGGGCTTGAGGACAACGGTGTTGCCGGCGGCCAACGCAGGACCGATCTTGGCCAGGTTGATCTGGTGCGGGAAGTTCCACGGGGTGATGGCGCCGACGACTCCGACAGGCTCCCGCACCAGGGTGCGCCGGGTGGTGACACCCATCGGCGCGGCCATCCCGAGATCCGTTCGCCACTGATAGCTCTCGGCGGTATCGGCGGAAAACGACAGATCGCCGACCGGGCCCTCCAATTGGGCTGCGGCGGTGAGCATCCGCGGTGCGCCGGCCTCGGCCATCGTGATGGTACGCAGATCTTCGATGTTCTCCCGCATGGCATCACGCAACTGGCGGATGCACCGCACCCGCAGTGCGATATCGGTGGACCAGTCGGTGCTGTCGAATGCGCGCCGGGCCGCCTCAATGGCCCGGTCCATGTCGGCGGAGTCAGCGTTTGAGGCCGTGCCGAGAACCTCTTCGGTGGCCGGATTGATCGTGGGAAAGCGACCGCCTCCGCCGGCGACGAGTTGTCCGTCGATGAACAGATCGCTGTTGCCCTCGGCTGCTATCGCCATCCGCGACTCCCGCCCGATTTCGTAGACACCTGTCCGATAAATCCTGCGCCGAAGACTATCCGCCGCGGTTGCAACGGTGCAAGGGCGCCGCCAAGCCGACGCAGCGGACGTGCTGTTTCACCGTCGATCCTTGCAGGAGCACCAAGGCCCGGTCTACGGTGGACATGTGTCCAGCAATGTGGCGACCACCGCCCGTGACGGTGCGCGCCGCCCTCGCCAGGAGGAGACCTTCTGCAAGTTGGTGGCGGCGGCACTGGAGACATTGCGCGCCTCGTCCTACGCCGACCTCACGGTGCGAGCGGTAGCGGCCCGCGCCAACGTGGCGCCTGCAACCGCGTACACCTATTTCTCGTCGAAGAATCATCTGGTCGCTGAGGTCTACCTGGATCTGGTCCGCCAGGTTCCGTTCTTCACCGATGTCAACGACACCCGTCTGAGCAGGGTCCAGCAGACGCTGCGCAGCCTGGCCCTGGTGGTCGCCGACGAACCGGAAGTTGCGGCCGCCTGCACGACGGCCCTGCTGGGAAACGACGCCGCCGTGCTCCCGGTGCGGGACCGCATCGGCGCCGAGATCCACCGTCGGATCAAGTCGGCGCTGGGTCCGGATGGCGATGCGCGCACGGTCGCGGCCTGCGAGATGAGCTACTTCGGCGCACTGGTGCAGGCGGGCAGTGGGGCATTCACCTACCGCCAGATCGCCGACCGTCTGGGTTATGTCGCGGGTCTGATCCTGGGCGACGGCCGCACGGAACCAGAGCGGGACACGTGAGCGCCGTCGACCTGGTCCTGGATCCCTACGATTACGACTTCCACGAGAACCCGTATCCGTACTACCGGAGACTGCGCGACGAAGCGCCTCTCTACCGCAACGACGAGCTGAATTTCTGGGCGCTCACCCGGCACGCCGACGTCCACGCCGGCTTCCGCAACAGCACCGCCCTGTCGAACAAGCTTGGGGTGTCACTGGATCCGATCTCCAGAACCCCCGAGGCCTATCGGACCATGTCATTTCTGGCGATGGACGACCCGGCTCATCTGCGTCAGCGAACCCTGGTCTCCAAGGGGTTCACTCCCCGCCGGATCCGCGAACTGGAACCGCGGGTGCTTGAGTTGACCCGTCGGCATCTCGACGCCGCGTTGCAGAGCGACAGCTTCGACTACATCGCCGAATTCGCCGGAAAGCTGCCGATGGACGTCATCTCCGAACTCGTCGGGGTGCCTCAGTCGGATCGCGAGCAGCTTCGCGCACTTGCTGACGCAGTCATGCACCGTGAGGACGGCGTCACCGACGTGCCAAAGTCCGCGCTGGTCGCCGCGATGGACCTGTTGGTGTACTACGCCGACATGGTCAAGCAGCGACGGCGGACGCCGCAGGACGACCTCACCTCGGCACTGCTGGACGCCGAGATCGACGGTGACCGACTCGGCGACGACGAGGTCATGGCCTTCCTGTTCCTGATGGTGGTCGCCGGGAACGAGACCACCACCAAACTGCTGGGCAATGCGCTCTTTTGGGGCGGCCTGAACCCCGAACAACTCGTCAGCGTCCACGCAGACCACTCCCGCATCCCGCTGTGGATCGAGGAGACCCTGCGCTACGACACATCCAGCCAGATCCTTGCCAGGGTGGTGGTCGACGAAATCGCATTTCACGGAACCACGCTCCACGAGGGCGACACCCTGCTGCTCGTGCCCGGCTCCGCGCATCGCGACGAGCGGGTATTCGACGAACCCGACGAGTTCCGGATCGACCGCGACATCGGTTCCAAATTGCTGAGTTTCGGCAGCGGTGCGCACTTCTGCCTGGGCGCGCATCTGGCCCGGATGGAAGCCCGGGTCGCCCTGACCGAGTTATTCGAACGCATCCGGGGCTATGAAGTCGACGTGGCCGGCGCCGTTCGGGTGCACTCCAGCAGCGTGCGCGGCTTCGCGAGGCTGCCCATCACGGTGAAGAAGGTGTGATGCGCTGATGCCCCGTTTCGACCCGCACCCCGCACGCCGGCCCACCCTGATCGCCGGTGCTTCCTCCGGGATCGGCGCCGCGACCGCCGTCGAACTTGCCAGGCGCGGATTTCCTGTCGCGCTCGGCGCCCGGCGGGTGCAGAAATGCGAAGAGATCGCCGCGGGTATCCGGGCCGAGGGTGGCGAGGCGGTGGCCCTGCCTCTCGATGTCACCGACCCCGACTCGGTGAAGCAGTTCGTCCAACGGGCCGAAGAACGTCTCGGCGCAATCGAAGTCCTTGTCGCCGGCGCCGGCGACACGTTCTTCGGCCGGATCTACGAGACCGACACCGACGAATTCGAAGCACAGATCCAGATCCACCTCATCGGCGCCAACCGGCTGGCCACCGCAGTGCTGCCCGGCATGGTGCAGCGGCAACGTGGCGACGTCATCGTCATCGGATCCGACGTCGCACTGCGGCAGCGCCCGCACATGGGCGCCTACGGCGCAGCAAAGGCCGGCCTGGTGGCGATGGTGACCAACCTGCAGATGGAGTTGGAGGGCACCGGAGTCCGGGCATCGGTCGTGCACCCCGGTCCCACTCAGACCTCGATGGGCTGGAGCCTGCCGCCGGAGACCATCGCACCAGCACTCGAGGACTGGGCCAAATGGGGCCAGGCCCGGCACTCCTACTTCCTGCGTGCCTCCGACCTGGCCCGTGCGGTGGCCTTCGTGGCCGAAACCCCGCGCGGCGGGTTCGTCGTCTCGATGGAACTGCAGCCCGAGGCGCCTTTGTCCGACGCCCCCAAGGAACGCCAGCAACTGAAGTACCCGGAGGAATCGTGACTGCTGCCACCGATGACGTCCAACGGGTCTCCGGCGGCGAGGGCGAGCACGGCCACCTCGAGGAGTTCCGCACCGATCCGATCAGTCTGATGCGGCGGGTTCGCGACGAATGCGGTGACGTCGGCTACTTCCAACTCGCCTCGAAGAAGGTCATCCTGCTGACCGGGGCGGAGGCGAACGAGTTCTTCTTCCGCGCGGCCGACGAGGATCTCGACCAGGCCGAGGCCTACCCGTTCATGACGCCGATCTTCGGCAAGGGTGTGGTGTTCGACGCCAGTCCCGAGCGCCGCAAGGAGATGCTGCACAACTCGGCCCTGCGCGGCGATCACATGAAGAGCCACGCCGCGACCATCGAGCGTGAAGTGCGCCGGATGATCGAAAACTGGGGGGATACAGGAGAAATCGACCTGCTGGATTTCTTCGCCGAACTCACGATCTACACCTCCACGGCATGTCTGATAGGCCGCAAGTTCCGCGAGCAGTTGGATTCCCGCTTCGCGGAGTACTACCACCTGCTGGAGCGCGGCACCGATCCACTCTGCTACGTCGACCCCTACCTCCCGATCGATAGTTTCCGGATCCGCGACGAGGCACGCGCCGGACTTGTGAATCTCGTGCAGGAGATCATGAACGGCCGGATCGCGGAACCGCCCGGAGACAAAGCCAAGCGGGACATGCTCGACGTCCTGGTGTCTATCAGGGACGAAGAGGGCAACCTGCGGTTCTCCGCCGACGAGATCACCGGCATGTTCATCTCGCTGATGTTCGCCGGTCACCACACCAGCGCCGGCACCTCGGCCTGGACCCTGATCGAACTCATGCGCCACCCCGACATCGACGCGGAGGTCCGCGCTGAACTCGACGAACTCTACGCCGACGGTCAGGAGGTGAGTTTCCATGCGCTGCGGCAGATTCCGAAGTTGGAGAACGTCATCAAGGAGACCCTCCGAATGCATCCGCCGCTGATCATCCTGATGCGGGTCTCCCAGGGCGAGTTCGAGGTCGAGGGCCATCCCATCCACCGAGGGGATTTCGTCGCCGCATCACCGGCAATCTCCAACCGAATCGCGCAGGACTTCCCCGAACCGGACACCTTCGACCCGGACCGCTATAACAAACCGCGTGAGGAGGACGTCCTGCACCGCTGGACCTGGATCCCCTTCGGAGCGGGCCGGCACCGGTGTGTCGGGGCGGCATTCGGCACCATGCAGATCAAGGCCATCTTCTCGGTTCTGTTGCGGGAGTTCGAGTTCGAGATGTCACAACCGTCCGAGAGCTACCGCAACGACCATTCCAAGATGGTGGTTCAGTTGGCCCGGCCGGCCAAGGTCCGCTACCGGCGGCGGAGCCGTTCGGATGGGTAGCTATCGCGTCGAGGTGGACCTGGACCTGTGCCAGGGCCACGCCATGTGTGAACTCGAAGCCCCGGATTACTTCCGGGTTCCCAAACGCGGCACCGTCGAGATTCTCGACTCCGAACCGCCCGAGGATGCACGGGCCGAGATCGAGCGTGCCGTCGAGAGCTGCCCCACCCGAGCCCTGTTCGTCATCGAAGTCGAGCAAGCCTGAGCGAGGAACGCGCTCAGGTGAGGAGACGAGCAACAAACACAGAGAAAGAGAGCTAGCCATGGCTACCCTGCCCCGTGAGCAACTGGAGGACTTCGTCGCGCGCTGGCTCGAGGTCAACCGCGAGGCCGAGCGCAACGGCGACTGGACCCCGCTCGCGGACTTCTACGCGCAGGACGCCACCTACGGCTGGAACATCGGCCCCAAGGAGGACGTGATGTGCGTCGGCAAAGCAGAAATAGCCGAGATCGCGCTAGGACTGGAGATGGCCGGACTCCAGGGCTGGACCTACCCGTACCAGAGGGTGCTCATCGACGAGAAGATCGGCGAGGTGGTCGGCTTCTGGAAGCAGATCGCCTTGATAGGGGAAGGTGCCGAGGTCGAACAGCGCGAGATCTACGGCATCGGCGGCAGCTGGTTCCGACTGGACGACCGGGGCCTCATCGAGTGGCAGCGTGACTTCTTCGACTTCGGCCACGTCCAGAAGCTCTACATGCAGCTCATCCAGGAGGGAAAACTCTCCAAGGGCATGCAGGAACGGATCCAGCGCAGCCTGGCCGGGGAGAAGCTGCCCGGCTACTACCCGCTCGGCCAGGCACCGGTACCCATCTGGTGACTTGACACCCGTCCAGTCATAGGATGACCACCGTGATCCAGAACACGTTCTAGGTCCGACCCACCATCGCAGCGGAGGTTTGCAGTGAAGACAAAGGGCGCGCTCATCCGTGAGTTCAACCAGCCGTGGACGATCGAGGAGATCGAGATCGGCGATCCCGCGCCGGGCGAGGTGAAGGTGCAGATGGAAGCCTCCGGCATGTGCCACTCCGACCACCATCTGGTGACCGGCGGCATCCCGATGCTGGGTTTCCCGGTTCTCGGCGGACATGAGGGTGCCGGCATCGTGACCGAGGTCGGCGAGGGCGTCGACAGCGTGGCCGTCGGCGACCACGTGGTGATGTCCTTCATCCCGTCCTGCGGCAAGTGCCCATCGTGTCAGGCAGGGCTGCGCAACCTCTGCGACCTCGGCGCCGGCCTGCTCGGCGGCGTCGCCATCGCCGACGGGACCCACCGCATCCACACCGCGGACGGTCAGGCGGTGTTCCCGATGACGCTACTGGGCACCTTCTCGCCCTACATGGTTGTGCACGAGTCCTCGGTGGTGAAAATCGACCCGTCGGTCCCCTTCGAGGTCGCCTGCCTGGTCGGCTGCGGTGTCACCACCGGTTGGGGCTCAGCGACCCACACTGCTCAGATCAAGCCCGGCGAGGACGTCGCGATCGTCGGTGTCGGCGGCGTCGGCATGGCCGCCCTGCAGGGCGCGGTGGTCTCCGGTGCACGAAAGATCTTCGTCATCGACCCGGTGGAGTGGAAGCGCGACCAAGCCCTGAAGTTCGGTGCGACCCACGTCTACGAGGACATCAACGCTGCGCTGATGGGTATCGCCGAAGCGACTCAGGGCTTCATGGCCAAGAAGGTGATCGTCACCGTCGGCGAACTCGACGGCGCCGATGTCGAGAACTACATGATGATCACGTCCAAGTCCGGCACCTGTGTGCTCACCGCCATCGGCTCGATGGTGGACACCAACGTCACGCTGAACCTGGCGATGCTGACGCTGATGCAGAAGAACCTGCAGGGCACCATCTTCGGCGGCGGCAACCCGTACTACGACATCCCGCAACTGCTGTCGATGTACAAGGCCGGCAGGCTCAATCTCGATGACATGGTGACCCGTCAGTACCGCCTCGAACAGATCAACGACGGCTACAAGGACATGCTGGAAGGCCGCAACATCCGCGGCGTCATCCGCTACACCGACGAAGACCGGTAAGTGGCCGAGCAGACGGGCGAACTGACGCCCGCCATGGCCGCCTCCCAGGCGTCATGGCGGTGTGTTCAGTCCCACGATCGGGAGGGTTGGCTGGCGCTGATGGCGCCCGGCGTCGTCATCGAGGACCCGATCGGCAAGACGGTCACCAACCCGGACGGTCTGGGTGTGCGCGGCAAGGACGCCGTCGCCGCCTTCTATGACACCAACATCGCCATCAACAATCTCACGGTCACCTGCGAGGAGACCTTTCCGTCCAGTTCGCCCACTGAAGTGGCCCATATCCTGGTGCTGCGAAGCGAATTCGAGGGTGGGTTCACCAGTACGGTGCGCGGGGTGTTCTGTTACCGCGTCGACGACGACGGTCTGATCACCAACATGCGTGGCTACTGGAACCTGGAGGGTATGCAGTTCGGGAAGCGTGACTGACCTCACCGGCCTCGGCGCTGTCGTCGTCGGCGGTTCGCGCGGGATCGGCGCTGCGGTTGCGGGACTGCTGGCTCAACTGGGTGCCGGTGTGGTGGTCAACGGTCGCGATGCCGACGCCGTCGATGCATGCGTGGACTCCCTCACCGCCGCCGGTGGAGCGGCCCTGGGTTACTCGGGCGCAGCCAACGACGAATCCGTGGCCGAGGCGCTTATCAGCCTGTGCGAGAACGAGTTCGGCAGGATCGACGCGCTGGTGAACTGCGCCGGCATCGCCGAACCGCCAGGCTCGTCGATCCTGAACGTCAGTGCGGCTCAATTCCGGGACCAGATTGACGTCCATCTCGGCACCGTCTTCGCCACCTGCCGCGCCGCCGCGCCCCGCATGGTGGCCGCCGGCGGCGGGTCGATCATCAACACGAGTTCCTTCGCATTCCTCGGCGACTACGGCGGCACCGGCTATCCCGCCGGCAAGGGCGCGGTCAACGGCTTGACCATGGCACTGGCCGCGGAACTGCGTGAGCACGGCGTCCGAGCCAACGTGGTCTGCCCCGGCGCCAGGACCCGACTCTCCACCGGGCCGGACTATGAGGAGCAGATCGAAAACCTCCGGCGCCGGGGGATGCTCGACGATGCCAGTGCCGCAGGCGCCATGGACACCGCGGGGCCGGAATACGCCGCTGGGCTCTACGCCTACCTCGCCAGCGACTTGTCCGGGCATGTCACCGGCCAAATACTCATCGCCGCAGGCGGTTTCGTGGGCCGCTTCAACCGTCTCCCGCCTGCCGCGCTCGGCTTCCGCGACCACCATCACGCTCCGCCGTGGTCGCTGAGCGAAATCAGCGCGATGCTGGCCCCCGCCAAGTCCTAAGCTGATCCGCATGGCATCGGTCTTCTCCATGATCATCAACGGCGACCTGCCGGGACGCTTCGTCTACCAGGACGACCTCGGCGACGAAGGGGTGGTCGCCTTCCTGACCATCGAGCCGATGACCCCCGGCCACACCCTGGTGGTGCCCCGCGCCGAGGTGGACAACTGGCAGGAGGTCGACCCGCAGTTGTTCCACCGGGTCATGGACGTCTCCCAGCGGATCGGCCGCGCCGTGTGCACCGCGTTCGGGGCGGAACGCGCCGGGATGATCATCGCCGGGCTTGAGGTTCCGCACCTGCACGTGCATGTGTTCCCGGCCTACAACCTCACCGACTTCGGCTTCGCCCACGTCGACCGCAATCCGGCGCCGGAAGCGCTGGATGCCGCGCAGGCCAAGATCACGGCAGCGCTGGCCGAGTTGGATTGAACTTGATCCGCCCGAGGCAGCCCTACACTTGCACCATGGATTTCGCGAAGCTGGTGGCCGATATAGCGACCACCCCGGTCCGGGTTGGCCTCGCCGCGGCTGATGCGGGGCTTGAGGTCGCCGAGGCGGCGATCGATCTGGCCAAACGAGGACTCGGGGACTCCACGGTTCCCTCGCCCGGGGAGTCGGTCGCCCACCTGTTCGGGCTCGACGAAACCATCGAGCGGGCCAACCGTTTCGCTTCACTGCTGGACGAGGACACCCCGCTGGGCCGCGCCCTGGCTCCCGACGGCGCCCTGGACCGCCTACTGCAACCCGGCGGACTAGTCGACAAGGTGCTGGCACCCGACGGGGTGCTGGACCGGATCACCGCAGAGGGCAGCGCGGTGGACCGGGCACTGGCACCCGGCGGCCTGGTGGATCGACTTTTCGGCGAAGACGGCATGCTCGAACGAGTGCTGGCCGAGGACGGCGTGGCCGATCGGCTGCTGGCCGAGGGCGGGCTGGTCGACAAGCTGACCGCAAAGAACGGCCCATTGGAGCAACTCGCGGCCGTCACCGATTCGCTCAACCGGCTGGCCCCCGGGATGGAGGAACTCGCGCCGACCATCGAGACGCTGCGCGAAGCCGTCGTCGCGATGACCTTGGTCGTCAATCCGCTGACCACTATCGCCGAGCGGATTCCGATTCCGGGGCGTGGCCGCTGGCCGCTCGGCATCTTCGGCAACGAGGAAGACGACCGCGCCGAGCCGGACGAGTGAACCGATAAACTAACCGGTGGCCGGTCTTCGGACGGCCACCACGCCTCCTTAGCTCAGTGGTAGAGCACTCGCCTTGTAAGCGAAAGGTCGTCAGTTCAATCCTGACAGGGGGCTCCGGCGCTGGGCCTACACCAGCATCTGGGACTTCGGGATCTTCGGCATCTCGGTCGTGATGCGCTGCATCACCCCGGGAAACATGTGCAGTTCGGGATAGACGATCGGCTTGCCGCTGTTCATCACCGACACCGAGATAGCCCGTTCCGGGTCGGCCCAGGTCAATTGGTTGCTGAAACCCATGTGGCCGAACGCGTGCTGGGTGTCCAGGCCGTAAAGGCTGACCACCTGCGCCCCCAGCATCAGGCCGTAGGAGAACCGGGTCGGGTAGCCCAGCGAAAAATCGATCTCCAGATGGGATCGCTCCAGAAGCGCGCGACGGATGGTGTCGGTCTCGATCACCCGGACGCCGTCCAATTCGCCCCCGCAGCGCATGATTTCGAAGAATCTGGACAGTTCCCACGCCGTGGACACAGTGTTGGCCGACGGCACGATGCCGGTGAGATAGCGCGGGTCGTTCGTCAGCTTCACGAGCCGGTCCAGTTCGACTCCCAGGGCCCGGGTGAGCAGGGTCGAAAGCGGCGGGGCGGTCGGCGGCCCGGTGACGTAGTTGAGGGCGACTCTGTCGACATCATCCGGTGCGACGCCGTAATTGGTCCAGCGGAAGTCGAGGGGGTCGAGGAACTCCTCGGCGAGCACCTGGCGGATGTCCTTGCCCGTGACTGCGTGAACGACCTCGCCGAGGATGAATCCGCCGGAGACGGCATGGTAGGCCAGGTAGCGGCCGGCCTTGGCGAACGGTGCGGCGTTGACCAGGGTATCGACCATGAAGTCCCGGTCGGTGAGTTTGTCGAGGTCCATCGCTCCCGACGGCAGGTTCGGCACGCCGGAGCGGTGGGCAAGTACGTGCCCGATGGTGATGTCGTGCTTGCCGTTCTTGGCATAGCCGGGGATGTAGTCGGCGACCGGGTCGGCGAGTTCGAGCATCCCGCGTTCGATCAGCTTGTGTACCAGGAAGGCGGTGACGGCCTTGGAGGTGGAGTACGTGCAGAACGGGGTCTGGACTGTCGCAGGCACCTTCTCGGTGTCCTTGCGGTCGGCCGGCCCGTTGCCGCTGGCGTGGCCGATGGCCCGGTTGAGGATCACCGCGCCGTGCCGGCGAACGCAGATCTGAATCGCCGGATGCACGCCACTGCGATACCAGTCGAGGACTGCCGACCAGATCGCTTGCACCCGCCGCGGGCTGACATCGCCGGCCTCCGGGGGATCCTCGGGGCCGACGTTGATCACCGAGTCGAGATCCTTGGGAACGTGGATTCGTCGAAGCGGGTCCGGCAGCCCCAGCGGAGGCTTGGGCAGCGGCGGGATCAGCGACGGCATGGGCGCATCGTAAGCGCGCCCGGTCAGTGCTTTCCGGTGATTCCGTACAGCAGTGTGTTCACAACGTAGTGGCAATGCTCATCGGAAACCGGACGGTCGTAGAGGAGCACCGGCAGGCACAGTCCGATCGCCAACATGTCAATGGTCAGGGCCGGGTCGGTGTCGGGTGGACATTCGCCTCGCGCGATCGCCCGCTGGACCATGACGCCGATCCGGCGCAGTCGGCGTTCCAGGAACACCGCCCGGGTGTCGGACAGATCCCAGTCCTCGGGCTTGACGATCAGGCCGTCGAGTAGTCGGCGCCCCTCGGGGGTGTTCACCGTGCGGGCATAGGAGCGCGCGTATTCGAGCAGATCGCCGGGAAACGTCCCGGTGTCCGGGACGGGCATGTGACGGTCGGCGAACACATCCAGCATCGCGGCGAACAGTTCGGGCGTGCTGGACCACGTCTGCTTGACCAGACGTGGCTCCACACCGGCCCGCGCAGCCACGCCTTCGAGTGTGAAGGCCCCGACACTGGATATCGCGAACTCCTTCACGGCCGCGTGGAGGACCATCCGCCGCATGGTCTCGTCGAGTCCGTCGCCAATGTCGGGCATTGGGCAGGCTCCATCTCGTCTCGGGACGACGTACGACTTCCCGGATCACCGCAGGACAATTGAGATCCGAGCGGGCCGATGGATGCCGCTGATGATCGCACGATGTCCGCGCGTCGCGCGACTGGCAGACATGCCGATAGTACGACTTCGGTCCGGGGAAATTTCGCGGATAGCTGAGGACACTGCTAGCTTACTGACCGTTATTCGGCATCCGCCGTGGAAAAGAGTCGATCGGAAAGGGGCCCGGTGTCAGCAGCTGCGACATATTCCGACCCGCTGGCGCCCATGCAGGCCGATCGGGATCAGCTCACGCATCTTCTTCGCGGTTTGGCCGCACGGCTCGACCAGTTGGACCGCCGCCTGGCGGATCTGGCTTGGCGCGGCCGCAGCTCTCACGGCGGTGCTTCTATCAGCGAAATGGTCTGCGAGACAAACGCTGTGGAGTCCGAGCGTGATCGACTCACAGATCGATTAACGGTCTTGGCCGGACAGCTCAACACCGTGGACGATCAGATGTCGAGCGGCGACCGCAGTGGGCGGGCGGCATCGATGCGGGTGGGCACCTGCCCCTACTGCGGTTATCCCAGCCTGGCATCGGGCCCGTGCGCATTCTGCCGTCCGCAACTAGTCCGCTGACGACTCAGGCCGGCCCGATCCTCTCGGAGTCGTAGATAAGCAACTGGCCGTTGCGGGGGACAATGCTGAGCCAACGGTTCTCGGTGTCCACCCGGCCGTCACGCAGGACGTAACGGACGGTGGCCACCACGCTGGTGGCGTCCCGCGGCGTAATCGACAGCACCGACACCGACTGGATCGTCGACCAGAAGCCGAGGTAGCCGTCGAGGCCGTTGCGCTGCTGGTAGTTGGTATCCAGGTTGTTCCAGGCCGATCTGGCGTTGCCGGGCAGCTGCCCATAGAACGCCGTCACCGCGTCCCGCATGGACTCGAAGGTGACCACAGTGGACGGTCCGGGCGCCGGCGCTGATGACGTGGCCGTCATGCGCGTTGTCGTTGCGGCGGCCGATGGGGTCGTCGGCGGGCGTGAGGTGAGCATCGTTCCCGACGAGGAACTTGTCGGCTGGTGCTGGCGGGGCCAGACCGCGACGGCCAGTGCACCCAGAATTAGCAACAGCGCGACGGCAGCCAGCGCCCACGGCCAGCGCGACGGCGCCGGCGTGGCCCGGATCGGCTCCTCCAGAGCTGGCTGATACGCGGCGCCCAGGACCGCGGTGTGCTCCAGAGGCGGAGGTGCGGCCGAGATCGGGACCGGAGGTCGGCGCACTGCGGGCGGGGCCTGGGCGGGATATGCGGGCGCGGGCGGCGGGGCCTGCCACTGCGGCCGGGAACCCTCTGACGCGTGCCGCAACGCGTCGGCGAAATCGGTACAGGTGGGAAATCGCTCCGCGGGGCTCTTCGCCAAAGCCTTGCCCAGTACCGGATCCAGCGGGGCCAATGCGGGTAGGACATCGCCGAGCCTGGGGGGTGGCGCATTGAGATGCTGGCCGATCACCACCGCGGGGTTCGATGAGCCGTACATCGGCGTTCCGGTGAAGAGGTGATAAGCGGTCGCCGCCAATCCGTACTGGTCCGCCCGACCGTCGAGGGCCGCTCCCATCAACTGCTCGGGGGACGCGTAGTTGACCGTGCCGACCGTCATGTTGGTTTCGGTCAACCCGGTGGTTTCCGCCGCATCTCGGGCAATCCCGAAGTCGGCCAGCACAATCCGGCGGCGGCCGCGCTCGGGGTGGGTGAGCAGGATGTTGGGCGGCTTGACATCTCGGTGCAGCAGACCACGGGCGTGCGCGTAGTCCAGTGCGTCGGCGACGGCAGCGACGATCTCTACGACGTCGCGGGGCGGCATGCCGTTCGGATACTGCTCTCGCAGCAACCGCCCGGCGTCGGGTCCGTCGATGAAGTCCATCGAAATCCAGAGCTGACCGTTGAACTCACCGCGGTCATGGATGCCGACGATGTGCGGGTTGTACAGAGAGGCCGCCAGTTCCGCCTCCCGATTGAAGCGGGCACGGAAGTCGACCCCGGCCGACATCGCAGCGGGCAGGATCTTCAACGCATCGTGCCGAGGCAGTCGCGGGTGCTGCACCAGGTAAACCTCACCCATGCCGCCGAAACCGAGCGGTCGCAGAATCTGGTAGCCCGCGAATAACTCGCCATTAGCCAGCGGCATGTGCGGCATCGTACCGAGGCCGCACCGGCCAACCGGCCACGTCAGTCTTCTTGGGCATTCTCCGGCCTGCGCAAGGCATCCCGGTCACCGAACAGCGGCCGGCGCACCTGCTGATGGCCGTGCACTCCTTCGGCGTAGGCCGTCTCGGCGTGCTGGGTGAAGTCCACACCGCTCGCCTCGTCCTCGGCGCTGAGTCGGAAGCCCATGAACCTGTCGATCAGTTTCGCCAGGCCGTAGCTGACGCTGAAGGCATATGCCGCCACCACCACCATCGCCATCGCCTGTTTGCCCAGTTGACCGAGTCCACCGCCGTAGAACAGGCCCTGCGCTCCGCCGGTCATCGTGGCAGTGGCGAGCAGACCGATCAACAGCACGCCCACCACGCCCCCGACGAAGTGCACGCCGACGACGTCGAGCGAGTCGTCGTAGTTGAGTTTGAACTTCAACCCGATGGCGAACGCGCAAATGATCCCTGCCGCCGCGCCAACCACTGCCGCCCCCAGCGTCGACACCGTTCCGCAGGACGGCGTGATGGCGACCAGTCCGGCGACGATCCCCGACGCGGCACCGAAGGTGGTCGGTTTGCCGTCGCGGATCTGTTCGACGGTGAGCCAGCCCAGCATGCCCAGACAGCCGGCAACAAGGGTGTTGAGGAACACCGCGGCGGCCATCCCATTGGCGGCCAATGCCGAACCGGCGTTGAATCCGAACCAGCCGAACCACAGCAGGCCGACGCCGAGCAGAACGAACGGCAGGTTGTGCGGGCGCATCGCGTCCTGTTTGAACCCGAGGCGCGGACCGAGCACCAGTGCGAGGGCGAGCGCCGAGGACCCGGACACGATCTCGACCACGAGTCCGCCCGCGTAGTCCAACACGCCCATCTTGAACAACCAACCGCCCGGCGCCCAGACCCAGTGGGCAACAACGGCATACACCGCGATCGACCACAGCGGCACGAACACCATCCAGGCGGCGAACTTGGCCCGGTCTGCGATCGCGCCGCTGATCAGCGCCGCTGTGATGATCGCGAAGCTCAATTGGAATGTGACGTAGAGCAGTTCGGGAACGGATCCATGCGCGGTATCCGGGCCGATTCCCGACATGCCGAGGTGGGACAGGCCGCCGATGAACCCGGTGGATCCCTCGGAGAAGGCCAGGCTGTAGCCCACCAGCAGCCAGGCCACCGTCACCAGGGGTATCGAGATGAAGCTCATCATGATCATGTTGAGCACGCCGGTGGTGCGGACCATGCCGCCGTAGAAGATCGCCAGTCCGGGCGTCATCAGCAGCACCAGTGCGGTACTCGTCAACAGCCACGCGGTGGCGGCGGGATCGATGTCCAACGTGTTCAACTCCTTCGAGGCGCGTCGAAGGAAACGGCGGCTTCGACGTCGTCGACGAGAATGTCGGCGTGGTGTTTCAGATCCGGGGCAGTGATGTTTCGGTCGTGTTTCGCCGAGACCGATCAGTGAACCCGGCCATGTTTCACCGAAACGTCGCCGTCACCAGCCCATGGAGCCGGGTCCACCTTTGAAGGGACCCACGACCCAACTGGTGATCCAGCCGCCGTAGAAGCCGCCGGGCTGGGGAATCACGGTCTCGCCGTTCACCGTGCAGCGGTCGACCTGACCGGCCATGACGGCGACGGCGCCGGCGATGGCCTCGAACCCGGGGGTGGGATGGGGATAGCTCCAGGCCGACGTGCGGGCGATCGCCGTGGGGGTCACCAGATCGAAGTAGCGGGCCTGTCCTTTCCACTCGCACCACGAGGCGCCGGGGGCGTCCCGCAGGACGCCATGCCCGAATGCGTTAGGCGGCAGGTAGTAGGTGGGCGGATGACTGGTTTCCAGAATCCGCCAGCCGGTGTCGGTGCTGGCCACCACCTCACCGCCGAGTTCGATGGTGATCCGGCCGTCGAACCGTTCGAGCCGCGGCGGCCTTGGGTAGTCCCAGACCGATTCCTGTCCCGGCCCCGGCGTCTGCGGCTGCGGTCGCATGGCGGCTCAGACCACGCCGCGCAGGCCGTCCGGGCCGAATACCGGTTCCAGCATCGCCGACATGTCGGGGCCACGGCGCAGTCCGTGGCCGCCGTCGACGTTGATGATCTGCCCGGTGACCCAGCTAGCGGCGTCGGACAGCAGGAACATCGCCATGTTCGCGACGTCGGTGACCTCGCCGACCCTCGGCAGCGGAGTGCACTGCCGATAGTCCTCGCTGACCTGCGGGGAGTCGAGGATCACCTGTACCAGGTCGGTACGGATCAGTCCCGGGCGAATGCCGTTGACCCGCACCCACGACGGGCCGAGTTCATCGGCCGCCAGCATCATCAGGTGATCCAGGGCGGACTTCGTCACCCCGTAGGCGCCGAACCACCGGTGGACGTTGCTTGCCGCGATCGAAGAGATCCCCACGAACGATCCGCCGCCGGCGCGGACCATCTGCCTGGCGGAGTGTTTGAGCACATACATGGTGCCGTTGACATTGAGGTCGACGGTGCGCCGCCAGGCCGCCGAGTCGATCTGGGTGACCGGCCCGATGGTCTCCGATCCACCGGCGCAGTGCACGACCCCGTGCAGTCGTCCATTCCAGTCCGCGGTGGCGGTCACGGCGTCGGCAATCTGTTCCTCGTCGGTGACGTCGGCAGGATAAGGACGCACCGCACCGTCGGCATTGGCGTTGATCTGTTCGGCGACAGCCGCCAACCGTTCGGCGTTACGGCCGACGATCACTACCCGGGCGCCGGCCCCGGCGAGTCCGGCGGCCACGCCCAGCCCGATTCCGCTGCCACCGCCGGTCACCAGGTAGGTGCGGTCGCCGAACGAGAGTTGCATCCGGTTTTCCTCCCGGTAGTAATCAGCCCACGGCTGATCAGTGTCATACACCGCAGAGACTCACACTAGTATCGGATGTAACGCCCCCGTCAGCAGCCGCGACAGAACCTAGTGACTGCTGCTGCACCGGATTGCCGGGGCAGGCCCACCCTAGGAGAAAGCACCGACATGGCCTCTTCCACCTCACTTGCGCGCCGCGTCCTTGTGGCCGGCGGTTTCGCTGCCGTCGTGTCGGCGGCCCCGCTGGTTGCCGTCCTGGCCACCCCGGCCGGTCCGGCCTCACCTTTCCAGGCGCAGTGCCCGTCCACCGAGGTGCTCGACCCGAACTCCGGCGCCTGCAAGCCGATCAGCGATCAGACCGGCCCGACGACCAACCCGATCGAACCCGGTGCCTCCGACCTTCAGCCCGGCTCACTCACCGAATCGAGCGCGGGCAACGTTGGCCAGATTCCCGAGGTCAACGGCGTCCCCTGCAACGGCGACAACACCGGTCTGTGCATCGGCCTTCAGCAGAACAACCCGCACAACACCCACGGCGTGACACTGCCGCCAGTTCCGATCGGCGCGAGTGGTAGCTGATCGGGAACTTCCCGCCTTGACGACAACTTTGCGAGCGTCGGTCGCCGGAGCGCTGGCCGCTGGTGTGTTGCTGAGCATTGCCCCGGCGGCATCGGCGGACCCGGTGCCCGGCCCGGAACCCGTTCCGGTGCCGGTTCCGACGCCGGACAACGGTTTCGCAGGTTGCCAAAACGGCGAAGTCATGCAGGACGGCAACTGCGTGCCGAACATGACTTCGTCCACCGGTGAGGAGGGAATGGCAGGACCAATGCCCGAGGCGCCGCTGCGATACACCGACGAGCACACCTCAACCACCCAATCCGGACTGCCCGCCGATCTGGTGCCCAACATCAACGGCACACCGTGCACCGGCTACTGGATGTCGGCGGCCTGCTACGCCGAAAATCAGGATCGCGCTCCGGCAGTGGTGCCTCGTTCCACGCTCTCCGCTAGCCCCTAGCGCTGATCTGATATCACTACCAGTCTGAATTAAGGTTGACAGATGCCTGCGAAATCCAGTCCTGCCGACATTGACGACGTCGAACCGCTGGCCGACAGCACGGCCAGCCAAGCCAGGCGGGTGGTAGCCGCCTATGCCACCGACGCCGATGAGTGTCGGATTTTTCTCGCCATGCTCGGCATCGGGCCGTCAAAGCTCGAGGCGTAGGTGTCCCGCGGGGCCAGCCGAGTACTTCCCCCGGGGAGTTCAGGCGACTCCGAATTCGTGGTGGTCGCCAACCGGCTACCGATCGACATGGAGGTCCGGCCCGACGGCACACTGGGGTGGCGACGAAGCCCCGGCGGACTGGTCACGGCCTTGGAACCGCTGTTGCGTAAACAGCGCGGAGCGTGGATCGGGTGGCCTGGGATCGTCGATGGTCCGGAGGATCCGATCACCGAGGACGGCCTGCAGTTGTATCCGGTGCGTCTCAGCGCCGACGATGTCGCCGAGTACTACGAGGGGTTCTCGAATGCGACACTGTGGCCGCTGTATCACGATGTCATTGTCAAGCCGATCTACCATCGCGAGTGGTGGGAACGCTACGTCGACGTCAACCGCCGATTCGCCGAGGCCACCTCACGTGCCGCTGCCCAGGGCGCGACGGTGTGGGTGCAGGACTACCAGTTGCAGTTGGTCCCGAAGATGCTGCGCGAACTGCGGCCCGATCTGACCATCGGATTCTTTCTGCACATTCCGTTTCCCCCGGTGGAGCTCTTCATGCAGTTGCCTTGGCGCGCGGAGATCATCGACGGGCTGCTCGGTGCGGACCTCGTCGGATTCCATCTGGCCGGCGGGGCGCAGAACTTCCTCTTCCTCGCCCGGCAACTGGCCGAAGCCGAGACGACCCGCGCGACGGTGGGTGTCCGGTCCCGGTTGGGCGAAGCGCGGCTGGGCGACCGCACCGTGAAGGTGGGTGCGTTCCCCATCTCCATCGACTCCGCAGAACTGGATCGCACAGGCCGCAACCGAGAAATCCGGAAACGTGCAAAACAGATTCGCACCGAGCTTGGCAGCCCACGCAAGTTACTGCTCGGCGTGGACCGGCTGGACTATACGAAAGGTATCGACGTCCGGCTGAAGGCATTCTCGGAGTTACTCGCCGAAGGCCGAATCAAGGGCGACGACACCGTACTGGTGCAGCTGGCCACCCCCAGCCGAGAACGCGTCGACAGCTACCGCATTCTGCGTAACGAAGTCGAGCAGCAGGTCGGCCACATCAACGGCGAGTACGGCGAGGTCGGCCACCCAGTGGTGCATTACCTGCACCGGCCGGTGGCCCGCGACGAGCTCATCGCATTCTTCGTTGCCGCCGACGTCATGCTCGTCACTCCGTTTAGGGACGGCATGAACCTGGTGGCCAAAGAGTACGTGGCCTGCCGCAGCGACCTCGACGGAGCCTTGGTGCTCAGCGAATTCACCGGTGCCGCAGCAGAACTACGTCAGGCCTACCTGACCAACCCCCACGATCTCGAGGGGGTCAAAGACGCCATTGAGGAGGCCCTGTCCCAAAGCCCCGAGGAGGGCCGCCGGCGGATGCGAGCCCTCCGGCGCCAGGTACTCAGCAACGACGTCGACCGCTGGGCCCGCGCTTTCCTCGACGCA
>CAZADG010000009.1:0-46685 GCA_964483865.1 uncultured Mycobacterium sp. | reverse complement strand
TCGGCGAAGTAGTCGTGCATCACCGTGCTCAAGGCGACCGGATCCCAGGCATCCCCGCCGGCGTGGAAGCGATGTTCGGCCGTGGGTGCGGCCATCAGTGTCACCGTGGGGCCGTAGACGATGAAGAGTTGTCCGTTGACGTCGACGGCTGCTGGAGAGGCCAGGAACCGCACCAGGCTCACGACATGTTCGGCTGACAGCGGGTCGATCTGGCCTTCGGCCAGGGGTGGTGCCTCCCCGAAGACATTCGCGGTCATGGCGGTGCGAGCCCGGGGACAGATCGCGTTCGCGCGAACTCCGTAGCGGCCCAGCGCCTTTGCAGCGCTCAGGGTCAACGCGGTGATACCAGCCTTGGCCGCCCCGTAATTGGCTTGGCCCGCCGGTCCGGAAAGCCCCGCCTCCGAAGATGTGTTGATCAGACGGCCATAGACCGATCCCTGGTCTTTGGCCTGTGCGCGCCAGTAGGTGGCAGCGTTGCGGGTCAGCAGAAAGTGACCGCGCAGGTGGACCGCGATCACCGCGTCCCAGTCCTCGTCGGTCATGTTGAACAGCATCCGGTCGCGGGTAATCCCGGCATTGTTGACCACGATGTGAAGACCGCCGAGCCCGTCGGCGCAGGAGACGAGTTCATCGGCGGTGGCGCGCTGGCTGATGTCGCCGGATACCGCGACCGCCCTGGTGCCTGCCGCGGCGATCTCGTCGAGCACATCGGAGCCGTCCAATGCCGCGGGCATGTCATTGACGACCACGGTCGCGCCGGAACGGGCCAGACCGATGGCTTCTGCACGGCCGAGCCCGGCGGCCGCGCCCGTCACCACCGCGACCCGTCCGGAGAGGTCGGTCAGATCAGACAAGGTGCGAATACCTCTAGTCTTCGCGCTTCAGCGCGGCGCGCGGGCAGTCAGCGATCGCTTGGAGCGCCGATTCTTCCTTGTCCGCGGGAATCGGATCCGCGGTGACGACGGCGTACTCGTCCTCGTCCAGTTGGAACAGATCCGGCGCGATTCCCACGCAGATGGCGTTACCTTCGCAGCGATCCCGGTCGACGATGACTCGCATGGCTCCTCCTTGAGTGCTCCCAGCCTCACGATACGACCAAGGACGTCAGTCGCCGGTCACAACGTCTGCTGGATTCCCAGACTAGAACGTGTTACAACGAGAAAGTCGGCGGGTCGCCGAACAGTCACCAGCACCGGAGGTCGCAGACGATGCGGATCAGTTACACCCCGGAACAGGAAGAGTTGCGCCGCGAGTTGCGCGCATACTTCGGCCGGTTGATGACACCCGAACGCCAGGAAGCCCTGACCTCCACAGCGGGCGGTGAGATCGGTCTGGGAAACGTCTACCGCGAGACCGTCGAGCAGATGGGTAAGGACGGCTGGCTGGCGCTGGGATGGCCGGAGGAATACGGCGGCCAGGCCCGGCCCCCGATGGATCAGCTGATCTTCACCGACGAGGCCGCTATCGCCGGGGCGCCAGTCCCGTTTCTCACCATCAACAGTGTGGCGCCGACCATCATGGCGTTCGGCACCGAGGAGCAGAAACAGTTCTATCTGCCCAAGATCGCCGCCGGCGATATCCACTTCGCTATCGGCTACTCCGAACCGGAAGCCGGCACCGACCTGGCCAACCTGCGCACCGCCGCGGTGCGCGACGGTGACGACTACGTGGTCAACGGTCAGAAGATGTGGACCAGCCTGATCCAGTACGCCGACTACGTGTGGCTGGCCGTTCGCACCAACACCGAGGCCAAGAAGCACCGCGGCATCTCGGTCCTCATCGTGCCGACTTCGGCGGAGGGCTTCTCCTGGACACCCGTCCACACCATGGCCGGGCCCAGCACCAGCGCCACCTACTATCAGGATGTCAGGGTGCCGGTCGCCAACCGGGTCGGTGAGGAGAACGGCGGCTGGAAGCTGGTGACCAATCAGCTCAATCATGAACGGGTCGCGCTGGTTTCGGCCCAGCCGATCTTCACCGCGCTGACCCAGGTACGGGAGTGGGCGCAGAACACAAAAGATGCCCGCGGTGTCCGACTGATCGACTCCGAGTGGGTGCAACTCAATCTGGCCCGCGTCCACGCCAAGGCGGAGTACCTCAAACTCATCAACTGGGAACTGGCGTCCTCGGCCGAGGCCTCGCCTTCGCCGGCTGACGCCTCGGCGGCCAAAGTCTTCGGAACGGAACTTGCCACCGAGGCCTACCGGCTTCTGATGGAGATCCTGGGCCCTTCGGCCACGCTGCGTCAGGACTCCCCGGGCGCACTGCTGCGCGGCCGGGTGGAACGGATGCACCGAGCAGCGCTGATCCTGACCTTCGGTGGCGGCACCAACGAGGTCCAGCGAGACATCATCGGCATGGTGGCTCTGGGCCTTCCCAGGAACCGTTAGCCACCCCGCAACCGCACTGAGGAGATGCCCGTGGACTTCACCAGAACCGAAGCAGCCCAGGATCTTTCCGGGCTGGTTGGCACGATCGTCGACTCGGTATGCACACCCGAGCACCACCGCGAACTGGACGGAGTTGAACAACGGTTCGACAAAACCCTCTGGCGCAAGCTGATCGACGCTGACATCCTTTCCACCGCGGCACCCGAATCCATCGGTGGCGGCGGTTTCAGTGTCCTCGAGCAGTCAGCGATCCAGACCGCTCTGGGCCGTCAACTCGCCGCGGTTCCCTACCTGGAGTCGGTAGTGCTCGGCGCTGGTGCACTGGCCTCATTCGCCTCCTCCGGCTTGCAGCAGGCATGGGCAGTGCCGGCAGTGGCCGGCGAGAAGCTGCTGACCGTCGCACTCGACGGCGAATTGGGCCAGGGGCCGGTGCAGGCCACCCGGTCAGGTGACGGGTTCCGGCTGACCGGCACCCGCACCCAGGTTCCGTTCGGCCCGTTGGCCGACGCCTTCCTGGTTCCCGCCGAAACCGACTCAGGCTCTGCAGTCTTCCTTGTGCGTCGGGACGACGCGGGAGTGTCAGTCACCGCGCTGGAGACGACGGGGCTCAACAGCGTCGGCGAACTCGACTTGGCCGGGGTCGAAGTCGGCGCGGACCGCGTGGTCGGCGGCAGCGATGTGTTGGTATGGCTGGCCACCCGACGGGCGGTCGGCCTGTCGGCCTACCAGTTAGGGGTTGTGGAGCGCGCACTGGAACTCACTGCCGACTACGCGCGGAGCCGCGAACAGTTCGACCGCCCGATCGGAAGCTTTCAGGCGGTCTCTCAACGACTGGCCGACGGCTACATCGACATCAAGGGACTACGGCTGACCTGCGAGCAGGCTTCCTGGCGGCTGTCGGAGGATCTGCCCGCCGATGTCGAGGTAGCCACCGCCGCATTCTGGGCCGCCGAAGCCGGCCACCGGGTTGCGCACACTACCGTGCACGTTCACGGCGGGGTGGGCATCGACATGGACCATCCCGTTCACCGCTACTTCATCACGGCCAAACAGATCGAGTTCGCCATCGGCGGGGCGACCGCCCAATTGCGGATCATCGGCCGGGATCTGGCTGACACGCCCGCGTAGTGCTGCCGACCGTCACCGAGCTGCTGCGACCGCTGGCCGAAGTCGAGGACCGCGGAATCCGCGGAGACGACGGCTCGTATTCGACCTGGCGCCAACATATTCAGGCCGGCGCCGACCTGGCCGCGCTGCTGCGAGCCCGACTCAATCCGGATCAGCCGCCCCATGTGGGGGTTCTTCTGGGGAACACCCCGCTGTTCTCCGCACTGCTGGTGGCAGCCGCGTTGAGCGGTGTGGTCCTGGTTGGTTTGAACCCAACCCGCCGCGGCGCGGCACTTCGCCGGGATGCCCAGCACGCCGACTGCCAGTTCGTACTCACCGACGACTCCCAAGGCGGCGACCTAGGTTTGGCCGGCCTGCCGATCCTGGAGGTGACGAGTACCCGATGGGCGCTGGAACTGGACGAATTCGCCGGTTCACCGATCAACTACCCCGACAGCAGGCCGGACGACCTGCTGATGCTCATCTTCACCTCCGGCACCAGTGGCGAGCCCAAAGCCGTTCGGTGCACCCACGAGAAGGTCGCCGGTCCGGGAGTCATGTTGGCGCAACGCTTCGACCTTCGATCCTCCGATGTGTTCTACCTGTCGATGCCGCTGTTTCATTCCAACGCCGTCATGGCCGGGTGGGCACCCGCCGTGGCGGCGCAAGGTTCGATCGCATTGCGCCGCAGATTCTCCGCATCCGGGTTCATCGAGGATGTGCGGAGGTTCGGCGCCACGTATGCCAATTACGTCGGGAAGCCGATGTCCTACATTCTTGCCACCCCGGAAAAGCCGGACGATGCGATCAACCCGTTGCGGATCATGTACGGCAATGAGGCCGCGCCGCGAGACATCGGGCGGTTCGCCAAGAGGTTCGCGGTGACTGTCGTCGACGGCTTCGGTTCCAGCGAGGGCGGGGTGTCCATCGGCCGCACCCCGGACACACCCGAAGGCTCGCTGGGACCCCTGCCGGATGAACTGGCGATTCTCGACGTCGAGACCGGCCGGCCCTGCGGTCCCGGCGTCGTCGGCGAATTGGTGAACATCGCCGGACCGGGCCAGTTCCGGGGCTATTACAAGGACCCAGGGGCAGAGGCCGAACGGATGGCCGGAGGCGTCTACCACAGCGGCGACCTGGCTTACCGGGATGACTCGGGGTTCGTGTACTTCGCCGGACGACTGGGTGATTGGATGCGGGTCGACGGTGAGAATCTGGGCACGGCACCGATCGAGCGGGTGCTCATGCGCTATCCCGGCGTGACCGAGGCGGCGGTGTACGGCATCCCGGATCCAGCCGTCGGAGACCGGGTGATGGCCGCGCTGGTGATGGCTGAAGGAGCGTGCTTCGAGGTGGCGGGCTTCCGCAGATTTCTCTCCGAGCAGTCCGATTTGGGCCCCAAACAGTGGCCGTCGTTCGTGCGGGTAGCGCGGTCGCTGCCTCGAACCGAGACCTTCAAGGTGCTCAAGCGGAAACTCGCCCAGGAAGCGACGGACTGCGCGGACAGCGTGTTCGAAATCTAACCTGCGATCGACGGCATGACGGCTTCGATCAGATGTGGACCCGGTTCGGCGAAGGCCCACCGCAGCGCCTCGGCGAGTTCCTCGGCGCTCGCTGCGCGGCGAGCGGGAACACCCATACTCTCGGACATCTTCACGAAATCCATTGTCGGGTAGGCTAAGTCGAGTAGGGATTCAGCTTTGGGTCCGGTCGCCTGGCTCTGCTCCTGAGCGCCGACGCGTTGCAGTTCGATGCGCAGAATGCCGTACGCATGGTTGGCATAGAGCACCGTCGTGATGTCGAGCTTCTCCCGGGCCTGCGTCCACAGCGCAGAGATGGTGTACATCGCGGACCCGTCGGACTCCAGGCACAAAACCGGGCGATCCGGGGCGGCTATGGCTGCCCCGACGGCGACCGGGAGTGCGTATCCGATCGCACCGCCGGTCAAAGTGAGCCAGTCATGAGCGGGCGCCCCGGCGGTGGTCTGCGGCAGCAGAAAGCCTGAGGTGTTGGACTCGTCGACCACGATCACCCGCTCGGGCAGCAGGGCGCCGATCACCTCTGCCGAGGTCTGAACGGTCAACGCGCCGGAGGGCAATTGGGGCCGTGACGGCGCCACTACATCGGCCACCACATCGGAAGCGACGCGGCCGGCAAGCTCGACCAGCGCCGCCGCAGCCCCGACAGGTCCGGCCAGCGTATGAACCGAACAACCCTCGGGGACCAGGTCGCTGGGTTTGCCCGGATACCCGAAGAAGGTCACCGGCGGGACCGCTCCCGCGAGGATTAACTGGGTGGTGCCGGCCAACTGCGCGGCGGCTGCCTCGCCGAAGTACGCGATCCGTTCCGCGGCCGGGACTCCGGCGCCGCGCTCGAGCCGGGTCGGAAATGTCTCGCAGAAAAGTCTGGCGCCGAATGCCTTGGCCAGCCGCGCTGCGGCGAACAGTCCATCCCCCCGGGTCGCATCGCCACCGATGAGGATCACCGTAGGTTCACCGGCGTGCAGCGCATCCTCGATCTCCCGGGTGTCGGATCTGTTCGAGTGGCGTTCCAGTACAACCGGTTCCGCAGCCTCGGCCCCATCGGTCCATGACACGTCTGCCGGCAGGATGACCGTTGCGATCCGCTGCTCCGCACAGGCGAAGGTGATGGCATCCACCGCGTCGGTCGCCACATCGCCGGTGCTGTTCGTCCTGCGGACCCACCCGGAGACGGTGCCCGCCACCGAGTCGATGTCGGACTCCAACGGAGCATCGTATTTTTTGTGGTACGTCGCGTGGTCGCCGACCACCACGAGCATGGGCACTCGGGCGCGGCGCGCGTTGTGCAGGTTCGCAAGTCCGTTGCCCAGGCCGGGCCCCAGATGCAGCAGCACGGCGGCGGGGTCCCCGGAGATCCGGGCGAAGCCGTCGGCCGCACCGGTGGCGACTCCCTCGAAAAGGGTGAGCACGGCGTGCATCTCGGGAACCGTGTCCAACGCGGCGACGAAATGCATCTCCGAGGTTCCGGGATTGGCGAAACACACCGTCACCCCGTTGTCCACCAGTGTCGTGATGAGTGCCTGAGCGCCGTTCATCGGACCGACTCTAGCCACTGCTCACCTCTCGCGGATGTCGTCCAGTCGCCGGCTTGCCGCCTCGAACCCGGTCACGAGTTCGGCGATGATGTCGGCCGCGGGCCGGATCTCGTTCATCCGGCCGACGATCTGGCCGACGGGCATCGCTACCGCGGTCGGATCCTGTGACTGGCTCATGCGCTGGTGCGCCTCGGCGACCAGAACGTTCTGCAGTGGCATCGGTAGCGGGTCGGGCGCGCCCTCGGCATCCCAGGCCTCGGTCCACCGACTCTTGAGCAGTCGGGCGGGCTTGCCCGAGTAGATTCGGCGGCGCACGGTGTCGGCCGACGTTGCCGCCAGCAGTGCCTGCTGGATCACCGAAGGGCCGTCATCGCCGCGGACCCCGGAACTGACACCGAGGTCATACTCGGCGGCCGTCAGGAATGCCGAACCCATCCAGACCCCGGATGCGCCCAGCGCCAGAGCTGCCGCCACCTGACGGCCGGTGCCGATCCCGCCGGCTGCCAGGACGGGGGTGTCACCAACAACGTCGACGACCTCGGGCACCAGAACCATCGAGGCGATCTCACCGGTGTGACCGCCGGCCTCGTAGCCCTGGGCGACGACGATGTCAACGCCGTTGTCGGCGTGCCGGCGGGCATGGCTGGCCGCACCCGCCAGCGCGGCAACCGGTACCCCGGCGGCATGGGCCTGGTCGAGGACATCGGCCGGTGGCGAGCCAAGAGCGTTGGCTATCAAGCTGATTCGGTGCCCGAGTGCCACATCCACATGGGAGCGGGCAACGGAGTGCAGCCACCCCAGCACGCCCTCGTTGCCCGGTCCGTCGTCGGGTAGCGGGGGCACTCCAAGGTCGGCGAGGGTCTTGGTCACGAAGTCGCGGTGGGCCTGCGGGATGAGTTTGTTGATGTCCACGCTGGTGCCTTCGGTGGGCAGCTTGGCCGGCATGACGATATCCACCCCGTAGGGCTTGCCATCGGTGTTGTCGTCCATCCAGGTCAGCACTGATTCGAGTTCCTCAGCGTGATTGAACCGGACGCAGCCGAGCACACCCATACCTCCGGCGCGGGTGACCGCGGCGGCGACCTTCTCCGACGGGGTGAAGACGAAAATCGGGTACTGGATCCCGAAGCGATCGCACAGTGCGGTGCGCATCAGTTGGTCGCCCTTCTCTCGTCGGCCGGCCGTTGTTCGGTCTGCTGTCTGGCCCAGGTGTAGTCGGGCTTGCCGGCCGGCGAGCGTTTGACCTCGTCGACGAGCCACAAGCTGCGCGGCACCTTGTACCCGGCAATCTGACTGCGGACGGACTCGTCCAGAGCGGCCAGGGAGGGGCGGGTGCCCTTGCGCGGCGCCACCACGGCGGCGACGTGCTGGCCGTACCTATCGTCGGGGACTCCGACCACGAGTGCATCGAAAACATCCGGATGGCTCTTGAGCGCAGCCTCCACCTCCTCGGGGTAGACCTTCTCCCCGCCGGTGTTGATCGACACCGAACCCCGGCCCAGCATGGTGACGGTGCCATCGGACTCGACCATCGCATAGTCGCCGGGGATCGCGTAGCGAACGCCGTTGATGGTGCGGAAGGTTTCCGCGGTCTTCTTCTCGTCCTTGTAGTAGCCGACCGGGATGTTGCCGCGCTTGGCCAGGATCCCGCGCACACCCGATCCCGGCTGTACCTCGTTGCCCTCGTCGTCGAGCACCACGGTGTTCTTGTCGATGGTGACCCGCGGGCCGCCCGCCTGGGATTGGCCTTTGGCCACCATGCTGGTCCCGCCGAATCCGGTTTCCGAAGATCCGATGGAGTCGGTGATCACTCGGTTGGGCAGCAGTTCGAGAAACCGTTCCTTCAGACTCGGCGAGAACAGCGCCGCCGTACTCGCGAGAACGAACAGCGACGACAGGTCGCGGTCCTCCAGGGTGCCTTCCAGCGCGTCGAGCAGTGGGCGGCCCATCGCGTCGCCGGTGAAGAACAGCAGATTGACTTTGTGGCGCTCGATGGCTCGCCACACTTGGTCGGCATCGAATTCCGTTGCCAGAACCACGGTTTGACCAGCGAACAAGGCCATCCACGTGGCCGATTGGGTGGCGCCGTGGATCATCGGTGGGATCGGAAAACGGATCATCGGCGGGCCGGCGGTGGCTTGCCTGGCGTGATCGTATTCGTCTTTCACGAATTCGCCGGTGGCGAAGTCGGTGCCGCCCAACAGCACCCGGTAGATGTCCTCGTGGCGCCACATCACCCCCTTGGGGAACCCGGTGGTGCCACCGGTGTAAAGCAGATAGATATCGCTTGGACTGCGTTCGCCGAAGTCGCGCGCCGGGGAGCCCTGGGCGATCGCCTCGTAGAACTCCACCCCGCCATAGCTCTGGTAGTCCTTGTTGCTGCCGTCCTCGACCACCAGCACCGTTCTGACGTTCGGGGTTTCCGGCAGCACATTGGCCACCCGGTCGGCGTACTGCCTCTCGTGCACGAGGGCCACCATGTCGGAGTTGTCGAACAGGTAGCGCAGTTCGCCTTCGACGTAGCGGTAGTTGACGTTGACCAGAATGGCTCCGGCCTTCACGATGCCGAGCATCGCGATGACGATCTCGATGCGGTTGCGGCAGTACAGGCCGACCTTGTCGTCTTTCTTGACGCCGTGGTCGATGAGGTAGTGGGCGAATCGGTTCGCCTTCTCCTCCAACTCCGCGTAGGTGATCTGCTCGTCACCGCAGATCAGAGCCACCCGATCCGGGACGGCATCAATGGCATGTTCGGCGAGATCGGCGATGTTCAAGGCCACGGAACCCAAACTAGAACGTGTTACATTTTTTCTCAACGGAAGGTGGGAGAAAAATGGCTGACGCCCTGATCGAACAGCGTGGGCATGTCCTTATCGTGACGATGAACCGCCCCGAATCCCGCAATGCGCTCTCCGGCGAGATGTTGCAGATCATGGTCGAGGCCTGGGACCGCGTCGACAACGATCCCGACATCCGGGTCTGCATCCTCACCGGCGCGGGCGGCTACTTCTGCGCCGGCATGGACCTCAAAGCCGCGGCCGCCAAGCCGCCGGGCGACTCGTTCTCCGACGGCAGCTATGACCCGTCGCGGATCGACGGACTGCTCAAGGGCCGCCGACTGACCAAGCCGTTGATCGCCGCCGTCGAGGGGCCGGCCATCGCGGGCGGCACCGAGATCCTGCAGGGCACCGATATCCGGGTGGCCGGTGAGAGCGCCAAGTTCGGGATCTCCGAGGCGAAGTGGAGCCTGTACCCGATGGGGGGCTCAGCGGTCCGGCTGGTGCGCCAGATCCCGTACACCATCGCCTGCGATCTGCTGCTGACCGGCCGCCACATCACCGCGGCCGAGGCGCTTGAGTACGGGCTGATCGGACATGTGGTGCCGGACGGTACAGCGCTGGACAAGGCCTTGGAGATCGCCGAGGTGATCGCCAACAACGGCCCGCTCGCGGTGCAGGCAATCCTGCGCTCGATCCGCGAGACCGAGGGCATGCACGAGAACGAGGCCTTCAAGATCGACACCAAGATCGGCATCGAGGTGTTCCTCAGCGAGGACGCCAAAGAAGGTCCGCTGGCGTTCAAAGAGAAGCGGCCACCGCGGTTCACGATGCGCTGAAACCCCCTACCCCGCGTCGCCCCTTCCCCGAGTGTGCGTCCACTGCGGGAATCACCCGGAATTTTCGCAGTGTGCGCACGGTCGGTGGCCTGTCGGTAGGTCAGCGCACACTGCCGCCATGGAGGTGCCCTTCACCGGAAGTGCGGCCCTGTCCCGGGGCGATCTCACGCCGTACGCCTTGCGTACCAAGTTCAGCGCCGTCTATCCGGATGTCTACCTGCCGAGTGATGCGGAGATCACTCCCGCCGGCCGGGCCCGGGCAGCCTGGCTCTGGTCCGGTGGCGGCGGGATCATCGCCGGCCGTTCGGCCGCCGCCCTGCACCGGTCGAGATGGATCGACCCGCGCCTACCCGCTGAACTGATCTGGACCAATCGCCGTCCGCCGAGGGGCATCACCGTCTGGTCTGACACCGTGGCCGGCGATGAGCGCCAGGAACTGGACGGCATGGCCCTGACGACGCCCGCCCGCACCGCACTCGACATCGCCTGCCGCTACCCGGTGGATCGGGCCGTCGCCGCGATCGACGCCCTCGCCCGAGCGACACATCTGAAACCAGCCGATATCGAGGTACTTGCCGACAGATACCGGGGCCGGCGCGGGATTCGGCGGGCTCGCACAGCAATCGGCCTCCTCGACCCGGGTGCTGAATCACCCCGCGAAACATGGCTGCGACTCCTCATCATCCGCGCGGGATTCCCGCCCCCGCGTACCCAGATCCCGGTGTACGACAAGCACGGGACCTTGGTCGCCGTCCTGGATATGGGATGGGAGGACATCAAGGTCGCCGCCGAGTACGACGGCGATCATCACTGGCGCGATCGCCGGCAATTCAACAAGGACATACGCCGGTCGGAGAACGTCGCCGACGAGGGTTGGATCAACGTCCGCGTTACCGCCGCCGACACCGCGGGGGAGATCGAGCGTCGACTCCGCGACGCGTGGGCTCGCCGAAAGTGAACACACTGCGAACATCGGGCTCGATTTTCGCAGTGAACGCACACTCGGCGGGAGTGGCCATCACGTGGGCGTTAGGCGAGTACGGGTTTCGACGGCGTGAACACCACCGGCATGGCCTCCAAGCCGCTGACGAAGTTGGCCGGTCTCAGCGGCAACGCCGAGTCATCCGCCAGCCGGAGATCCGGCATCCGCTGCAGGATCTTGCGCAGCATGGTGCTCAGTTCCAGCCGGGCTAGTTGATTGCCGAGGCAAAAGTGCGTCCCGAAGCCGAACGCCAGGTGGCTGTTGGGGTTCCGGTCGATTCGGAAGTTCTCCGGGTCGCCGAACACCAACTCATCGAAGTTGGCAGATTCGAACAGCAGCAGCATCTTCTCGCCCTCGCGCAACTGCGTGCCGTGGAACTCGTTGTCCCGCAGGACGGTCCGGGCCATGTTCTTTACCGGGGCGGTCCAGCGCAGCATCTCCTCGACTGCACCGGGCACGCTCGCGGCGTCCTCCAGAAGCCGCTGCCACTGATCGGGGTGGCGCAGCAACTGTTCGGTTCCACCGGTCAGGGTGTGGCGGGTCGTCTCGTCGCCCCCGATGAGGATCAGCAGTGTTTCGAAGACGATCTCGTCGTCCGTCATCCGCTGGCCGTCCACTTCGGAGTTCACCAGGATCGAGAACAGGTCACCGGTGGGCTCGGCCCGGCGTTGGGCGGTCGTCCGCATCGCGAAGCCCTGGTAACCGGCGAACGCCTCCATCAACGACTGCAATGCGGCCTCGTCGGCGCTCGCAGACAGCCCGCACACCAGGTCGTCCGACCATTTCAGCAGCGTCGCGCGGTCCTGCGGAAGGACGCCGAGCATGTCTCCGATGACCGCCATCGGCAGCGGAGCGGCGAGGTCGCGAACGAAGTCGCACTCGCCACGTTCGCAGACCGCGTCGATGAGGGTGTCGCAGAGGGTGTCGATCCCCGCGGCCTTGTCCATCACCTGTTTACGGGTGAAGCCGGCGTTGACCAGTTTGCGCCGCAGCAGATGACCGGGGTCGTCCATGTCAATCATGTACGGCATCGCTGGCTGGTCGGGCCGGATGCCGCCGGTGTTGGAGAAGACCTCCGGATTGCGTTCGGCGTCGAGCACCGCCTGGTAGGTCGCGGCGGCGGCCAGGCCGTTGCGGTCCCGGAAGACCGGTTCGTTGGCCCGCATCCAGCGGTAGGACTCACGTGCCCCGCCGTCGGCGAAGAAGTTCCCGTCGGTCAGGTCGACATCAGGTCTGCCGGTCATCGAACCGCCTTTCGTCCTTCCATTGCACTCTCGCCGCGGATTACAGTGGCCGCATGGGCGCGGCGCAGCACACCATCGCCGGCACCGTGCTGACCATGCCGGTGCGGGTCCGCAGGGCCGATGTCCACACCGCGATGTTCTCGGTTGCCGCCGACGCGGCGCAGCGGATGATCGACTACAGCGGTCTGAAGGTCTGCCGTGTCCGCCCCGACCGGGCCGTAGTGACGCTGATGCTGGCCCGCTACATCGACGGCGACCTCGGGCGCTACAACGAGTTCGGGACCTGCGTCATGGTCAATCCACCCGGATCGCAGGCGACGGGCTTGCGCGCACTGGCCGACGCGGCGGCGTTCATCCACCATCTGCCGGTCGACCAGTCGTTCACTCTGGAGGCCGGTCGCACCATCTGGGGCTTCCCGAAGATCATGGCGAACTTCAAGGTTCGTGCCGGTAACCCGTTCCGCTTCGAGGTGTCCGAAGGCGGCGCGCTGATCGCCGGCATCGAGTTCAGTCCCGGCCTGCCCATCCCGATGCCGCCGCGCACTCAAGCCCTCAGGGCATTCAGTTGCGCCGACGGCGTCACCCGTGAGGTCCCGTGGGAGATGCGGAACTCCAGGGTTCGGTTCCGGCCGGCCGGCGCACGGCTTCGCCTCGGCGACCACCCCTACGCCAGGGAACTGGCCGCACTGGGACTCCCCAATCGGCCTCTGGTGTCGGGGTCGGTGGGCAACGTCGAGATGACGTTCGGCGACCCGCTGGTGCTGCGCTGACGTCATAGCAGTGCGACGAGATCCCGCAACTGTTCGGGGCTGCGCGGGCTGACCACCATCATGGTGACGCCGGCTGCTTCCCAGACCGCGATCTGCTTGCGTACATAATCGGCATCGCCCACGATTGCGGCATCGTCGACCAGTTCGTCCGGAATGGCTTTCGCGGCCTCGTCCTTACGGCCGGAGCGGAAGAGTTTGGTCACGTCGTCGACCACCTCGGCGTATCCCATCCGGCGGTAGACCTCGGCGTGGAAATTGGTGTCCTCTGAACCCATTCCACCCATGTAGAGCGCCACATACGGCTTCATCATCTCCATGGTCGCGGGGCGGTCGTCGGTCACGACGATCTGTGCGGTGGCGCAGATCTCGAAGTCCTCCCGGCTGCGCCGGGCGCCCGGTCGGGCGAAACCTTCGTCCAACCACTCGTTGTACATGTGCGCAATCCGCGGCGAGTAGAAGATCGGAAGCCAGCCGTCACAGATCTCGGCAGCCATCGCGATGTTCTTGGGCCCTTCGGCGCCGAGCATGATCGGAATGTCGGCACGCAGTGGGTGGACGATCGGCTTGAGCGCCTTGCCGAGTCCGGTGGTGCCCTCACCACTCAGCGGAAGCGGGTAGTGCGGACCGGGACTGGTCACCGGTGCCTGCCTAGCCCACACCTGACGGACGATGTCGATGTACTCGCGGGTGCGAGCCAGGGGCTTGGGGAAGCGCTGGCCGTACCAGCCCTCCACCACCTGGGGGCCGGATACGCCCAGCCCGAGGATGTGCCGGCCGCCGGAGAGATGATCCAGCGTCAGCGAGGCCATCGCACAGGCGGTCGGGGTGCGGGCAGACAGTTGCACCACCGAGGTGCCCAGCCGCATCCGGGTGGTCTGGCGCCCCCACCAGGCCAACGGCGTGAAGGCATCCGAGCCCCACGCTTCGGCGGTGAAGACGGTGTCGAAGCCGGCCTCGTCGGCCGCGGCCACCAACTCGGCATGGTTGGTGGGCGGCTGCGCACCCCAGTATCCGAGTTGCAGACCCAGCTTCATCGAGCGTCCTCTTTCCGTCCGGCAATCGTCCTTGCGAGCATTCTTAGAACCTGTTCTACTCGATGCTGTGACCGTCAGCCAGAGCAACTCTCCCGCTGTAAGGGCCCTATCAGATTCCCACGAACCCCCGCTTTCCGCGCCGCTGACGCTGTCATTCGACTACAGCCGTTCAGTCGGCCCGACACTGAGCGCCTTCTTCACCGCGCTGCGCAACCGGCAGGTGGTCGGCATCCGTGGCTCGGACGGGAGGGTGCACGTTCCCGTGATCGAGTACGACCCGGTCACCTACGAGCGACTGTCGGAGATCGTGCCGGTGAGCAGCGTGGGCACCGTGCTGTCGTGGACGTGGCAATCCGAACCACTGGAAGGCCAACCGCTGAACCGCCCATTCGCGTGGGCGCTGATCAAACTCGACGGGGCCGACACCGCATTGCTCCACGCAGTGGACGGGCGGGTCGTGACCGGAGACCGGGTGCATGCGCATTGGGTGGACGAACCGGTCGGTGCGATAACCGACATCGCCTATTTCCTTCCCGGCGACCAGTCTGAGCCCGTCGGCGGACAGACCGACGAGCGTGATCCGGTCACCGTGCTGACATCCCCGTGCAGTCTCGCGGTGCAGCACAGCGCATCCCGGCCCGAAAGCATCTTCCTGCGAGCGCTCCGGAACGGCACCCTGCTCGGCGCCCGGTCAGGAGACGACGGGAAGGTGTACTTCCCGCCACGCGAAGCTGACCCGGCGACCGGACGTGAACTCGACCAGTTCATCGAACTTCCGGACAGGGGAACGGTGACGACATTCGCGATCATCAACATCCCGTTCGCCGGGCAGCGCATCAAACCCCCCTATGTGGTGGCCTACGTCCTTCTCGACGGCGCCGACATCCCCTTCCTGCACATGGTCACCGGTATCGATGCGGCCGACGTAAGGATGGGTATGCGGGTGGAGGCGGTGTGGAAGCCCCGCGAGGAAAGGGATTTCGGCATCGACAACATCGACTACTTCAAGCCGACCGGCGAGCCCGACGCCGACTACGACACCTACAAGCATCACCTTTAAGGGGCGGAGACAACATGACTCGCGAAGTGGCCGTCGTGGGATTCGCCCACGCACCCCACGTCCGACGCACGGACGGCACCACCAACGGTGTCGAGATGCTGATGCCGCTTTTCCACTCTGTTTACCGCGACTTGGGCATCAGCCAGAAGGACATCGGATTCTGGTGCTCAGGGTCTTCGGATTACCTTGCCGGCCGTGCGTTCTCATTCCTCAATGCGATTGACGCGATCGGCGCCGTCCCACCGATCAACGAGTCGCATGTGGAGATGGACGCTGCGTGGGCGCTGTACGAGGCCTACATCAAAGTGCTGACCGGAGCGGTCGACACCGCACTGGTGTACGGCTTTGGAAAATCCAGTGCCGGAACGTTGCGCCGAGTGTTGGCTTTGCAGACCGACCCCTACACTGTGGCTCCCCTGATGCCGGACGCCGTGTCGATGGCCGGACTGCAGGCCCGCCTCGGCCTGGACGCGGGCGCGTGGACGCAAGAGCAGATGGCACAGGTGGCACTGGACTCCCTTGCGGCCGCGCCGCGCACCGACTCGGTGCAACCGGCGGCAAGCATCGGTGAACTCCTGGACAGGCCGTTCTTTGCCGATCCCTTGCGCCGCCACGACATCGCACCGATCACCGACGGCGCCTCGGTGATCGTGATCGCCGCCGACGACAGAGCCCGCGAGCTACACGAAAGACCAGCTTGGATAACCGGTTTCGAGCACCGGATCGAGACTCCGGTCCTGGGTGCACGCGATCTGACCACCTCACCGTCAACGGCGGCATCGGCGGCAGCGGCCACCGGCGGCGACGCGGCTTCGATCGAGGTGGCCGAGATCTGTGCCCCGTTCAGCCACCAGCAGCTGATCCTGACCGAGGCGATCGGGCTCACACCGTCGACAACGGTCAATCCCTCCGGAGGTGCGCTGGTCGCCAACCCGATGTTCTCCACCGGGCTCGAACGCATCGGGATCGCCGCTCGGCATATCTTCGACGGCTCCGCCCAACGAGTACTCGGGCACGCCACGCAAGGCCCTGTGCTGCAACAAAATCTGGTCGCCGTGATGGAGGGACGATGAGCCGCTTGCGCGAAGAGATTAGGGACAGCTAGTGGGAGGCAAACAACCCGCCGCCGTACTGGGAACCGGGCAGACCAAGTACGTCACCAAGAGGCTCGACGTCTCGATGAACGGTCTGGTCCGGGAGGCGATCGACCGGGCGTTGGCTGACAGCGGGTCGACGCTCGACGATATCGACGCCGTCGTCGTCGGCAAGGCGCCGGACTTCTTCGAGGGTGTCATGATGCCCGAACTGTTCATGGCCGACGCCCTGGGTGCGTCGGGAAAGCCGCTGATCCGTGTGCATACCGCGGGTTCGGTGGGAGGGTCGACGGGAGTCGTCGCGGCCAGTCTCGTGCAGTCCGGTAAGTACCGCCGGGTGCTTGCGGTCGCCTGGGAGAAGCAGTCCGAGTCGAATGCCATGTGGGCCTTGTCGATACCGGTTCCATTCACCAAGCCGGTCGGCGCCGGCGCCGGCGGCTACTTCGCACCGCACATCCGTGCCTACATCCGCCGATCGGGGGCGCCACTGCACATCGGGGCAATGGTGGCGGTCAAGGATCGACTCAATGGCGCCCGAAATCCTCTTGCGCACCTTCGGCAACCCGACATCACCCTGGAGAAAGTGATGGAGTCGCCGATGCTGTGGGATCCGATCCGACAGGGCGAGACCTGCCCGTCCTCCGACGGTGCGGCTGCCCTCGTCATCGGCGATGAGGAGATCGCCGACAAACGGGTCGCCGACGGCTACCCGGTGGCGTGGGTGCATGCGACGGCGTTGCGGACCGAACCCATCGCCTACTCGGGACGCGATCAAGTCAATCCGCAGGCCGGCCGGGATGCGGCCGCCGCATTGTGGAAGGACGCCGGAATCACCAGTCCGATCGACGAGATCGACGTGGCGGAGATCTACGTGCCCTTCTCCTGGTTCGAGCCGATGTGGTTGGAGAATCTCGGTTTTGCGCCCGAGGGCGAGGGGTGGAAGCTGACCGAAGCCGGTGAGACCGCGATCGGCGGACGGATTCCGGTCAATCCCTCCGGTGGTGTGCTGTCGTCGAATCCCATTGGTGCCTCAGGCCTGATTCGCTTCGCCGAGGCGGCCATCCAGGTGATGGGCAAGGCGGGCGATCACCAGGTGGCCGGGGCCCGAAAGGCCTTGGGCCACGCCTATGGTGGCGGATCGCAGTATTACTCGATGTGGGTCGTCAGCTGCGACAAATTAGTCGCCTCCGCGACCGGCGACAAGCCGGCCAGATAACGCTGCGCGAGTTCCCGGTAGGCGTGCGGGTTTGCATCCACCCACGCCTCGGCGGGGGTTCCTTCAATGGGACCTTTCACTTTTGCCGGCGCACCGATGACCAGGACGCCCGGCGGGATCTGCGTGCCACCGGTGACAAGCGAGTGCGCCGCGATCAGGCTGCGGGCGCCGATCACCGCACCGTCGAGAATGGTGCAGTGGTTGGCGATCAGTGCCTCGGCGCCGACGTGCGCACCGTGAACGGTGCACATGTGGGCGATGGTGGCGCCGGGGCCCACGTCGACGGGAATTCCTGGTGGCGCGTGCAATACCGACCCGTCCTGGACGTTGGCCCCCTCCCGGATCACCACAGGCGCGTAGTCGGCACGCAGCACCGCGTTGAACCACACCGACGCTCCGGCCTCAACGGTCACGTCGCCGACCAGCACGGCGGTCGGAGCGATGAAGGCGGTGGGGTCGACTTTGGGCGATCGGCCCTCGAAGGAGTACATCGGCATCGTCCAGATATACCGCAGCGCTGTGGCTGCAGCGCAGTGTTGCGGGATCGGGCAACAAAACTGTAACGTGTTCTAGTTAGATGGCTACAGCGGAGGCATAGATGACCACCGATATTCGCGAGATCGACACCGGTACCCTGCCCGACCGGTACGCCCGCGGCTGGCACTGCGTGGGGCCGGTGCAGAACTTCCGAGACGGTCAACCACACTCGATTCACGCATTCGGTACCAAGCTCGTGGTGTTCGCCGACTCGAGCGGTGACCTGCACGTCCTGGATGGCTACTGCCGCCACCTCGGAGGAGATCTGTCTCAGGGCACGATCAAGGGCGACGAGATCGCCTGCCCGTTCCACGACTGGCGCTGGGGCGGCGACGGCCGGTGCAAACTTGTTCCCTACGCCAAGCGCACCCCGAAACTTGCGCGCACCCGTTCCTGGCAGACCGACGTGCGCGGCGGCCTGCTGTTCATCTGGCATGACCACGAGGGAAATCCCCCGCAACCGGAGGTACGGATCCCGGACATCCCGGAGCACGCGAGCGAGGACTGGACCGACTGGAACTGGAACTCGATGCTCATCGAGGGTTCCAACTGCCGCGAAATCGTCGACAACGTCACCGATATGGCGCACTTCTACTACATCCACTTCGGGCTGCCGACGTACTTCAAGAACGTCTTCGAGGGCCACGTCGCCACTCAGTACCTGCACAACGTGGGCCGGCCCGACATCGGCGGGATGGGGACCGCATACGGCGAGTCCCACCTGGACTCCGAAGCCAGCTACTTTGGGCCGTCGTTCATGATCAACTGGCTGCACAACACCTACGGCGATTTCAAGTCCGAGTCGATCCTGATCAACTGCCACTACCCGGTGACCCAGGACTCGTTCATGTTGATGTGGGGCGTCATCGTCGAGAAACCGAAGGGCATGGACGAAGCCATGTCCGAACGCCTTTCGAAAACCTTCACCGCCGGCGTCAGCAAGGGTTTCCTGCAGGACGTCGAGATCTGGAAGCACAAGACCCGCATCGATAATCCGCTGCTGGTCGAGGAGGATGGCGCGGTCTACCAGATGCGCCGGTGGTACCAGCAGTTCTATGTCGACGTGGCCGACATCTCCCCCGACATGACCGATCGTTTCGAACTCGAGGTGGACACCACCAGGGCCAACGAAAAGTGGCATGTCGAGGTCGAGGAGAACCTGCGTCGGCAGGCAGAGCAGAAGGAAGCCGAGCAGAAGGCCGGCAAGGCGTGACCGCCGAGCAGCCGCCCGATGTCGACGACCTGGCCCGGTCGATGCTGCTGCTGCACGGATTGCACGACGACGACCACCGGATCGGCGACGACGATGATGTCACCACCTGGTCGAAAGTGCCCGACTTCAGCAACGATCCGAAACGGGCGGCAGCCGTGCACGAAGCGACCCGCCGCGACCGCGAGCGGTACCTGACGGCGGGTCTGGCCGACGTCGACTGCCGTTTCTGCCATGCCTCGGTGAAAGTCAAGAAACTCGGTGCCCCCTACACGGCAGTGCAGTGGAACTCCGATGCCTCCGGGCGATGCGCCTACTTCGCCGAAGTCCGTGCCGGCGGCGGCATCAGCGCCCGCATCCCCTCCTGCCCCCGGCTCAGCGACAGCATCAAACATGCTGTGGCAGAGGGCTGCCTGGAGGAGTACTCCAGCGCACCCGCACCCGGTGACGGCTGACTACTCGGCCGCTAAAGCCCTCGGAAGCGGTCCTTGACCTGGTCTTCGGTCAGTCCGTAGTCAGACAGAGAGTAGCTGTGCTTGGGCGCCCGCGGCCCCTGTTTGCTCTCGTCATCGGTCCGGATGATGGCCGCCCGGGCCGCGTCGGTCATCTCGATTCCGAAGTGGGAGTAGATAGTCTCCACGGTTCCGATCGGGTCAGCGATGAGCTCGAAATAGTCGACATCGCAGAACTGCGCCGGATTCCGGGTGGCCCGGACGGCGTTGAACCGCTCCAGCCCGCGCGACCAGGTCTCCAGAGCGTCGGCGCCGAGCGTGGCGCCGGCGAAGGTGTTCGACCAACCTTCCGTGGTGTGCTGGGCCAGCGAGCACATCGAGGCCATGATGGTCTCGGCCGGCCGATGGCATTCGATCACCAGGGCATCGGGGTAGGTGTTGAACAGCGCGTCGAGGGCGAACAGGTGACTGGGATTCTTGAGCACCCAACGCTTCTCGGGCTCGTTGAGGCCGATAAGTTGCAGATTCCGGCGGTGGCGTTGGTAGGGCTTGGTCCAGTCCTGACGCGCCAGCCACTGCGAGTAGGTCGGGACGTGGGCAAGCGTCTCGTAGGACACCGAATGCACCGACTGGCGAAGCAGTTGCCAGCACTCCTCAACCTCGTCGGCTGTCATGTAGTGCAGGCCGGTGTAGTCGGGATTCTCCTTATGCGCTTTGGCGAACCGAGACTGTAACTCCACGAATACCGGGTTCTGCGGCCACGTTTCCCGCGGCGGACGCGGTTGCGGGAACTCGGCCAGCCACAGTTCCAGACCCTGGTGGCGCGGATCCCCGCACAACAACCGGTGCAGAGCCGTCGTTCCGGTACGCGGAAGTCCGGTGACGAAGATCGGTGCGGTGACCGGAACGTCGACATGCTGCGGGTGCTGATTCCACGACGCCTCGCTGAGCAGTCGGGCCACCAACGCGTTGCGCAGGAAGAACCGCGACATCTTGCTGCCAAGTTCGGTGAA
The DNA here is from genome assembly GCA_964483865.1 of uncultured Mycobacterium sp. GTDB lineage: Bacteria > Actinomycetota > Actinomycetes > Mycobacteriales > Mycobacteriaceae > Mycobacterium. Next base: position 25,884 of record CAZADG010000009.1, on the reverse strand, counting down.
GTCCGCCTCCGTGCGGTAGGACTCCAGCAGCACCGACAGCGCTTCGATGTAGTTGTCGCCATCGTCGCCGAAGTCGTCTAGACCTACAGCCTTCACGGCGGAGGCTTTAAGGTCCTCGACGGTGCCGACATCGGTTCTGGCCCGGCTCATTACGCCTTGTACTCCCCGCAGTTCACATCCAGCGTTGCCCCGGTGATACCACTGGCGAGATCACTGGCCATGAACAGGATGGCCGATGCCACCTCATCCTCGGTGGGCAGTCTCTTCAGATCGGAGGCAGCCGCCGCCGCATCGTAGATCTGATCGACGGTGGTGCCGTACTTGCCGGCCTGATGGGCGAAGTAGCTCTGCAGGGTTCCTCCCCAGATATATCCCGGGGCAACGGAATTGACGCGGATACCCTGCGGTCCCAGCTCGGTCGCCAGTGACTGCGACATGGCCAGCAGTGCCGCCTTCGCTGTCTTGTAGGCACCGTACTTGGGCTGCGAGTGCCGGATCACCATCGAGTTGACGTTGACCACAGAACCCTTGGCCTCGGCCAGTGCCGGGGTGAACGCCTGCGTGAGGCGCAGTGCGCCGAGGACCGTCAGTTCGATCGCATCGCGGATGTGCTGAAAGGTGGTGTCCGCCAATGGCTTCATCGACGGCACGCGGAACGCATTGTTGATCAGCACGTCAACCTTGCCGAAGGTGGCCATGACCTCGGCGACGAGGTTGTCCACCTGCGCGTCGTCAGTGATGTCGGTACCCACCGCCAGAGCACGGCGTCCGATACCGGTGACCTCCTTGGCCACCTCCTCGAGACGGTCCACTGTGCGCGCCGCCAGCACTAGGTCCGCGCCGGCCTCGGCACACCGGCGCGCCAGAGTGGTACCCAACGCGGGACCAACGCCGCTGATCACCACGACCTTGTTCTCCAGCAATCCGGCCATTCGGCTATCCCACCATCCTGTTCTGAATCTGAATCTGCCGCAGCGCAATCCGTGCCCGCCAATCGGCATCGGAGATTTGGTTGTTCTCGTAGAAGGGCAGGCGACCAGGCAGGTCGGCGAGGTCCAGCAGTTCGACGGTCGGGCCGTCGGCCGCGGTCAGTTCCCGCGACACCCGTTGCCACCGGAATTGCAGGAAGCCCTTCCGGTGGCCGGTCGTCTCCACCCAATTCGTCACACCCGGGTTCTGTTCGGCGACCACGATGCGGATCTTCCCGTCCGGATCGGCCTGCGCCTGGGTGCCGTTGAGCGAAGTCTGGTGATTGATGTAGTCCAGCGAGATGTACCACATGCTGCCCAGTTGGAAACCCAGATAGGGTGCATCGCTGACCGGCAGGCTGATGATGAGCACCTGATCGGGCGCCAGGTCGAAGTGCCCGGCCGACGAGTACTGGGTCGCCAGGCCGCCAGGGGTGAGCCGGGGGGCGACCATGGTGTTGACCGGGATGTTGGTGTAGAACCACTGCGGGAACTGAAGCCAGGTCTTGACCCGCTGAACCAGTTGCTTACCGGCCGTCGCCCAACGCTTCTCGATCAGTTCCTTGGTCAGTGGTGGTGGTGCGGTTCCGGCCGTGTCGGTGCGCGAAATCGCGACGTGGCCACGTTGCGCGGACCAGTCGTTGTACACCTCGCGGATCACCAACTGGGCGTTGACCTTGGGCGCAAACCGCCACTCGAAGGTCCCGTCGGCACCGATGTCGAGCCTGCGGTCGTCGAAGGCGGTCTCACTGTCGGGGACGTTCGCGTCGGTGTACTCGCCGCCCAGAAGTTGGAAACTCAGATCGGTGGTGGTGCCGCGGGTTCCGGTGACGACGTACTCGTTGCCGGCCTGCACCCGAGTACCGAAGTAGAGGGTGTCCGGGTTGTCCAGGCCCATCTTGGTGAACGGTCCGGTGCCGGACTGCAGGAACGGGTGGTCGCGGTCGTAGTCGAACGCGATATGGGTGCATGCGGCGATCCCGCCGGCCAGATACTGCAGGCCTTCCAGCAGGTCGGCCTCGTTCTCGATGTGGGGTGCTTCGCGGACCAGTCTTTCTGCCTCGGCGATGGCGTCGATCAGGGGCTGTGCGTACATCGTGGATAGGCCTCCCGACCGTTAGCTGACCTGAATCTAGAACGTGTTCTAGTGGCGAGTCAACCAGTGACGCGCGGCCGCGGTGGCTTCAGTTGACGCTGGCCAGAGCGAACGGCAGCACCTCGTCGGCGCCGGCCTGCCGCAGCACCCTGGCCGCCATCGTCAGCGTCCATCCGGTGTCGGTCAGGTCGTCGATCAGCAAGACCGGGCCATCAACGGCGCTGAGATCCGGCGCCTCCCAGGCCTCGTTGAGGGCCGACACCCGGTAGGCGGAATTGGCGGCCGTCACCGGTCGGCGGCCGGGGCGGTAGCGCAACGTTCCCAGATTGGTCAGGCGTCCCAACTCAGCGAGGCCGTCTGTGACCGAACCGATCAGGACCGGGTGGGTGTCCGAGTCCAGGCCCATCACGGCGACCGGTCGGGTCTCCCACGGCCAGGCCGCGAGCACCGCAACCGCGGCCGTGAGAGCGTCCTGCGGGACAGGGCCGTCAGGCGCGTCGAGAAGGTGCCGAAGCCGCGCCCCCCAACCGAGGTCGGTAAGCCGTCCGATCACCCGTCCGGTGGATGGCCCGTCGGTGATGCGCCCACTCAGATCGATTCCGAGTTTCGCCATACCCGAGGGCCACTGCCGACGCGGAGCGAGTTCGACTCCCGGGCGCTGCAAACGGTGTTGGGCGGCGTCAATCGCGGACGGTTCGACCTTCGCGTCATCGCTACACCCGGTGCAGTTATCACAGCGCCCGCAGGTGGCACCGTCGGCGAGTTCGGGGTCGTCCAACTGCGCACGCAGGAAGGCCATGCGGCATTCCTCGGTGGTCTGGTAATCCAGCATCGCCTGTTGTTCGCGGCGACGGGCCTCGTCGAGTGTGCGGTAGCGGTCCTCGTCGTAAACCCACGGCCGGCCCGTCCCGATCCAGCCGCCTTTCACCCGCCGGACCGCGCCGTCGACATCGAGGACCTTGAGCACCATCTCCAGCCGGGACCGGCCCAGATCAACGAGTGGCTCCAGTGCTGCGGTGGATTGCGCCCGGTCCGGCTCCAGAACGTCGATCACCCTGCGCACCATGGCTTCCGACGGAAACGCCACCGAGGCGAAGTAGCTCCAGATGTCTCTGTCCTGCGGGCTCGGCAACAGGATCACCCGGGCACGGTCGGTGGCGCGCCCCGCACGGCCGACCTGCTGGTAGTAGGCGATCGGAGAGGGCGGTGCGCCGAGGTGGATCACGAAGCCGAGGTCGGGCTTGTCGAATCCCATGCCCAGCGCCGACGTCGCCACGAGCGCCTTGACCCGGTTGCCGAGTAGGTCGGCCTCGAGTTGTTCGCGCTCGGCCGGGTCGGTGGCGCCGGTGTAGGCCGCAACGTCATGGCCGAGGTCTTTGAGCAGAGCGGCGAGGTCACGGGCTCCGGCGACGGTCAGCGTGTAGATGATGCCCGATCCGGTCAGCGAATCCAGTTGCGCGGCAATCCAGGCCACCCGCTCGGCGGCGCCGGCGATCTGCACGACCGACAGGTGCAGCGACTCGCGGTCCAGACCGCCGCGCAATACAAGGGTGCCAGCTCCCCCACCCGGACCCGTCGTGTCGGCTCCGCCGCTCAGTCCGGTCGTGTCGGCTTCGCCGCTCAGTCCGGTCGTGTCGGCTTCGCCGACGCCCAGTTGCGCGGCGACGTCCTGGACGACCCGGTCGTTGGCCGTCGCCGTCGTCGCCAGGACGGGAGTGTCGGCACCCAACTCGGTCACCAGGGTGCGGATCCGCCGATAGTCCGGCCGGAAGTCGTGACCCCAGTCCGAGACGCAGTGCGCCTCGTCCACCACCACCAGACCGGCATCCGCGGCCAGCGCCGGCAGCACATTGTCGCGAAACTCCGGATTGTTCAAGCGTTCCGGGCTGACCAACAGCACGTCGACGTCCCCGGTTGCGACGCGTCGGTGAATGTCGTCCCACTCGGTGACGTTGCCCGAGTTGATGGTGGCTGCTCGAACACCGGCCCGTTCCGCGGCGGCGACCTGGTTTCGCATCAGCGCCAGCAGGGGCGACACGATCACGGTGGCGCCGCGGCCCTGCTCGCGCAGAAGTTTGGCGGCGATGAAGTACACCGCGGATTTCCCCCACCCCGTGCGCTGGACGACCAGCGCCCGGCGGCGTTGGACGACCAGTGCCTCGATTGCCGTCCATTGGTCATCGCGGAGTGCGGCCGCGGGCCCGGCCAGTTGTTCCAGGATCGTCTGGGCGCGGTCCCGGGTTGCCGTCGGCGTGCTTGCGGTCATCGGCTCATCGTGCACCCCAGCGCCGACAGGACTAACCGGAGGGCTGCTCCTGCTCGCGAGCAGTCTGCTCGCGTTGGATCTCGAGGGCGATGTCGATCAGCTGATCCTCCTGGCCGCCGATCAGCTTGCGCTGTCCGGCACGGTGCAGCAGTTGGTGCGCCGGCACTCCGTAGCGTTCGCTCTGCCGCACGGCGTGCTTGAGGAAGCTGGAGTAAACCCCGGAGTAGCCCATGATCAGGGCGTTGCGGTCCAGCAGACACTCAGCCGGCATCGCTTTGGACACCACATCCTCGGCGGCGTCGGCGATGTCGAAGAAGTCGATGCCGGTCTTCACACCGATCTTGTCGAACACCCCGATCAACGCCTCCACCGGTGCGTTGCCCGCCCCTGCCCCGAACCGCCGCACACTGCCGTCGATCTGCTTGGCGCCCGCCCGCACCGCTTCCACGGAGTTGGCGACGCCCAGACCGAGGTTCTCGTGGCCGTGAAAACCGACCTGGGCGTCCTCCCCCAATTCGGCCACCAGAGCCGACACCCGGTCGGCGACGTCGCTGAGGACCAGGGCGCCGGCGGAGTCGACGACGTAGACGCACTGGCAGCCGGCATCGGCCATGATGCGGGCCTGCTTGGCTAGTTTCTCCGGCGGGATTGTGTGCGACATCATCAGGAAGCCGACCGTCTCCAGACCGATTTCGCGGGCTAGGCCGAAATGCTGGACGGAGACGTCGGCCTCGGTGCAGTGGGTGGCGATCCGGCAGATCGACCCTCCGTTGTTCTGTGCCTCTCGGATGTCGTCCTTGGTGCCGACCCCGGGCAGCATCAGGAAGGCGATCTTGGCGTCCTTGGCGGTCTCGGCGGCGAGTTTGATCAATTCCTGCTCAGGGGTTTTGGAGAAGCCGTAGTTGAAGCTGGATCCCCCGAGCCCGTCGCCGTGGGTGACCTCGATGACCGGGACGCCGGCGGCATCGAGTGCCGCCACAATGGCGTGCACCTCGTCCTTGGTGAATTGGTGTCGCTTGTGGTGCGAGCCGTCACGCAGCGACGTATCGGTGATCCGGACGTCCCAGATGTGATCACTCATCGTGCCCCTCCCGAGGTCGTGACAGCTTGTTTGGCGATCTCCTCGCCAACCTTGGTCGCCGCGGCGGTCATGATGTCCAGGTTTCCCGCATAGGGCGGCAGGTAGTCACCCGCCCCTTCGACTTCGATGAAGGTGGTCACCACATGCCGGCCGCCGTTGACCACCGAGGGCTCGTCGAACTGCGGTTCGTTGAGCAGTCGGTAGCCGGGCACGTAGGTCTGTACCTCGGCCACCACGTCGCGGATGGATTGAGTGACGGCGGCGTGATCCGTGTCGGGGGGGATCTCACAGAAGATGGTGTCGCGCATGATCATCGGCGGATCGGCCGGGTTGAGGATGATGATGGCCTTGCCCCGCTTGGCCCCACCGATGGTCTCGACGCCCTTGCTGGTGGTCTTGGTGAACTCGTCGATGTTGGCCCGCGTTCCCGGTCCGGCTGACACCGAGGCCACCGATGCCACGATCTCGGCGTAGGGCACGCCCCCGGCGAGCGCGCGGTTGACCGCGTAGACGATGGGGATGGTGGCCTGGCCACCGCAGGTCACCATGTTGACGTTCGGAGCGTCGAGGTAGTCGCGGAGGTTCGCCGGCGGCACCACCCCCGGACCGACCGCGGCGGGGGTCAGGTCGATGGCGGTGATACCGGCCTCGGCGTAGCGCGGCGCGGCCGCTTGGTGGACATAGGCGGACGTGGCCTCGAAAACCATGTCGGGGGTCTCCGAACGGGACAGCAGCCAGTCGATGCCCTCATGACTGGTTTCCAGGCCGAGCTTCCGCGCCCGCGCCAAACCTTCACTCGCAGGATCGATTCCGATCATCCAGCGCGGCTCGAGCCAATCGGAGCGCAGCAATTTGTAGAGCAGATCGGTGCTGATGTTGCCCGAGCCGACGATCGCAACGGATTTCTTGCCCATTGATTGTCTCCTACGCGCACCTAGTCGAAGGACAACCGGACCGAACCCAGTCCGGCGAAGTCGGCGACGAAGGCGTCGCCGGAGCGGGCGTCGATGGCCCGGGTGCACGATCCGGGCAGCACGATGTCGCCCGCTTTCAGTCGCACCCCGAAACTGTCGACCTTGCGAGCCAGCCAGGCCACCGCGGTCACCGGGTTACCGAGCACCGCATCGCTGCGGCCCTCGGCCACCACCTCTCCGTTACGGGTCAGCACGGCGTCGATGGCCTTGATGTCGATGTCTTTCGGCGACACCCGTTGCGGCCCCAGGACCCACCCCGCCGAGGACGCGTTATCGGCGATGGTGTCGCACAATGCGATCTTCCAGTCCTTGATCCGAGTGTCGATCAACTCGATCGCCGGCACGAACGCCGCCGTCGCGGCCAACACGTCGTCCTCGGTGCATCCAGCACCGGGCAGGTCGTCGGCCAGAATGAACCCGACTTCGACCTCCACCCGCGGGAAGAGGTAGTTCGCCGCCGGTACCGGGACGTCCTCGAAGACCTCCATATCGGCGAGCAGGTGTCCATAGTCGGGTTCGTCGACCCCCATCATCTCCTGCATGGCCTTCGATGAGAGTCCGACCTTGTGTCCGGCGACAGTGGCCCCTTCGGCGATCCGCTGACGGATGTTGATCAACTGGATCTCGTAGGCGTCCACCACGTCGATGTCGGGGTGGACGGCGGTCAACGGCGTCATCGGCACCCGGGTCCGTTCGGCCTCGGCCAGCTCGGCGGCGAGTTCGGCACGAATGGCACTGCTGAGTTTTCCCGGCATTCCCGGAGTTCCCATCGTCAATGTCAGCACAGACCGCTAGCGCCCGCGCAGGGCAATTCTATAACGTGTTCTAGTATGAGCGCCCAGGAGTTCGATGTCGTTGTCGTCGGGAGTGGCGCGGCCGGGATGGTCGCCGCTCTTACCGCCGCCCATCAGGGACTTACCGCGGTGGTTCTGGAGAAAGCCGCACACTACGGCGGCTCGACGGCCCGATCCGGCGGCGGTGTGTGGATCCCCAACAACGAGATCCTCAAGCGGGACGGGGTGACCGACACCGCCGAAGCCGCTCGCACCTACCTGCACACCATCGTCGGCGACGTCGTCCCGGCCGAGAAGATCGACACCTATCTGCAACGCAGCCCCGAGATGCTGTCTTTCGTCCTCAAACACACACCGCTGAAGATGTGCTGGGTGCCGGGTTACTCCGATTACTACCCCGAGCAGCCGGGCGGTCGACCCGCCGGCCGGTCCATCGAGCCCGAACCGTTCGACGCCAAGCGGCTGGGTCCGGATATGGCGAGCCTGGAGCCTGCCTACGGCAAGGTGCCACTGAACGTGGTGGTCATGCAGCAGGACTATGTCCGGCTCAACCAGATGAAGCGTCATCCCCGCGGCGTGTTGCGCAGCCTCAAGGTCGGCGCCCGCACCGCCTGGGCCGGGATGCGCGGCAAGAACCTGGTCGGTATGGGTCGGGCGCTGATCGCCCCGCTGCGGATCGGCCTGCGCGACGCCGGAGTGCCGCTGCTGCTGAACACCGCACTGACCGACCTGTACGTCGAGGACGGTGTGGTGCGCGGTGTCTACGTGCGGGACATGACGGCGCCCGAGACAGCGGAGCCTCGTCTGATCCGGGCTCGACGCGGCGTGATCCTCGGCAGCGGCGGCTTCGAGCACAACGAGTCGATGCGGCGGAAGTATCAGCGGGAGCCCATCGGCACCGCGTGGACCGTGGGGGCGGCGGCCAACACCGGCGACGGCATCCTTGCGGCCGAAAAACTCGGCGCGGCAATGGACCTCATGGAGGATGCCTGGTGGGGGCCGACGGTACCCCTCGAGGGTGCGCCGTGGTTCGCACTCTCTGAGCGCAACTCCCCCGGGTCGATGATCGTCAACATGTCGGGCAAACGCTTCATGAACGAGTCGATGCCGTACGTCGAAGCCTGTCACCACATGTACGGCGGCGAGTATGGCCAGGGCGCCGGACCAGGCGAAAACGTTCCGGCGTGGCTGGTCTTCGATCAGCAGTACCGGGACCGCTACATCTTCGCCGGCCTGCAGCCGGGGCAGAAGATCCCGAAGAAGTGGCTTGAGTCCGGCGTCATTGTCACAGCGTCCTCAATCGAGGAACTCGCCGCCAAGACGGGCCTTCCTGCCCAGGAATTGGCCTCCACCACAGCTCGATTCAACAGCTTCGCCCGGTCCGGCGTGGACCAGGATTTCCACCGCGGGGAGAGCGCCTACGACCGCTACTACGGCGACCCGACCAATAAGCCCAACCCGAACCTGGGGGAGATTGCCCACCCGCCCTATTACGCCGCGAAGCTGGTGCCCGGCGACCTCGGTACGAAGGGCGGGATCCGCACCGACGTGCACGGGCGGGCACTGCGCGACGACGGTTCGATCATCAAGGGTCTGTATGCCGCTGGCAATGTCAGCGCTCCGGTGATGGGCCACACCTATCCCGGACCCGGCGGCACCATCGGGCCCGCAATGACATTCGGCTATTTGGCTGCACTCGATATCGCACGCGGAAAGGCCTGATGTGCCAATCGATCTCGGTATCGCTCTCGGGGCGGAACTGGAGCCCGTCGAGTTCTCCTGGTCCAGCAGCGACGTGCAGCTCTATCACCTCACCCTCGGCGCCGGCTCCGACCCGATGGACCACCGGGAGTTGCGCTATCTGACCGACGGCACACCGCAGGTGCTGCCGACCTTCAGCAGTGTGGCCGCCTCGTTCCACATGACCGAGCCGCCGACGGTGAGCTTTCCGGGCATCGACATCGAACTGAGCCGGGTCCTGCACGCGAGTGAAGCGGTCAGCGTTCCGAGTCCCCTACCGCCGAGCGGATCGGGTTGTGCCGTCACCCGCATCACCGATATCTGGGACAAGGGCAAGGCCGCGGTCATCGTCAACGAGACGACGGTGACCGACCCGGCCGGGAATCTGCTGTGGAGCACCAAGCGGTCGATCTTCGCCCGCGGCGAGGGCGGTTTCGGAGGTGAGCGCGGTCCGTCGAACTCGGCGCAGCCTCCGGACCGGCCGGCCGATGTCGAGATCGACGTCCCGGTGCTACCGCAGCAGGCACTGCTCTACCGGATGTGCGGTGACCGCAATCCGCTGCACTCCGATCCCGGATTCGCCTCCGCCGCAGGGTTTCCCAGGCCGATCCTGCACGGGCTGTGCACCTATGGGATGACGTGCAAGGCGCTCGTCGACACCCTGCTCGACGGGGACACGTCCAAGGTACGTTCCTACGGGGCGCGGTTCGCCGGTGTGGTCTTCCCGGGTGAGACCCTGAAGATCAGCCTGTGGCGCGAGGATGAGCGCCATATCGGCGTCGTCACCATTCCGGATCGCGAAAACGCCACCGTGCTGTCCGAGGTCGAAATAGTCCCCGAGTAGCCAGCGGACCGCTAGCATACGCTCAGTTTCTCCATAGGAAACACTCACCGATTGTCTAAGGGGTCGTCATGCGTGCCGTGCAATTCGTCGGTCGTGTCGGTGGACTGGCCGTCGCCCTCGGGGTGGGCGCCGCAGTCTTCAACTACTCGGCGGTGGCCTCGGCTGACAGCCCCTCGACAGCGTCGGAGCGCACCTCTTCGGCCTCGGAAAGCCGGTCGACGGGGCCATCTACGTCGAGCCGACGGAGCCAGGGCGCCCTCTCCCCTCGCACTGAGATCCGCACCGGGGCGGGGCCGGTGTCGAATCGCCCCGGCGGCGCTGCCGCATCGAAGGTCGGACCGGCGCGGTCGCGTGTCGGGGTACCCGCCGAGTCCGCTCCCGAACCGGCCTCCCCCGAGCCGATCACCATCCCGGATCCGACAGGCACCAACACGTCGGCACCGGCACCGGACCTCCTGAGCGCTGTATCGGATCCGACGACCGACCCGACACCCAACGGCAACCCGACCGCCCCGGTCGGATCGCCGTTGGAATGGACCGGACTGGCCGCCGCCCGCCGCGAACAGGCCGTCACCAACACCCCGGCCGCGGCTTCCGCTGCCACGGTCCAGGCAGCGGCCGCAACCCAGCCGATGATCCTCGGGCCCAGTGGCGTGCCCATCCCGTCGACGCGGTACGTCAACACCGTGATGGATTACTTCGTCCTGCCCAACAGCCCCGACGGCGCCGAGACGCCCCAGGTGGTCTTCACCCCGGAAGGCCTCTACCCGATCACCGGGGTGAACAGCCTGACCTTGAACACCTCCGTGGACCAGGGGATGAAGATCCTGTCCGACACCCTCGAGCTGCTGCCTGACGGCACGACGACAACGGTGTTCGGCTACTCGCAGAGCGCGATCATCGGTTCGCTGATGGAGGCCGGTTACATCTCCCCGACCTCCCCCTACAACGACGACCCGACGCCGCCGGGGATTCCTGACGACCTCAAGGACTCGATCAACTTCATCTACGTCGGCAACGAACTGAACCCCAACGGGGGATTCCTGTCGCGTTTCCCCGGTCTGAACCTGACCAGCCTGGGCGTCCCCTTCTACGAACCGACACCCGAAGATGCCTATCCCACAATCAATTACGCACGTGAATACGACGGCTTCTCCGATTTCCCCCGCTATCCCCTGAACCTGATATCGGTTGTCAACGCGCTGTTCGGGATTGCGTTCGTGCACACTGAGTACACGCCGGGACCGAACTGCAAAAGCTTCTGTCTGACCAAGCAGGAGGTCGAAGAGGCGATCGCGCTGCCGACGACTTCCCCGACGCAGAATTACTACTTCATTCCGACCGAAAACCTGCCGTTGCTGCAACCACTGAGGGACATTCCGTTCATCGGTAATCCCGTCGCCGACCTGATCCAGCCGGTTCTGAAGGTGATCGTCGACCTCGGCTACGGCGACCCGGCGCACGGGTTCACCTCCGCAACCCAGCCCGAGGCCAACGTGCTGGTGCCGTTCGGCCTGTTCCCGCAAGTCCGGCCGGCCGAGGTCATCGAACGGCTGGTGGCCGGAGTCAGGCAGGGGATCGGGGACTTCATCGCCGACTTCGGTCCGGGAGGATCCGTTGCACGGGAGGTGGCTGGGATCTCGCTGCCGAAGTTGTCATTGGCGCTGCCGGCTCGGGGTGAATTCATCGCTACCGTCCAGGAATTGGTCTTGGGGGTCGCCGAACAGATATCGGGTTCGATCGCGTCACTCTACGAAGCGCTGCTTCCGACGGCGGACATCATCAACGCCGTTGCCACCGTCCTGCCCGCCTACAGTGTCGCGGTGTTCCTCGAGGGAATCCAGCAGATCATCGACGGCGAACCTCTCCAGGGCTTGATCAACGCCATCGGACGTCCGGCGGCTGCCAGCGTCGGGCTGATCACCACGGCAGGCTTCGTGGGCCTTGCGTCATGGCTTCAGGCCGTGGTGGGGATTGTCATCACTCCCGACGTGAGGTAGCGACGCCGGACGCCCAATCGCGGGCCTCAGCCCAGAATCAGCCCTGAGGTCGGGACACCGGTGCCTGCGGTGACCAGCACATGCTCGACGCCGTCCACCTGATTGACCGATGTGCCCCGCAACTGGCGCACCCCCTCGGCGATCCCGTTCATCCCATGGATGTAGGCCTCACCGAGTTGGCCGCCGTGGGTATTGATGGGCAGCCGCCCGCCAATCTCGATGGCACCTCCGGCAATGAAGTCCTTGGCCTCGCCCTTGCCGCAGAACCCCAACTCTTCCAACTGAATCAGGGTGAACGGGGTGAAGTGGTCGTAAAGGATCGCGGTCTGGATATCGGTGGGCTTCAGCCCGGACTGCTCCCACAGTTGACGCCCCACCAAGCCCATCTCCGGTAGCCCGAGTTCGGGGCGGTAGTAGCTGACCATCGAATACTGGTCCGGGCTCGAACCCTGGGAGGCCGCCTCGATGATCGCCGGTCGGTGCTTGAGGTCGCGGGCACGCTCGGGCGTGGTCACCACGATCGCCACCCCGCCGTCGGTCTCTTGGCAGCAGTCCAGCAGCCGCAGCGGCTCGGCGATCCATCGCGAGTTCTGATGGTCCTCGATGGTGATCGGCTTACCGTAGAAGTACGCCTTGGGATTGTTGGCGGCATGCTTGCGGTCTGCCACCGAGATCGCGCCGAAATCACGGCTGGTTGCACCGGATAGGTGCATGTAGCGGCGGGCGATCATCGCGACCTGCGCTGCCGGTGTGGACAGCCCGTGCGGGTAGGAGTAGGAGTTATCCACACTGGTGGAGTCCGCGCCCTGAATCAGCCGCAGCTGTACCTGACCGAACCGCATCCCTGAACGTTCGTTGAAAGCACGGTATGCCACAACGCATTCGGCCACACCGGTGGCTACCGCGATCGCGGCCTGCTGGATGGTGGCACACGCCGCACCGCCGCCGTGGTGGATCTTGGAGAAGAACTTCAGTTCGCCGATACCGGTCGCGCGGGCGACCGCCACCTCGGTGTTGGAGTCCATGGTGAACGTCACCATGCCGTCCACATCGGCGGGTGTCAGCCCGGCGTCGTCGAGGGCATCCAGGACCGCTTCGGCGGCCAGCCTTAACTCACTGCGGCCGGAATCCTTGGAGAAGTCGGTGGCGCCGATGCCGGCGATGGCGGCTTGACCGGACAGCATCAGGCACCCCCGATGGTCAGGGTCGCGGTGGCGACCACGTGGTCACCGAGGCTGTTGTTACCAACCACTTTCACGGTGATCAGCCCATTCTCGACGGCGGTGACCTCACCGCTGAACGTGACCGTGTCGTAGGCGTACCACGGCACCCCCAGGCGCAGAGCGATCGACTTGATGACCGCGTTGGGCCCCGCCCAGTCGGTGACGTAGCGCTGCACCAGTCCGGTGTCGGTGAGGATGTTGACGAAGATGTCCTTGGACCCCTTGGCCTGCGCCTTGTCTCGATCGTGGTGGACGTCCTGGTAGTCACGGGTGGCGATAGCGGTCGACACGATGAAAGTCGGATCGCCGTACAAAGACAGCTCCGGAAGCTTGGTTCCCACCGCCACCGTCGGTGTGCTCACGGGGCCGGCTCCCACGCGTAGAGCGTCCAAGCGGGGCCGCTCTCCCCTTCCGGAAAGTCGATATAGGTTGCGCGGACCGGCATTCCGATCTCCACCTCAGACGGATCGACATCGCGCAACTCACCGAGCATGCGCACACCTTCCTCGAGTTCCACCAGCGCGATGACGAACGGCAGCGTTCTGCCAGGTACCTGCGGGGCGTGATGCACGACGTAACTGAACACCGTCCCCCTGCCACTGGCGACCACGTACTCGGTGGGCGCTTCCCTGTCCTGCCAGATTGCCGGGACCGGGGGGTGTTGCAGCGAGCCATCGGGCCGCTTCTGGATGCGCAGTTCATGGGAGTTGACCCCGTCCCAGAAGAATTGGGTGTCGCGGGATGCCGCGGGACGCATCATCATGTCGGGGTCGAGGTCAGGCGGTACCGCCGATGCGGCCGACTGCGCGGCGGGCTTGAACTTCATGATCCGCCACATCATGTCGGCGACTGTTTCCTTCACGTCATCGCCCACAGACCAGGTGATCTTCTGGGTGATGAAGAAACCCTCGCCCAGAGCGGTGTTCTTCGGGCCGACAACGTCGGTGAGTTCGGCTGTGACACTGACGTGTTCGCCTGGGCGTAGGTAGCGGTGGTAGGTCTGCTCGCAGTTGGTGGCGACCACGCCGATGTAACCGGCCTCGTCGAAGAGTCCGAGGATCTTGCCCAACGGGTCATCGTCGGCGCGCACCCCGCCCAGCCCGGCCATCGTCCATACCTGGATCATCGCCGGTGGTGCGACGATCCCGGGGTGACCGGCGGCCTTGGCGGCGGCGTCGTCGGTGTAGATCGGGTTGCGGTCGCCGATGGCATCCAGCCAGTGGTCCACCATCGGCTGGTTGACGGGATGCCGGCCCTTGCGGGGCCTACTCTTTCCCTCGGCTTTGATTCTGTCGGCGGCCTGCTGAATGTCGTGGACCGCGCTCATCGCTGTCCTCTGCTCTTCGCGCGAGCGCTCATCGCTGTCCTCTGCTCTTCGCGCGAGCGCTCATCGCGGCACCCTCGGGACACCGAGTCCCGCGGCGGCCACCTGCTCACGCATCACTTCGTTGACGCCACCACCGAAGGTGATGACGAGGCTTCGCTTGGTCTGCGCGTCCAGCCACCGCAGCAGCTCCGCGGTCTCCTCCTCGGCCGGGTTTCCGTACTTGCCGACGATCTCCTCGGCAAGCCGGCCAATTCGTTGAATCCGCTCGGTGGAAAAGACTTTGGTGGCCGCGGCATCGGCAATGTCGACGGTCTCGCCGGCAGCAGCGACCTGCCAGTTCAGCAGTTCGTTGATCCGCCAGATGGCCCGGATCTCGCCGAGCGCACGCCGGACGTCATCATGATCGATGGGAGTCACCCCGTCACCGCCGGGCTTCGACGCCCAGGCGTGCACCCGGTCGTACAGGCCGGCGATCTTGCCGGCCGGCCCGAGCATCACCCGCTCATGGTTGAGCTGGGTGGTGATCAGCCGCCAGCCGGCGTTCTCCTCGCCCACCAACATCTCAGCCGGCACCCGCACGTCGTTGTAATAGGTGGCGTTGGTGTGGTGCGCGCCGTCGGAGAGGATGATCGGCGTCCACGAATATCCCGGATCGCTCGTGTCGACGATCAGGATAGAGATGCCTTTGTGTTTCGCGGCTTCCGGGTCGGTTCGACAGGCCAGCCATACGTAGTCGGCGTCGTGGCCGCCGGTGGTCCAGATCTTCTGCCCGTTGACGATGTATTCGTCCCCGTGGCGGACGGCCGAGGTCCGCAGCGACGCCAGGTCGGTGCCGGCCTCCGGTTCGGAGTAGCCGATCGCGAAGTGCACCTCGCCGGCGAGGATCGCGGGCAGGAACTTCTTCTTCTGCGTCTCGCTGCCGTAAACCATCAGCGTCGGTCCGACGGTCTGCAGAGTGACGGCAGGCAGCGGCACGTCGGCGCGGGCGGCTTCATTGACGAAGATCTGCTGCTCGATCGGGCCGTACCCGAGGCCGCCATACTCCTTGGGCCAGCCGACCCCGAGTTTTCCGTCCGACCCCATCCGTTTGATGACGGCGCGATAGGCCTTGCCGTGCCGGTCGACCTCCATCTCTGCGGCCTCGTCGGCGGAGATCAGGGTTGCGAAGTACTGGCGCAGTTCGGCCTGCAGGTGCCGCTGTTCGGGGGTGAGTTCTATGTACATTGCGCTCCAACCAAATCCAGACGATGAGCCGGTCCGCCCAGCAGGCGAGTGAGGTCCTTCACCGACGAGTAGTAGCGGTGCATGGGGTAGGTGATATCCATACCCATTCCGCCGTGCAGGTGATGACAGGTCTGCATGGCAGGCGGCAATTGCGAGGTGAGCCAGTAGGCCATCACGTCAAGGTCTTCGTCGGCGTCGCGCCCTTCGGACAACCGCCAGACCACCGAGGTGGCAGCCAATCCAGCAGTGCGCGAGGAGATGTACACCTCGGCGAGTTGGGCGGCCACGGTCTGGAACGTCGCCAGGGGCCGGCCGAACTGGTGCCGATTGGATACATAGTCGGCGGTGAGTCGCACGGCGCCGGCCATGAGACCGGCGGCGTAGGCACCGACGGCGGCGAGCACCAATTGGTTCAGGCGGTGCACCGTCGCACCCTCGAGGAGGGCATCGACCGCTGCGTCGCGGAATTCCACCGCGAACTCGTCACCACCAGCCGAGGTGGGAGTCTGGGTGATGCGCACTCCGTCCTCGTCGGGGGAGATGACGACGACGCCGCTGTCAGTGCTCACCAGCATCCAACTTGCTTGTCCGGCATAGGGAACCGCGACCTTGGTGCCGGTGAGCCTCCCATCGACCAGCCTGGTTGCGGGGCGCTCCGGCAGCGCCGCACCAGGCTCGTTGAGAGCTGCTGTGATGATCGCCCCTTTGGCCACACCCGCGAGGTAGCGGTCCTGCTGAGCTTCGGAGGCCAGATCGAGGAGCGGCAGCTGGCCGAGCCCGAGCGTCGCCAGCGCTGGGCAGACCGTCGCGTGCCGCCCGATCTCGGTCAGCGCGGTGGTGATTTCAGGTAGGCCCACCCCGTCGCCACCGAGGCGTTCGGGCACCCCCAGCGCCGTCACTCCACCGGAAACCAAGGCATCCCAGGTGTTTTCACGATCCAGGACCGCGTTGACCACATCCGCGACGGCCTGCTGCTCCGGTTCCGGAGTGAAGTCCACCCAGTTCTCCCTTCGCTTACGTGGCCGAACCGGTGTAGTCGACCTGCCAGTGCTTGATGCCGTTGAGCCATCCCGACCGCAGCCTTTCCGGAGTTCCGATCGAAGAAAGATCGGGCATCTGATCGGCGATGGCGTTGAACATCAGGTCAATCGACATGCGGGCGAGGTTGGCGCCGATGCAGTAGTGCACGCCGGTGCCGCCGAATCCGACATGCGGGTTGGGATCCCGCAGGATATTGAACGTGTGGGGGTCCTCAAACACCTCCTCGTCGAAGTTCGCCGAGCGGTAGAACATCACCACCCGCTGACCCTTCTTGATGGTTGCCCCGCCCAATTCGGTGTCCTGTACGGCAGTGCGCTGGAACGCGGTGACCGGGGTGGCCCAGCGGACGATTTCGTCAGCCGCGGTCGCTGGACGTTCCCGCTTGTACAGCTCCCACTGATCGGGGTTGTCGAGGAAGGCGATCATTCCGTGGGTGATCGAGTTCCGGGTGGTCTCACTGCCGGCGACCGCCAGCATCAGGACGAAGAAGGCGAACTCATCGTCGGATAACTTCTCCCCGGCGATATCGGCGTTGATCAGCGCGGTGACGATATCCTCACCGGGGTGCTCCGCCTTGATCGCGGCCATCTGCATCGCGTAGGCGAGCAGTTCCATCGATGAGGCCCTGGCGTCGATGTCAGCGAACTCCGGATCGTCGTTGCCGGTCATCTCATTGGTCCAGCGGAACAGCTTCGCCCGCTCGTCCTGCGGCACACCGAGAAGTTCGGCGATCACCTGCAGGGGAAGCTCGCAGGACACCTGCTCGACGAAGTCTCCGGTTCCCTCCGCGGCAGCGGTCTTGACGATGTTGTCGGCACGTTGGGTCAATTCCGCACGCAATCGCTCGACCGCCCGCGGGGTGAAGCCGCGGGAGATGATGCGGCGCAGCCGATCGTGCCGCTCGCCGTCCATGTTGAGCAGGATCACGCTCTGCATGTCGATGTCTTCGCGTTGCATGTCGTCGGCGAACTGCGGGAGCGCGGTGTTGGGGCCGGAGTGGTAGATGTCGCTGCGCCGGGAGACCTCTTTGACGTCCCTGTGCTTCGTGACGACCCAGTACCCGCCGTCGTTGAAGCCGCCCTTGCCGATCTGCTGTTCGCACCACCAGACCGGGGCGATCGTGCGCAGCTCGGCCAACTCGTCGACCGGCAGTTTCACGACGTTGCGGTCCGGGTCGAGAAAGTCGAAGCCGTGCGGCAGATGAGGGCCGTCGCCGGAATGGGGCCCAGAATTAGGCATGGGTGCTGCGCTCCTGAAACTATGACGTGTTCTAGTGCCAGTAAAACACGGCTCCACCGCAGACAAAAGGCATCGCGGCAACCTTGCTTGTCAGATTACTGAAACCTGTTCTAGCCTGACCAAATGGGCAATCCCGTCATCGTCGAGGCCACCCGCAGCCCAATCGGCAAGCGCAATGGCTGGCTGTCCGGGCTGCACGCCACGGAGTTGCTCGGGTCCGTCCAGAAGGCTCTGGTGGACAAGGCCGGCATCGACCCGGCACAGGTCGAGCAGGTCATCGGCGGCTGCGTCACGCAGTACGGCGAACAATCCAACAACATCACCCGGGTCGCCTGGCTGACCGCCGGCCTGCCCGAGCAGGTCGGTGCCACCACCGTCGACTGCCAGTGCGGCAGCGCACAGCAAGCCAATCACCTCATTGCTGGGCTGATCGCCGCCGGCGCCATCGACGTCGGGATCGCCTGCGGCATCGAAGCGATGAGCCGGGTCGGTCTGGGCGCCAACGCCGGGCCGGACCGCTCCCGGATCCGTGCGGAGTCGTGGGATATCGACATGCCCGACCAGTTCACCGCCGCCGAACGGATCGCCACGCGGCGGGGAATCACCCGGGCCGATCTCGACCACCTGGGCCTGATCTCGCAGCAGAAGGCCAAACGGGCCTGGGACGAGAACCGGTTCGACCGGGAGATCTCCCCCATCGAGGCCCCGATCATCGGTGAGGACAAAAAACCCACTGCCGACCGACACATGGTCGGCCGCGACCAGGGCCTGCGTGACACCACGGCCGAAGGGTTGGCCGCCCTCAAACCGGTCATGGAAGGCGGTTTGCACACCGCCGGGACGTCATCGCAGATCTCCGACGGCGCGGCCGCAGTGCTCTGGATGGACGAGGACAAAGCCCGCGCGCTCGGCTTGAAACCGCGCGCCCGCATCGTCGCCCAGGCCCTCGTCGGCGCCGAACCGTACTACCACCTCGACGGACCTGTGCAGTCCACCGCGAGGGTGCTGGAGAAGGCCGGCATGACGATGGACGATATCGACCTCGTCGAGATCAACGAGGCCTTCGCCTCGGTGGTGCTCAGTTGGGCTCAGGTGCATAACGCCGACATGGGCCGGGTCAACGTCAACGGCGGGGCCATCGCGCTGGGGCACCCGGTCGGCAGCACCGGCAGTCGGCTGATCACCACCGCCCTGCACGAACTGGAGCGCACCGACCAGAGCACCGCGCTGATCACCATGTGCGCCGGCGGGGCACTGTCGACCGGCACGATCATCGAGCGGATTTAGGGTCCTGACCAGCGACCTCGACCGCATTGCCGCTGCGCAGGCTTATATCGACGCGCTCGTCAGTCATGACGGCAACTCGGTCCCCTTCGCGCCGGACTGCACCCGGATCGAGCAGGGCATCAAGAACGGATTCTCCGGAAATCAATTGCGGCGCAGCCTCATCCGTGGCCCCCAGTATCGGATCATCGAATCCACCACGACGCCGGAGTTCACCATCTCCGGGGATGAGGTAGAGGCGCGTTATGAGGTGATCACGACGCTAGCGGTCGGCGGGCGGCGCGCAGCGGCACGTGTCGAGGAGACCTTCGTCATCCCCCCGTCCGACGGGCTGATCCACCACATCCGGGTTAGATTTCATCCGACCGTCGTTAGGAGAGACGCTGTGCCCAAACCACGACCGCGCGGACTGGATTCACCGCAGAGCAACACCATCATCAAGTGGATGTCGCGGGCCCAGACGCTGCTGTACAAGAAGACCGACGGAAAACTCGGTGGCAAGTTCCTTCAGGGCGCGCCCGTGGCACTGTTGACCACCATCGGCCGCAAGACCGGTGAGCCGCGGGTCAGTCCGCTGCTGTATCTCCGTGAAGGCAACCGGATCGTGCTGATCGCCTCGAAAGGCGGTTCGGCCAGCAACCCGATGTGGTACCTGAACCTCAAGGCGAACCCGAAGGTGTCGGTACAGATCAAGGACGAGGTACTCAACCTCACCGCCCGGGATGCCACCGAGGACGAGCGCGCGCACTATTGGCCCAAAATGGCTCAGATGTACACCAGTTTCGACGACTACCAGTCCTGGACCGACCGGGTGATCCCGGTCGTCATCTGCGACCCGGCATAGTCGTCAGCCGCCGAGCGTCGGCGGGTCAGGCCCCGTAGACGGGCACCGGCGGACGGCCCTGGGCCAGCAGGCTTCTCACGACAGGACCGAGTTCCCCGGGTTCCCACCGTGCGCCCTTGTCGACCTCGGCGCCGTGCTGCCAACCCTCCGCCGCGCGGATGATGCCACCCTCGACTTCGAATACCCGGCCGGTGATGTCGGCGGACTCGGCGCTGCCGAGCCAGACCACCAGGGGTGAGATGTTCTCTGGCGCCATCGCGTCGAAACCGTTGTCAGGCTTGGCCATCATGTCGGCGAACACCGTCTCGGTCATCCGGGTTCGGGCGGACGGCGCGATGGCGTTGACCGTGACCCCGTAGCGGCCCATTTCGGCGGCGGCGACCAGTGTCAGTGCCGCGATGCCGGCTTTGGCGGCGCTGTAGTTGCCCTGCCCGACGCTGCCCTGCAGGCCCGCACCCGAACTGGTGTTGATGATACGAGCGTCGACCGGTTCACCCGCTTTCGACAGCGCGCGCCAGTGGGCCGCGGCATGCCGCATAGTCGCGAAGTGCCCCTTGAGGTGGACGGCGACGACGGCGTCGAACTCCTCCTCGCTGGTGTTGGCGATCATCCGGTCGCGGACGATGCCGGCATTGTTGACGAGCACGTCGAGGCCGCCGAAGGTGTCGACCGCGGTCTGGATCAGTCCGGCGGCTTGGCCCCAATCGGCGACATTGGCTCCGCTGGTCACGGCTTCGCCTCCGGCAGAGTGGATTTCGTCGACCACGGCCTGTGCAGCGCTGCCCCCTCCTGCCGGTGAGCCATCAAGACCGACACCGATGTCGTTGACGACCACCCGGGCTCCTTCGGCAGCGAATGCCAGCGCGTGCGCCCGCCCGATCCCGCCACCGGCGCCGGTGACGACGACCACCCGTCCGTCGAGCAATCCCATTAACGCGTCTCCTTTGTGTTGGCACTGGATGCGGACAGGAACGCCGGCGGCTCGCCCCCACCGTGCACCGGGAGCGTAGCCCCGCTGATGTACGAGGCGATGTCGGAGGCGAGAAATGCGGTGGCCCAGCCGATCTCATCCGGAAGGGCGAGTCTGCCCAGCGGAACAGTGGCGGCGACCGCCGCCTGCGAGTCGCTGTCCCCGTAAAAGAGTTCGGCCTGCTCGGTGGCCACCATGCCGGCGACCACGGCGTTGACCCTGACCTTGGGCGCCCACTCCACCGCCAGGGTCGCGGTCAAGCTGTCGACGCCGGCCTTGGCGGCGCCATAGGCCGCGGTACCGGGAGACGGTCGTCGGCCGCTCACGCTCGAGATCGAGACGATCGAGCCGCCGTTGGCCTGAGTTTGCATGACGGCGTTGGCCGCCAGCGAGACGTTGAGCATGCCCAGCAGGTTCAGTTCGATGACCTTCTGGTGAAAACGTGGGGACGCCTCGGCGGCCAGTACGTAGGGCGATCCGCCGGCGTTGTTCACCACGACGTCGAGGCGACCGTGCCGTTCCACGATGGCGTCGACCAGTGCGCCGACGGAGTCGGGATCTCGCACGTCACAGCTGTGGAACTCGTACGGCAGACCCTCGACCGGCCGACGTGCGCAGGTGATCACGCGCGCGCCCTGTCCGGCGAACACCTCGCTGATGCCCGCACCGACGCCGCGCACGCCGCCGGTGACCAGCACGACGCGACCATCGAGACCCAAATCCACCGTGCTAGCCTACCAAGCAAGTGCTTGCTTAGGAGTGCCATGACGATCACGTCCGCCACCGTCGAACCCGGCATCGTCGCGGTGACGGTCGACTATCCCCCGGTCAACGCCATCCCGTCCCGAGGTTGGTTCGACCTCGCCGACGCGATCACCGCCGCAGGCCTCGATACCGACACCCACGTGGTCATCCTGCGGGCCGAGGGTCGCGGGTTCAATGCCGGCGTCGACATCAAGGAGATGCAGCGCACCACCGGGTTCACCGCGCTGATCAACGCCAACCGCGGCTGCTTCGCGGCGTTCAAAGCCGTCTACGAGTGCGCGGTGCCGGTGATCGCGGCTGTCAACGGGTTCTGTGTTGGCGGCGGCATCGGTCTGGTCGGCAACGCGGACGTGATCGTTGCCTCCGACGACGCGACGTTCGGCCTGCCCGAGGTCGAGCGCGGCGCACTGGGCGCGGCTACCCATCTGTCCCGCCTGGTCCCCCAGCACATGATGCGCCGGCTGTTCTTCACCGCCGCCACCGTGGATGCCGCGACGCTGCACCACTTCGGCTCGGTTCACGAGGTGGTGCCGCGGGCCGAACTCGACGAAGCCGCCCTGCGGGTGGCGCGCGATATCGCCAACAAAGACACCCGGGTGATCCGGGCGGCCAAGGAAGCGCTGAATCTCATTGACACCCAGCGGGTCAACTCCAGTTACCGCATGGAACAGGGGTTCACCTTCGAGCTGAACCTGTCCGGGGTGTCCGACGAGCTTCGCGACGACTTCGCGGGTACGAAGAAGGCCACGTCGTGAAAGACAAGCGGACCACCCTCGACGCGGCGGTCGCGCGGATCGAGAGCGGAATGACCGTCGGCATCGGCGGCTGGGGATCCCGGCGAAAACCGATGGCCTTCGTCCGGGCACTGCTGCGTACCGACGTCACCGATCTGACGGTGGTGAGCTACGGCGGCCCGGACATCGGCCTGCTCTGCTCGGCCGGAAAGATCAGCACGCTCTACTACGGGTTCGTATCGCTGGACTCGCCGCCGTTCTACGATCCCTGGTTCTCCCGGGCTCGCACTACGGGATCGATCGTGGCCCGTGAGATGGACGAGGGCATGCTGCGCTGTGGGTTACAGGCGGCGGCGCAGCGTCTTCCGTTCCTGCCGATCCGCGCCGGGCTGGGCAGTTCGGTGCCCGACTTCTGGGACGGTGAGTTGAAGACGGTTCAGTCCCCCTACCCGAGTCCCATCCCCGAGTCGCTCCGCTCCTGCCCACCGGAAGGCACCGGCTACGAGGAACTCATCGCCATGCCGGCCTTGAGCCTCGACGCCGCTTTCGTCCACCTCAACCTCGGGGACAAACACGGCAACGCCGCCTATACCGGCATCGACCCGTACTTCGACGACCTCTTCCTGATGGCGGCCGAACAGCGGTTCCTGTCCGTGGAGAAGGTGGTGCCGACCGATGAACTGGTGAAAGCCGTTCCACCACAGGCACTGCTGGTGAATCGGATGATGGTCGACCACGTCATCGAAGCCCCGGGAGGGGCTCACTTCACCACCGCCGAACCCGACTACGGCCGCGACGAGAAATTCCAGCGCTTCTACGCCCAAGCCGCCACCGACATGGACGGCTGGGCACAGTTCTCGGCCACCTACCTTGCCGGCAGCGAAGCCGACTACCAGGCGGCCATTCGGCGATTCACCGCCGAGCAGGGGGCGAAATCGTGATCCAGGTGACCCGGGCCGAGGTATGTGCGGTGGCCTGCGCCGAACTGTTCCGCGATGCCGGCGAGATCATGGTCAGCCCGATGACCACCATGGTGGCCATCGGCGCACGGCTGGCACGACTGACGTTCGCCCCCGACATCCTGCTGACCGACGGCGAGGCACGGTTGCTCGCCGACACCCCGGCCATCGGCGCCACCGGAGCAATCGAGGGCTGGATGCCCTTCGGGCGGGTTTTCGAGACACTGGCCTGGGGTCGACGGCATGTGGTGATGGGCGCCAACCAGATCGACCGCTACGGCAACCAGAACCTCTCTGCGTTCGGGCCACTGCAACACCCAACCCGGCAGATGTTCGGGGTGCGGGGTGCTCCCGGTAACACCATCAACCACGCGACGAGCTACTGGGTCGGCAACCACTCCACCCGCGTGTTCTGCGACGCCGTCGACGTGGTGTCCGGAATCGGCTGGGACAAGGTCGATCCCGGAAATCCCGCCTATCGGTTCGTCAACGTGCACCGGGTGATCAGCAACCTCGGTGTCTTCGACTTCGGCGGTCCGGGCCAGACCATGCGCGCGGTGTCGTTGCATCCGGGGGTCGAACCCGACGACGTGCGGACCAACACCTCCTTCGAGATTCACGACCTGGATGAAGCGCCCTTGACCCGACTGGCCACCGGCGAGGAACTCGATCTGCTCCGGAAGATCGACCCGAAAGGGTTGCGCGACAAGGAGGTCAAGCTGTGAGGATCCAGACACCGCTGACCCGGATGGTTGGCATCGAGCATCCCGTCGTGCAGACCGGCATGGGGTGGGTCGCCGGTGCGCGATTGGTCTCGGCCACCGCCAACGCCGGCGGTCTGGGAATCCTCGCCTCAGCGACGATGACGATCGACGAACTTGCGACGGCGATCGGGAAGGTGAAATCCGCGACGGACAAGCCCTTCGGCGTCAACATCCGCGCCGACGCAGCCGACGCCGGCGACCGGGTGGATCTGATGATCCGCGAGGGGGTCAAGGTGGCATCCTTCGCGCTGGCCCCCAAGCCCGAACTCATCGCCACGCTCAAAGATGCGGGTGCGGTGGTGATTCCATCGGTGGGCGCAGCCAAGCATGCCCGCAAGGTCGCGGGCTGGGGTGCTGACGCGGTGATCGTCCAGGGCGGCGAAGGCGGCGGACACACCGGCCCGGTCGCCACCACACTGCTGCTGCCGTCGGTCCTCGACGCAGTCGATATCCCGGTGGTGGCTGCGGGCGGGTTCTTCGACGGCCGCGGACTGGCAGCGGCCCTGTCCTACGGTGCGGCCGGTGTCGCGATGGGCACGCGGTTCCTGCTGACCAAGGACTCGACGGTCCCCGACGCGGTCAAGCAGCGCTACCTTCAGGCCGGCCTCGACGGCACGGTGGTGTCCACCCGGGTGGACGGCATGCCGCACCGGGTGCTGCGCACCGGCCTGGTGGAGAATCTCGAAAGCGGTTCGCGGCTCAAGGGATTCACCGCCGCGATCGTCAACGCGGCCAAGTTCAAAAAGATGTCCGGCATGACGTGGTCTTCCATGGTCCGCGACGGCCTGGCGATGCGGCACGGCAAGGAACTCACCTGGTCGCAGGTTCTGATGGCGGCCAACACCCCAATGTTGCTCAAGGCCGGACTGGTCGACGGCAACACCGGCGCCGGGGTGCTGGCGTCAGGTCAGGTGACCGGCATCATCGAGGACCTTCCGTCGTGCGCCGAACTGATCGAGAGCATCGTGAGTGAGGCGGTCAAACGCCTGCAGGCGGCCAACGCCCTGATCGACTGACGACCGCCGTTTTCACGGCGCTCAACGGTCGTCGAAGACCTCCGAATCGTTCAGCCAATCGGAGTATCCGATGGCGCCGTGCTCGCGGACGGTGTCCAGTGCGCCGGCAAGTGCCGCAGGCAGGTCCGGATTGGCCGGATCCAGTGCCATGGCGAAGCTCTCGCCGAAGTCGCGGAGGTCGATGGTCACCATGCTGGGGTCGAGAGTCTGCTGGTAACGGTTCCCGATCTCGCCACGCGCGATGGCATCGATTGCACCGCCGCGCAGAGCCGGGAGGAGTTCGTCCTCACTTGGGTAGTCCCGGACCACCGAATCGGACAGGGACGCCTCTGCCGCCCGCTGCCGGGCATACGATTCGCCTGTGGTCCCGGGCACCACTCCGATGCTCATGGTCGTGCCGGCGAAGGATGCATATCCGGTGATCCTCCCGCTGTCGTAGTCCGCCTTGCGGACCAGCAGCGACTGGGAGAACGACGCCGTCCCCGGCCCGAAGACGGCACCCTGGGCACGGCGTTCCGGAGTCGGGCTGATCCCACCGATGGCCAGATCGCATCCCGGTTCGGGACCTGTTGGCGTAAGCCAGATTCCGTCGAACCGATCGATCGGGATGAAGACCGGTTCCACGTTCCAATGCCGGGCGACCGCGCGAACCAGATCGGCCTCGTAACCCTCGCCATCCCCGTAAGAGACCGGGGTGAAGTGGGTGTAAGCGCAGACTGTGAGCATTCCCG
>CAZADG010000008.1:84208-86749 GCA_964483865.1 uncultured Mycobacterium sp. | reverse complement strand
GTAATCCGGGGTGCGCAGCAGGAGTGTTTACCCACTGGTTCGAGTGAGCCTCTGCAGGCGTCCTCGGTCAACGCCTAGACAGAAACGAATAACCCGGCACGAGGCGGATGCCGCGTGCCGGGTTATTCGTTGTTCGGTGCCGTTAAGCCTTGCGGCCCTTCATGATTGCGCCGACGATGGCGGTCAGTATCGCGCCCGCGATACCACCGCCGCCGATCCCACCGAGAATGTTGGCGACGTCTCCACCGCCGCTGAGCAGGTTGCCCGCCAAGCCGCCCCCGAGAAGACCGCCCAGCGCACCGGTGATGCTATTGCCGCCTACCCCGAGGTTGTTCTTGGCCGCACCGGCCGCGTTACCGCCGAGCAGACCGCCCAGGGCGCCGAGTAGCAGTTCCATATTCTCTCCTTCTCGTGGTGGTTATCGCCTTCAGTGTCTGAAAGAGATCACTCCTGCAGGCGATCCGGCGTCAGGTCACTCTTGTCCGCCCGGCTCTCCTGGTCGTCGCCGACCGCATTGTTCTCGTAAGTGATCTTGATGGTGGTCTCCGCCGGAGTGTGGGACTCGTACTTGATCACCGTCTCAGGCTCGTGGTGCACGGCCTGATGGATCTCGGCCTTGACCTCGCGGACCTCTTCCTTGATCTCCGCCTTGACCTCTCGAATCTCCTCGCGGATGTGCTCAACCGGCCGTACGAGTGGCTTGGGGGCCGGCGGCGGCGGGGGAGGAGTCGGAGCCATGACGACCGGCTTGGGCGCTGGCGGCGCCGGCGGAGGCGGCGGCGGAGGAGGAGGCGTCGGAGCCTTGATGATCGGATTGGGGGCCGGCGGCGCCATCGGCGTAACCGGGGCCGGACGCGGGGCAGGCGGAGGCGTGACGATCTTCTTGACCTCCGGAACCGGACGCGGGGCAACCTTCACGGGCTCGGCTTCGACGGGCTTGCGGAACAGCCGTGGCAGGAAGGCCAGCAGACCTAGCAGGCCCAGGATCGGGATCAGCCACCACCACTTGAAGCCGCCCTTCTTCTCCACCGAGGGCGCCGAGGGTGCGGTGTCGCTTGGCTTGCTCACTGAAGTGGTCCCTTCTGCGCCGAACCCGGGGATCGTGCCGGCCAGTGCGGCCGGGATGGTCACCAGGCCGGCCGCCTTGGACCACTGGATCTCCGTGCCGTCAGGGCCGACGAACTTGCCGGTCTGAACGCCGCCGATATCGGACACGTCAGCACTCGGGTAACCGAATGGACCGGTGATCCCACCGGACTGCCGCCAGGCCTCCAGAACTTTGCCCTTGATCACAGAGGCGCCCTGCTGCGGGTTCCAGTAGATCGAGGCGCCCTCGGGCAGGGAGAAATCATTGAATCGGCCGACCCCGTCCCCGGTGTCGCTCTCGTCATTTTTCGGGAAACCCAAGCCGCTTCCCTCGGGTCCGCCGAGCGCTGTGTACCGATCGAGGATGGCGCCGTACATCACGTGTGCGCCGGTGTCTTCCGAGTAGTAGATGGCGCCACCGTCGTACATACGCATCGCGCCGCCCTTAACGTCCTGGGCTTCGCCAGTGGGGGCTCCCAGACCCACCTGGGGTTGCTCGGCGTTGAAACTGGTGGCCTTCTCGTCGATCGCGCTGACCGCCTCACTCGACGGTGCGGCGAATGCGATATTCGGGCTGGCCAGCATGGTGCCGGCCACCACGAAAATCCCGCCCAACGCGAGCGAGGCGCCACGGCGACGCGGCGACACAGTTGGTGTCACTTGCTAACTCCTTCAGGTGTTTTCCCTTACGGGTATCTGGTTGGGGCTGACTGTATTGGTTTGGGGTGTGTGCGTCTCCCGAACAGTGGATGACGCCGAGGCGGGAGGGGGATTCGACCGCCCCGGCGTCATGCTGCGCGGCGCCGGCCGTCAGGGCCGACGGTGCCGCGGATCATCCTTCCGGTAGCGGGGGTCGCTGGGATCAGCGATATAGGCCTCGCTGGCCCGGAACACCGCGGACTCGTCGCCGACGATGTCATCGTCAGGATGCTCGCCGGTGGCACGCTCCACCCACTCCACCTCGCGGGTGCCCCGCTCGATGAACTGAGCTTCGACGTCCTCGGTTTTGCCCAGGAAGCGCCGAGTCACGTGCATCTCCTCGGCGCCGTGCTCCACCACCCGCTGGACTTCCTTCTCGACGTACTTGTGGACGATCACCGGCTTCTCGACCACGATCTCGACGATCCGCTCGACCGGCTTCTCGACGATCTTCTCCACCTCGACGTACACCGGCTTCTCGACGATCTTCTCGATGCGGGTCTCGACCGGCTTCTCGACGAGCACTTCCTGGACGTACTCAACCTCTCGCTCAACGACCTTCTCGACGAGCACCGGGCTGGTAACCATCTTCTCCAGCACCTTCTCGACGGGCCGGTCAACCACCTTCTCGACAATCCGCGGCCGCTCGACGACCTTCTCGACCACCCGGTCAACCTGACGGTCGACGATCTTTTCGACGATGTTGGGCTTCTCGACGATCTTTTCGACGATGCGGTCGACGGGCTTCTCGATGAC
>CAZADG010000008.1:83109-84108 GCA_964483865.1 uncultured Mycobacterium sp. | reverse complement strand
GGTCGACGGGCTTCTCGATGACTTTTTCGACGATGTTGGGCTTCTCGACGATCTTCTCGACGACCCGGTCCACAGGGCGTTCGACGATCTTCTCGATGATGTTGGGCTTCTCGACGATCTTTTCGACGATGCGGTCGACGGGCTTCTCGACGATCTTTTCGACGATGTTTTCGACGGTGACCTCGACAATTTTTTCCACGACTTTGACGACTGGCTTCTCGACGGTGATCTCGACGATTCGCTCCACCGGCTTCTCGACGGTCTTATAGACGATCTTCTCGACCGGAACCTCGATGACCTTCTCGACGATCTTCTCGACCGGCTTCTCCACGACCTTTGTGATGACCTTCTCGACCGGTTTCTCGACCACCCGCTCGACAACACGATTGACCGGAACCTCGACGACCTTGTCGACGATGTTGACGACCGGCCGCTCGATCAGCCGTTGCACAGTCACCGGCTTGTCGACCACATTGTCGTGAACCTCGACGATCAAACGCTCCACCAGCCGCTCGATCTGCTGCGGGCGGTCCTCAATGCGGTCCACGACCGAGACCACGAGCTTCTCCACCAGTCTCTGAACGTCGATTGACTTGTCGGTGATCTTGTCCAGGATATTGACCACCGGACGCTCGACCAGTCTCTGAATCTGAACCGGTTTGTCGACGACGTTGTCCGTCACCGTCACTACCGGCCTCTCGATCGTCCGACTGACGCTGTGGGCCTTCTCGACCACCTCATCGACCACTGTCACCACCGGTCGTTCGACGAGGCGGTTGGCCTTGTGCGGCGTGTCGACGACGGTGTCCAAGACGGTGACGACGGGTCGTTCGACGAGGCGGTTGGCCTTGTGCGGCTTGTCGACGATGGTGTCTTCGACGGTGACGACGGGTCGTTCGACGAGGCGAGTGACCTTGTGCGGCTTGTCGACGACGGTGTCTTCGACGGTGACGACGGGGCGTTCGAGCTGGCGGTTGATCTTGACCGGCTTGTCCACCA
>CAZADG010000008.1:75902-83009 GCA_964483865.1 uncultured Mycobacterium sp. | reverse complement strand
CGACCACGGTGACGACGGGGCGTTCGAGCTGGCGGTTGATCTTGACCGGCTTGTCCACCACCGTGTCGACCACGGTGACGACGGGGCGTTCGAGCTGGCGGTTGATCTTGACCGGCTTGTCGACAACCTCGTCGACCACCGTAACGACCGGGCGTTCGACCATGCGAGAGACCTGAGCCGGCTTGTCGACCACCTTGTCCACGGTGTCGACTACCAGCCGCTCAATAATCCGTTCAAGGGTTACCGGCTTGTCGACAACCTTCTCCACGGGCGTCTCCACCAGTCGCTGGACCGTGTACGCCCGGTCGACGACATTGTCGACAATGTTGAGAGGTTGATTGGGGGTCTTGTCTGCCACAGGTGCTCCCTTTCGCGTGCCGTCCCAGCAAGACGGCATCGTGAACCCGAGGGGTACGCAGCAGTCGAAACCGTCGGGCTGCCGAAATCCGCTCTGGCTCATGGCCGTTGCGGCAATCTCGCAGCCTCTCCAGCCGCTAGGTCGTCTTTTGTTCCGGTTAGGCCCATCAAGTTAGTCACCTGGTTGTTTGCCTCGCAAGGTTTCGGCAAAAGTTCCGTGATCGGCCTGAAGCCGCCCGGAGGGGTAGCCCAGGTTGGTGCATTCCCGCCGCTTCCGCCTACGCGGAATGAGTGTCGGAATCAGCCCCTTTAGCGTGGATAAAGCCGATTCGCGAGGTTTCCGCGGTACTGGCCGCCATGATGTTCCGGAGTGCCTGATTGATGCCGCCGCCAAGCTTGCCGGCAGGACCTGTCGGCAAGCATCTCGGTCTGTTGCCCAAACCGTGAGTGCCCGACGATTACCGACGGCGCGCGGTCCGCGGCCTTGGAGCTGAGACACACAGGCGTGACACCAGTTCACAGACTGAGAATTTCACTGGCAGGCGGATCTGCCTGCGCGACTCTTCCTGGCATCGCAGGGGACCCGAGCCACCCGTGGTAAGCCTTGAGGCATGTCGGACAGCCTCTTCGAGGTCCCGGGCGATGACCCGCCCGCCGTAGCGCCGGATTCGGCGCCGCTGGCGGTGCGGATGCGCCCGGCCGCTCTCGACGAGGTGGTCGGCCAAGGTCACCTGCTTGGTCCGGCGTCGCCGTTGCGTCGTCTCGTGGAAGGCTCTGGTGCGGCCTCGGTGATCCTCTACGGGCCGCCGGGCACGGGGAAGACCACAATCGCCTCGCTGGTTTCGCACGCCACCGGCCGACGGTTTGAGGCGCTCTCCGCGCTCTCGGCGGGGGTGAAGGAAGTCCGGGCGGTCATCGACGAGGCTCGCCGCGCCGCCGCATACGGAAATCAGACGGTGCTGTTCATCGACGAGGTGCACCGCTTCTCCAAGACCCAGCAAGATGCCCTGCTGGCCGCTGTGGAGAACCGGGTGGTGCTTTTGGTTGCAGCAACAACCGAGAACCCGTCCTTTTCCGTCGTCGCACCACTGCTGTCGCGGTCGCTCATTCTGCAACTCAAGCCGCTGAGCCCCGAAGACATCCGCATCGTCGTGCAGCGGGCCGTCGACGATCCGCGTGGACTCAACGGGGCGGTCATCGTCGAGGATGAAGCGTTCGAGCTGTTGGTCCAACTCGCCGCGGGCGACGCGCGGCGGGCGCTGACCGCGCTCGAAGTCGCCGCCGAATCGGCAGGCGCCCGCGGTGGAGCTATCACGGTGGAGGCTGTTGAGCAGTCGCTGGACCGTGCGGCGGTCCGCTATGACCGCGACGGCGACCAGCATTACGACGTCGTCAGTGCCTTCATCAAGTCCGTCCGTGGATCCGATGTGGACGCCGCTCTGCACTACCTGGCCCGGATGCTGGTTGCGGGGGAGGACCCCCGATTCATCGCTCGCCGGTTGGTGATTCTGGCGAGCGAGGACGTCGGCATGGCCGACCCGGCCGCGCTCCCGACCGCGGTGGCAGCAGCGCAGACCGTTGCGCTGATCGGGATGCCTGAGGCCCAACTGACCCTCGCGCACGCCACCGTCCATCTGGCGACCGCGCCGAAATCCAACGCCGTCACCACCGCGCTGAGCGCAGCGATGAGCGACATCCGCGCCGGAAAAGCGGGGCTGGTACCCGCCCACCTTCGCGACGGGCATTACTCGGGTGCCGCCAAACTGGGAAATGCCCAGGGCTACCGCTATCCCCATGACGACCCAGACGGTGTTGTGGCCCAGCAGTATCCGCCCGACGATCTTGTGGGAACCGACTACTACCGGCCCACCACACACGGCGCCGAACGGGAGATCGCCAGCCGTCTGGGAAAACTGCGCGCCATCATCCGACGCAAGCACTGACTCAGGCCACGTCCGTGCCCTTGCAACCCGGCGATCGCCAATTCGACATCGTCTACGTCATCGCCTACGTCGATCTGATCGGCACCCAGGGGCAGCCCCCGGCACCGCCACCGGTTCACTGCCCGGGTGCTCCGTGGGGTCGGCAGCCGCAGTGCTGGTGAGGTCGGGCTCAGCTTCCTGAGCGGGTGAGCCGGTAATGTGGGGCGGTCGATGCTCCGGTGCCCCACGAGCACGAGCCAACGCCAAGCACCCGAAAAACGAGGACGAGCCCACCCGTGCAGACCCATGAGATCAGGAAACGGTTCCTGGATCACTTCGTTGATGCAGGTCACACAGAGGTGCCCAGCGCCTCGGTGATCCTCGACGATCCCAACTTGTTGTTCGTCAACGCCGGCATGGTGCAGTTCGTCCCGTTCTTCCTGGGCCAGCGCACGCCCCCTTACGACACCGCCGTCAGTATCCAAAAGTGCATCCGCACTCCGGACATCGACGAGGTCGGCATCACCACCCGGCACAACACCTTCTTCCAGATGGCGGGCAATTTCTCCTTCGGCGACTACTTCAAGCGCCGGGCCATCGAACTGGCCTGGTCTCTGCTGACCAAGCCCGTCGCCGAGGGCGGCTACGGGTTCGACCCGGAAAGACTGTGGGCCACCGTCTTCTACG
Organism: uncultured Mycobacterium sp.; assembly: GCA_964483865.1. GTDB lineage: Bacteria > Actinomycetota > Actinomycetes > Mycobacteriales > Mycobacteriaceae > Mycobacterium. The sequence continues at coordinate 80,043 of CAZADG010000008.1, read as the reverse complement.
ACGACGACGAGGCCGTCCAGTTGTGGCAGGAAGTGGCCGGGCTGCCGCCGGAGCGAATCCAGCGGCGCGGAATGGCCGACAATTACTGGTCGATGGGCATTCCCGGACCGTGCGGACCGTGCTCGGAGATCTATTTCGACCGCGGCCCCGCCTACGGAATCGAAGGCGGCCCGGAGGCCAACGAGGACCGCTACATCGAGATCTGGAACCTCGTGTTCATGCAGAACGAGCGTGGCGAAGGCACCAGCAAGGAGGATTTCGAGATCCTCGGGCCCCTCCCACGCCAGAACATCGACACCGGGATGGGTGTGGAGCGCATCGCCTGCCTGCTGCAGGACGTCGACAACGTCTACGAGACCGACCTCATGCGACCGGTGATCGACAAGGTCGCCGAATACGCGCCCCGGGGCTACGGCCTGGGCACTACCGCCGACGATGTCCGCTACCGCGTCATCGCCGACCACACCAGGACCGCGGCCATCATCATCGGTGACGGCGTCACCCCATCCAACGAGGGCCGCGGCTACGTCCTGCGCCGTCTCCTGCGCCGAATCGTCCGTGCGGCAAAGCTTCTCGGTATCGAACGGCCGATCGTCGGCGAGTTGATGGAGACCGTGCGCGACGCGATGAGTCCGTCCTACCCGGAACTTGCCGCGGACTTCGATCGGATCAACCGCATCGCAATTGCCGAGGAAGCCGCCTTCAACCGCACCTTGGCCTCGGGCTCGAAGCTGTTCGAGGAGGCCGCTTCTGCCACCCGCTCGGCGGGTAGCACAATGCTGGGCGGCTCCGATGCCTTCACCTTGCACGACACCTACGGGTTCCCGATCGAACTGACTCTTGAGATGGCTGCCGAGGCCGGTCTCACGGTCGACGAACTGGGTTTCCGCGAGTTGATGGCCGAGCAGCGTCGCCGGGCCAAAGCCGACGCCGCCGCCCGCAAGCACGCGCACGCCGACCTCTCGGCCTTCCGTGAACTGGTCGACGCTGGGCCCACCGAATTCACCGGCTTCGATGAGCTGACCTCGCAGGCCCGGATCCTGGGGATCTTCGTCGACGGCAAGCGGGTGCCGGTGGTGGCCCACCACGCACGGGTGCACTCCGAATCGGTCCCACCGGAGCGGGTGGAGATCGTGCTCGACCGCACCCCGCTCTACGCCGAGTCCGGCGGCCAGATCGCTGATATCGGCTGGATCGCCGGTACTGGCTCGGGGGAGTCGGCTAAAGCCGCCGTCACCGACGTCCAGAAGATCGGCAAGACCCTGTGGGTGCACCGCGTCAATGTCGAGTCGGGTGAGTTCGTCGAAGGTGACACCATCAGCGTGTCGGTGGATCCAGGTTGGCGCCGTGGCGCCACCCAGGGCCACTCCGGCACCCACATGGTTCATGCGGCGCTTCGACAAGTGTTGGGACCCAACGCAGTTCAGGCGGGCTCGCTGAACCGGCCCGGGTATCTGCGCTTCGATTTCAACTCGCAGAGCGCGCTCACCGAGGAGCAGCGCAATCAGGTCGAGGAAGTCGCGAACGAAGCAGTGCAGGCAGATTTCCCGGTGAACACCTTCACCACTGAACTCGACAAGGCCAAAGCAATGGGTGCGATGGCGATGTTCGGCGAGCAGTACCCCGACCGGGTGCGGGTGGTGGAGATCGGGGGACCGTTCTCGCTGGAACTCTGCGGCGGCACCCACGTCCACAACTCCGCTCAGATCGGCCCGATCGCCATCCTCAGCGAGTCGTCGGTGGGTTCGGGGGTGCGCCGGGTGGAGGCGTACGTGGGTTTGGACTCTTTTCGGCACCTTGCCAAGGAACGCGCTCTGATGGCCGGTCTGGCGTCATCGCTCAAAGTGCCCTCCGAGGAGGTTCCGGCGCGGGTCGCGACGTTGGTGGATCGGCTCAAGGCCGCCGAGAAGGAATTGGATCGCGCCCGACTGGCCTCGGCACGCGCTTCGGCCGGTAATGCCGCGGCAGGCGCCGAACGGGTCGGTAAGGTGCGCCTCGTGGCCAAGCAGATGCCAGCGGGCATGACCGCCGCGGACCTGCGGTCGCTGGTCGGCGACATCCGGAGCCGGCTCGGCTCGGAGCCGGGTGTTGTGGTCCTGATCGCTGAAGGTCCTGCGGGCGACGACGGTCCGTCTGTCCCGTTTGTGGTCGCGACCAACGACGCTGCTCAGGGCGCCGGGGTTCGGGCCAACGACCTGATCGGCGTGTTGGCGGCCACCGTCGGTGGACGGGGTGGCGGGAAGGCCGATCTGGCACAGGGCTCGGGTAAGGACCCGGCCGGTATCGACGCTGCACTGGCTGCCGTCCGCGCGGAGTTGGCCCAGCACTGATGATGACGTGGTGATGATGACCGACCGCCTGCCGGACCGGCCTGGGACAGACGACCCTGGCCGGGGTCGTCGGCTTGGCGTCGACGTCGGAACGGTGCGTATCGGGGTCGCGGTCAGCGATCCTGACGGGATCCTGGCCACTCCGGTGGAGACGGTGCGGCGCGACCGCAGCGGTGCGCATGTGCGCCGACTGGCGGCACTGGTCGGGGAGAATGACGTGGTCGAGGTGGTGGTCGGGTTGCCGCGCACTTTGGCGGACCGGGCTGGAAGCTCTGCTCAGGATGCGGTGGCGGTCGGTGAGGCGCTCGCCGGGAAGATCAGCCCGGTGCCGGTCCGGTTCGCCGATGAGCGGCTCACCACCGTCGGCGCGGCGCGGTCCCTGCGCGAGGCAGGGGTTCGTGCCAAACAGCAAAGGGACAAAATCGACCAGGCCGCCGCAGTGGCAATCCTGCAAGGGTGGCTGGACTCTCGCCGCAATGCGGCTCTCAAACCGATCAACGCCGCGCCGCGGCTAGAACAGCTGAAAGAGTGAGATGCCCGACGACGTGAATCCCGAAGAGGCGCGTGAGCGCGCCGAGCCCCGGGCGGTTGGCGCCGCGCGGACCGGTGCACAGCGTTCCACCGGCAGGCCCAACGGTAAGGGCCGACTTGTCGTCCTGCTCGGCCTGGTTGCTGCTGCCGCAGTGGGTGCCTGGCTGCTGGGTCCCAAACTTTTCGGCGGACCGAAGATGCCCAGTGACTACACCGGTGATGGCAGGGAAGACATCGTCGTGGAGGTGCACCCCGGTGACTCCGGATCGGTGATTGCGCAGAACCTGGTGAACAAGGACGTCATCGCCGACGTCGGGATGTTCATCGGCGCTGCGTCGGGCAACGCCGAACTGGCCGCCATCCAGCCCGGTTACTACAAGCTGCGCACCCAGATCCCGGCGGCGACCGCGGTGCAGATGCTGACCGATCCCAAGTCTCGGGTGGGCAAGCTGGTCATCCCGGAGGGCAAGCAGCTCGACGACATCACCGCCATCGGGTCGGGCGCGGTGAACCCCGGCATCTTTTCTCTCATCGCCGATGCCAGCTGCGTGGAGCTCAACGGAGACAAGAAATGCCTGTCGGCCACAGACCTCAGAGCCGCTTCGGAGGAGGGGACGCTGGAGTCCCTCAATGTGCCGGACTGGGCGTTGAAGGGTGCCGGGGTGATGGGCCAGAGTCACCGTCGGCTCGAAGGTCTGATCGCGCCGGGTACCTGGAATATCAATCCGTCCTCGTCGCCGAAGGAGATCCTGGCAAAGCTCGTCGGTGACAGCGCTGCGCAGTACGTCAAGGGCGGCATTCTGGATGCGGCGAAGGGCCTGAACATCTCCCCCTACGAGGTGCTGATCGTCGGCTCACTCGTTCAGAAGGAGGCGCAGCCCGCCGACTTCGCCAAGGTGGCCCGCGTCATCTACAACCGGCTTGGCAGCGACTACGACCGGCTGGAATTCGACTCGACGGTGAACTACCCGCTCGACCGGCAGGAAGTCGCCACCACTGACGAAGACCGGGCAAAAGAGACGCCGTGGAACACCTACGCGAAGCCCGGTCTACCGGCCACGCCGATCTGCTCGCCGGGCGCGGAGGCGTTGCGGGCTGCCGAGCAGCCCGAGGCGGGGGACTGGCTGTATTTCGTGACGATTGACTCCGACGGCACCACCTTGTTCACCAGTGACTACCAGGAGCATCTGGCGAACCGGGACAAAGCGCTGGAAAGCGGGTTCTTGAATTCCGGGCGATGAACGCAGTGAAGAGCCCAATCGGTTCCGGGCGATGAACGC
>CAZADG010000008.1:4397-75802 GCA_964483865.1 uncultured Mycobacterium sp. | reverse complement strand
GAATTCCGGGCGATGAACGCAGTGAAGAGCCCAATCGGTTCCGGGCGATGAACGCCCGCAAGGCCGCCGTCCTGGGCTCGCCGGTCGCGCACTCACGGTCGCCGCAATTGCACCTTGCGGCTTACCGGGCCCTGGGTCTCGATGACTGGACCTACCAGCGAATCGAGTGCGCGGCCCACGAATTGCCCGCTCTGGTAGCAGGTTTCGGCCCGGAATGGGTAGGGGTGTCAGTGACCATGCCGGGTAAGTTCGCGGCTCTGGAGTTCGCCAGCGAGCGCACCGAAAGGGCTGAACTCGTCGGCTCGGCCAACACTCTCGTCCGCACCGAGACCGGGTGGCGGGCGGACAACACCGATGTCGATGGCGTCTCAGGTGCGTTGGGCCGCCGCAGCGGTCTACGTCGCGCCGTCGTGCTCGGCTCGGGCGGTACCGCACCGGCGGCGGTGGTGGCCTTAGCAGGCTTGGGCGTGACGCACCTCGCCGTGGCTGCGCGCAGCCGCGACAAAGCCGCGAGACTGCTCGAACTCGGATCCCGGTTGGGGCTCGAGACCACATTCTGCGATGTCTCCGACCCGGATCTGCGCGATGTCGCCGATGGGGCCGACGTACTGGTCAGCACCATCCCGGCCGATGCGGCAGCCGGCCTGGCTGACAGGCTGGCCCGGGTTCCGCTGCTCCTCGACGCGATCTACGACCCGTGGCCGACCCCGTTGGCCCAGGCCGTCTCCGCGGCCGGCGGCGAGGTGATCAGCGGACTGCAGATGCTGCTGCATCAGGCGTTCAGCCAGGTTGAACAATTCACAGGCCGACCGGCGCCCCGACAGCAAATGGCGGCCGCGTTGGGCTAGCGTCCGGCGGCGTGGCTGTCATCGAGCCCCTGTGTTGCGCAGCGGTGGTGGTGTGGGCGGCTGCACTCTCCGTTGTGGACGTGCGGCAGCGCAGGCTGCCCAACGTTCTCACCGTTCCCGGCGCCGTGCTCCTTCTGCTGGTTGCGGCCGGCTTCGGGCGGGGGCTGCCGGCCCTGTTGGGTGCGACCGCGCTCGGCGGTCTCTACCTGATGGTTCACCTCATCGACCCGGCCGGGCTCGGCGGTGGCGACGTGAAACTGGCGATCGCTCTCGGCGCGCTGACCGGTGCACTTGGAATAGCGGTGTGGTTGATCGCAGCGTTCGGCGCGCCGATGCTGACCGCCGCGGCCGGTACGGTGGCCGCCTTGCGCTGCCGCGGCCGGGTAATCCCGCACGGACCGTCGATGTGCGTGGCGAGTCTGCTCGCCGCAGCGCTGGCAGTGCTCTGAATCGCGACCCCCCACCGTGACCCGCCAGATTGGGTCAGACGTCGCCGACATGGGAAGATGAACCCGTGTTGCGATGGATCACCGCCGGGGAATCTCACGGCCGCGCGCTGGTAGCCGTGGTCGAAGGCATGGTGGCCGGTGTCGAGGTGAACTCCGCCGATATCGCCGCCCAACTGGCCCGCCGCCGGCTCGGGTACGGCCGGGGCGCCCGGATGAAATTCGAGCAGGACGAGGTGACCGTGCTCGCCGGGGTGCGGCACGGCAGCACCCTGGGCGGTCCGATCGCCATCGAGATCGGCAATACCGAGTGGCCCAAGTGGGAGACGGTGATGGCTTCGGACCCGGTAGCCGCAGCCGATCTCGACGTCGCCCGAAACGCCCCGCTGACCCGGCCCCGCCCCGGTCACGCCGACTACGCCGGCATGATGAAGTACGGCTTCGACGACGCCCGCCCGGTCCTCGAGCGTGCCAGCGCCCGGGAGACGGCCGCCCGGGTGGCGGCAGCAACGATCGCCCGGGCCTTCCTGCGACAGGCATTCGGCGTCGAGGTGCTCTCGCACGTGGTCTCGATCGGCGCTTCCGATCCCTACGACGGGCCTCCGCCCGGTCCTGCGGACCTGCCGCGGATCGACGAAAGCCCGGTGCGAGCGTTCGACGCCGCCGCCGAGGCCTCGATGATCGCCGAAATCGAAGCCGCCAAGAAGGACGGCGACACCCTGGGCGGGGTCGTCGAAATCGTCGCGCACGGTCTGCCCATCGGCCTGGGCTCCTTCACCAGCGGCGAGAATCGCCTCGATAGCCAACTCGCTGCCGCGGTGATGGGTGTCCAGGCCATCAAGGGTGTGGAGATCGGCGACGGATTCCAGACCGCCCGGCGGCGCGGCACCGGCGCCCACGACGAGATGTTCCCCGGCCCCGACGGTGTGCTGCGCTCCACCAACCGGGCAGGGGGATTGGAGGGCGGGATGACCAACGGCCTGCCGCTTCGTGTGCGGGCCGCCATGAAGCCCATCTCGACGGTCCCGCGCGCGTTGGCCACCGTTGACATGGCCACCGGTGAAGCCGCAGTGGCGATTCACCAGCGCTCCGATGTCTGCGCGGTGCCGGCTGCCGGTGTGGTGGTGGAAGCCATGGTTGCGTTGGTGCTGGCTCGCGCCGCGCTGGAGAAGTTCGGCGGCGACTCGCTGGCTGAGACCCGCCGCAACATCGAGGGCTATCTGCAGGAGATCGCCGCGCGCGAAGGCGGTTCGGCTGTCGGGATAGCGTGATGGCACCGAAGGCCGTGCTGATCGGGCTCCCCGGTTCGGGAAAGTCGACCATAGGGCGGCGGCTCGCCAAAGCCATGGGAATCGCACTGCTGGACACCGACGCAGAGATCGAACGCCGCACCGGCCGCACCATTGCCGAAATCTTCGCCGAAGATGGCGAACCCGGTTTCCGGCGCGTGGAAGAAGAGGTCATTCGCGAGGCGCTCCGTGATCACGACGGAATCCTGTCGCTGGGCGGGGGAGCGGTCACCACCCCGGGGGTACGCGAAGCGCTGGCCGGCCACACCGTGGTGTATCTGGAGATCAGTGCGGCCGAAGGGGTGCGCAGGACCAGTGGCAGCACGGTGCGGCCGCTGCTGGCCGGACCTGACCGGGCCGAGAAGTACCGCGAGCTGATGGGTCAGCGTGTGCCGCTCTACCGCCGCGTGGCCACCGTCAGGATCAACACCAATCGGCGCAACCCCGGTGCCGTCGTCCGCTATATCGTTGGCCGGCTTGAGAATCCGCAGCCGTCGCGTCGCCGTCGGCCGCCGTGGCGGCGTAGCGCAGACGGCGATGGGCGCCGCAGTGCACCGGCTGCGCAAGTCGACTATTCGCCGGCCGTAACCGCCTCACCGATTGAGGAAGGTCCGGTGACCCCGGCAACCCTGGCCCGCCGAGCTGGAGCACGCAAGTGAGTGATCTGGTGACCATCGACGTCAACGTCGACCCGCCCTACCCGGTGATCATCGGATCCGGTTTGCTCGGCACCGTCGGCGAGTTGCTCGGGTCGCGGCACAAGGTCGTGATTCTGCACCAGCCTGCGCTCACCGACACCGCCGAGGCGATACGGAAGCAGTTGTCGGTGAGCGGAGTTGACGCCCATCGGATCGAATTGCCCGACGCCGAGGCGGGTAAGGACCTGCCGGTGGTTGGTTTCATCTGGGAGGTCCTCGGCCGGATCGGGGTGGGACGCAAGGATGCCATCGTCAGCCTCGGCGGGGGTGCGGCGACCGACGTCGCCGGCTTCGCCGCGGCCACCTGGTTGCGCGGAGTGGACATCGTCCACGTCCCGACCACTCTGCTGGCCATGGTCGACGCCGCCGTCGGCGGGAAGACCGGGATCAACACCGATGCGGGCAAGAACCTCGTCGGTGCCTTCCACCAGCCCGCCGCTGTGGTGGTGGATCTCGACCTGCTCGCAACGTTGCCCCGCAACGAGCTGGTCGCGGGGATGGCCGAGATCGTCAAAGCCGGCTTCATCGCCGACCCGGTGATCTTGGACTTGATCGAGGCCGACCCGAATGCGGCGCTCGACCCGACCGGAGCGGTGCTGCCCGAACTGGTCCGCCGGGCGATCCAGGTCAAAGCCGATGTGGTGTCCGCCGACGAGAAGGAATCGTCCTTGCGCGAGATCCTCAACTACGGCCACACCCTGGCGCATGCGATCGAACGCCGGGAGCGCTACCGGTGGCGCCACGGTGCCGCGGTCTCCGTCGGCCTGGTTTATGCAGCCGAGTTGGCCCGGCTCGCGGGCCGCCTCGACGATGCTTCGGTGCGGCGCCACCGCGATGTCCTCACTGCGCTGGGCCTGCCGGTGACCTACGACGCCGATGCGCTTCCCGATCTGCTGAAGTACATGGCAGGGGACAAGAAAACTCGTTCGGGGACATTGCGATTCGTGGTTCTCGACGGGTTGGCTAAACCCGGCCGCCTGGAGGGGCCGGACCCGGCTCTATTGGCGGCCGCCTACGCGGAGGTATCAAGCCAGTGACAACGGTCCTCGTCCTCAACGGCCCGAACCTGGGCCGTCTGGGCCGACGCGAACCGGAGGTGTACGGCCACACCACCCACGATGATCTGGTGGCGTTGATCGAAGCCGAAGCCGCCGAACTAGGCCTGTCCGCAGTGGTGCGGCAGAGCGACAGCGAGGCACAGCTGATCGCCTGGGTCCATGCGGCGGTCGACGCCGGCGATCCGGTGATCCTCAACGCCGGCGGGCTCACCCACACCTCGATCGCGTTACGGGACGCCTGTGCCGAGTTGCGTGCACCGCTCATTGAGGTGCACATCTCCAATGTGCACAAGCGCGAGGAGTTCCGGCACCACTCCTACCTCAGCGGCATAGCTACCGGGGTGATCGTGGGGTTGGGCGTGCGGGGCTACCTGCTGGCGTTGCGGTACCTGGCCGCTGAGAGCTAGCGCTCCTCGCGTTCGTGGTCGTGAATGCGTCGCTCAATTTCTTCATGGCGTTCCCGGTTGGCTTCCCGGTATTCCTGGCGCCAGTTCTCCTCCCGGCGTTCGGTTCCGGCGAACTTGGCCGCCGGATCCTCGGCGAGAGCAGCCGCGAAGACGTCGTCGCGGGGAGACCCAGGCATCCGTTGGCGCGGCTTCGGCGGCCGCGTGCGGTCCACCAGCCAGCGGCCCAGAGCGGAGCCGAACGTCGCCGGGATGAACACCAGCAGCGCGGTGAAGGCGGGGAACACGATGAGTTCCGAGGCGAGGCCGTCGACATACACCGCGTGGTAGAAGAGCGAGATCAACCAGGTCAATAACCCGCTGGCCACTCCGGCAACCAGGCCGGCCAGCAGCCAGCGCATCGACAGGTCGCGGCGGCGGTCGGGGTCCTCGTTGGCCCGGGCGTCGGCCAGACCGTCCAGCAGGCCCCAGATGAGGGCGGCAACGCCGAACACCGCGCACAGGGCGAAACTGATGGTTCCGGCGTTGGTGGGGGAGGCGTTGATGAGACTGCCCTGGACCAGCCTGAGCACTACCATCCCGATCGCGAACACCAGTCCGCGCGGCAACCACGTCGTCATGGGGCATCAGCCTAGCGAGTACCGTCACCCACCGTGACACATTGCCAACGTAGGGACCGGTTGGCGGCGTGTCTGGCCGCCGATGACCTGGACGCATTTCTGGTGAGCGACCTGGTCAATGTGCGGTATCTGACCGGCTTCACCGGGTCGAACGCGTCGCTGATGGTATTCGCAGACGACACGGCGCCGGTTTTGGCTACTGACTCCCGCTATCGCACGCAAGCGGCCCGGCAGGCGCCTGACCTGCAGACGGCGATCACGCGGGCGTGTGGTCGCCACCTGGTAAAGCGGGCGGCGGCTGCCGGCGCGCGGCGGATCGGCTTCGAAAGCCACGTCGTGACGGTGGATGGGTTCGATGCCTTGTCCGCCGAGTTGGCCGACCAACCTGGCGAGTTGGTACGCACGTCGGGCGCCGTAGAGGCGTTGCGGGAGGTCAAGGACGCCGGCGAGGTCGCGCTGATCAGACTGGCATGCGAGGCCGCCGACGCGGCGTTGGCCGCACTGGTCGAAACCGGCGGCTTGCGGGCGGGTCGTAGCGAAAAGGCGGTGGCCCGTCACCTTGAGGCTCTGATGCTCGAATACGGGGCCGACGGCCCGTCATTCGAGACGATCGTCGCCGCCGGCGCCAACTCCGCGGTGCCCCACCACCGACCCACCGACGCGGTGCTGGCGTGCGGGGATTTCGTCAAGGTCGACTTCGGCGCCCTCGTCGGCGGCTATCACTCCGATATGACCCGCACCTTCGTGCTGGGTAAGGCGGCGACCTGGCAGAAGGACGTCTATTCACTGGTTTCCGCCGCGCAGCACGCCGGTGTCGCTGCCGCCGAAGGGGGCGCGGCGCTGTGCGAGGTCGACGGCGCGGCCCGACGGATCATCGACGACGCGGGGTACGCCGACAACTTCGGCCATGGGCTCGGACACGGGGTCGGCCTGCAGATCCACGAGGCGCCGGGGATCAATTCCGCGGCGAGCGGTGTGCTGCGGGCAGGTTCAGTGGTGACGGTGGAGCCCGGTGTGTACCTCCCCGATCGGGGCGGGGTGCGCATCGAGGACACCCTGGTGGTCGGGCCGCACGGCCCAGAACTGCTGTCTCGGTTCCCGAAGGAATTGACGATCGTCGGCTGACCGCGGGGAGGTTTCGCGTTGAGAAGCTTGTTCGTCCGGACCGCCGGCGAGGCGCGGGCGGAAAGTCCGACAGCTCCGCCCAGGTAAGCTGCCGCAGAACATCGAACTCCAACGCGAGGAGAACTTCCCCCGTGGCGACCACTGCCGACTTCAAGAATGGCCTTGTGCTGAACATCGACGGCCAGCTCTGGCAGATCATCGAGTTTCAACACGTCAAGCCCGGCAAGGGTCCGGCCTTCGTGCGGACCAAGCTGAAGAACGTGCTGTCCGGCAAGGTGGTCGACAAGACCTACAACGCCGGCGTCAAGGTGGAGACCGCCACCGTCGACCGGCGCGACGCCACCTACCTCTACCGCGACGGCAGCGACTTCGTCTTCATGGACAGCGAGGATTACGAGCAGCACCCGCTGCCGGAATCGTTGGTGGGCGACTCGGCCGGATTCCTGCTCGAAGGCATGCCGGTTCAGATCGCTTTCAACGAGGGCGCCCCGCTCTACCTGGAACTGCCGGTCACCGTCGAGCTCCTGGTCGCACATACCGAACCGGGTTTGCAGGGTGACCGCTCCAGCGCCGGGACCAAGCCGGCCACGTTGGAGACAGGAGCGGAGATTCAGGTGCCGCTGTTCATCAACGTCGGCGACAAGCTCAAGGTCGACTCCCGCGACGGCAATTACCTTGGCCGCGTCAATGCATGATTGTGGCTGAACGCAAAGTAGGCCGCCACCAGGCCCGTAAGCGCGCCATCGACGTGCTCTTCGAGGCCGAGGCCCGGGGGCTGTCCCCGGCCGAGGTCGCAGATGGTCGCGCTGCCCTGGCGGAATCCGACCAGGACGTGTCTGCGCTCAACCCCTACACAGTGAGTGTGGCGCGCGGCGTGACGCAGCATGCCGCGCACATCGACGAACTGATCACGTCGCACCTGCAGGGATGGACGCTCGCACGATTGCCCGCAGTTGACCGCGCGATCCTGCGAGTCGCGGTGTGGGAACTGCTGCATGCCGACGATGTGCCCGAACCGGTGGCGGTGGATGAGGCCGTCGAACTGGCCAAGGAACTATCGACGGACGAGTCGCCGGGCTTCGTCAACGGCGTGCTCGGGCAGGTGATGCTGGTGACGCCGCAAATCCGTGCCGCCGCCGGCGCGATGCGGGAGCCGGCGCCAGAGTCCGAGCCCACCGCATAGTCCTTGTACAGGCCTGCGCGTAACGTCGCGGTCATGGACGCTGAGGAGCATTTCGCCACTCTCGCCAACGTCTGGGATAGCCAGGCGGAGGCCTTGGACGCCTCCATGGGTCGACACGGCACGGCGGCCCGGCACGCGCTGGCTGCCGGGCCCGGTGAGCGGGTGATCGACCTCGGGTGCGGGCCGGGTCTCTCGGCGGTGGCTCTCGGCGGCGAGGTGGGACCGCAGGGCTGGGTCGCGGCCGTCGACGTCGTCCCGGAGATGGCGGCTGCCGCGCGGCGGCGAATGGCAGCGGCCCAGGTCAATGGCGTGGCCGTGGCGGCTGACGTGGCCACCGCCGATCTGGTGGCCGGCCCGGGCGGGGGAGAAGCCTTCGATGCCGCACACTCGCGGTTCGGACTGATGTTCTTCCCGGACCCGAAGAACGCTTTCGCCAACATCTTTCGTGCGCTGCGCCCCGGCGGACGGCTCGCGGCGTCGGTATGGCAGCACCTGACCCGCAATCCGTGGATGATGCTGACAACTGCCACCGCCATGCAGGTACTCGGCATGGATCGGCCGCCGCTTCCCGATCCGGACGCTCCGGGACCGTTCTCGCTGGCCGATCCGGACACCACCTCGGCATTGTTGCGCCGGGCGGGTTTCGATGACGTCTACCTCGAGTCGGTGGAAAGCCCGTTCGTGTTCGAGGGCGACGGCACCGAGGCCGCCGAGCGGGTGCTCAGCGCCGGACCGTTGGGTGCGGTGTTCCTGGGCGCGGAGGTGGGCCGCCGCCGCGAGGTCATCGCCGCCGTCGTCGACGCGCTGGAACACCATCGGGGCCCGGACGGCATCGAGGTACCGGCGGCCTCGTGGTGCCTGACGGCGGTCCGGCCGGAGGCTTAGACCGCCAGCGCTTTATAGGTGCGCCGGACGAACCTGGGTTGCACCGACTGCAGCCGCGACAGTGCGGTGTTGCCGGCTACCGCTGCGGCCGCCGACGTCAGATCCGGAAAATTCTGAATCAGATAGATCAGGATCAGATCGTTTTCCGGGTCGGCCTGCCACCAGGTGCCGTACGCCCCGGGCCAACTGAAGGTTCCCCGGCCACCCGGGCCGAACAACTGTGCGGATTTCGAGGGCTCGGTCACCACTGAGAGGTTCAGGCCGAACCCGCGGCCGATCCAGAACGGCATCCCCAGGAACGGGTGTCGCTTCTGCTCATCGGTGAGTTGGTCGGTTCGCATCAGCCGTACCGAGTCCTCGCCGAGCACCCTCACACCGTCGAGCGAGCCGCCGCCCAGCAGCATTCGGGCGAATCGTAGGTAGTCGTCGGCAGTGGACACCAGACTTGCGCCGCCCTGGCAGAACGCAGGTTCCTTGACCGGGACGGGGCCCATCGCGTCGTGCTGCAAGCCCTCCTCGCCGAGTCGGTACATGGTCGCGGTCCGCGCCCGCTTGTCGGGTGAGACGTAGAAGCCGGTGTCGGACATGCTCAGCGGACGGAAGATCCGTTCGGTGAGCACGTCATGCAGAGACGTCCCCTCAATCCTGGCCAGGATGATGCCCAACACCTCGGTGCTCTGGCTGTAGGTGAGCCGGTTGCCGGGCTGGTGCACCAGTGGAAGCGCTGCGATCTCGGCCAGCCAGTCGTCCTGATCCTGGCGCAGCGACACCTGGGCGTAGGCCCGGCTGATCGGGCCCGGCACCGAGAAGGAGTACGCCAGCCCGCTGCGGTGGGTCATCAGGTCGTCGATGGTGATCGCCCGATAGGCCGGCACCGTGTCGTCCAACGAGCCCGCGGGGTCGACCAGAACCCGCATGTCGGCCATCTCCGGCAGCCACCGGGTCACCGGGTCGTTCAGGGCGAGCTTTCCCTCCTCCGCCAAAGCCAAGGCCGCAGCGACCGTCACTGGTTTGGTCATGGATGCGATCCGGAAGATGGTGTCGCGCTGCATCGGCAACTTGGCCTCGACATCGCGGTAGCCGATTTCGTTGGCCTGCAGCACTTCTCCGCGGTGCCAGACCAGGGTTACCGCTCCGGAGAGCAAACCGGCTTCCACGGCCGTCTCGATTGAGGACCGGTTATCGGCAAGATTCACCGGCGGAACTCTACGCAATCCGGGCTGCTGCTCGTACTCCCGCGTCGTAGGGTTTGGTGTGCCGTCGAGAGCCGCCGCGATCGAGGACCTCTATCGGGTGTTCGGCAAGTACCCCCGCTTTAAGGGCTACCTCGGCTGCACGCACTGCGTCGACGAGGCGACGCAGGATGGGCTCCGCCCTCTGCCACTGCGGGCGCTCGGGGTGCAGGAGATGCGCCCGGTCGCGAACAACGCCGGGCTCGGAACCTTCGGAGAGGCCGCGGACTTCAAACACTTCCTGCCGCGGTTGTGTGAGTTACTGGCGGGTGAAGGGCGAGCACAGCTGAGCGGAACGTTGATCTTCGCCGGGCTGCGAATCCACGGGTTCCCCTCCTGGCCTGCGGACGAGCGCAGGGCGGTGCTCGCCTATCTGAGGGCTTGGCTGGAGGAGGACCTCGCCGGCTACGGAGATGCCGACCCCCAGGACGTGCTCTGGTTCATCCGCGATATGGCGCAGATGTTTCCCGATGAGGCCACGTTCAAGGACGCTGTCTTGAGCCTTCCGTACGAGACGCGCCGCCTACTCTCCCCGCTGATCGCCGACCTGCCGGGTGCTACGCTGGCGGCGACCGACATCCTTTAAGGAACCGTCCCGAGAGGCGGAGAAGGAGGTCTCGTAGCCATCGGTACACCTGAGGCCACTGTCGACCGGGAATTGATGTCCGCCGCCGATGTCGGCCGGACCGTCTCCCGCATCGCCCATCAGATCATCGAGAAAACTGCTCTCGACGGCGGCGAAGCGCCCCGGGTGGTGCTGCTGGGAATACCCACCCGCGGAGTGACACTTGTCCGACGACTGACGGCGAAGATCAAAGAGTTCTCCGGGGTCACGGTCGCCTGTGGCGCACTCGACATCACTCTTTACCGCGACGACCTCGACTTCAAACCGCCGCGCGCGCTAGAGGAGACCTCAATCCCGGCCGAGGGCATCGACGGCGCCTTGGTCATCCTCGTCGACGATGTTCTCTACACGGGCCGATCGGTGCGCTCGGCCCTGGACGCCCTGCGCGACATCGGCCGTCCCAAAGCTGTCCAGTTGGCGGTGCTGGTCGACCGCGGGCACCGGGAACTGCCGATCCGTGCCGACTACGTCGGCAAGAATGTGCCCACATCTCGCAGTGAGAACGTCAAGGTCAGACTCGCCGAAGACGATGAGGTCGAGGGTATCTGGATCGCACCGGACGGAGGGCCTGTCAGATGAGCGTCCGGCACCTGCTTTCTGCGGCCGACCTGTCCCGCGACGATGCCACCGCCATCCTCGACGACGCCGACCGGTTCCGCCAGGCACTGCTGGGCCGCGAGGTCAAGAAGTTACCCACCCTGCGCGGCCGGACCATCATCACGATGTTCTACGAGAACTCGACCCGCACCCGGGTGTCTTTCGAGGTGGCCGGCAAGTGGATGAGCGCCGACGTCATCAATGTGAGCGCGGCGGGATCCTCGGTGGCCAAGGGCGAGTCGCTTCGTGACACCGCGCTGACTCTGCGGGCCGCCGGTGCGGACATGTTGATCATCCGGCATCCGGCCTCCGGCGCCGCCCAGCGGTTGGCCGAATGGACAGCGGAGGAGGACGGGGGACTCGGGGGTGGGCCCTGCGTGGTCAATGCCGGGGACGGCACCCACGAGCACCCCACCCAGGCCCTGCTCGACGCCCTGACCATCCGTCAACGCCTGGGCGATATCGAGGGTCGCCGGGTCGTCATCGTCGGCGACGTTCTGCATAGCCGGGTCGCCCGGTCCAATGTTCTGCTGCTGAACACCCTCGGCGCCGAGGTGGTCCTGGTGGCGCCGCCGACCCTGTTGCCGGTGGGGGTGGCGGACTGGGGCGGGGCGACGGTCTCCCACGACCTCGACGCGGAACTGCCCGCCGCCGACGCGGTAATGATGCTGCGGGTGCAGGCGGAGCGGATGAATGGCGGATTCTTCCCGTCCGAGCGGGAGTACTCGGTCCGCTACGGCCTATCGGACCGCCGACAGGCGCTGCTGCCCGGCCATGCAGTGGTCCTGCACCCCGGCCCCATGCTGCGCGGCATGGAGATTTCCTTCTCCGTGCCGGACTCGTCGCAATCGGCGGTGCTGCAACAGGTCTCCAACGGCGTACACGTCAGGATGGCAGTTCTGTTCCACCTGTTGGTGGGCACGGATGAGGCGGTGAGTGTATGACGGCTCCGGAATCGGCACCGGTCCTGATCAAGGGTGTCCGCCTTTACGGCGAGGGGGACGCGGTCGACGTGCTGGTCGCTGATGGGCAAATCGCTGCAATCGGAGGCGGATTGGATGCGCCCGCCGGTTCGACGGTGATCGACGCAGAAGGTCAGATACTGCTGCCCGGGCTGGTGGACTTGCATACTCACCTGCGGGAGCCTGGTCGCGAGTATGCCGAAGACATCGAATCCGGTTCGGCTGCAGCGGCTCTCGGTGGCTACACCGCCGTTTTCGCGATGGCCAACACCGACCCTGTGGCCGACAGCCAGGTTGTTACCGACCACGTGTGGCGGCGCGGCCAGGAGGTCGGACTGGTCGACGTGTATCCGGTCGGCGCGGTCACTCAGGGCTTGGACGGCAAGCAGCTGACCGAGATTGGCCTGATGGCGGCCGGTGCCGGTCAGGTCAGGATGTTCTCCGACGACGGCATCTGTGTGCACGACCCGCTGGTCATGCGTCGTGCACTGGAGTACGCCGCGGGTCTAGGGGTGCTGATCGCCCAGCACGCCGAGGAACCCCGACTTACCGCTGGTGCGGTGGCCCACGAGGGGCCGAATGCCGCCCGGCTGGGATTGGCGGGCTGGCCGCGGGCCGCCGAGGAGTCGATCGTGGCCAGGGACGCTTTACTGGCCCGCGACGCCGGTGCCCGCGTCCACATCTGCCATGCATCGACCGCCGGAACGGTGGAAATTCTCAAATGGGCTAAGCAGCAAGGGATCTCGATCACCGCAGAAGTCACCCCGCACCACCTGATGCTCGACGACAGCCGACTGTCCAGCTATGACGGCGTCAACCGGGTCAACCCGCCCCTGCGGGAGGCCTCCGACACCGAGGCGTTGCGCCGCGCGCTTGCCGACGGGGTGATCGACTGTGTAGCCACCGATCACGCTCCGCACGCAGAGCAGGAGAAGTGCTGCGAATTCGCGGTGGCCCGGCCCGGAATGCTCGGTCTGCAGACGGCGCTGTCGGTAGTGGCGGCCACCATGGTTGGTCCCGGGCTGCTGGATTGGCGGGGCGTCGCGAAGGTCATGAGCGAAAACCCCGCCCGCATCGTCCGACTTGAAGACCAGGGCTGTCCGCTGGAGGTCGGCGAGCCGGCCAACCTGGTGGTCGTCGATCCGTCTGCCACCTGGACGGTGGACGGCACAGCCCTGGCCAGTCGTTCTGCCAATACCCCCTACGAAGCGATGACGCTGCCGGCTACCGTCACCGCCACCCTGCTTCGCGGCCGGATCACGGCGCGGGACGGCAAGGCTATTCCCGCGTGAACACCCCTACCGCCATCGGCACCTTCGTCTTTGGGTTCCTCGTCGTGGTGTTGATCGGTGTGGTGATCCGACGGATGTTGCGTGGCTGGAAGCGGCGAGCCGAACATCAGGTTGAACTGGTAGGCGATCTGCCGACCATGCCGGATGCCGTCGGCCGGGCCGTCGTCGCGCCCACCCGCGGCCTTTATCTCGGCAGCACCTTTGCCCCCAATTGGCTGGAACGTGTCAATGTCGGTGATCTGGGCTACCGATGCAAGGCGGTGCTAACCCGCTATCCCGAGGGGATTCTGGTGGAGCGGTCCGGCACCGGGCCGATCTGGATTCCCGGGTCGGCGGTCGTCGGTATCCGGACCGAGCGCGGACTGGCCGGCAAGGTGCTACCCGGCGCCCGTGGTGAATCCAGCGGCGGGATCCTGGTGATCCGGTGGCGGCTGCCATCGGGGACCGAGATCGACACCGGCTTCCGCGGCGACGACCGCAGTGACTATGCCCCATGGATAGGAGCGTCAGCGTGACCCAGCAGCAGGCCGTTCTCGTGCTCGAGGATGGACGTGTCTATACCGGCACCCCCTTCGGTGCGCTCGGCCAGACCCTCGGCGAGGCGGTGTTCTCCACCGGGATGTCGGGCTACCAGGAGACCCTCACCGATCCCAGCTATCACCGGCAGATCGTGGTGGCCACCGCGCCGCAGATCGGTAACACCGGCTGGAACCACGAGGACGCCGAAAGCCGGGGGGACAAGATCTGGGTGGCCGGCTATGTGGTCCGTGACCCCTCCCCCCGGGCATCGAACTGGCGGGCCACCGGAACCCTCGATGACGAACTGATCCGTCAGGGTGTGGTCGGAATCGCCGGGGTCGACACCCGAGCGATTGTCCGCCACCTGCGCAACAAGGGTTCGATGCGCGCCGGTGTTTTCTCCGGACCGGCGCTGGCCGATCGAGACGAGTTACTTCGCCGGGTGTGTGGTCAGCCCGCCATGTTGGGTGCCGACCTGTGTGGCGAGGTGAGCACGGGCCACGGCTACATCGTGGAAGCCGAAGGTCCGCAACGCTTCACCGTTGCCGCTCTCGACCTGGGCATCAAGACCAACACCCCGCGGAATTTCGCGCAGCGAGGCATCCGGACCCACGTGCTGCCCTCGTCGGCCACCTTTGACCAGATCGCCGACCTCTCACCGGACGGCGTGTTCCTCTCCAACGGCCCTGGGGATCCGGCCACCGCCGACCGCGTCGTCGGCGTCACCCGCGAGGTCCTCGGCGCCGGAATCCCCCTGTTCGGAATCTGTTTCGGCAACCAGATTCTCGGCCGGGCGCTGGGCCGCCGCACCTACAAGATGGTGTTCGGCCACCGCGGTATCAACGTGCCGGTGATCGACCACGCCACCGGACGGGTCGCCGTCACCGCGCAGAACCACGGCTTCGCCTTGGAGGGCGAGGCGGGGGAGCGGTTCGACACCGACTTCGGCCCCGCTGTGGTCAGCCACACCTGCGCCAACGACGGTGTTGTGGAGGGTGTTCGACTCGTCGACGGCCGGGCCTTCTCCGTGCAGTACCACCCGGAAGCGGCCGCGGGCCCCCACGACGCCAACTACCTCTTCGACCAGTTCGTAGATCTCATGAAGGGCACCAAGTGACCCTTCACCTCACCGCGAGCGTGCGTGTCGGTCCATCGACACGCCGCTCCCGTTGTACGCACGCGCACGCTCGCGCGGGGATGGGAGTTCGGTAAGTGCCACGCAGAACAGATCTCAAACACGTGCTGGTGATCGGATCGGGTCCGATCGTCATCGGCCAGGCCTGCGAGTTCGACTACTCCGGCACCCAGGCCTGCCGGGTACTGCGCTCCGAAGGCCTGACGGTAAGCCTGGTGAACTCCAACCCGGCCACCATCATGACCGACCCCGAGTATGCCGACTACACCTACGTCGAGCCGATCACCGCGGAGTTCGTCGAGAAGGTCATCGCCCAGCAGGCCGAGCGCGGCAACCCGATCGACGCACTTCTGGCCACACTGGGTGGTCAGACGGCATTGAATACCGCAGTCGCACTGTACGAGAACGGCGCTCTCGAGCGTTACAGCGTGGAACTCATCGGGGCGGATTTCGAGGCGATCCAGCGAGGTGAGGACCGGCAGAAGTTCAAGGACATCGTCGCTAAGGTCGGCGGGGAGTCGGCGCGTTCGCGGGTCTGCTTCACCATGGAAGAGGTTCGGGAGACCGTGGCCGAACTGGGCCTACCGGTGGTGGTGCGCCCGTCGTTCACCATGGGTGGTCTGGGCTCGGGGATGGCCAAGAGCGTCGAGGACGTCGAGCGGATGGCCGGTGACGGACTGGCGGCCTCGCCGTCGGCCAATGTGCTCATCGAGGAGTCGATCTACGGCTGGAAGGAGTACGAACTCGAGTTGATGCGGGACGGTAACGACAACGTCGTTGTGGTCTGCTCGATCGAGAACGTCGACCCGATGGGCGTGCATACCGGTGACTCGGTGACGGTCGCCCCGGCTATGACCCTCACCGACCGCGAGTATCAGGTGATGCGGGACCTTGGCATCGCGATCCTGCGTGAGGTCGGCGTCGACACCGGCGGCTGCAACATCCAATTCGCCGTCGATCCCAAAGACGGCCGGCTGATCGTCATCGAGATGAATCCCCGGGTATCCCGTTCGAGTGCGCTAGCCTCCAAGGCCACCGGTTTCCCGATCGCCAAGATCGCCGCCAAGCTGGCCATCGGTTACACCCTCGACGAGATCCTCAACGACATCACCAAACAGACCCCGGCCTGCTTCGAACCGACGCTGGACTACGTCGTGGTCAAGGCTCCGCGGTTCGCGTTCGAGAAATTCCCCGGCGCAGACCCGACGCTGACCACCACGATGAAGTCGGTCGGCGAGGCGATGTCGTTGGGCCGCAACTTCACCGAGGCGCTCGGCAAGGTGATGCGCTCGCTGGAGACCACCCGCGCTGGTTTCTGGACCGCGCCGGATGAAGACGGCTGGATCGAGGACATCCTGGCCCGGCTGCGCACCCCCACCGAGGGCCGGCTCTACGACATCGAGCTGGCGCTGCGTCTCGGTGCGGGCGTTGATCAAGTAGCCGAGGCCGCAGGCGTGGATCCGTGGTTTGTCGAGCAGATCAACTCCTTGGTCGCGCTGCGCGCGGAGTTACTGGCGGCCCCGGTCCTGGATGCGGATCTTCTTCGCCGCGCCAAGCACAACGGTCTGTCGGATCGGCAGATCGCCGCCCTGCGTCCGGAGTTGGCCGGTGAAGCCGGCGTGCGGTCGCTGCGGCAGCGCCTGGGCATCCATCCAGTCTTCAAGACCGTCGACACCTGTGCCGCCGAGTTCGAGGCGAAGACTCCGTACCACTACTCCAGCTATGAGTTGGACCCGTCGGCCGAGACCGAGGTCGCCCCTCAGACCGACAGGCCCAAGGTACTCATCCTTGGCTCAGGGCCCAACCGGATCGGGCAAGGCATCGAATTCGACTACAGCTGCGTGCATGCGGCAACGACGTTGTCGGAAGCCGGCTACGAGACGGTGATGATCAACTGCAACCCCGAAACGGTCTCCACCGACTACGACACCGCCGACCGGCTGTACTTCGAGCCGTTGACTTTCGAAGACGTGCTCGAGGTTTACCACGCCGAATCCGCTTCGGGCCGAGGCGGTCCCGGCGTAGCGGGTGTGATCGTGCAACTCGGCGGACAGACCCCGCTCGGCCTTGCCCACCGACTGGAGAGCGCGGGCGTGCCGATCGTGGGCACCAGGCCGGAGGCCATCGACCTGGCCGAGGACCGTGGTCGGTTCGGGCAGGTTCTGGTCAACGCGGGCCTGCCGGCGCCCAAGTTCGGCACAGCCACCAGCTTCGAGGAGGCCCGCGAAATCGCTTCCTCCATCGGTTATCCCGTTCTGGTCCGACCTTCTTACGTGCTAGGCGGGCGCGGCATGGAGATCGTCTACGACGAGAAGACGTTGCACGGCTACATCACCCGGGCCACCCAGCTGTCTCCCGAGCATCCGGTTCTGGTGGACCGGTTCCTCGAGGACGCCATCGAAATCGACGTCGATGCCTTGTGCGACGGCACGGAGGTCTACATCGGCGGGGTGATGGAGCACATTGAGGAAGCCGGCATCCACTCCGGTGACTCCGCATGCGCCCTGCCGCCGGTAACCCTGGGCCGCAGTGATATCGAGAAAGTGCGCCGCGCCACCGAAGCAATCGCTCGCGGGGTGGGTGTGGTCGGACTGCTCAATGTCCAATACGCGCTCAAGGATGACGTGCTCTACGTCCTCGAGGCCAACCCGCGGGCCAGCCGCACCGTGCCATTCGTCTCCAAGGCCACCGCTGTTCCGCTGGCGAAAGCATGCGCGCGCGTCATGCTGGGGGCCAGCATCTCGCAACTCCGGGCCGAAGGTCTACTGGCCGCCCACGGTGACGGCACCTCTCCCGACCCGAACGCACCCATCGCGGTGAAGGAGGCGGTGCTGCCGTTCCGCCGATTCCGTCGAGTGGACGGTTCCGGCGTGGATTCGCTGCTTGGTCCGGAGATGAAGTCGACCGGTGAGGTGATGGGAATCGACCAAGACTTCGGCAGCGCTTTCGCCAAGAGCCAGACGGCCGCCTACGGGTCGCTGCCGTTGCAGGGGACGGTTTTCGTGTCGGTGGCGAACCGAGATAAACGCTCCCTGGTCTTCCCCGTCAAACGCCTCGCCGACCTGGGCTTCCGGGTGCTGGCCACCGAAGGCACCGCGGAGATGCTGCGCCGCAACGGGATTCCGTGCGACCTCGTGCGCAAGCACTTCGAGGCCCCCGGCGAGGGACGGCCGGAGATGACCGCCATCGACGCCATCGACGCAGGTGAGGTCGGGATGGTGATCAACACCCCCTATGGCAATTCGGGTCCACGAATCGACGGTTACGAGATCCGTTCTGCCGCCGTGGCGATGAACATCCCCTGTATCACCACGGTGCAAGGAGCGGCGGCGGCGGTTCAGGGGATCGAAGCGGCCATTCGCGGTGACATCGGGGTGCGCTCGCTGCAGGAGCTGCACGCGGTCCTCAACGGCTCATGAGCACGGGGTTCGGTGCGCGACTGGCGGCCGCGATCGGTGCGCGCGGACCGCTGTGTGTCGGTATCGATCCGCATCCCGGGTTGATGCTCGACTGGGGTCTGGAGCCCACCGTCGACGGTCTGTCCCGGTTCAGTGAGATCTGCGTGCAGGCTTTCACCGGCTTCGCGATCGTCAAACCCCAGGTGGCCTTTTTCGAGGCCTACGGTTCCGCGGGCTTCGCGGTACTGGAGCGCACCACCGTCGCGCTTCAGTCGGCGGGTGTGCTGGTGCTGGCCGACGCCAAACGGGGCGATATCGGATCAACCATGGCGGCCTACGCCCAGGCCTGGGCGGGGCAGAGTCCGCTGGCCGCCGACGCCGTGACGGCCTCGCCCTACCTCGGCTTCGGCTCCCTCACACCGCTGTTGGAGGTCGCAGCCGCACACGACCGGGGAGTTTTCGTGCTGGCCGCCACCTCGAATCCGGAGGGCGCCGGTGTCCAACGGGCGGTTCTCGAAGGCGGAGGAGTCGCCGGTTCTGACACCACGGTCGCCCAGTCCATCGTCGACCAGGCAGCCGCGGTGAATCGTGCGTCGGAACCGGCTCCCGGATCGGTCGGTGTCGTCGTCGGTGCCACCCTCCGCCCAGCTGATGTGCCGGACCTCAGCGCCTTGGGGGGTCCCGTTCTGGTGCCTGGTGTTGGGGCTCAGGGGGGTCGACCGGAGGCGCTGGCCGGACTCGGCGGGGCGCGACCCGGACAGCTGCTTCCCGCCGTCTCACGGGACATTCTGCGGGCCGGACCGAGCCCGGACGCGCTGCGTGCGGCCGCGGAACGGCTGCGTGATGCGGTCGCCCATCTGGCCTGACATCGGCGGCGACACGCGCGACACGCCGTGCGTTGCCGAAACTGGGGTGAATTTGGTCCCAACCTTGTCCGGCGACCTGGTGGACGGACCCGTGGCTTACCCGAGTCTGACCGGAAACCAGCTGGTAGAAGACATTTCATTGACTGCGGGTAGGGCAGTCGGGCAGCCGGTCCGACGGCCGAACCACGGTGCTCTCCGCGGGCGTCGCCGAGACATTTCCGCGGCTCTGTCCTGCGGGTTTTCGCGTCCAAGCAGGGGGGCGGGTTAGATTTCGTCGGTAGGCGTGGGTACGGTCGTCGTCGCTGGCTGAAGTACCCGGCCGAGGCAAAATGATGATGGTTATGAGACGGAGGAACCCGTGGCCCTTCCCCAGTTGACCGACGAGCAGCGCGCCGCAGCGTTGGAGAAGGCTGCCGCCGCACGTCGTGCACGTGCTGAGCTGAAGGATCGGCTCAAGCGCGGCGGCACCAACCTCCAGCAGGTGCTGAAGGATGCCGAGACCAACGAGGTCCTCGGCAAGATGAAGGTTTCCGCGTTGTTGGAGGCCCTGCCCAAGGTTGGCAAGGTCAAGGCGCAGGAGATCATGACCGAGCTGGAGATCGCCCCCACCCGCCGCCTGCGCGGCCTGGGCGACCGGCAGCGCAAGGCGCTGCTGGAGAAGTTCTCCTCCTGAGATTCGGTCGATGAACGCCGGCGAAGGGCCGGACAGCCAAATCCGGGCCACGCGGGGACGCGTGCTCGTGCTGTCCGGCCCTTCTGCCGTCGGCAAGTCCACCGTCGTCCGTCGGCTGCGTGAGCAGGTCCCGGACTTGCACTTCAGCGTCTCGGCGACCACCCGAGATCCCCGCCCCGGCGAGGTCGACGGTCAGGACTACCACTTCGTCACCGCCGAGCGGTTTCAACATCTGATCGACAGCGGCCAGCTGCTGGAGTGGGCCGATATCCACGGCGGGCTGCAACGTTCGGGCACCCCGGCCGCCCCGGTTCTGCAGGCGGCCGATGCCGGACGGCCGGTCCTCATCGAGGTCGACCTCGCCGGCGCCCGGGCCGTCAAGGCCGCCATGCCGGAGGCGGTCTCGGTGTTTTTGGCGCCCCCGAGCTGGGAGGCGCTTCGGGAGCGACTGGTCGGCCGCGGCACCGAAACCCCCGAAGTAATGGCTCGCCGGTTGGCGACTGCCGAGGCCGAATTGGCTGCCCAAGACGAGTTCGACGTGGTGGTGGTGAACAGCCAATTGGAATCGGCATGCTCGGAATTGGTATCCTTGCTGGTGGGAAACGCGCCATAACAGGCGCGAACGGTCGGGACCCCGACCACAAAAACGGCCCACCGACTCGAAATCACTGCCAGGAGAAGTTTCACGTGACGATCACTGCGGATCACTACGATCCCGCCCCCGGTGCGGCCACTGCCTATGACACCCCGTTGGGCATCACCAACCCGCCCATCGACGAACTGCTGGATCGGGTGTCAAGTAAGTACGCCCTGGTGATCTACGCAGCCAAGCGTGCGCGCCAGATCAACGACTACTACAACCAACTCGGTGAGGGCATCCTCGAATACGTCGGGCCGCTGGTCGAACCCGGACTCCAGGAAAAGCCGCTGTCGATCGCTCTGCGTGAGATTCACGCAGACCTTCTCGAACACACTGAGGGCGAGTAGCCGCGGGAGGCGGCTCTGCCATGAGCCCGAAGCGGATCATCGTTGGCGTCGCCGGTGGTATCGCGGCCTACAAGGCCTGCTCGCTGGTCCGGCAGCTCAGCGAAGCCGGCCATGACGTTCGGGTGGTCCCCACCGAGTCCGCGCTGCGTTTCGTCGGTGCGGCCACCTTTGAGGCGCTCTCCGGCCACCCGGTCCGGACCGGAGTCTTCGAGGATGTCCCGGAGGTACCTCATGTCCGGCTCGGGCAGGAGGCAGACCTCGTCGTGGTGGCACCCGCCACCGCCGACCTGCTGGCTCGCGCCGCGGCCGGCCGCGCCGACGACCTGTTGACGGCAACGCTGTTGACGGCGCGGTGCCCGGTGCTCTTCGCCCCAGCCATGCATACCGAGATGTGGCTGCACCCGGCGACCGCCGACAACGTGGCTACCCTGCGGCGCCGCGGCGTCGTGGTTCTGGAACCGGCGTCCGGCAGGCTCACCGGGACCGACAGCGGTCCGGGACGGTTGCCCGAGCCCGAGGAAATCACCACTTTCGCCGAGTTGCTGCTGGCCCGCCCCGACGCGATGCCCTATGACCTGCACGGGCTGAAAGTGCTCATCACCGCCGGCGGCACCCGTGAGGCGCTGGACCCGGTCCGATTCATCGGTAACCGCAGTTCCGGGAAGCAGGGCTACGCGGTGGCCCGGGTGGCCGCCCAGCGTGGCGCCGACGTCACCCTGATCGCCGGGAACACCACGGGACTGGCTGACCCGGCGGGGGTGCACGTCCTGCACGCCGGTTCGGCCGTCCAGCTGCAAGAGGCCGTCACCAAACACGCCCCGGAGGCTCACGTTCTGGTGATGGCTGCGGCGGTGGCTGACTTCCGCCCCAGCTATGCCGCCACCAGCAAGATCAAAAAGTCCGCTGACGCGGGCGGGGATCCTGTGGCCGGCCCCACCGTCGAACTTGTCCGGACTGAAGACATCCTGGCCTCGGTCGTGCGGCAACGCGCCGACGGTGGCTTGCCCAACATGCACGCGATCGTCGGTTTCGCCGCCGAAACCGGCGATGCGAACGGCGATGTGCTGTTTCACGCCCGCGCCAAGCTGCGCCGCAAGGCCTGCGACTTACTGGTCGTCAACGCAGTTGGAGATGGCCGTGCGTTCGAGGTGGACAGCAACGATGGCTGGCTGCTGGGCTCCGACGGCTCTGAGGTGGCACTGGAGCACGGTTCGAAGACACTGATGGCGAGCCGTATTGTGGACGCGATCGCGGCGTTCTTGCGCGGCAGCGCGGACTGACTTCCGGGCTGGGCCGGGAAACCATAGAAACGAAGTAGTTGATAGGGGATTTCGACTGTGAGCGACAACGGGCGGCTGTTCACCAGCGAATCGGTGACCGAGGGGCATCCCGACAAGATCTGTGACGCCATCAGTGACTCGGTGCTCGACTCGCTGCTGAAGGACGATCCGACCTCGCGTGTCGCGGTGGAAACCCTCGTCACCACCGGACAGGTGCACGTCGTGGGCGAGGTGACCACCTCGGCAAGGGAGGCCTTCGCCGATATCACCGACACGGTCCGCCAGCGCATCCTCGAGATCGGCTACGACTCCTCGGAGAAGGGATTCGACGGCGCATCCTGCGGGGTCAACATCGGGATCGGCCGACAGTCCCCGGATATCGCCAAGGGCGTTGACGAAGCCCACGAGGTGCGTGTCGAGGGGGAGAAGGATCCGCTCGACCTCCAAGGCGCGGGCGATCAGGGTCTGATGTTCGGCTACGCGATCCGCGACACACCCGAACTGATGCCGTTGCCCATCGCGCTGGCGCATCGGCTTGCCCGCCGCCTGAGCGAGGTTCGCAAGAACGGCACGATGGGCTATCTTCGCCCGGACGGCAAGACCCAGGTCACCATCCAGTACGAGGGCACCACCCCGATCCGCCTGGACACAGTGGTGCTGTCGACGCAGCATGCTGAAGGAATCAATCTCGTCGACCAGTTGGCCCCCGAAATCCGCAAGAACGTCGTCGATGCGGTCCTCAGGGACCTCGCTCACGAGAGCCTGGACGTCTCGGACTTCCGACTGCTGGTCAACCCGACCGGGAACTTCGTCGTCGGCGGTCCGATGGGTGACGCTGGCTTGACGGGCCGCAAGATCATCGTCGACACCTACGGCGGCTGGGCCCGGCACGGTGGCGGTGCGTTCTCCGGCAAGGACCCGTCCAAGGTGGACCGATCGGCGGCCTACGCCATGCGCTGGGTGGCCAAGAACGTCGTTGCCGCGGGCCTGGCCGAGCGCGTCGAGGTCCAGGTGGCCTACGCCATCGGCAAGGCCGCGCCGGTCGGCCTGTTCGTGGAGACCTTCGGCACCGAGACCGTCGACCCGCACCGCATCGAGAAGGCCATCAGCGCCGTGTTCGACCTGCGGCCCGGCGCGATCGTCCGCGACTTGGACCTGCTGTACACCGAGTACGCCCCCACCGCGGCGTACGGCCACTTCGGTCGCACCGACGTCGATCTGCCGTGGGAGCGTCTGAACAAGGTCGAGGACCTCAAGAACTCCGTCTAAGACATTACGAAAAGCGGCTCACGTCCTGTTGGACGCGAGCCGCTTTTCGGTTGTTCGGCTCAGCCGATGAACTGATTGAATGCCCACTGGTACTCAGCGGGGATCACCGACACGCCGCAGGTTTTCTGCAGGGTGCTCAGCGGGGTCAGGATGGCCCTGAATTCCCCGTATTCCTGCGGATTTGAGCTGGCGTAGGCGTTGATGGTCTGCGTGGCCTGAGCCTGCGACTGACCGGCGGCGGTCATCAACACCTTGGTCACCGGGGGGTGTGCGTTCATATAAGCCTTGGCCTGCTGGGTGACCGATGCCACCGCGTTGTCGACACCAGCAGGGCTGCAGTCCGGCGCAGCGGACGCCGATGGCGCCGCCAAGCCGGCCAGCGCGATTCCGCCGACGATGCTGCCGATGCAGGCGCGGGAAAAGCGCCGAGTCTGACCGGATGTCATAAGCCTTGGTTCCTCCAGGTTGGGACGTTAGCTGTCATTGTGGCCTGTCGTCTCGTTGGCGGCAAACGTTACTGTTCGGGCCCACCGTGTAACGCAGCTCGCAGCGCGGCAAGGCCTCGATCGGTGGCCTCGGTGGCCGCCGGAACCACCCCGGCGTAGCCCAGATAGCCGTGGACCAGCGTCTGGGCGTTGTGCAGCTCGACCGGGACCCCGGCCGCCTCCAGCAGTTCGGCGTAGCGGGCACCGTCGTCGCGTAGCGGATCGTGTCCGGCCACCGCCACGTAGGCCGGGGCTAGGTCGGTCAGGTCGGAGGCCCGGCCCGGGGCCAGGTCGGCCGGCGGTTCGGTCGGATCCAGGTGTCCGGCGTACCAGAGGGTGAAAGCGGATATCGCCGCGTGATCGAGCACCGGCGCGTCGGCGTTCTCGGTGAATGACGGTAGTGAGGTATCCCACATCGTCGAGGGGTACCAGAGCAGTTGGAAGGCCACATCCGGGCCGCCGCCGGCCCGGACTCGGTCGCGGGCGCGTTGGGCGACCACAGCGGCCAGGGTGCCGCCTGCTGAGTCGCCGGCGACCGCCAGCCGGGACCCGTCGGCTCCGAATTTGTCCGCGTGCTCGGCAACCCAGCAGGTCGCCGCCCACACGTCCTCGACGGCCGCCGGATAGGGGTGTTCTGGGGCGAGTCGGTAATCCACCGATACCACTACCGCTCGTGCCGCTGCCGCGTGCTGACGGCAGGTGACGTCGTGGGTGTCCAGGTCGCCGAGCGCGAATCCCCCGCCGTGGAAATACATGACGACCGGGTGCGGGCCCGGGCCGGCGTCGGCCTCGGGCCAGTAGACCCGTACCGGTATCGGACCGGCCGGGCCGTCGATGTGGGTGTTCTCTGTCCGGAGGTCATCGTGCAGTGGGCGGCGGGGGAGTTCGCGCAGTCGGCGGCGTGCTGCCTCGACGCCGCCGTCGACTGTCAGCTGGAACGGGACCACTTCCAGTACGTTCTGCAGGATGGCGTCAATCGGTGGCTTCTCGGCGGAATCGACCATGAGCCCACGTTACGCAGGTGCGCCTCGCGCGGTGCGGACGTTTTGGGCAGCGGGTGTGGCCGCTGCGGTGGGCTATGGCATCTTCCTTGCCGTCACCGCGGTGCGACTGCCGGCAGGCTCCAACCTGACGGGGCAGTTCTTCGCGCAACCGGTCTTCAAATCCGCGATGGCCGTTCTGCTGGCCGCCGCGGCGCTATGTCACCCCGTTGCGCGGGAGCGCCGGTGGCTGGTGGCGGCACTGCTGATGTCGGCGGCCGGGGATTTCTTCCTGGCCATCCCGTGGTGGAAGCCGGCTTTCGTCTGCGGCCTCGGGTCGTTCCTGATAGCCCATCTGTGCTTCATCGCCACGCTGTGGCCGCTGAGCAAGGGAAGACGAGCCGACACCTCCCGCGTCCGACTGGCGCTGATCGGCCTGCTCGCTATCGGCTTCGTCGTGATGCTGACCCGGTTCTGGCCCACGATGTCGGCGCAGGGCATGACGGTTCCGGTGGTCGTTTACATGTCGGTCCTGGCGGCGATGGTGTCTAGTGCGCTGCTCGCCAGATTGCCCACGATCTGGACGGCGTTGGGCGCACTGCTGTTCGCGGTATCCGATGGCATGATCGGCGTGGGTCAGTTCATTCTGGAGTCGCAGGCGTTGGAGTTGCCCATCTGGTGGGCGTATGCCGCGGCGATGGTGCTGATCACCGCCGGCCTTTTCTTCGGGCGCGCCCCCGCAACTGACTGAAGCGGCTTTTGTCACACCCCCCGGATACCGTCTGAGCAACGACAAACCCCAGGGGGAACCGAAAGTGACCGACAGCAACAAGACTTTGATCGCCGCTCTGCTGGACCGTTCCGGCTCGATGCAGAGCATTGCCGCCGATATGCGCGGCGGATTCAACTCCTACATCGCCAAGGAAGCCACCCAGCCCGGCTCCACTGCGGTGACGCTGGCCCAGTTCGACAACGAATATCAGGTGGTCTATCGCGACCTTCCCGTGTCGTCGGTGCCGCCGCTGACACTGGAGCCGCGGGGTTCGACCGCGCTGGTGGATGCGATCGGGCGGTTCGTCACCGAAATCGGCGCCGGCTTGGCGGCGCTGCCGGAGGATGAGCGGCCCGCCGATGTCACCGTGCTGGTCCTGACGGATGGCCAGGAGAACGCCAGCACGGAGTGGACAGGTGAGGCGGTGCGGACGTTGATCGCCCAGCAGGAGACTGTCTACGGCTGGGACTTCGTGTTCCTGGGGGCGAACATGGACGCCGTCGAGGTCGGTTCGCGTCTCGGCTTCGCGCCCGGCAAGTCGCTGACCTACGACGCCGACGGTGACTCGGTGGGCGGCGCGTGGAATTCGGTGGCCAGCTATAGCTCGCGAAAGCGTGCCCGCGGTGATGTCCCGCTCGGGTCGATAGGCTTCGACGAGTCCGAGCGCCGCGCGGCGCGTAAGAAGCGGTAACCAGACCGGACGGAGCAGGCCAGCAGTGAGCACAGCGGGCCGGCGCGCAGCCGAACACGAACCCATCGCCCGGGTGCTGCCCATGCTGTCGGTGCCACACCTGGACCGGGAGTTCGATTACCTCGTCACGGCCGAGCAGTCCGACGACGCGCAGCCGGGTGTGCGGGTCAGGGTTCGGTTTCACGGTCGGCTGGTCGATGCGTTCGTTCTGGAGCGCCGCTCGGACACCGACCATGTTGGTCAGTTGGGCTGGCTGGACCGGGTCATCTCCGCCGAGCCGGTCCTCACGCCGGAGGTGCGTCGCCTCGTCACTGCGGTGGCAGCCCGCTACGCCGGCACCCGGCCCGACGTGCTCCGGTTGGCCATCCCGCCGCGACATGCGGCCGCGGAGAAAACAACCCGGGCGGAGACGCTGCTGCCTGTGGTCAAACCCATCGACCCGGTCATGTGGGCCCGCTACAACCGAGGGGAGGCTTTCCTGGACGCGCTGGTCGAGGGCCGCGCCGCCCGCGCGGTGTGGCAGGCGCTACCCGGTGAAAGCTGGTGCGACCGACTTGCCGAAGCGGCGGCAGCAGCGGTCACCGGCGGCCACGGCGTGCTTGCCATCGTTCCCGACCAACGCGATATCGACGCACTCGTGCAGGCCTCCACCGTGCTGATCGACGAGGCCGCTGTGGTGGCACTGGCCGCCGGCCTCGGCCCCTCAGCGCGCTACCGGCGCTGGTTGTCCGTGCTGCGTGGGCAGGCACGGTTCGTAATAGGAACTCGCAGTGCGGTTTTCGCCCCGGTCGAGCGTCTCGGTCTGGTGATGGTGTGGGACGACGGCGACGACACCCTCGCTGAACCCCGCGCCCCCTATCCGCACGCCCGCGAGGTGGCCATGCTGCGGGCACATCAATTGCGTTGCGCGGCGATCGTCGCCGGTTACACCCGCACCGCGGAAGCTCAGGCACTGGTGGAAGACGGCTGGGCCCACGACCTACTGGCGCCACGGCCGGTGGTTCGAGCTCGTGCGCCCAGGGTCGTCGCGGTGGAGGACGGCGGGCGCGCCGAGGAACGCGATCCCGCGGCCCGTACCGCACGTCTGCCGTCGATGGCGCTGCGTGCTGCTCGCTCGGCGCTGGACCGGGGCGCTCCGGTGCTGGTTCAGGTACCGCGCCGCGGTTACCTGCCGTCGGTCGCCTGCGGACGGTGCCGCACCATCGCGCGGTGCCGGCATTGCATGGGTCCGCTTTCGCTGTCCGATCGGGATGCCGACGGCGCGGTGTGCCGATGGTGCGGACGCATCGACGGGGTGCTGCGTTGCCGACGGTGCGGGGCCGGTGAGATCAGGGCGGTCATCGTCGGCGCGCGGCGCACAGCAGAGGAGCTAGGCCGGGCGTTTCCCGGCACCGCAGTCATCACTTCCGCCGGTGATGCGGTCCACACCGCGATCGGTCCCGGCCCGGCGCTGGTGGTGGCCACTCCCGGCGCCGAACCACGGGCACCTGAGGGGTATGGCGCAGCGCTGCTTCTCGACGGCTGGTCCATGCTGGGCCGCCAGGATTTGCGAGCCGGCGAGGACACCCTGCGACGATGGATGGCTGCAGCCTCGCTGGTGCATTCGCGGGCCGATGGCGGGGTAGTGGCCGTGATGGCGGAATCCTCCATCCCGACCGTGCAAGCCTTGGTCAAATGGGATCCGGTCGGGCATGCCGAGGCCGAGTTGGCGGCCCGTTCCGCTGTCGGTTTGCCGCCGGCAGTGCATATGGCCGCAGTCGACGGCGGATCGGCGGCGGTGGCCGCCCTGATTGCTGAAGCAGTCCTACCTGAAGATGCCGACCTGCTGGGGCCGGTCGATCTGCCGCCCGGGGTTCGACGTCCCCCGGCCACCCCGCCGGGCGAACCGGCCATCAGGATGCTCATCCGGGTCCGGCGCGACGAGGGGCTGGTCATGGCCGGTGCGCTGCGCGATGCCACGGCCGTCCACAGCGCCCGCCACGACCACGAAGCCGTACGCGTGCAGATCGACCCTCTGCACATCGGCTGACCATTCCGCATAGGCTCAGGGCACCAACACACAGGGAGGCCGAATGCGCGGTTTGCGGCGCAAGCTTGCCTTACTGATCCCAGCGCTGCTGCTAGCGCTTGGACTGCTGTGGCCGGCGATCTTCAGTGGCTCGTCATCGAACTCCGGTCCGGTTTCGGACCCGGTCACGTTTTCGGCACTGCGTGCGGAGTTCAGTGTCGACGCAGACGGACTCATGCACGCCACGGAGACGATCACGGCGGAGTTCCCCAGCGGTCGCCACGGCATCTTCCGGTACTGGGATGTCGCCAACTCCAATGACTCTCACGTGCGCCAAGAGCCCGACATCATCGAGATATCCCTCGATGGGGAGCCGGTGCCGTTCGAGATGCTGTGGACGGACGATCGGTACCGGGTGGCCAAGATCGGAGATCCGGACCGCTATGTGACACCGGGCACCCACATTTATCGGATGCGCTACACCGTCCCCGGGGTTTTGGATCCCGGAAGTACCGGTGCACGAAAGGAATTCGCCTCTACGGCCGGTGATGCTGATGCCCAGTCCGTGTTCTATTGGAATGTGATTGCGCCTGCGTGGAACAACGAGATCGACCTGGCCGAAGTTAGTGTCGAGCTGCCGGGGCCCGTACCCGGCGTCCAGTGCTCGGTCGGCGCAGGCGTCGGCCGCGGCTGCGACGGTCTCACTGTCGCCGGTAACACCGTGACACTGTCGGCGACCGGTCTGGCGCCGCACACTCCGGTCACCGTCCGCGCCGGTGTCGACATTCCCACCCCGCCGCGCGCTGAATTGCCATGGTCCGTCCGGTGGGACGGCGTGCTCGGGCGTTCACCGGCGGTGGCGGCCTGGCTGGCTGGTCTGACCGCCGCCGCAGCCATGGGCGCAGTGCTGTGGTGGCGCAGCACGGTCGAGCCGCCACCGGGTTTCCCGCTGCAGTACGCGCCTCCCAAAGGGCTCGGGCCGGTGCAGTGCGAGTACATCCGCACCGAACGGGTGGCCGATCAGGGCCTGGCCGCCACCCTTTTCTATCTGGCCGACCGTAACCTTCTGTCGCTGCGGCAGACCGGGCCCAAGAAGTGGACTGTCAACAGCGTGGGGGAGCCTGGTGCATGGGCTGACGTCGACCCGGTCAGTGTCGCGGTCGGGTCTGCGCTGGATCTGACTTACCCGGGGCGCGAGTTCAGGGCTAACGGAACGGTCACCGCGGGCAGCAAACTCAGCAAGGCCAAAATCGACATGCATGCTGCGGTCAAGCAGTGGGCAGTTGGTGAGGGCCTCGTCGCGAAGCGCCGCATCGAGCTGTGGCTGCGCTTCGCCAACATCCTCGCTCTGTTGCTCGCTGTCGCCGGATTCCTCCGCTGGTTCTGGTTCCCGATTACCCTGTGGGGCTTGCCGTTTGCGTTGTTCTTCCTGTTGACGCTGCCCGCCTGGACTCCCGGCGTCGGGATGCGCCGCACAGCCGCCGGTCGCCGGTTGTGGTCCGAGGTCGGTGGTTTCCACCGCATGTTGGCTACCGATTCGGCTGAGTCGCGATTCGACTTCGCCGCCCGCAAAGACCTCTACACCGCCTACATTCCGTTTGCGGTGGCCGGCGGCGCCGCTGCGGCGTGGGCAGCGAAGTACCAGGCCGCGACCGGGCAGCCCGCGCCGGAACCCGGTTGGTACCACTCGAGTTCGGGCAGCGGTTCATCCTCGTCGTGGTCCGGGGGTGCTAGTTTCGACAGCTTCGATTCGGCACTGTCGTCATCCATCGGCGCCTACACCGCGTCGCAGTCCTCGTCGTCGAGCAGCAGTGGTGGCGGTGGAGGCGGCGGGGGTGGCGGTGGTGGTGGTGGAGGAGGAGGCGGTTCATGGTGACCTTGTTGCTGGTGTTGGCGTTAATGCTTGCGATTGCGGTGCTGATCGGGTTTGTGCTGGGTTACAACAAGCTCCGCTCCGCCGACGTCCAGGCCGATGAGGCTCTGGGTGGCATCGATGTCCAACTCACCCGGCGTGCCGCGCTCATTCCCGGTCTGGTCAACGTCGTCGGGGGATTCGCCGCCCACGAGAAGTCGGTGCTGCAGCACGCCCAGGCCGCCCTGACCGCCGCCACAGCCGGAAAGTCGGTGGCGCAGCGTACCTCTGCCGAGCACGAGTTCGATTCGGCGGTCGGCCAGGTGCTGGCGCTGGGTCAGGTCTACCCGCAGTTGGCATCGTCGAACAACTTCCTGAACCTGCAGCAGAATCTTGCCGATACCGAGGACAAACTCGCCTTCGCTCGGCAGTACTACAACGACGCCGCCGCGACGGTGAACCGGTTACGCTCAACCATCCCGTGGATGTTCGTCGCCGGTATGGCCGGTGTCGGGGAACGGGACTTCTACCAGGTGCCGAAGTAAGCCGACCTCTTCCATGCGAATCGTCTTCGCCGGCACGCCCGGCCCGGCCCTGCCGTCGCTACAACGTCTCATCGACTCCCCGCGCCACGAGGTGGTAGC
Source organism: uncultured Mycobacterium sp. (assembly GCA_964483865.1). Taxonomy (GTDB): domain Bacteria; phylum Actinomycetota; class Actinomycetes; order Mycobacteriales; family Mycobacteriaceae; genus Mycobacterium. The sequence goes on along the minus strand of CAZADG010000008.1, from coordinate 44,979 downwards.
GGTGCTCACCCGCCCGGATGCCGCCGTCGGACGGCGCGGTAAGCCGGTACCGTCACCGGTGGCCCAACTCGCCGTGGACTCGGGGATCCCGGTGCTGCGGCCCGCCCGACCCAACTCCGAGGAGTTCCGCGCCGAACTGGCCGCAATCGCGCCGGACTGCTGCGCCGTGGTCGCCTACGGGGCACTGCTCAGCCCAGAACTGCTCGCGATTCCCGCGCGGGGATGGGTCAACCTGCACTTCTCGCTGCTGCCTGCCTGGCGCGGCGCCGCACCAGTCCAAGCCGCGATCGCCGCGGGTGACTCTGTCACGGGCGCAACGACATTCCTCATCGAGCCGGCGCTGGATTCCGGCCCGGTGTACGGGGTGCTCACCGAAACCATCCGGCCCGGCGACACCGCCGGCGATCTACTGGGCCGGCTGGCGGTCGCCGGCGCGGAGTTGTTGGAGGCTACCCTCGACGGTATCGCACAGGGGGCGGTGAACGCGGTTCCGCAGTCCGGTGACGGTGTCAGTCTTGCTCCGAAGATCTCCGTCGAGCAGGCCAGGGTGCGTTGGGACCTGCCCGCGCAGGTGGTCGAGCGGCGGATACGGGCGGTCACGCCGAACCCTGGTGCCTGGACGATGATCGGCGATCTGCGGGTCAAACTGGGACCGGTCAGTGTGGACGAGGATGTCGACGAGGATTCGGAATCCCTGGGGCCGGGCGATTTGAGAGTCGATCGGTCAGCGGTCAGGGTCGGCACCGGTTCGCGGCCGGTCGTTCTGGGCTGGCTCCAGCCCCCGGGTAAGAAGCCGATGGCGGCGGTGGACTGGGCACGCGGTGCGCGACTGGGCGAGGAGGTGCGGGCCTCATGACCGATCGCCGGCCTAAGGCAGCTGCCGGTGAGCAACGGCGGCGCCGTCCCCGCCGTGCAGAGTTGGATCCGGCGCGGCGCGCAGCCTTCGACGTGCTGCGTGCCGTCTCAGACCGGGACGCTTACGCCAACCTTGCGCTACCGGCCCTGCTGGCCGAGCGCGGCATCAGCGGCCGTGACGCCGCGTTCGCCACCGAGTTGACCTATGGAACCTGTCGCTGCCGCGGCTTGCTCGACGCTGTCATCGCGGCGGCAGCGGATCGACCGGTCGAACAGATCGACCCTGTGTTGCTCGATCTTCTGCGACTGGGTGCCTACCAGTTGCTGCGCACCAATGTTGCCGAGCATGCCGCGGTCTCCACGACGGTCGAACAGGCTGGCGTCGAATTCGACTCGGCCCGAGCAGGTTTCGTCAACGCGGTGCTGCGCAAGATTGCCGGCCGGGACGAGGCGTCCTGGGTGGCCGAGCTGGCGCCTGCCGCAGCCGAGGATCCGGTTGGCCACGCTGCCTTCGTCCACGCACACCCACGGTGGATAGCACAGGCCTTCGCCGACGCGCTCGGCGCCGACGCCGGCGAACTGGATGCGGCACTGACTGCCGACGATGCCCGCCCCGGCGTGCATCTGGCGGCCCGGCCCGGGGTGCTGACCGCAGCCGAACTCGCCGAAGCCGTTGGCGGGGAGGTCGGACGGTACTCGCCGTATGCGGTCTACCTGGCCGGCGGAGACCCTGGCCTGCTGGCTGCCGTCCGCGACGGGCAGGCGCTGGTGCAGGACGAGGGCAGCCAACTGGTGGCGCAGGCCCTCACGTTGGCCTCGGTGGTCGGAGACGACGGCGGCCGCTGGCTCGACCTGTGCGCGGGACCGGGCGGCAAGACGGCACTCATAGCGGCGATCGCCGCCCAGCAGGGCGCCTCCGTGACGGCGGTGGAGCCTAATTCGCGTCGCGCAGAGTTCGTCGAGCAGAACACCGCCGGGCTCCCGGTCGAGGTGCTGCGGGTCGACGGACGCGAATCACTGCTGCCTGAAGGGAGTTTCGACCGGGTGCTCGTCGATGCCCCCTGCACGGGACTCGGCGCGCTTCGGCGCCGTCCGGAGGCCCGGTGGCGGCGCACTCCGGCCGACGTTCCCGCGCTGGCCAAACTGCAACGCGAACTGCTCGCCGCCGCCATCCGACTGACCCGGCCCGGCGGGGTGGTGCTGTATGCGACGTGCTCTCCGCACCTCGCCGAAACCGTCGGAGTGGTCACCGACGCCCTGCGCCGTCATCCGGTGACCGCACTGGACACCCGGCCGCTTTTCAGCCCCGCCGAAAACCTCGGCTCCGGCCCGCACGTCCAGTTGTGGCCGCACCGCCAGGGCACCGACGCGATGTTCGCCGCCGCGCTTCGCAAGAATTAAGGTGTCAGCCATGCCAACACCGCCCCGGCCGATGATCGCCCCGTCGATTCTGTCCGCTGATTTCGCCCGATTGGCGCAGGAAGCCGCGGCCGTCGGAGCAGCTGACTGGCTGCACGTGGACGTGATGGACGCGCACTTCGTGCCTAACCTGACCCTCGGTCTCCCCGTCGTGGAAAGCCTGCTTCAGGCCACCGACATCCCGATGGACTGCCATTTGATGATCACCAACCCCGACCGGTGGGCGCCGGGCTATGCCGAGGCCGGCGCGCACAACGTCACCTTCCACGCCGAGGCCACCGACAACCCGGTCGCGGTGGCGCGCGACATCCGGGCTGCCGGGGCCAAAGCCGGGCTCTCGATCAAACCCGGCACCCCGCTGGAGCCGTACCTTGAGGTCCTGCGGGACTTCGACACCCTGCTGGTGATGTCGGTGGAACCGGGCTTCGGCGGGCAGAGCTTCATCCCCGAGGTGCTCTCGAAGGTCCGGCGGGCGCGTCGGATGGTCGACTCCGGTGAGCTGACGATCCTCATCGAGATAGACGGCGGGATCAACGCCGACACTATCGAGCAGGCGGCTGAAGCCGGCGTCGACTGCTTTGTGGCGGGATCGGCGGTATACGGTGCCGGCGACCCGGCTGCGGCGGTGGAGTCGCTGCGTCGGCAGGCCGGAGCGTCTTCACCGCATCTGCGGGTATGACAGCACCGTCGCAGCCCCTGCCGCCGTCGGTGGTCGACGCGGCGATGGCGCTGGCCGTGGGTCAGGCCCAGTCAGTGAAGGGCTGCACCTATCCCAACCCGCCGGTAGGGGCGGTCATCCTCGGTGCCGACGGCGACGTCGCCGGAGTCGGTGCCACCGAGCCGCCGGGCGGGGCGCACGCCGAGATCGTTGCGCTTCGGTCGGCCGGAGACCGGGCAGCCGGCGGTACCGCGGTCATCACCCTGGAACCGTGCAATCACCACGGCCGCACCGGTCCGTGTGTCGATGCGCTGCTTGAGGCAGGTATCGCGAGGGTGGTCTATGCGGTGGCCGACCCCAATCCGGTCGCGTCCGGCGGGGCGAAGCGGTTGCGGGCCGCCGGCGTAGCGGTCAGCGGGGGACTGAGCGCCGATGAGGTGGCCGGCGGTTCGCTGCGGGAGTGGCTGCATAGGCAGCGGACCGGACTTCCTCACGTGACGTGGAAGTTCGCCACCAGCATCGACGGCCGCAGCGCCGCCGCCGACGGGTCCTCGCAGTGGATCACCAGTGAAGCAGCCCGCGCGGATCTGCACCGCCGCCGCGGCGCCGCCGACGCCATCGTGGTCGGAACCGGCACGGTATTGGCTGATAACCCGACACTGACCGCCCGGCTTCTCGACGGGGCGCCGGCTCCGCAGCAGCCGCTGCGGGTGGTGGTCGGCGAGCGGGACATCCCAGCAGAATCCAACGTGTGCAATGGGGATTCCCCGACAGTACTGCTGCGGACTCACGATCCGCACGAGGTCATCCGCGCGCTGGCCGATCGCACCGACGTGCTGCTGGAGGGCGGACCGACCTTGGCCGGGGCGTTCCTGCGCGCCGGAGTGGTGTCCCGCATCCTGGCCTACGTCGCTCCGATCCTGTTGGGTGGCCCGGTGGCAGCGGTCGATGACGTGGGGGTGGCAAGTATCGCCAACGCGCTGCGGTGGCGCTACGACGGCGTCGAACGCATCGGGCCCGATCTGCTGATCTCCATGGTGCCCGGCACCGCGGACGGCTAGGCGTCAGCAGGGGGTGGGGGCAGGCCGTCCCCACAGGTTGGGGGTGGCCGCGTTGTCGTACCCGGAGACGAAATCTAGGCAGGTGCCCGCCGCTTCGTCGAACTTCAGACGGTGGATCGCGCCGACGTTCCCGCCGTAGACATGGATGCTGATCGACACGTCGTCGGAAATGTTGATGACGCGATGCCAGTCGCCGATGGTGGGGGAGACCGCGTCGACATCGCCCGGTGTCATCACCGAACTCGTGCCGGTGGCGGCGGGAAGCCCCTCGCGCAGTTCGTATTCGTCGGCCTGCTCGCTGCCGCGCAGCTGTCCGACCAGGCCCCAGACGGTGTGGTTGTGGATGGGGGTGCGTTGGCCCGGGCCCCAGACGAAGCTGACCATGCTGAACCGCTCCAAGGGATCGCAGTGCAGAAGATACTGGGCGTAACGGTCGGAGCGTGCGGTGGCGTAACTGTCGGGCAGCCAGCCGTCTCGGCTGACCAGTTCCCGCAGCATCTGGCCTCCCCGATCCAGGACAACGGACTCCTCGGCGGTGCTGTCGACCAGCTCGGTCAGGCCGCGCACGAAGCGACGCAGTGGAGCGATCTGGTCGCCGGCGACCTCGGACACTGGGATCCTCGCTTTCGTTCTAGCGCTGCAATGCCTTGTGCTCGATCAGGTCCCGGGAGCCGCCGGCACCCAGACGTTCCCGGAAAGCCTGCACGGTGTAGCTCACGACAGTCGCGTCGTCGCGTGCCCGGGCGCTCGCCGAGCGGGGAAGCGCGAACAGCGGGCCCATCTCACCGAAGTAGTCACCCTCTCCGGCTACCTTCACCAGTTCCTCACCGCCGCTGGGTAATTCGCGGAAGAGTTCGATTTCCCCCTTGGCGACTATGTAGATGGAGTCGCCCATGGTGCCCTGTTCGAACAGCACCTCGCCGGCGGTCAGCTCGATGGTCTGCGGTTCATGGTCGGTGGCCGACATGTGCGGGACGAGTTCGACGACCCGGTCGGCCAGCGGCAGCATTCGGGTGTCATGGGTGGCGACCACCACCACCCGCTCACCGGAGGCCAGTTCGCGGATCAGTCGCAGTACTTCTTCGACCTGGATGTAGTCCAAGTGAGCGGTGGGCTCGTCGGCGATCAACAGGGGCGGGTCCAACGCGATAGCCCGCGCTACCGCCACCCGCTGCTGCTGCCCGCCGCTCATATCGCCCGGTCGGTGGTGCATCCGCTGAGCCAGACCCACCCGGGTCAGCAGTTCGGCGGCCCGCTCCCGAGATTCGGCCCGGCCCATCCGGGCCGCGCGCATCGGCACCATGACGTTTTCGATGGCGGTCAGGCTGGAGACCAGGTTGAAGGCCTGGAAGACGATCCCGACGGTGTTACGCCTGTACTCGGAGAGTTGCTTGGCATCCAGCGCGGTGAGGTCGAGGTCGCCGAACTCGATCCGGCCTGCGGTGGGTTTCAAGATCCCGCCCAGACACGACAGCAGCGTCGTTTTTCCACATCCGCTGGGACCCAGCAGGATTGCCAGCGAGCCCTCGGCGATGTCGAGGCTGAGGCCGTCGATGGGCCGCACGGTGTCCTCGCCGCTGGCGTACTCCATGACCAGGTCCTTGATCCGCAGATCTGCCATGACTCAGGGTCCTCCGAATGCCATTGCCGGATCGACGACCACCGCTCGACGCAGCCCGGCGAGGCTGGCGAGCACCCCGATGGTAACCGCAACGACGGGAAGCAGGATGAACGCCAGTTGCGGGATGTCCACCCGCATCGGAAACAGCGGGCCGAGCAGAACCGACAGCACACCGCCGAGAAGAGCGGACAGGACGGCCACGATGACGGCCTGCATGGCCAACCCGGCCAGGATGGACCGGGTGGGGACCCCGACTGCCTTGAAGACAGCGAAATCGCGGGTGCGCTCCAGCGCCGACATGTAGATCATCGAACCGACGATCATCGCGGCGACCACCCAGAGCAATCCAGCCATCAGGCTCATCGCCTGGCGCGCACCGGTGAGGGCGCGCAGCAAGTCGTTGATCGCTCCTGCACGATCCACAATTTTGAAGCCGCTCGGGGCGCGTTCCGGCGATCCGATCACCCCGATCGACGAGATCAGCGACTGTCCGGAGAACAGCAACTTCTGTGCGCCGGTGACAGTGAGGAACACGTTGGACTGGCCGGCCAGCGCGGTCGAGTCGTCGACGATTCCGACGACCTCGATGTTGCGGGAACCGATTTCGACGATCGCCCCGATCGGCCGGTCCATGGTGTTCGAAACGGCGGCCTCGTGTGGTTCCGACGGCGGACGGCCCTGCTCCATGGCAGGCATCCCGGGGCCCTTCTCCGGTGCACCGAACACGTTGACGCTGCGGGCGGATCCCTTGCTGTCCGGCATGGTCGCGCTGCCGTAGACCAGGGGTACCGCGACCTCGACGCCCGGAACCTGCAGCTTGGTGGCCGGGAATGCCGATGAGCCCAGGAACGGCCCGGTGGCACCGGACTTCACCAGGTAGGAGTCGAGTCCCAACGAGTCGACGGTGCGGGTGGCCTCCACCCGGAAGCCGTTGGCAAGGCCGGTGAGGACCAGCGTCATGGCGAAGACAAGGCCGGTCCCGACGATGGCGATCACGAATCGGCGCTTGCGCCACTGCAGGTCGCGCAGCGCCGCGGTCAGCACGTCGTCACCCGCATGGGGGCGAGGTTACCGACCCGCCGGACCACCCCGCGAATGCTTTGACCAATTCGGTGCAAGTCAGTGTGCGTCATCGACGGCCTGGGCCTTTCGGCCGCCGATGAAGAGTGCCATCACCGCGCCGGCCAGGCAAACGATGGTGGTGATGTAAAAGATCGAGCCGTACTGCATGGCGAACGCGGTGCGGTAGCGCTGCGCTTCGGCGGCGACCCTGGCAGCCAGGTTGTCGCCGGTGGCGGCGGGCAGGGTCGCGACGATTTGATTGAACCGGTAAAGGCCCCAGGCGGTCAGCGCGGCGACACCGATCAGCATGCCGGTCATCCGGGCCACCACCACGAGCGAGGACGCGATGCCGTGCTGGGCGGAGGGCACCACTCGCAGCGCGGCGGAGGTCAGCGGCCCGATCACCAGACCGAGGCCGAAGCCGGCCAGCGCCAGGTCGGTGTCGAACACCGGAAGTGACACCGGACCGATGTGGTGACGCGCCGAGAGCACATCAAGACCCCACTTGGACACCAGCCAGTAGGCGAAGGCGGCGATGAGCATCCCGGTGACGGCCACCGACCGGTCGCCCAGGCGGGTGGCCAGCCAGCCGCCGAGCAGGGCACCCACCGGCAGGGCGATGAGGAAGTGCAGCAGCAGCAGTGCCGCCCCGGTCTGGTCTTTGCCGAGCACGCCCTGTCCGAACAACTCGACGTTGACCAGCGTCACCATCAGGGCCGCGCCGGCACACGTGGACGTACCGAGCGAGGACAGGAACGGACCGAACCGAACCCCGTGCGGTTCGATGAGCCGGGTGCGGGCGAATCGCTCCCACACCGCGAACGCGATGGCGACCACTACGGCGCCGATGACAAGCGGGACTCCGTAACTCGGCAGTATCTGCTTTCCGTCCGGAGACGGGTTGTACAACCCCCACACTGCCAGTCCCAGCGCAACCGCCAGCAGGACACCGCCCACCACGTCGACCCGTTCGGGCTCTGCGCTGCGCTCATGGGAGGGAAGGCTGAAATGAATCATCACCATCGCGATGAGGGTCAACGGGACGTTGATCCAAAAGACGTCGCGCCAGGTGTTGAGCAGCCACACCACCCCGATGCCGTAGAGCGGGCCGAGCACGCTGCCGAGTTCCTGCGCAGCGCCGATACCGCCGAGTACCGAGGCACGACTGCGTGCCGACCAGAGGTCGGCGGCCAGTGCCAGGGTGACGGGCAGCAGGGCACCGCTGGCGATGCCCTGGATGAGCCGGCCGATCACCAGCGTGATGAGGTCGTTGGACAGCGCTGTCACCACCGAGCCGACGGCGAAGGCGAGCAGACTGGCCTGGAGTACGAATTTGCGGCCCAGCCGGTCCGACAACCGGCCCAGCAGTGGCATTGCCGCGATGTAGCCCAGTAGATACCAGGTGATGATCGGCGTGACCTGCTGGATCTTGTTGATCGGGATGCCGACCGACTTCATGATGTCGACCATGATCGTGACGACGACGTAGGTGTCGAGCGCCCCGAGCAGGACCGCCAGGCTACCGGCCCCGATTGCGATCCGCCGGTTGCTGCCGCCGCTGGGGGCCAGGCCGGTGGCCGATTCAGCGGGAGGCGTCGGAGCCTGCGGCATCACACCGCCGGCTTGGTGACGGTGACGGGCTTGTCCCACTCGGAGAGGGTCAGAGACACAGTGTTACCGGCGCTCTGTTCCACCTGGGCCTGAACCAGCTGGTTCGGGGCCTTCTTCTCGATCCATACCGTGGCCGGCAGCGGACCAGTGGCTTTGAGTTGGGGGATCAGCTTGTTGACCGCGTCCGCGGTGACCTTGCCGGTGATCTTTACCGACGGCACCCCCCCAATGGTTTCGAAGCTCTCCGACTTTGCCTCACTGAGGTTGGACAGCATGTTGGCAAGTCCGGTGCTGGGATTCAGGATTACCGAGGGGTCATAAATCTCGGCCGCGGGGCCCATGTCCAACCAGTTGTTCGGAGTCAGGGCAGCGAAGAGGGTGCCGTCAAGGACCACCAGATCGGCGTCCAGGTCCGAGCCGCCCATGGTGATCTTCGCGTTGCCCTTGACGGCGGTCGCCGGCACGTTGGTGAGGTCGGCGGACAGCGTCTTGACCGGCAGGCCTTCCACCTTGCCGTTCACCGCAATTTCCAGGTGCCCGCTCTTGAGCGCCTTGGTGGCGGCGACTGATTGGGTCACCAATCCGGCGGCCTCGGGCAATGGCTCATCGGCCTTCTTGGCGCACCCCGAGGCGAATGCGGTGAATACCGCGGTGGACAGAAGGACCGTGAGAACAGCGAGCATGCGGCGGATCGTCGACATGTCCTGCATCGTAGTGGGTTCACAGCGACGCCCGCGGTCGGCGAGGCCGGGGTTGCGCGCTTGTGACCGGCTCGATATTACTGAGCGCATGCGCGGTGACCTGGAATTTCGGCACGTTCCGGCTGGTACTGGCGATGCGGCAGATCTGGTGGCCGCCATGGTGACCGAGATGCGGCTGTTGTACGACGGCTTGGACCTCGAAGCTCCGGACATGCCGAAGGCGGGGCCTACCGAACTGGGGCCGCCCGGCGGTACCTATCTGGTGGGTTATCGGGATGGCGCTGCTGTGTGCGGGGGCGGGCTCAAGCGGCTGCCCGACGGGACCTGCGAGATCAAAAGGATGTACGTGGTCCCGCAGGCCCGGCGGGCCGGAGTGGCTCGGGCGCTGCTGGCGGCCCTGGAGGACGCCGCCCGAGAGTTGGGCTACCGAATCGCCCGGTTGGACACCGGCGCACGCCAACCGCATGCGATCGCGTTCTACCAGGCGTCGGGATACCGACGGGTCGGGAACTTCAACGACAATCCGGCCGCGGCGTTCCACGGCGAGAAGCGGCTAGATTAGGCGGATGTTTACCGGCATCGTGGAGGAACTCGGCGAGGTCGTCGGCGCGCAAGATCTGGGCGACTCGGCGCGGCTGACGATTCGAGGCGCCCTGGTGACAACCGATGCGCGACACGGCGATTCAATCGCCGTCAACGGTGTCTGCCTGACGGTGGTGGATGTGCTGTCGGATGGCCGGTTCACCGCCGATGTGATGGCCGAGACGCTCAACCGATCCAGCCTGGCGGCGCTGTCGACGGGAAGCCGGGTCAATCTCGAGCGGGCCGCCGCGGTCAACAGCCGACTGGGCGGACATATCGTCCAAGGCCACGTCGACGGCACCGGGACCGTGATCTCGCGCACCCCCTCGCAGCACTGGGAAGTGGTGCGGATCGCGCTGCCAGCCGATCTGTCCCGGTACGTGGTCGAGAAGGGCTCGATCACCGTCGACGGGGTCTCCTTGACCGTGTCGGCCATCGGGGACGACTGGTTCGAGGTCTCGTTGATTCCGACGACGCTGGGGCTGACCACCCTGGGCGGTGCGGCGGTCGGGACTCCGGTGAACCTCGAAGTGGACATCATCGCGAAATATGTGGAAAAGCTGATCAACCACCAATGAAAGCCGCCCGGGCCGGAGCCGGGGCGACGTTCACGTGCGTGAGGAGATCCGCGCGGACGCCGTCAGCGCACCGTCTTCCAGGGCCCGAACGGGTTCGCGACGCCATCAAGTGCGGGCGCCAGTTCCGGGTAGTGACGCAACAGGATGTCCGACATCGAGGTCTTCTGGACCCAGTCGTAGCCGACCTGGGTGTAGACCTCCGGTCGCATATCGGTGGTCAGGAAACGGTCGCTGTTGACCCGCCGCGCCGCCATCAACAGGAAGATCCTGGTCGCGGTATCGGAGAATCCCTGTCCGGGGATAAGGTCTTCGGCGTACATCCCGACGATCGGGTCGACGTCGTCGATCTTGTTGTTGTAGACCTCCTGGATCTGACGCGCCCAGTCCTTGTTCGAGGTGATGTCGTCGAAGGTCTTGGGCACCGGCATCCGCAATCCTTTCCGGAATTTGGTGTAGCGGGGCACGCCCCGCTCGCGATCCCGGACCACGTCCAATGTCGCCAGGTCGGTGAGTTCACCGTCGATGCGCTCGAAGTGCATCAGCGTCCTCGGATAGTTCTTGAGGCAGATCGCCCCCGGATGCTGGACCCCGAAGGAGTAGAAGAGGTCCGTCATCGAGAATTCGTCCATGAATCCGCGGGTGTATTTGCCCTGGATCTCGGTGAATTCGGCTTCCCTGATCTTCTCACCGGTCTGCAGCGAGTAGAACGACCACTCGTCGGGGATCAGGGCATGCATGCGGTAGACCGAGACGAACTCCTCGGTGAACTGGAACGGAACGCCGAAGTGGTCGTGCTTGCCGCCCGCCTGCCCGCTGAGGAAGTCGCTGTTCACCGGCCGGGCGTTTCCGAAGCGCTGATACGCCTCCTCGCCACTGACACCCCACCATGTGTTGACCAGACCCCACGCGGTCGCGGGGTGCGACAGGATCCCGGGCGTCCACTCGACGAGGTGGATCTTGGCGATCAGTGCAGAGATGGCGAGCCAGCCGAGTTCGAACAGTCGTTGGTCGCCGAGATCGGGATAGGCCTCCTTCAGCGCATCGCAGACCGCGTTGTGCTCCAACGTGAACAACGTGTGCAGCAGCGACACACCCGTCCAGTAGTTCTGGAACATGCCGGTCTGATCGATTCCCGCGTACTCGGTGTTCTCCAGCAGGCGCCGGTCGTTGCCGATCTTGAGCTTGCCGTCCTCGAAGGTGCGCAGTGCCGCCTGCTTGTCAGCGCCGCTGCCGTACACCTGGGAGGCGTCCCACCAGTGCGTCTCCTCGTTGCGGAAAACCGGGCAGCGCATCCCCTCGGGACGGGCCAGCTCCGGGGTGCGGCGGATCGTCATCGGGTGCTCGGGCCACGGGTCGTCGGCGGCCAATGGGACCTCGATGAGGTCGTCGGGTTCGCCGCGGCCGTGGAAGAACCAGTTGTGGTTCTCGAACTGGATCCACGCGGCGGCCAATGTGTTCAGCGTCGTGGCCGGCTTGAAGACGTCGCGCGCAAGCAGCTCCCTGGCGACCACGCGCGGGTTGGGCTCGAACAACCGAGGCGGCTGCTCAGCCTCGACGAAGTCGAGCGGGAAGTTTCTGGCGAACCGCGACCCGGCCATCCCCATCGCGGGATCGGAGAGGTCGTTCCAGCTGCCGTCGGGCATCCGGGCCCGCAGCGCCTCCGGCGGCGGCTCGGCCGGGAAATCATGCGGCGGCTCGCCGGGGGTGTCGAAGAGGTTGCGGGCCCGCAGCGACTCGCGGTCGAAGTACAACTTCGCCATCTGCAGGGCCTGGGTCGGGTACTTGTCCCACTCCCGGGTGAGTCCCGCCTTTTTCAGTGCATCTTCGATCTTTTCGAGCATGGCAAGCCTTCCTTGAAGCCCCGCGGCCTCACGTGAGAACCAGACGCTATCCAAGTTTTTCTACGCGTGAGTCAAATCGCGGAATATGGAGCCGACGCACGGCACCGGTGGGGGACGCGCGCCTGGTATCTGGCCGTTCGGATCGGCTCCGGCCTGCGCCGCGGCGGTAGTCAGGCACACTACCGACGTCTGCAGTGCGGTGCGGCCGTCACCCGTGCGACGGCTGGGAATTTGCTGGGACTATTCGTCCTCCAATCGGGGGACACCTCGATCCCCTCCAGATGGGTCCGGCCGGCCGACGGATCCGGCCTTTCGACTGGCTCATCGTTGAGGTCAGCGCGCTCAATCGAGACCGCCCCACTCGAAGGAGGACCCAATGAACAAGATCACCGCCAGCATCGCGGCAGGCATCGCAGCAGCCGCAATCGGAATCGCGGCCCCTGCCGCCGCCTTGGCCGCGACGGGCGAGGGGAATACCGGGCGTGACACCGCGACCTCCCAGGGTCCCGTACGGAGCACGGGCGCGGCGTCGTCCAAGATCGGCAGCCTCAACTCCAGGCTTGCCGGGCTGAACCTGCCCAAGCCCGCCGCGGCGTCGTCGAAGATCGGCAGCCTCAACTCCAGGCTTGCCGGGCTGAACCTGCCGTAACAGGCCGCGTTACGTCGCGCGGCGGTTGAGGCCGGCAAGTGGGCGGCGCGCGGTAGTTCATACTGTCTGCAGCAGAATCGAACTCTCACGGGGCAGGCGACACACGATGACGAGATTGGACGCCGTCGAACGGGCGGTAGCCGACATCGCGGCCGGCAAGGCCGTCGTCGTCATCGACGACGAGGACCGCGAGAACGAGGGCGATCTGATCTTTGCCGCCGAGAAGGCGACCCCTGAACTGGTCGCATTCATGGTCCGCTACACCTCCGGCTATCTGTGCGTCCCATTGGACGGCGCGGTCTGCGACCGACTGGGCCTGCTGCCGATGTATGCGGTCAACCAGGACAAGCACGGAACCGCCTACACGGTCACCGTCGACGCCAAAGAGGGCGTGGGAACAGGCATCTCGGCCTCCGACCGTGCCACGACCATGCGCGCTCTCGCCGATCCGGGAACCGTGTCGGACGACTTCACCAAACCCGGGCACGTGGTGCCGTTGCGAGCCAAGGAAGGCGGGGTGTTGCGTCGGCCCGGCCACACAGAGGCTGCTGTCGACCTGGCCCGGCTGGCCGGTCTGCAGCCGGCCGGTGCGATCTGCGAGATCGTCAGCCAGAAGGACGAAGGCTCGATGGCGCAGACCGACGAGTTGCGGATCTTCGCCGACGAGCACGACCTGGCCATGATCTCCATTGCGGATTTGATCAAGTACCGGCGCAAGCACGAGAAGCTGATCGAGCGGATCGCCGAGGCGCGAATCCCCACGGCGCACGGGGAGTTCCGGGCCGTCGGTTACGCGAGCGTCTACGACGACGTCGAACACGTCGCGCTGGTGCGCGGCGATATCGTCGGCCCGGAGAACGACGGTGAGGGCGTGCTGGTGCGGGTGCACTCCGAATGCCTGACCGGCGACGTGTTCGGCTCCCGCCGATGCGATTGCGGTCCGCAGCTTGATGCGGCGATGGCGATGGTCGCAGACGAGGGCCGAGGGGTGGTCCTCTATATGCGGGGGCACGAGGGCCGCGGTATCGGCCTGATGCACAAGTTGCAGGCCTACCAGTTGCAGGACGCCGGTGTCGACACCGTCGACGCCAATCTCGAACTCGGCCTGCCCGCAGATGCCCGCGACTACGGCATCGGTGCCCAGATCCTGGTCGATCTCGGTGTGCGCTCGATGCGACTGCTGACAAACAACCCCGCCAAGCGGGTCGGTCTGGACGGCTACGGGCTGCAGATCGTGGAGCGGGTTGCGCTGCCGGTCCGAGCGAACGCCGAGAACATCCGCTACCTGAAGACCAAACGGGACCGCATGGGCCACGAACTGGCCGGGCTCGAGGACTTCGAGGACCATCTGCCCGACGATCTGGGCGGGGCAGTATGAGCGGGGCCGGTATTCCCGACGTTCCTGAGATGGACGCCTCAGACCTGACACTGGCCATCGTGGCCAGTACCTGGCACCCGAAGATCTGCGACGCCCTGCTGGAGGGTGCTCGAGCGGTAGCCGCGAAATCTGGAATCCAGGCGCCGACCGTCGTCCGTGTCCACGGGGCCATCGAGATCCCGGTTGTGGCCCAGGAGTTGGCCCGCAGCCACGACGCCGTGGTGGCACTCGGTGTGGTGATCCGGGGTGAGACACCGCATTTCGACTATGTGTGCGACGCGGTTACCCAGGGTCTGACCCGGGTCTCGCTGGATGCTTCCACCCCGGTGGCCAACGGCGTGCTGACCACCGACAACGAGGGTCAGGCCATCGACCGGGCCGGCCTGCCTGGTTCGGCGGAGGACAAGGGTGCCCAGGCGACGGCCGCGGCGCTCTCCACCGCGCTGACCCTGCGCCACCTGCGCGCATGACCGAGGTTTGGGACGCCGAGTTCCGGCCTCGGCTGGTGCCCAGGCTGGCCTGGGCGACGGCGGGGTTGCTGGCGCTGGCCGGGATTCTGGTGGGGGTTTTCAACGACAGATCCTCCGGCGCGTTTCTGCGGGTCGCCGATCAGGTCGCCTACGCCGGGTTGGCCCTCGTTCTGGCCGGTGCCATCGTGGCGGTGCTGACCCGACCGAGATTGCGGGTCGGACCATCCGGGCTTGCCGTGCGAAACGTCCTCGAAGAGAGACTGATTCCCTGGTCTGACGTGGTCGACATTTACTTCCCGGTGGGTAAGCGGTGGCCCCGGGTGGAACTGGCGGCCTACGAGTATGTTCCCGTGTTGGCCATTCAGTCCTTCGACCGGGACCGCGCGGTGGACGCCATGGACACCGTGCGGGAACTCATGGCTCGATACCAGGCCGAAAACAGCTGAACCCGCGCCGCGCGCGTGACACGCGCGGCCGCTCAGGGTTAGCCCGGTACTAACCTGGGTAGGTGCCCGATCCCGCCACCTACCGACCGGCGCCCGGGTCCATTCCGATTGAGCCGGGTGTGTACCGGTTCACTGACCCGCACGGCCGGGTCATCTACGTCGGCAAGGCCAAAAGCCTACGCAGCCGACTGACCTCGTACTTCGCCGACATTGCCGGCCTGCACCCGCGGACCCGCCAGATGGTGACGACGGCGGCCAAGGTCGAGTGGACCGTGGTGACCACCGAGGTCGAGGCGCTTCAACTCGAATACAACTGGATCAAGGAGTTCGATCCGCGCTTCAACGTCCGCTACCGCGATGACAAGTCCTATCCGGTGCTCGCCGTGACGCTCAACGAGGAATACCCGCGGCTGATGGTCTACCGCGGACCACGCCGCAAGGGGGTGCGCTACTTCGGGCCGTACTCGCACGCCTGGGCGATCCGGGAAACCCTCGACCTGCTGACCCGGGTTTTTCCCGCTCGCACCTGCTCGGCGGGAGTCTTCAAGCGGCACAGTCAAATCGAGCGCCCGTGCCTGTTGGGTTACATCGACAAGTGCTCGGCGCCGTGCGTGGGCCGGGTGAGCGCTGAGCAGCATCGCAGGATAGTCGGGGATTTCTGCGATTTCCTCTCCGGTCGGACCGATCGGTTCGCCCGCGACCTCGAACGGCAGATGGCCACGGCCGCAGGTGAACTCGATTTCGAACGCGCGGCGCGACTTCGGGACGACCTCGGTGCGCTCAAGCGGGCGCTGGAGAAGCAAGCCGTGGTGCTCGGTGACGGCACCGACGCCGACGTGGTGGCCTTCGCCGACGATGCTCTGGAAGCCGCTGTCCAGGTCTTTCACGTACGGGGCGGCCGGGTCCGCGGCCAGCGCGGCTGGATCGTCGAGAAGCCCGGGGATCCCGGAGAATCGGCCGAAGCCGCGCTTGTGGAACAGTTCCTCACCCAGTTCTACGGCGACCAAGCGGAATTAGACGGCGCCGCAGACGAATCCGTTAACCCGGTCCCGAAGGAGGTGCTGGTTCCGTGCCTTCCGCCCAACGCCGAGGAATTGGCGACCTGGCTGTCCGGGCTGCGGGGTTCGCGGGTGGTTCTGCGGGTGCCGCAACGCGGAGACAAAAAAGCCCTGGCCGAGACCGTGCACCGCAATGCCCAAGAGGCCCTGCAGCAGCACAAGTTGCGACGTGCCGGTGATTTCACCGCGAGATCGGCTGCGCTGCAGAATATCCAGGAATCCCTGGGTCTCGCTGAGGCCCCCCTGCGCATCGAGTGCATCGACATCAGCCATGTCCAGGGGACCGACGTGGTGGGATCCCTGGTGGTCTTCGAGGACGGCCTGCCGCGCAAGTCCGATTACCGGCACTTCTCCATCCGGGAGGCGGCCGGGCAGGGGCGCTCCGACGATGTGGCTTCGATCGCCGAGGTGACGCGGCGGCGTTTTCTGCGGCACGTCCGTGACAACACGGTCGCCGATGAAGCGGGTTCGGGCGCCGCACGTCCGCGCCGGTTCGCCTACCCGCCCAACCTTTTCGTCGTGGACGGTGGTGCCCCGCAGGTCAACGCCGCTCAGTCGGTACTCGACGAACTCGGGGTCGGCGACGTCGCGGTCATCGGACTGGCCAAGCGACTCGAGGAGGTATGGGTCCCGGGTGAGCCGGACCCGCTGATCATGCCGCGTAACAGCGAGGGGTTGTATCTGCTGCAACGGGTTCGCGACGAGGCCCACCGGTTCGCGATCTCCTACCACCGCAGCAAGCGCTCCAAACGGATGACGGAGTCGGCACTGGATACCGTGCGGGGCCTCGGAGCTGCCCGCCGAAAGGCACTGGTCACCCACTTCGGCTCGGTGGCCCGGTTGCGACAGGCAACGGTCGCCGAGATCTCGGAGGTACCCGGAATCGGTGCCGCAACCGCCGCTGCGGTGCTCGAAGCGCTGGGCGTGGGGCAAGAATCAGCCGATCCGGTCAGTTGGGACACGCCAGCCGAGTTGGTGGGCGATGATGCTGAGCAAGCCTTATGACCGAAACTCCCATGACAGACAACGTGACGACTGAACCGGTTGACGGGACAGCTGACACCTCGGCTATCGACGTGGTGCTGGTGACCGGCCTGTCCGGGGCGGGGCGGGGGACCGCCGCGAAGGTCCTGGAGGACCTCGGGTGGTACGTCGTCGACAACGTGCCGCCCGAACTGATCGCCCGGATGGTGGACCTGGGGCTTGCTGCCGGTTCCCGAATCACCCAACTCGCGGTGGTGATGGACGTCCGCTCACGTGGCTTCACGGGCGATCTTGACGCCGTCCGCAAGGACCTCGCCGTTCGCAACATCACACCTCGGGTGTTGTTCATGGAGGCCTCCGACGAGATCCTGGTCCGCCGCTACGAGAACAACCGGCGCAGCCATCCTTTGCAGGGCAACCAGACTCTGGCCGAGGGCATTGCCGCCGAACGGGCCATGCTGGCCCCGGTGCGCGCAACGGCCGACCTGATCATCGACACCTCGACCCTCTCGGTACCCGCGCTGCGCACCGGCATCGAGAGTGCCTTCGGCGGCGAGACGGTTGCGCAGACCGCCGTCACCGTGGAGTCCTTCGGTTTCAAATACGGACTGCCGATGGATGCCGACATGGTGATGGACGTTCGCTTTCTGCCCAACCCGCACTGGGTGGATGAATTGCGTCCGCAGACCGGCCAATCGCCCGCGGTTCGCGACTACGTCCTGGCCCAGCCCGGTGCCACGGAGTTCCTGCAGACCTACCATCAGCTCCTGAAGTTGGTCGCGGCCGGCTATCTGCGGGAGGGAAAGCGGTACATGACAGTGGCGATCGGCTGCACCGGCGGCAAGCATCGCAGTGTCGCGATCGCAGAGGCATTGGCCGGATTGATCGCCGAAAACCGACAGCTGTCGGTTCGGGTCCTGCATCGGGATCTGGGACGCGAATGAGCGTCAGTCCGGAAGGCGGCAGCTCACGCATCGTGGCGCTGGGCGGGGGACACGGGCTCTATGCGACATTGTCGGCGGCGCGCCGCCTGACGCCCCATGTGACCGCGGTCGTGACCGTCGCCGACGATGGTGGCTCGTCGGGGCGGCTGCGTTCCGAGATCGACATCGTCCCACCCGGTGATCTCCGAATGGCATTGGCCGCCTTAGCATCTGACAGCCCACATGGCAGACTGTGGGCCACTATCATCCAGCACCGCTTCGGCGGTAGCGGCGCGTTGGCCGGGCATCCGATCGGCAATCTGATACTGGCCGGGCTCAATGAGGTTCTCGCCGACCCAGTGGCCGCCCTCGACGAACTCGGTCGCATTCTGGGAGTGAAGGGTCGGGTTCTGCCGATGTGCCCGGTGGCCCTTCAGATCGAGGCCGACGTCTCCGGCCTGGAGAGTGACCCGCGGATGAGCCGGGTGATCCGCGGACAGGTCGCGGTGGCCACCACCCCGGGAAAGGTGCGGCGCGTCCGCTTACTGCCCGGTGATCCGCCCGCCACCCGCCAGGCGATCGATGCGGTGATGAATGCCGACCTCGTGGTGCTCGGACCCGGATCCTGGTTCACCAGCGTCATCCCTCACGTGTTGGTGCCCGGGCTGGCCGCCGCGCTCAAGGCGACGACCGCCCGACGAGCGCTGGTGTTGAACCTGGCCGCCGAACCGGGCGAGACCGCGGGCTTCTCCGCCGAGCGTCACCTGCATGTTCTGGCCCAGCACGCGCCCGGTTTCACGGTGCATGAGATCGTCGTCGACGCTGCTCGGGTGCCGTCTCAGCGGGAGCGCGACCAGTTGCGCCGCACCGCCGCCATGTTGGAAGCGACGGTTTCGTTTGCTGACGTCTCCAGACCTGGTACACCTTTACATGACCCGGCAAAGCTGGCCGCGGCGCTGGAGGCTGTACGGTCGCGGGGCATGGAGTCCCCGACGGCCACCATGCCGACCGCCGCCCCGGTGTCGTCGGCTGGGGACGCCGGCGGCCAACTCCGAGAAGGACCGAGAGGTGACGAGCTGTGGCGATGACAGCTGAGGTGAAGGATGAGCTGAGTCGCCTCGTCATCAACTCGGTGAGTGCGCGGCGCGCCGAGGTGGCGTCGCTGCTGCGGTTCGCCGGTGGCCTGCACATCGTTGCGGGGCGGGTGGTTGTCGAGGCCGAGGTGGACCTCGGCAGCATCGCACGTCGGCTGCGCAAGGACATTCACGACCTCTACGGGTACAACTCGGTGGTGCACATGGTCTCCGCCAGCGGAATTCGCAAGAGCACCCGTTATGTGGTGCGGGTGTCCAAAGATGGTGAAGCGCTGGCGAGGCAGACGGGGCTACTGGACATGCGCGGTCGCCCGGTCCGTGGCCTGCCGGCGCAGGTGGTCGGCGGCAGCATCGCAGACGCCGAGGCGGCCTGGCGTGGCGCCTTCCTGGCGCACGGCTCGCTCACCGAGCCGGGCCGGTCCTCGGCGCTGGAGGTGAGCTGCCCTGGACCTGAGGCCGCCCTCGCGTTGGTGGGTGCTGCGCGCCGTCTGGGGGTCAGCGCCAAAGCCCGCGAGGTGCGCGGTATCGACCGGGTGGTGGTTCGTGACGGCGACGCCATCGGCACGCTGCTCACCCGGATGGGTGCCCAGGACACCCGGCTTGTCTGGGAGGAGCGGCGGATGCGCCGCGAGGTACGTGCGACCGCCAACCGGCTGGCCAACTTCGACGACGCGAACCTGCGCCGCTCGGCACGCGCGGCGGTGGCCGCGGCGGCCAGGGTGGAGCGTGCCCTGGAGATCCTGGCCGACACTGTGCCCGACCATCTCGCCGCGGCCGGTAAGTTGCGGGTCGAGCACAGGCAGGCCTCCCTGGAGGAACTGGGCCGGCTCGCCGATCCGCCGATGACCAAGGACGCCGTCGCCGGGCGGATCCGGCGGCTGCTGTCGATGGCCGACCGCAAGGCCAAGCAGGACGGCATCCCCGATACCGAGTCGGCCGTCACGCCGGATTTGCTCGAAGACGCCTAACTCTTAACTCTTAGCCGGCTCGGGCAACGGTTGGGAGTTCATCGCCCACCGGATGCCCCCGACCAGGACCCGTCCGGCCATCCGGATCGCGGTGGCCTCGACCGGGGGCAGGTAGGGCAACCGCAGCGGCAGCCGCGCCCATGACGGCAGCATCGAAATCGACGTCGCCGCAATCACTCCGTAGGGTCCGCGGGCCAGCAGTGGCAGCGGGGGAGTGATCAGCAGGAAGCGGGCGGCGTCCCGGGCCGCCTCGGTACTGCGCAACTCCGGCCGGAACGCCTCGATGCGCTCGTTGAGTTCGGCTTCGGTACGGGGCGGGTCCGGCACGCCCAGAGCCGTGGCGACCCGGGCGGTGTCGGCCACGTAGCCGTCACGGCCGGCCTGGTCCAGTGGCTTGGCCCCGTACAGTCGGTGGGCCAGCAGGAAGCTGTCGATCTCGGCGATGTGGACCCACTCCAACAAGTGCGGGTCGTCGGCGCGGTAGGTACGCCCGTCCGGCGCTATGCCGTGCACGCGGCGGTGGATGCCGCGCACCTTGTCCACCGCTCGCTGGGCGTCGCGGGCGGTGCCGAACGTGGTGACCGCCAGAAATGCGCTGGTGCGCTGCAGCCGTCCCCACGGGTCGCCCCGATAGTCGGAGTGCTCGGCCACCCCGGCCATGGCCAGCGGGTGCAGCGACTGCAACAGCAGGGCGCGCAGCCCGCCGACGAACATCGAGGCGTCCGCGTGCACCTCCCGGATCGGCCGGTCTGGTGCGAACCAGCGCGGACCGGGCGCTCCGTGGATGCGCTCCCTGCGTTTCGGCCCCTCAGGTCCGGCCACCATGGCGAACAGGCCCTGGCCGACGCGTTCCCGGACTTTGCTCACATCCATGACCCGACGGTACGCGCTGTCCGGGCGGAGCTCGTAGGGTTCTGACCCGCCTCGCGCAGGTCGCTACTAGGCTGGCCGATGGCATTGCAGGTCATCAGACACACGCGAGGAGAACGACGTGACCATCCGGGTTGGCGTTAACGGTTTCGGCCGCATCGGACGCAATTTCTACCGTGCGCTGGCCGCGCGGAAGAAAGTGGAGGCCGTGGGCCGGATGGCCCAGGAGCTCGGATTGCACCGCCCGGGTACCAACGATGCCGATATCGAGATCGTGGCGGTCAACGACCTGACCGACATCAACACGCTTGCTCACCTGCTCAAGTTCGACTCGATCCTGGGCCGGCTCTCCGAGGACGTGGCGGTGGACGGCGACACCTTGGTGATCGGCAACGCACGGGTCAAGGCCTTCGCCATCAAGGAAGGTCCTGCGGCGATCCCGTGGGGTGAACTCGGCGTCGACGTCGTCGTGGAGTCCACCGGCATCTTCACCGATGCGCGTGCCCGGGGCCACCTGGAGTCCGGCGCCAAAAAGGTGATCATTTCCGCCCCGGCCAAGGACGAGGACATCACCATCGTGATGGGCGTCAACGACGACAAGTACGACGGCAGCCAGAACGTCATCTCCAACGCCTCCTGCACCACGAACTGCCTTGGGCCGCTTGCGAAAGTCGTCAACGACGAGTTCGGCATCGTGCAGGGCCTCATGACCACCGTCCATGCCTACACCCAGGACCAGAACCTGCAGGACGCCCCGCACAAGGATCTGCGCCGGGCCCGCGCAGCAGCGCTGAACATCGTGCCGACCTCGACCGGCGCCGCCAAGGCGATCGGGCTGGTACTGCCGGAACTGAAGGGCAAGCTCGACGGCTATGCCCTGCGGGTGCCGATCCCCACCGGTTCGGTCACCGATCTCACCGTCGAACTCAAAAAGGAAGCCAGCGTCGAAGAGATCAATGCCGCGGTCAAGGCGGCCGCCGAGGGCAAGATGCGGGGAATCCTGAAGTATTACGACGCCCCGATCGTCTCCAGTGACATCGTCACCGACCCGCACAGCTCGATCTTCGACTCCGGCCTGACCAAGGTGATCGGCAATCAGGCCAAGGTGGTCTCCTGGTACGACAACGAGTGGGGCTACTCCAACCGGCTCGTCGACCTCATCGCGCTGGTCGGCAGGTCCCTGTAGCGCATGGCAGTCAAGAGTCTCGCCGACCTGCTCGCCGAGGGCGTTGAAGGTCGCGGCGTCCTGGTGCGCTGCGACCTCAACGTCCCGCTCGACGAGAACGGCATCGTCACCGACACCGGCCGGATCGACGCGTCGGTCCCAACGCTGAAGGCGCTCTCCGAGGCCGGCGCCAAGGTCGTCGTCACCGCGCATCTCGGCCGGCCGAAAGGCGGCCCCGATCCGAAGTTCTCGCTGGCTCCGGTTGCCAGGGTGCTGGGCGAGAAGTTGGGCAGGCATGTGCAGCTTGCCGGTGACGTGGTGGGCACCGACGCGCTGGCCCGAGCGGAGGGACTCACCGACGGTGACGTCCTGCTGCTGGAGAACATCCGATTCGATCCGCGGGAGACCAGCAAGGACGACACCGAACGGGCGGCTCTGGCCGCCAGCCTGGCCGAACTGGTCGGGCAGGACGGTGCTTTCGTCTCCGACGGATTCGGAGTGGTGCACCGCAAGCAGGCTTCGGTCTACGACGTCGCCGAACTGCTGCCCCGCTACGCCGGCACCCTGGTGGCCGCCGAGGTGAAGGTCCTCGAGCAGCTGGCCAAAGCTGGTCAGCGTCCGTACGCGGTGGTCCTCGGTGGTTCTAAGGTCTCCGATAAGCTCGCCGTGATAGAGAACCTGGCCAGCAAGGCCGACAGTGTGATCATCGGCGGCGGGATGTGCTACACCTTCCTTGCCGCCCAGGGCATTTCAGTCGGCACGTCGCTGCTTCAGGAAGAAATGGTCGACACCTGCCGACGGCTTCTGGAGGAGTACGGCGACGTGATTCACCTGCCCGTCGACGTCGTCGTCGCATCGGAGTTCAAAGCCGATTCACCACCGGAAACCGTTGCGGTCAATGCCATCCCGGCTGACAAGATGGGGCTCGACATCGGCCCTGAGTCGGTTGCCCGGTTCACCGCCCTGCTGTCCAACGCACGCACAGTTTTCTGGAACGGACCGATGGGCGTCTTCGAATTCCCTGCGTTCGCCGCCGGCACCAAGGGGGTGGCCGAGGCGATCATCACAGCGACCGGCAAGGGAGCCTTCAGCGTGGTGGGCGGCGGTGACTCCGCCGCCGCAGTGCGCCAACTCGGCCTCGCCGAGAACGGCTTCTCGCACATCTCCACCGGTGGCGGTGCGTCGCTGGAATACCTCGAGGGCAAGACGCTCCCGGGCATCGAGATACTCAGTTAGGAGTTGTGCATGTCCCGTAAACCGCTGATCGCGGGCAACTGGAAGATGAACCTCAACCACTTCGAGGCCATCGCTCTGGTTCAGAAGATCGCTTTCGCGTTGCCCGACAAGTATTTCGACAAGGTCGACGTCACGGTCATCCCGCCGTTCACCGATCTGCGCAGCGTCCAGACGCTGGTCGACGGTGACAAACTGCGGTTGACTTACGGCGCACAGGACCTCTCACCGCACGACGCGGGCGCCTACACCGGCGATATCAGCGGTGCCTTCCTGGCCAAACTGGGCTGCACGTTCGCGGTGGTCGGGCACTCAGAGCGGCGGACCTATCACCATGAGGACGACGCGATGGTCGCGGCGAAGGCGGCCGCAGCGTTTCGGCATGGGCTGATTCCGATCGTGTGCATCGGTGAACATCTCGACGTCCGCGAGGCTGGTCACCACGTCGAGCACAACCTCGGCCAGTTGCGGGGCTCCCTGGCCGGGCTCACCCCGGATCAGTTGACGAAGGTCGTGATCGCCTATGAGCCGGTATGGGCCATCGGCACCGGTCGGGTGGCCAGCGCAGCCGACGCCCAGGAGGTCTGCGGGGCCATCCGCGCCGAACTGGCCGCCCTGGTCACACTGCAGGTCGCCGACGATATCCGGGTGCTCTACGGTGGCTCGGTCAACGCCAAGAACATCGCCGAGATCATCGCCCAGAACGATGTCGATGGGGCCCTGGTCGGCGGGGCCTCCCTGGACGGCGAGCAGTTCGCCATGCTTTCGGCGATCGCCGCGGGCGGCCCCCTGCCCTGACCTGCACCGTGGACCCGGTAGGCTGACAGGTATGACGCTCGCCCTCGATATCGTGCTGATCATCACCAGCATCCTGGTGGTGCTCCTGGTCCTGCTGCACCGGGCCAAGGGCGGTGGCCTGTCCACGCTGTTCGGCGGCGGTGTCCAGTCGAGCCTCTCCGGGTCGACGGTGGTGGAGAAGAATCTCGACCGTTTGACGCTCTTCGTCACCGGGATCTGGCTGACGTCGATCGTCGGCATCGCGCTGCTCATCAAATACACGTCCTAGTCGCAGCGGATCAGGTCCGAGGAAACCATCGTCCTTCGAATACCGTCCCGCGAATCGGAATCTCACCGAGTTGTTCAGGATCGACCTGGTAGGGGTCCTGCGCCAGCACGGTGAAGTTCGCCGCCTTGCCGGGGGTGACACTTCCCAGTTCATGCTCCATCCGCCACGAGTAGGCGGCTTCGATGGTCACCGCCCGCAGCGCCTCGTGCACCGCGATGCGCTGATCCGGGCCGGCCACCCGGCCGGAAGGAGTGCGTCGGTTCACCGCGAATGACGCCAGAGCCAACGGCGCGGCGGGTCCCATCGGCAGATCGGAGTGCAGCGACAGAGGGATGCCGCGGCGCAACACCGAGGCCGACCGGACCATGGCGTCCGCCCGTTCCGCGCCCAGGCCGTGCTCGGCGTACTTGTCGGCGAAACCCACCGGGTAGTAGGAGTTGGCCGACACGATGCAGCCCAGTTCGGCGATTCGGTCGATCTGTTCCTCGGTCGAGTTGGCGAAGTGCACGATGACGGTGCGGTGATCCTCTCGCGGGTGCTCCGCCATGCACTCTGCGACGGTGTCGAGCACCAGGTCCAGGCCGGCATCACCGTTGACGTGGATGTGCAACTGCCAGTCGGCGTTCCAGTAGACGCGCGCGAACGTCCGGAACACGTCGGGCTGCATCATCCACTCGCCGTGGTGGCACAGGTCGGGATGACCGGTGTCGTCGAGGTAAGGCTCGCGCATCTGCATCAGCTGGCTGATGATGGCGCCGTCGGCGAACAGCTTTATCTGCTTGGGCAGCAGCCGGACCTTGCCCTCCGATGCCCGGGCGACCTGCGTCTCGGCGTCGGCCACCGCGTCCGCCGGGTCCATCCCGGAATCAGCCTGGCCGCGGCCGTCGACGAGAAACGTTGAGCAGAAGGCTGTTTCAGCGGAACCGAGAATCTGCTGGTAGAGGTCCCACGGTTCGGCCGCCCACATGATGCCCGGCTCGTTGATCGCCGTCACCCCGTTGGCGTGCAGGTAGTCGACCATCTGACGCAGCCCGCGTGCCAGCCGCTCAGGTGACATCAGAACCGGAGCCAGGCTGGGCAGCAGGAGATTCATCCCGGCCTCCCACCAGTGCCCGGCGTCGAAGTCCACCATCTCGCTGGCAGGCCCCTTGCCGGCCATCTGCCCGGCGGTCAGTCCCAGCGCCGTGATCGCCGCGGTATTGAGGTAGAACTCGTGACACGAGCGTTGCCACACCACGATCGGTCGGGTGGTGCTGACCGCATCGAGCGCCGCCCGGTCAAGATCGCCGTGCCAGAGGGCGTGGTAGCCCCAGGAGAAGAGCCACTGGTCGGGGTCGATCAGCCCCCGCTCGGCGTCGGCCAGGCGTCGCCGGTATTCCTCGGCGCTGTGTGCGGCCGGAAACGTCCGCTGCGGCAGTACCCAGTCTTCGACCGCGATGACCTCGGTGATCAGGGTGCTGGCGCCCAGAATCGGATGCAGATGCTGGTCGATGAGACCGGGCATCAGCACCGCATCGGCGAAGGTGTTGTCAATAGTGCCGTCAAGGTCCTCGGCGGCGCCGACGGCGGTGATCCGTCCCCCGGACACCGCCACTGCGGTCGCCTCGGGAAGGTCGGGGTCCATGGTGATCACTCGCCGTGCGGTGAAGACCGTAGGCCGGGGCGCAGGGGACTGTGAGGCGGGCATAGATGACGATCCTGCCCGATACTTGAGCGCATGACTGACACCTCGCTGGATCCCATCGGCTCGGTCTACCGAACCAAGGTGGGTCGCGAGGCGACCGAGCCGATGCGGGAGGACATCCGGTTGCTCGGCGCCATGCTGGGTGACACCGTCCGCGAGCAGAACGGCGAGGAGGTGTTCGATCTCGTCGAGCGTGCCCGAGTGGAGTCTTTCCGGGTACGGCGCTCGGAGATCGACCGGGCGCAGCTTGCCGAGATGTTCTCCGGGATCGACGTCCATCAGGCCATCCCGGTGATTCGTGCCTTCAGTAACTTCGCGCTGCTGGCCAACGTCGCCGAGGACATCCACCGCGAGCGGCGCAGGGAGATTCACATCGCCGCCGGCGAGCCGCCTTTGGACAGCACGCTGGCCGCGACCTACCAGAAGCTCGACGCGGCGAGGTTGTCTGCTGAGTCGGTCTCGGAGGGACTGCGCGGCGCGCTGGTGTCGCCGGTCATCACCGCTCACCCCACCGAAACTCGGCGCCGCACCATCTTCGACACCCAGAACCGCATCACCAGGCTGATGCGGATGCGGATGCACGGCCGAATCGAGACCGACGACGGCCGCCCGATCGAGCAGGAGTTGCGCCGGCAGATCCTGACCCTGTGGCAGACCGCGCTGATTCGGTTGTCCCGGTTGAAAGTTGCCGACGAAATCGAGTCGGGCCTGCGCTATTACCCGGCTTCCTTCTTCGAGGTGGTCCCCAAGGTCAATGCGGCGGTGCGCGACGAACTGCGCACCCGCTGGCCGGATGCAACGCTGCTGCAACGTCCGATCGTCCGTCCCGGTTCGTGGATCGGAGGTGACCGGGACGGCAATCCGAATGTCACCGCCGATGTGGTCCGGTTGGCCACCGGCAGTGCCGCCTACACCGCGCTCGCCTTCTATTTCGACGAACTGGCCCTGCTGGAGCAGGAATTGTCGATGTCGGCCCGGCTGGTACAGGTCGATGAAGAGCTTTGCGCCTTGGCGTCGGCATGCACCGCCGACGCGCGGGCCGACGAACCCTACCGGCGGGCGGTCCGGGTCATCCGGGCGCGGCTGACCGCGACGGCCGCCGATGTCCTGGATCGGATGCCCGAGCACGTGCTCAACGACGGCTTGCCGGCCTACCGGTCGGCCGAGGAGATGCAGACCGACCTGGCGGTGATTGACACCTCGCTGCGCAATCACGGCAGCGCGGTGCTCGCCGACGATCGGCTGACCCGACTGCGGGACGCCCTGGACGCCTTCGGTTTTCACCTTTGCGGGCTGGACCTGCGGCAGAACTCCGAGACCCACGAGCAGGTGGTGGCCGAACTGCTGGAGTGGGCCGGTGTTCATCCGGACTACGGCTCCCTGCCGGAGTCGCAGCGGGTCGAGGTACTGGTGGCCGAACTGTCGACCCGACGGCCGCTGATTCGTGGTGACGCCGACCTGTCGGAGCTTGCCCGCAAGGAACTGGACATCCTCATCGCGGCGGCGGCTGCGGTGCGATCGCTGGGCGCGGAGGCGGTACCCACCTACATCATCTCGATGTGCCGGTCGGTATCGGACATGCTGGAGGCCGCGCTGCTCCTCAAAGAAGCAGGACTCCTTGATCTTTCGGGGGCGGCTGCCTCTGCGCGAACCTATGCGCCTGTTGGCGTCGTGCCGCTGTTCGAGACGATCGACGATCTGCAGCGGGGAGCGGGAATCCTGCGGGACGCACTCGCGGTGCCGATCTACCGGACCATGGTGTCCGCCCGCGGCGACAGCCAGGAGATCATGCTGGGCTATTCCGACTCCAACAAGGACGGCGGTTACCTGGCCGCGAATTGGGCGCTGTACCGCGCCGAACTGGACCTGGTGGAGGCTGCCCGTGACACCGGAATCCGGTTGCGGCTCTTCCACGGCCGCGGTGGGACGATCGGCCGCGGTGGTGGTCCGAGCTACGATGCGATCCTGGCCCAGCCGCCCGGAGCGGTCAATGGGTCGTTGCGGATCACCGAGCAAGGCGAGGTGATCGCCGCCAAGTATGCCGAGCCGCGCATCGCGCACCGCAACCTCGAGAGTCTTGTCGCGGCAACGCTGGAGTCGACCCTGCTCGACGTCGAGGGCCTGGGGGATGCCGCTGAGCCCGCCTACCAGGTGCTGGACGAACTAGCCGCGCGGGCGCAGCGCGCCTATGCCGAGTTAGTCCACCACACGACCGGGTTCGTCCAGTATTTCGAGCAGTCGACCCCGGTCAGCGAAATCGGCTCGCTCAACATCGGCAGCCGTCCCACCAGTCGCAAGGCCACCGCGTCGATCTCCGATCTACGCGCGATTCCCTGGGTCCTGGCATGGAGCCAGTCCAGGGTCATGCTGCCCGGCTGGTACGGCACCGGCACCGCTCTGCAGGAGTGGGTCGACGCCGGTGACCGCGGAGAACGGGTGGCTGTGTTGCGGGACCTCTACCTCAGGTGGCCCTTCTTCCAGACCGTGCTGTCCAACATGGCGCAGGTGCTGGCCAAATCCGATATGGGGCTGGCTGCCCGCTACGCGGAATTGGTCGACGACCCCGAACTGCGGGACCGGGTGTTCGGCAAGATCCTGGTGGAACACGAGCGCACCATCGAGATGCACAGACTGGTCACCGGTCAGGAGGACCTGCTGGCCGACAACCCGGCGCTGGCCCGGTCGGTGTTCAACAGGTTCCCCTACCTGGAACCGCTGAACCACCTGCAGGTGGAGTTGCTGCGGCGGTACCGGGGCGGCGACGACGACGAACTGCTCCGACGAGGCATTCTGCTGACTATGAGCGGACTGGCATCCGCGCTGCGGAACAGTGGCTGAGTGCTGTGCGGCCGGTTACTTGCGCAGTATCGCGTTGAACACGCCGCGCACCGCCGCTTCGGTTGCCGCGACAGGCGACATTGCTGACTCGGCGACGTCGACCATGCGTTCCACCCGGTTGACGATCCCCTCCAGCTGTCCGAGCGTCTCGTTGAGCCGGCTGAGGGTCTTGTCGAAGTAGTCCAGCGAACCCTCCAACCCGCGCACGGCCGTGTTGAGGCCGGCCAGGCTCTGCTCGAGGTCGTCGAGGACGTGATCGACCTGATCGACTGTCTCGTCGGCGTTCAGTGCCGCCTGCGCCAGCGTTCGAATCCGATCGACTGGACTGCGGGGCCGGGTCTTCTCGTCCATGGCAATCAGTGTGACAGTTTGGCTGCCGCTGCGGAGTCAAGAAGCCAAACAGTCTTCTCGCTTCCTCGGGCTCCCGCCGCCGGCCAGTCGTCGGGGTCGGCGCCCGCGACGGCGGCCGCGACCGCGTCGGCCTTGGCGTCGCCGGAGACCACCAGCCACACCTGACGCGATCGGCGTACCGCTGGCAGGGTCAGGGTGATCCGCCGCGGCGGTGGCTTGGGGGAGTCGGTGACGGCGACCACCATCCGGTCGGCTTCGCGTACCGCGGCGGTGTGCGGGAACAGGGAGTTGATGTGTCCCTCGCCTCCCATGCCGAGAAGATGGATGTCGAAATCCGGTGTTGGCCTGCCCTTTCCGGCTTCGGTCAAGGCGGCTGTCTCAGCAAGCGTCGCCTCGTAGGCGCGGGCCGCCGCCGCGATGTCGTCGCCCCATTCGCCGTCGCTGGGCGGCATCGGATGGACGTTGGCGGCGGGGATGTCGACATGATCCAGCAGCGCCTCGCGTGCCTGCTTCTCGTTGCGCTCGTCGTCATCGTGGGGGACGAAACGATCATCACCCCAGAACAGATGAACGCGTGCCCAGTCGACCGGGTGGCCGCCGAGCACTTTGAGCAATCCGATGCCGGTACCGCCGCCGGTGAGCACCACCCAGGCCAGGCCACGCTCGGCGATTGCAGCGCTGATGGCGTCCGACAACCGGTCGCCGGCGGCCTGCACCAGAGCCTCGGTGTCCGGAAAGACGTCGACGGCCACGCTCGCGTCAGCCACCGGGGTAATGCACCTTGTCCAGGCCGAGCAGCGCCTCGTGGTAGACCTCATCGGCATCCAGTCGGCGCATGTCCTCGGCGAGGCATTCGCGGGTCTCCCGCCGCGCCAACGGTAGCTGGGCGTCCGGCCGGCCGGTCCGGCTCAGCGTCGCGGTAGATCCGTCCTGCGGCCGGCTCAACCGCACCGTCTGACTGGGCTGTTCCAACTCGACCATCAGCGGTCCGACTTCCCGGCGCACGGTGCCCTCGATGCGGCTGGCCAGCCAGCCGGCCAGAATATCCAGCGCGGGTTCAGTGGCAAGTCCGGACACCACGGCGCTGGTGATCGGCTCGTAGGGGGGCTGATCGAGGGCGGAGGCCAACAATGCACGCCAGTAGGTAATCCGGCTCCACGCAAGATCGGTGTCGCCCTGGGTGTACCCGTTGATCCTGCTGCGCAGCGAGGCCAGCGGATTCTCGGTGCGGGTAGCGTCGGTGATCCGGCGGATCGCCAAGCGCCCCAGCGGATCCTGCGCCGGAACATCCGGCGCCGCACCTGGCCACCAGGCCACCACCGGGGTGTCGGGCAGTAGGAACGGAAGCACGACGCTGCTGGCGTGGCCGGCCAGTGGTCCGGCCGTCTTCAGCACGACCACTTCGCCGGCCCCGGCGTCGCCGCCCACCCGTAGTTGGCCGTCGAGTCGGGCATCGGTGGCCAGTCGGTCCATCGGGACCACCACGATGATGCGGCAGGGGTGCTCGCGGCTGGCCGACACGGCGGCATCGACGGAGTATTCCAGGATCTCCTCGCAATCGAGCGCGACCACGAGGGTCAGCACCCGGCCGAGCGTGATCGCACCGCCCTCTTCGCGCAGCGAGGTGATGCGCTTGTTGATCTCGTTGGTGGTGGTGTCGGGCAGGTCGACGATCACGGGATTGCACTCCGCTCTTCGCTGTCGCTCCTCACGGGCGCCTCCATTGCCGGCCGGACCGCGCCAACATCTCGAACGCGGACTCCGGGCCCCACGAACCGGACGGGTAGGGGTCGGGCTGTCCGCGCTCAGCCCAGTACTCCAGCGCGGGATCGAGTATCTGCCAGGATAATTCGACTTCGGCGTTGCTCGGGAACAGCGACGGCTCGCCGAGCAGTACGTCGAGGATCAGCCGCTCGTAGGCCTCCGGCGAGTCCTCGGCGAATGCCGAACCGTAGGAGAAGTCCATATTGACGTCGCGGACCTCCATGGTGCTGCCCGGAACCTTGGAGCCGAACCGTAGGGTGATGCCTTCGTCCGGTTGGACCCGGATCACCAGAGCGTTCTGGCCGAGTTCCTCGGTCATCGTCGCGTCGAACGGCAGATGCGGTGCCCGCTTGAACTCCAACGCGATCTCAGTCACTCTGCGCCCCAACCGTTTTCCGGTGCGAAGATAGAACGGCACGCCTGCCCAGCGGCGGGTGTCGACGTCGAGGGTGATCGCGGCATAGGTCTCGGTAGTGGAGGTCTTGGAGAACCCCTCCTCATCGAGCAGACCGACTACCTTCTCGCCGCCCTGCCAGCCCCCCGCGTACTGGCCCCGGGCGGTGGTGAGGTCCAGGGGTTGGGCGAGCCTGGTCGCCCTGAGCACCTTGATCTTCTCGGCCCGCACCTCGTCAGGGTGGAAGCTGGTCGGCTCTTCCAACGCGGTCAGCGCGAGGAGTTGAAGCAGATGATTCTGAATGACGTCGCGGGCTGCGCCGATCCCGTCGTAGTACCCGGCCCGACCGCCCAGTCCGATGTCCTCCGCCATGGTGATCTGCACGCTGTCCACGTAGTGGCTGTTCCAGATCGGCTCGAACAGCTCGTTGGCAAAACGCAGCGCCAGAATGTTCTGCACTGTCTCCTTGCCGAGGTAGTGGTCGATCCGGAACACCGACTGCTCGGGAAAGACGCTGTTGACGACCTTGTTGAGTTCGATCGCGCTGGCCAGGTCATGGCCGAACGGCTTTTCGATGACGACCCGGCTCCACCTACCGTCCTCGGGATTGGCCAGTCCGGATCTCTTGAGTTGCTCGGTCACCACCGGGAACGCGTTCGGCGGAATCGACAGATAGAACGCGTGATTGCCGCCGGTGCCACGTTCGACGTCGAGTTTCTCAAGTGCCTCGGCTAGCCGGTTGAAGGACGCCGCGTCATCGAAAGTGCCCTGCACGAAGCGGATTCCCTCAGCGAGCCGGTCCCAGACCTCCTGGCGGAAGGGGGTGCGGGCGTGCTGCTTGACCGCGTCGTAGACGATCTTCGCGAAATCCTGGTGCGCCCAGTCCCGGCGGGCGAAGCCCACCAGTGCGAATGACGGCGGCAGCAGCCCGCGGTTGGCCAGGTCGTAGATTGCCGGCATCAGCTTCTTGCGGGACAGATCCCCGGTCACACCGAAGATGACCACGCTGCAGGGGCCGGCGATCCGCGGCATTCGCTTGTCGCGCTTGTCCCGCAACGGGTTGCGCCAGCCGGGCGGGCCTGGTGCCGGGAGGGCGTCGGTGTCGAGGCTCATCGGCGTCAGTTCACTTCTTGGCATCCAACTGGGCCTGAGTGGCCGCGAGCAGTTCTTCCCAGGCCTTCTCGAACTTGTCGACGCCATCGACCTCGAGGTGCCGGAACACGTCGGGAAGGTCGATGCCCACCGCTTCGAGTTTGTCGAACACGGCCTGCGACTCCGCCGCGGTTCCCTCGATTGTGTTGCCGCGAACTTTGCCGTGGTCGGCGACGGCCTCCAACGTCTTCTCGGGCATGGTGTTCACCGTGTCGGGGGCGACCAGTTCGGTGACGTAGAGGGTGTCGGAGTAGTCCGGGTTCTTCACCCCCGTCGACGCCCACAGCGGGCGCTGGACCCAGGCGCCGCCCTCGGCCAGCGCCGTCCAGCGTCCACCCGACCCGAAGACCTCTTCGTATGCTGCGTAGGCAAGTCGGGCGTTGGCAACACCGGCCTGACCGCGCAGGGCGAGCGCTTCCGCGGTGCCGATCTTCTCGAGACGCGCATCGATCTCGGTGTCCACCCGGGAGACGAAGAACGAGGCCACCGAGTAGATGTTGTTGAGGTCATGGCCGCCTGCCCGCGCAGCCTCCAGGCCGGCGAGGTAGGCGTCCATGACCGCCCGGTGACGCTCGACGGAGAAGATCAGCGTCACGTTGACCGAGATGCCCTCGGCGATGACTGCGGTGATCGCCGGCAGCCCGGCGAGGGTGGCCGGAATCTTGATCAGCAGGTTGGGCCGGTCGACGATCTTCCACAGTTCGATGGCCTGAAGGATCGTCTTGTCGGTGTCGTGCGCCAGGCGAGGATCGACCTCGATGGAGACCCGACCGTCGACGCCGTTGGAGGAATTCCATTGCGGCCGAAGGACGTCGCAGGCCTCGCGCACGTCGTCGGTCGTCGCCGTCCGGATCACCGCGTCGACATCGGCGCCCCGTTC
This sequence comes from uncultured Mycobacterium sp., assembly GCA_964483865.1. Classification (GTDB taxonomy): domain Bacteria; phylum Actinomycetota; class Actinomycetes; order Mycobacteriales; family Mycobacteriaceae; genus Mycobacterium. Next base: position 11,623 of record CAZADG010000008.1, on the reverse strand, counting down.
GGCCAGTTCGGCTACCTGGGCGTCATAGGAGGTGCCCGTGGACAGCGCGGCTTGGAAGATCGAGGGGTTGGTGGTGACACCGACGATGCTGCGGGTGTTGATGAGTTCCTGAAGATTTCCCGTCCGCAACCGGTCACGGGACAGGTCGTCGAGCCAGACGGAGACGCCCGCCGCGGACAGATCCGCCAGATTCCTATTCTGCGCCATGGTGATTCCCTCTCTGAGCAAAGTCCTGGTCGGATCAAGTGGTGGTTAGTTGGCTACTGCCCGTTCCGCTGCGGCGACGACCGCCTCGGGGGTGAACCCGAACTCGCGGAACAGAGTCTTGTCGTCGGCGGACTCGCCGTAGTGCTCGATCGAGATAATCTCCCCGGTAGCGCCGACGTACTTGTACCAGCTCTGGGCGATACCGGCCTCGACGGCAACGCGGGCAGACACGTCGGGTGGTAGGACGCTGTCCCGGTACTCCTGCGGCTGGGCGTCGAACCATTCGACGCACGGCATCGACACGACGCAGGCGCGAATGCCCCTGCCCGCCAAAATCTTCTGGGCTTCGACAGCGAGCTGGACCTCCGAACCGGTGGCGATCAGGATGACGTCGGCGTCAGTTGACGTGCCGCCGCCGAGCACGTAGCCGCCTCGGGCTACACCGTCGCTGCTCGTGCCCTCGAGGACCGGGACGTTCTGCCGGGTCAGGATCAGGCCGGTCGGTCCACTGCTGGCGCCGCGCTCCAGGATGGTTCGCCAGGCATACGCCGTCTCGTTCGGGTCGGCAGGGCGGACCACCGACAGCCGGGGTATCGCCCGGAGCGCGGCCAGATGCTCGATCGGCTGATGGGTCGGGCCGTCCTCGCCGAGTCCGATGGAGTCATGAGTCCACACGTAGATGGGGTCGATGTCCATCAGCGCCGCCAGTCGCACCGCGGGCCGCATGTAATCGGAGAACTGCAGGAATGTGCCGCCGTAGGCGCGGGTCGGTCCATGCAGCACGATCCCGGACAGGATCGACCCCATGGCGTGTTCCCGGATACCGAAGTGCAGGGTGCGGCCGTACCAGGTGGCGTCCCAGTCGTGGGTGGAGATCGACGGCGGGCCGAAGGATTTGGCCCCCTTCATCGTGGTGTTGTTGCTCCCGGCCAGATCGGCCGAACCGCCCCACAGTTCGGGCAGTCTCGGCCCGACTGCCGAGAGCACCTCGCCGGAGGCCGCCCGGGTCGCCACCGGCTTGGAGCCCGGCTCCCAATACGGCAGATCCGCGTCCCATCCGTCGGGCAGCGTGCCAGCGATGAGCCTGTCCAGCAGCGCCTTGCGCTCGGGTTCGCGCTGGGCCCACGCGTCGAAGTCGGCCTGCCACTTCTGGTGCGCCGTCCGGCCGCGGTCGACGAGTTTGCGGGTATGCCCGATCACCTCGTCGGTGACCTCGAACTTCTTGTCGGGATCGAAGCCGAGCACCCTCTTGGTGGCCGCAACCTCGTCGTCGCCGAGGGCTGAACCGTGGACACCTCCGGTGTTCATCTTGGTAGGCGCCGGATAGCCGATGACGGTCCGCAGCGCGATGAACGACGGCTTGTCTGTGACGGCCTTCGCCCGCGCGATCGCCTCCTCGATACCGGTGACGTTCTCCCCGCCCTCGACAACCTGTACGTGCCAGCCGTATGCCTCGTAGCGGGCCGGGGTGTCCTCGGTGAATGCGATCTCGGTGTCGTGCTCGATGGAGATCTTGTTGTCGTCCCAGATGACGATCAGGTTGCCGAGTTGCTGAGTACCGGCCAGCGAGGAGGCCTCGCTGGTGACACCCTCTTCCATGTCGCCGTCGGAGGCGATGACGTAGATGTAATGGTCGAACGGGCTGGTGCCGGGGGCGGCGTCGGGGTCGAACAGGCCACGCTCGTAGCGCGACGCCATGGCCATCCCGACCGCGGAGGCCAGGCCCTGGCCCAGTGGGCCGGTGGTGATCTCCACTCCTTTGGTGTGCCGGAACTCCGGGTGGCCCGGGGTCTTGGAGCCCCAGGTCCGCAGCGACTCGATATCGGCGAGTTCCAGGCCGAAACCGCCCAGATACAGCTGAAGGTAGAGGGTCAGGCTGGAGTGCCCGCAGGAGAGCACGAAGCGGTCCCGGCCCAGCCATCCGGTGTCGCTGGGATCGTGCCGCATCACCCGCTGGAACAGGGTGTAGGCCACCGGTGCCAGGCTCATCGCCGTGCCGGGATGTCCGTTGCCCACCTTCTGTACCGCGTCGGCGGCGAGCACCCGGGCGGTGTCGACCGCGCGGGAGTCCAGATCGGTCCAGTCACCGGGGTGATTCGGCTGGGTGAGGGCGGAAATCTGCTCAAGGGTGGTCACGAAAAAGAACTCCTGGGACGTCTGATTCAGGGGGCAACCCGTTACTGCTGCACACCCTAGTGCCGGGAATCGGCCCTGCAGTACCAAATCGCCTGCGTCGGGGTCTACCATCCTGTGTAGTACTTAGGGGTGCAGGTAAACGCTGGACGGCTGATTGTCGTCTCTGAAGGAGTTGCTGCGTGAAGATGCGCGAAACCCGCCTCGTCGAGGAGTCCGGGCAGGCGGCACCGAGCAGGTTCCGCAGTTCCCTGTTGGGCTACCTCGCCCTGATGAAGCCTCGCGTGATCGAGCTTCTGCTGGTCACCACGATTCCGGCGATGCTGCTGGCCGACCGCGGTCACGTCGACATCATCCTGATCCTCAGCACGCTGTTCGGCGGGCTGCTGGCCGCCGGCGGGGCCAACGCGCTCAACTGCGTGGCCGACGCTGACATCGACAAGGTGATGAAGCGCACCGAGCGCAGACCCCTGGCCCGCGCAGTGGTGCCGCGAAGCCACGCTTTCGTGTTCGGTATGGCGCTGTCGGTCGGATCGTTCTTCTGGCTGTGGTGGACCACCAATATGCTCTCGGCCCATCTGGCAGCGGCCACCATTGCGTTCTACGTGCTGGTCTACACCCTGCTGCTCAAGCGCCGCACGTCGCAGAACGTGGTGTGGGGTGGCGCCGCAGGGTGTATGCCGGTGATGATCGGCTGGTCGGCGGTCACCGGAACGATCGGCTGGCAGGCGCTGGCGATGTTCGCGATCATCTTCTTCTGGACACCGCCGCACACCTGGGCCCTGGCTATGAAATACAAAGAGGACTACGCGGCCGCAGGGGTGCCGATGTTGCCGGTGGTGGCCACCGAACGTCAGGTCACCCGGCAGATCGTCATCTACACCTGGCTTACTGTCGCGGCTACCGTGGCCTTGATCCCGGCTGCGGGCTGGCTGTACGCGGCGGTCGCGGTGATCGCCGGAGCCTGGTTCCTCACCCTGGCGCACCGACTGCACGCCGGTGTGCTGCGCGGGGAGGCTGTCAAGCCGTTGCGGCTGTTCCTTCATTCCAACAACTACCTGGCCGCAATCTTCTGCGCGCTCGCGGTCGATTCGGTCATCCCGCTGCCGCTGCTGTTCGGCTAGAGACCCCGACAACAACTCCGAGGCTGAATCCACGGCGGCGGTTCGGGTGATTTCGCCGCCCAGTGCTCAGTGTCGGTAGTGGTCAGAACACTTTCGGGACTCCGTAGTAGGCGACGATGTCCTCGGTGTTGGCGGTGGAACTGGTGAGTACCGCGTAGGAACGCAGCGAGGATGTGCCGACACACCCGTCGACGCCGATGTGGATGTCCTTGGCGATGACCCGCGTCGTGGCGCCTTCGAATTCCTTCTCCATCACCACCGCGTTGACGACGGTTCCCGGGCGCATCCGGACGTCGATCACACCGGAGATGGGAAGGGCCACCGAGGTGAAGTTGACGGTACCGCCCACCGTGCCGCCGAGGCGGATCTGGTTCATCTCGATGCCGCAGCCGATCTGGTACCCCACCTCAAGGGTCCCCCCGCTCGCCGGCCCGGTGATCGTGCCGGTGAAGGTCGCTCCCACCAGCCAGTCGCGCGAACTGAGGGCCGTCGTCAGCGGGGGAACCGGAAGCTGCATCTCGTTGGCGGCCGCCACGGTCAGCGTCCGGCCGTCCTCGGTCGTGGCGATGCCTGGCGCACTGGAGGCGACGACACCGCTGTCCGGCGGCGGTACGGGGTCCGGGACGGCGGGGTCTGCCGAGGCCGGTATGGCGTATCCGACCGCGGTCAGCACAAGGCAACCGATGGTCGCGGTCGTACGCATCAGACTGCCCGGGTTACACCGAGGTAGGTCACCACGTCGGCGTTGTTGCCGGACGACCCGGTGAATGTCGCGAAGGACCGGATGAACGACTGGCCCCCGCAGCCGTCGATCTTGATTCGCATACCGGTGATCGACACCCTCGCCCAGTCGCCCTCGAACTCCTTCTTCGTCACGGACACCGTGCTGACCCGTCCTGGTTCGAGGACCACCCGCAGTTGCTGGGAGGCGTTGGCGCCCAGAAAGAACGGAAACGCCCCTTCGCCGTCGAGGATCGGAATGCCGATGCCCGGTGTAACGCCGGCCGAGGAGATCGAATGGAGATCCTGCTGGGTGATGCCACAGCCGATCTGGTAGCCCGCCTCCAGCACCCCGCCCTGCACCTCGGAGTGCCCCGGGCCTGTCACCCTCCCGGAGAAGACACCGCTGACCACGTACTCGCGTGACCACGGGGTGTTCGTCAGTGCGGTGACCGGGTCCAGCGACTCCTTCGACGCCGACACGGTAAGCACCATGCCCTCCGGGGTGGTGAGGACGCCGGGGTTGCCGGAGGGCACCAGCCCGCCGATCACGCCCGGACTCGCGTCGGCGGCTGGCACGACTGTCGGGCCGGCCGGGTCGGCTGCAGGGTCGGCTGCGGGGTCGGCGAAGGCCGTGGAGGTGGCCGCCATCGCGATCGACATCAGGGCAACGGCCAGCCGGATCAGTCGCTGCAACCCCCGGGAACCCACGGAAACGGACCCTAGCAGCCTGCCAGACCGAGGGGCGACGGCTCAGGGCAGCAGGACGACGGATCCTGTGGTTCGTCGGCCCTGTAGGTCCTCATGTGCCCGGTATGCCTCGGCGAGGGGGTAGTGCCCGCCGACGGTGATGGTTACCGAACCGTCAGCGATAACGTCCATCAACTCACCGGCCCGCCAGGCGAATTCGTCCGAGGTGCGGATGAAGTGCGCCAGATTCGGGCGGGTCAGGTACACCGAACCGGCCGCGTTGAGCCGTTGTGGGTCCACCGGTGGCACCGGGCCACTGGCGGCACCGAACAGCGCGAGGGTTCCCCTGATGGCGAGGCTGGCCAGGCTGGCGTCGAAGGTGGACTTGCCGACCCCGTCATACACAGCCGCCACCCCGCGGCCATCGGTGAGGGAACGCACCCGATCGGCGAACTCGGCGGCATCCTCGGGATAATCGAGAACCTCCACGGCACCGGCCAGCCGCGACAGTTCGGCCTTCTTCGGGGTGGACGCGGTGGTGATCACCCGCGCGCCAAAGCTGGTGGCCCACTGGGTCAGGATCAGGCCGACCCCGCCCGCCCCGGCATGAACCAGCAGCCAATCCCGCGGTTGCACCTGGTAGACCGACTTGATCAGGTAGTGCGCCGTCATACCCTTCAGCAGCGCGGAGGCGATCGCGTCGGACCGCACCCCGTCGGGTACATAAGCGACGAAATCGGCTGGTGCCGTGGTGTATTCGGCGTAGGCGCCTGCAGCGTTCGCGGTGACCACCCGGTCGCCCACATTGATCGCCGCGACGTCCTCGCCTACGGCGGCGACGGTGCCGCAGACCTCCTGGCCGACCACAAAGGGCAACTCCCGGGGGTATTGCCCGGATCGGAAGTAGGTGTCGATGTAGTTGACGCCGATCGCATCGGCCTGGATGAGCACCTCGCCGGTGCCGGGGGAGGGCATCGGCTTCTCCACGTAGCTCAGAACCTCCGGGCCGCCCGTCTCGGCGACTTCGACCGCGTGCATGGTCACTATCATCCCGTATTCATGAAGCTTGCCCGCCCGAATGTCTTCCATCCGCGCATCGTGTTGGCGTCCTGCCCGCAACTGGTCGATGGTGATGGCGACGACGACGGCCTGGTGGCCGCACTTCGCCGGAGAGGCCTGCATGCCCGCTGGCTTTCTTGGGACGACCCGGAGACCGAGAACGCCGACCTGGTCATCCTGCGGGCCGCATGGGACTACGCCGAGCGACGCGAGGAGTTCCTGGCCTGGACGGGTCGGGTGCGCAACCTGCTCAACGCCCCGGCAGTGGTGGCGTGGAACAGCGACAAGCACTACCTGCATGACCTCGCGGCAGCAGGAATCCCCACGGTGCCGTCCTCGTTCCTTGAGCCGGGCGATCCGGTCGCACTGCCCGGTGGCGAACTGGTCGTCAAACCGGCCATCGGAGCCGGATCGATCGACACCTTCCGGTTCGTCGACACCGGGGCCGCAGAGGCGCACGCCACGGCTCTGCTGGACGCCGGCCGCAGTGTTCTGGTGCAGCCCTACGATCCGCGGGTTGAGGGAGGTGAGACGGCGCTGGTATTTGTCGGCGGTGCCCAGTCGCACGCCTTCACCAAGGGTCCGATGCTGCCCCCGCAGGGCGTTGCGCCGAGGTTGGACCCGTCCGGCACCTACGCCGCGGAGAGGCTGTCGGCGGCCGAGCCGGATTTCGAGCTCTGGGACCTCGGTCACGCGGTGTTGGACGCGGCCGCGTCGCACCTGGGAATCCCGCCCAACGAATTCCTCTACGCACGTGTCGATCTCATCGGCGGTATCGAGAGTCCCGTGGTGTTGGAACTGGAGTTGATCGAACCCGGACTGGGCTGGCGCCAACTCGACGAGGACACCAGGGAGCTACGGCAGCGCGACTTCGCGCTGCAGGTCGAGGCGGCCTGCGAGCGGCTGGGGCTGGGGCCGCTGTCGCATCGACGCCCATAGCACCGCGGTGCCCGCGGTGCAGGCCGCAGCCCCGGCCACATGCGCGGCAACCAGTACCGCCGGCACCCCGGTGTGGTACTGGACCAGACCCACGAGTGCCTGCGCTGCAACCAGTCCGATGAGCACCAACAGCCGCCGCCGAACCCCCTCGGGCGCACGGACAGCCAGCAGGCCGGCGGCCAACCCGACCAGCAGGCTCAGGTAGCAGACCAGTAGGTTCGCGTGGGCATGCGCCAGGGTGACGATCTCCACCTCCAGCCGGGGCACCGGCCGCTCCGGGCTCTTGTCGCCCGCATGCGGGCCGGCGGCTGTGACCAGGGTGCCGCTGACCAACGTCGCAGCCAGCGCCACCGC
>CAZADG010000008.1:0-4297 GCA_964483865.1 uncultured Mycobacterium sp. | reverse complement strand
CGTCGCCGCGCGCGGGTGACCGCCAGGACGGCCAGACCTGCGGTGATCACCACCGCGAAGGTGAGGAGCCGGTTGCCGAACTCGACAGCCTGATGAACAACGGGGACTTCGGCATGCGGAACCGGGGTGAAGCTCCCGGGGAAGCACTGCGGCCAGGTCGGGCAGCCGAGGCCGGAGGCGGTGACTCGAACGATGGAACCGGTGACCGAGATCAGCCCCTGGCTCAACAGGACTGCGGCGGCGATCAGCCGCTGGGTGCGCACACTGGGCAACGGAAGGACATCGACGATTCGAAGGAAGATCCGGCCCACAGTCACCAGGCGATCGTATCGGTCAGGTGAAACGGAACCAGCGCAAGGCCGCTACCGCCGAGACCGCACCCCAGACCGCCAGCACCGCGATGCCGAGCCAATCCACCGACACCGCCCCAGATCTACCGACGGCCTGCGACAGCGCCTCGGTCAGTGCGCCGGAAGGCGTGAGCCTGGCCACCCACGACAACGCGTCTGGGATGGTGCCGGTCTCCAGGGTCAGGGCCCCGAGGCCGGCGAAGACGAACCACAGCAGGTTGGCGATCGCCAGGACGATCTCCGCGCGCAGGGTCCCGCCGAGCAGCAGGCCCATCGCGACGAAAGCCGCGGTTCCCAGCGCGATGATCGCCCCGCCGAGCAGCAGGCCGGTGACCGGCGGTCGCCAGCCCAGGGCCAGACCGATGCCGCCGAGCAGGATTGCCTGCAGGAACACCACGGTCACCACGGCCAACGCTTTGCCGGCGATGATTCCCCAGACCGGTAGGGCGGTCGCGCCGAGTCGTTTGAGGGCGCCGTAGCGGCGGTCGAACGCCACCGCGATGGCCTGTCCGGTGAAGGCTGTTGAGATCACGGCCAGCGCCATGATCGCCGGCACGAACACCGCAACGCGCGGTTCGGGGAAGGCCCCCAGCGGCAACACGGTGAGTCCGATCAGCAGGGTGATCGGGATGAACATCGTCAACAGCAATTGCTCGCCGTTGCGCAGCAACAGTTTCAACTCGAGGCCGTACTGGGCGGCCAGCATCCGGCCAGTCGTGTTGGGCCGCGGGTCAGGCGTGAAAGTGCCGGGGGCAAAGAGGGTCACGGCCGCAGCTCCTTGCCGGTCAGATCGAGGAAGACGTCTTCGAGGCTGCGCTGTTCAACACGCATGTCGGTGGCCAGGATGTTCAGGCGGGCGCACCAGGCGGTGACGGTGGCCAGCACCTGCGGGTCGATGGCGCCTTCCACCAGGTATTCGCCCGGGGCTTGCTCGCTGGCCCGATATCCCTCGGGGAGTGCGCTGAGTAGCAGCGAGAGGTCCAGTTTGCGGGGTGCGGAAAACCGGAGCTGGTCCTCGGCGCCGTTGCGCATCAGCTCGGCCGGAGTGCCGGCGGCCACGGGGGAGCCGTGGTCGATGATCACGATCCGGTCGGCCAGTTCCTCGGCTTCCTTGAGCTGGTGGGTGGTCAGCACCACCGTCACCCCGTCCCGGCGCAGGGCGTCGATGAGTTCCCACACGACCAGCCTGGCCTGGGGATCCATACCGGCGGTCGGCTCGTCGAGGAACACCAATTCCGGCCGGCCCACGATCGCGCAGGCCAGCGATAGCCGCTGTTGCTGGCCGCCCGAGAGTCGGCGATAGGTGGTCCGGGCGGCGTCGGTGAGGCCCAGGGTGTCCAGCAGCCAGGCGGGGTCGAGCGGCTTGGCGGCGTATGCGGCGACCAGGTTCAGCATCTCCCCGGCCCGGGCCGCGGGGTAGCCGCCGCCACCCTGCAACATCACCCCGATCCGCTCCCGCACCCGGGAGTTGTCGGTGACTGGATCCAGGCCGAGCACCTCGATATGGCCGGCGTCGGGCCGGACGAAACCTTCGCACATCTCCACCGTCGTGGTCTTGCCGGCACCGTTCGGGCCGAGCAGTGCGAACACTTCGGCGCGCTGCACCTCGAGGTCGAGATCGGACACCGCGACGGTGGATCCGTAGCGTTTCGTCACCCCACGCATCCGCACGGGGGTCGGGGAGCCAGAACTCACGGGGAATCAGCGTAGGCGTCGGGCACCGGGGTGCTCGCCGGTGGTTGGTTTGACGTCGAAACGGGCTCGGTTGCCGACTTTGCTGAGGGGGCCTGATTGAGGTCCTGGCCGCTGTAGGACTCGTCGGTGCCGGGGACGTAGCGCCACGGCAGCCGGTTGCGGGTCAGCCGGATCAGCACGAGGACGATGACGGCGCTGGCCAGGGTGGCGTCCAAGATCTGGAACAGGGCGAAGCGGTCCCCGTTGGCGGTCGGCCCGAAGATTCCCACGATCAGGGTGACTGCGATGGTGGCGATTCGGAATCCTGGCCGGGTCACCCACGCGGCCAACGGCAGGATTGCCCACAGCAGATACCAGGGCTGTACCACCGGGAACAGCAGCACGGTCATTCCGAGCGCGACCCCCAGGCCGCCGACCGGGTGCAGTCGGCCCCGCAGGACCGCCAGCAACAGCCAACTCACCAGGACCGCGATGATCAGCACGCCCATCGCGCGGGTCAGGGACAGAACGGCGGTGGTGTGGTCGCCCAGACCAAGCAGAATGCCGACCTGGCCGGTGGCCAGTGCCAGCAGGGTCGGCGGAGACATCCAACTACGGACGACGTTGGCGGTTCCGAGGGTGAACAGCCAACCGAACCCGAGACCACTCGCCCAGCCGATGACAGCCATCACCGCAACCGACAGGGACCCCATCAGAACCCCCGCAGACAGGAACGCCTTGACCGTGCCGCCCCATCGATGGGCGAGCGCCATGGCGGCGAAACCCAGGGCCAGTAGGCCCGGAAGCTTGACCTGGGAGGACATCGTGATCAACACGGTGCCCGCCAGCAGCGCGGCCATCGGGGCCCACCCCGACCAGTCCGCACGAGTGCGGGGCCAGTGCGCCGGTCGCGGCACCAGTGGACCCGCGTTGTCGATGCCCCGCAGCGCCAACTCGGTGCCGGTGAGCATCAAGCCGAGCATCAGTGCTTCGTTGTGGATCCCGGCCACCAGATGCATCAGCAGCAGCGGGTTGGCGGCTCCGAGCCATAGAGCCGCGACTTCGGCAACACCGCACCGCCGCGCCAGACGCGGTGTTGCCCAGACGATCAGGCCAACCCCGATCAACACGACAAGCCGATGACACAGCACGGCACCGACGATGTTCTCGCCGGTGATCTTGGAGATGCCGCGGCCGATCCAGAGGAAAAGCGGACCGTAGGGAGCCGGGGTTTCGCGCCACAAACTCGGGACCGACAGCGTGAACACATGGTCCAGCCCCAGACCCGGCGCAGGGCCGACCTGATAGGGGTTCAGGCCGATACGAGCTATCTGGCTCTGTGCCAGATACGAGTAGACGTCCTTGCTGTACATCGGCGGGGCGATCAGCAGCGGCACCATCCAGACCAACAGCGTCCGGTCCAACTGGCTGCGCGACATCCGGCGGGGTCCGAGGACGAACCGGCCCAGCATCAGCCAGGCCAGCGCCATCATCACTGCCCCGGTGGTGGTCATGGTCAGCGAAACGGTCTGGATGCGCGACGGCAGATTCAGCAGGCGAACACCGAAGGTCGGGTCCTGTACGACCGGGCGGGCGCCCGCGCCCAGCGCGCCGATGCCCATCAGGACCGTGCCGGTGGCGCCGAATATCCGGGTCCGGTGCATCGCGCGGAGTTCGGCCTCGTTGAGCGGGGAACCCTCGGTCCGCTCATCGCCGTGCCAGCTGGCGATCGCGGAGTAGAGGGAATGTCGGCGGCCAGCCACCATCGCACTCTATCGGGCCGGCGAGCCCCGCTGAGCAGCGGATAAGGTAAGGCTGCCCTTGCTAGACCCGTCTGTCGAATTCCGTAACACTGTTGTTGTGAAAAACCTGCGCGAGGAGTCGCCCGTGTCCGGGCCCTCGATGCAGGACGGGCAGACCCGGCGCGAAATCGTGCGCCTTCTGCTCGAGTCCGGGTCGATCACCGCCGCAGAAATCAGCTCCGAACTGGGAATCTCTGCCGCTGGCGTGCGCCGCCACCTCGACGTTCTGGTCGACGGCGGGGACGCCGAATCCCAGCCGGCTGCGGCCTGGCAACACGTCGGCCGCGGCCGTCCCGCCAAACGCTACCGACTCACCCCGGCGGGTCGGGCCAAGCTGGAACACACCTACGACGACCTGGCATCGGCGGCGATGCGCCAACTGCGTGAGATCGGCGGAGACGAGGCGGTCCGGACCTTCGCGCGTCGGCGGATCGACACCATCCTGGCCGGGGTCGGCGCCGCCGACGCCGA
>CAZADG010000007.1:87323-88836 GCA_964483865.1 uncultured Mycobacterium sp. | reverse complement strand
GTGCCGAACTCGCTGAAGTGGCCGTTGTCGAAGATGAGGATGAAGTGGCAGGGCTGGTCGCCGAGGGCCTCGAGTTGGTGTCCGTGCCCGCGGGGGAAGTACCAGACGTCGCCAGGAACGAAGTCACAGGTTTCTGAGTGCCCGGCAGGGTCGACCAGGGTGGTTCGCACCCGGCCGCTGACGACGAAGGCCCACTCGGCGGCGTCGGCATGCCAGTGCAACTCGCGCATGATGCCCGGCTGCAGCTTCATCGAGACCCCGGCAAGACCCGTCGAGATCGGGAAGTTCGAGACGTTGGCTTCCTTGCCGTAGGAGCCGTCGACTTGCTTGCCCTCGGACTTCTCCAACTCGAACTTGAAGGTGGGCAACTCCGGCTGGGCGAGCAGCGGGTAGGGCACGTTGTTGAAGTAGCTCGTATCGCCGCCAGGGCGGTCTTCGATGATGGGAAACACGCATCCGACATTAACGGCCAGATCTCATTCAGAGGTTGCGTCCCGCGTCGCAGACAGGCATCAGTCCGAAAGCAGGTTGCCCGTTCTGCTCTCCAGCGGTATCTCGCCGGCGATCTTGCCGATCACCCGGCCCGGCCAGGCGTATGGCTGACTGTGGCGGGCAAACAGTCGCCCGTCGGTTTCGGCAAGCAATTCGGTCTCCTCGCCAAGCGGATCGATCACCGTGGCGACGAGATCGCCCTTGTGGACCCAATCGCCGAGCCGGCGGCGATAGGCGACTAGCCCGGTGACCGGCGAGCGCAGTTGCGCCATCGCCGTCAGCGAGGTGGCGCGGCAGGACAAGCGCGGGCGCCCACCCGAGCCCTCGACAAAGCCGCGTCCCTGCAACATGCGCAGGAGCGCCACGGCCTGATCGGCGGCACGTTCGGGATCGACATCGTCATTGCAGCCCAATTCCAACGTGGCGGCGAGGCAGGCCGGTGGAATCGGCAGATCGGGATGGTTCGCGGCCAGCACCCACCACGGGCTGGCGCAGGCTTCATCGAAGGGATAACCGCCAGACACCTCGGACAGAAGCACCGCGCGCGCGTCGATCGCCGCGGCGATGTCCTCGGCCGCCGGCCACAGCGCAGGCCCGACATACATGTGCGGCTCGGCCTCGTTGTCGGCGTGGAGATCGAGCACGAGGTCGGCGTCGTGGGCGAGCGTCAGAAGTCTGTGGCGCAGATGTTCCAGTGCGCCCTCCGGCTGCATCGCCGCAAGCTTCGCCGACATCGCGGACCGGATCGTTGCGACGTTCGACGACGTGTCCGGCCCCAGCGACAGGCTGCCGAGGTCTGACAGATCGCAGTAGTTCCGGTTGAAGTTTTCCCCCGTGCCGCTTTCGAGTCGGCCGGACAGAAAGCTGGTTTCGGTCTGTGCCAGGCCGATCGGGTTCGCCTGGGGCACCAGCAGGATTTCACCGTGGACCCCGCCGCGAGCTTCCGCTTCGGCCAGATGCTCAGCCAGAATCCGCAGGACCAGCATGCCGGGGAACTCGTCGGCATGCAGTCCGGCCTGCA
>CAZADG010000007.1:70834-87223 GCA_964483865.1 uncultured Mycobacterium sp. | reverse complement strand
CGCCAGCGCTCCTGCGACCAGATGGTTACCGGGGGGCATGTCGCGCAGTTCGATCCCCTGCGCATCGAGAAAGGCTGTCACGCCTGCCTCACCCAGTTCCGGCAATTCCATGGCGGCTTCGATGACGGCGAGCGGTGAGGTTTGCGCCCGGTTGTCGGCAACAATGGCGGGGGAGTATGTCGCCGCCTTATCCGCGTCGGAAAGCAGTTCGATCAGCGTGGTTCCATCGAAATACATTGTCTATCCATTCTTGTGAAGGGTCATCCGTGCCGATCACGGATGCTTTCGATATCGAGATGGCCGGTGCCATCCCCATCTGAGCTGTAGAGCAGGGCGATGTGCGCTTCGTGTGTGACACCAGGCGCGGTCACCGGGCCGGCATCGCCGATACAGTCGTCGATCAGTTCGGTCACCAGCGTATCCAGTGCGGCGGCCGAAGCGGTCGTCGGCGCGAGGCGGGTGACGGTGCCAGCCGCCATATCGATGACATCCCCCGGTCCGGCAAAGCACAGCCTCGTGTCGGGCGCGATGAAATCGTCGCCCGCTAGCTCTGTTTTGAGCGGATCGATCTCGACCAGAACCGCGCCGCGCGCGCCGATGGCAGTGAGTTTGCTGTTGTCGTGGTTGGCGATGACCCCGCTGTCCTCGAGCAGACCGAGCCCGAATCGCACGCCTTCCTCGGCGCAGGCGACGGCGAGGCGGCCGAGGCGGCGCGAGGAGGACAGTTTCTGGTCGACGATGGCGGCGCCGAACAACCCCAACCCTTCCTGGATCACCAATCCGCGTCGCCCCATGTCCGAGGCGATGCCGAAGCGCAGCGCTTCGTAGGACGTACCGCCGCCGATCATGAAACCGGACAGCGCCGAGGCCGCGCCGCCGACCCCGACGATCATCGCTCCGGCCGCCCTCGCGCGCGCCATGGCGGTCAGCAGCGGCGTGACCTCGCCTCGGTAGAGCAGGGATTCGACCAGCCTGATCTGGTTTCCCCCCGTCAAGACGATGGTGCGCAGGGCGGCGATCTGCTCGACCAGCGCTTCGTCGCGCATCTGGCGATCGACATTGTCGATCGTGACGCCCAGATCGATGGCCTCGACGCCCTGGCTGTGCAAGGCGTCGATGTAGTCACGCGCGACTTCGCGAGGTTCGGAGGACGCGGCGGCAAGGACACCCACCGGTCCCTCACAGCGCGACGCCAGTTCGGTAAGCAGCGGGCTGCCGCGGTCGAGGGGCGCCGAGCCGAGCATCATCACCCGGGCGTTGGGTCCCGGCTTCACGCCGTAATCACGTGACAGCGCCGCCCGTCGGTTCTCCGCCAGTTGCGCGGCATTGAGTTGGCGCGTCTGCATGCCGGCCCGAAAGTCCACGGCCGTCATCCGGAAATCGCGCCCTTCTTCAGGGATGTAGGCGAGTGCACGGCCGCCCACGCGCGAGATTTCGACAGTGGTGGCGCAGCCCGCCCTGGGCTCTATCGCGCGGGCCCGGTCCGCCGGATACACCTCGGGGTCCCCCAGCACCAGCCGCGCCACAAGATCGTAGAGCGTGTAGGCGCCGAAGACGTTGCGCAGCGAGCGGGCTGGGGCGTCGTAGGTGATGTCCCGCAAGGTGACCGGCCGCTTGCCCGGACCAGGCAGAACCTCACCCGTTGTCAGGTTCAGGCTGTCCCCGTCGTCGGCGTAGCTGAACACGATGTTGTCGATCAACTTGTTGGGGAGATCGAATGTCGCCTGCTGCAGATCGAAGACGAAGACGCCGTACTCGCCGATCACCCGAGCATTCGTGCCCTCGACGAACAACGCGGTGTTTTCGTCGATGCCATAGCCGCGCTTCGCGCCGGAGGCATGCATACCGATGACCATCCGCCCGAACCGGCCACGCTTGATGAAGTGTTGGTCGACGATGCCCCACGGGAAGAAGCCGAGACCGGGCGCCAGCAGCATCCCGGGCTCGTCGGCGTCACCGACCACACCGTAGGTCGCGGCTTCCAGCGAGGTGCCCCCGGAGAACATCACCTCGGACATGATGGCGGCCCCGGCGCTGGAGCCTGCGACCAGCGACCCCCTGCGTTGGGCTCTGCGGATCGCCTTCAAAACCCGGCTTTCCCTGCCGTACGGCGCCAGCGCCCCAGTGATCAGTGCCTGGTCGCCGCCGGTGAAATACACGCTGCCGTAGTCGTCGACGAGGTCGGCGATCGCCTTGTTCTGCGCGGCCCCGATCGCCCCGGCGCCGTGTACCCCGGCTAGAACGGCATCGAAGCCGTAGTCGCGAAACACACCGACGGTTTCGGGCCCGACTTCTTCGGGCACCGACGACGCCGTCGCGAACACAACGATCCGCCCGCCCGCCAGGCGGTGCATCTCCTCGTAAATGGCGGCGTTGTCGTCCTCCAGCCGGCCGCCGATGATGGCCAGTTTCGGGTACTGCCGCCCCCGCCGGGGAGCCAAGGGGAATCTGCCAGGTTTCCCTGTCATGTCTCCCTGTCATTCGCCGGAACGATCAGCACCCCGCGGTCGTCCGAGGTCAGGATGAAGCCCTCGGGGACATCGAAGGTCGATGCTGCCAGACGCTTGGCGACGGGCTCGGGCCCCGGTGCGGTGAATGTCGGGGTGAAGTGAACGATCTGCTTCCAGCAGCGTGTGATCGCCTCGCAGAAGAACAACACCAAATCGTCGGGTTGCGCCTGCGAAAGCGCCGCATCGAGGGCCTTGTTCTCCTCCTCGACGATGGTGATGGCGGAGGGCGAGACACCGTTGGCAATCAGTGCGGCTTTCATCAGTTCCGGGATTTCGTCGGGCCTGCGGTCGCGCAGATTGTCGTCGCGGTGACAGATATAGGTGTCGAAATGGCCGGCAACCTTGGCGGCGATCGCCGCCACGTCCTCGTCGCGCCGGTCGCCCGGGCATGTCACGCCGACGATCCGGCGGCCGCGCGGCTTGAGCCGGTCGACTACGTCGACCATGGCCTCCACCGCGGCCTCGTTGTGCCCGTAGTCGAGGATGACCCGGAAGCCGTGTTCATCGAAGACGTTCATTCTCCCCGGGCTCTGGAAGAAACTGTTGTCGAAGGTGCGCAGTCCGGTGCGGATCTGATCCAGTGTTTTGCCGAGCGCGTAGGCCATGCCGGCGGCAAACATGGCGTTTTCGACGTTGTGCAGCGCTTTGCCTTCCAGGGTCGCCCGGACGAGATGGGTCCAGATCAGCGGCATCTGTCGGCCATTGTCGTAGATCACGATCTGGTCGCCGTTGACTCCCTGCTCGAGAACGACCGCAGGCTTGCCGAGTCGGATGTGTTCGCGTACCAGCTCATGCTCGGGGTCGCGCGTGACGTACATGACCTGCTTGGCGGGCGAGAAGGCCGCCATCTTCAGCGTCTGCTCGTTATCGGCGTTCAGCACCACCGTGCCGCGGGTGACCTCCGCGACAACGCGTTTCACCCGGGCAAGTCCGTCGAGGGTGTCGACGCCGCCGAGGCCAAGATGGTCCGACGTCACGTTCAGTACCGCGCCCACATCGCAGAAGTTGTAGCCCAGACCGGAGCGGACGATGCCGCCGCGTGCCGTCTCCAGGACCGCGATGTCGACCGTGGGATCGCGCAGCACCATATTGGCCGAGTAGGGCCCGGTCATGTCGCCCTTGACGGTCACGTTGCCGTCGATCACCACGGCGTCGGTCGAGGTCTGTCCCACGACATGACCCGCCATCTTCAGGATGTGCGCCAGCATGCGCGAGCAGGTGGTCTTGCCGTTCGTTCCGGTCAGGGCGGCGATGGGAATGCGCGCCTGGGTCCCCGGGGGGAAGAGCATGTCCATGATCGCCCCGCCCACGTCGCGCGGCGTGCCCTCGGACGGCGCGATGTGCATGCGTAGGCCGGGTCCCGCGTTGATCTCGCAGATGCCGCCGCCGGTCTCGCGATAGCTCTTGGTGATATCGGTGGTCAGGAAATCCACGGCGCCGACATCGAGCCCGATCGCCCTGATCGCCCGCTCGGCCATCAGCTTGTTGTCGGGATGGATCGTGTCGGTGACATCCACCGCCGTGCCGCCCGTCGAAATGTTCGCTGTCCTCCGCAGATACACCTCCTCACCGTCGGGGGGGATCGTCTCGGCGGTGTACCCCTTGTCCTCGAGCAAGGCCCTGGCCTGATCGTCGATTTCGAGCCGGGTCAGCACGTTTTCGTGTCCGACGCCGCGGCGCGGGTCCTGATTGACGATATCCACCAGCTCGGCAATGGTGCGGCGTCCGTCGCCCCTCACATGCCCCGGCACGCGTCGGGCGGCGGCGACGAGTTGGCCGTTGACCACCAACAGCCGGTGGTCGTCGCCGCGCAGCATGGTCTCCACCACGACGGCCGATCCTTCGGCGTCGGCGGTCTCGAAGGCAGCGGCGACACCGTCCTCGGATTCGATGTCGACGGTGACCCCGCGGCCGTGATTGCCGTCGAGCGGTTTGATCACCACGGGATAGCCGATTCGGTCGGCCGCTCCCAGCGCCTCGTCAACGTCGTAGACCACCCGCTGCTTCGGCACCGGAAGACCGAGGTCGGCGAGAAGGCGGTTGGCGAGATTCTTGTCCGAAGCGATCTCGACGGCGATATGTGAAGTCTTCGACGTCAGCGCCGCCTCGATCCGTTGCTGGTACTTGCCCTGGCCGACCTGGATCAGGCTGGCGTTGTTGAGCCGGTAGACCGGAATGTCGCGGGCCTCGGCGGCACGCACCAATTCCATGGCCGAGGGCCCGAGGGACCGTCTGTCGGCGTAGGCGAGGAAATCTTCGACGTCGTTGTGGAGGTCGACAGACCCCTCATCGGCATCCAGTGAGTACCTGGCGATGGCCGCGAGCATGTCACAGGCGACCTCGCCGGCCTCGACGCCGATGTCCTCGTTGCCATAGCTGTAAAACACCTCGACGACATCCGGATCATCGGTCGGCTCCGACCATGCCAACGTGCCGTCATTGCCGGCGGCATGCTGAAGCGCCAACGCCAGCTTCCCGACCAGATCGCCGATGGACAGAGCCTCGCCGTCGCGCAACGCGGCAAGCCACTCGGCCTGCTCGCGCGCAAGCCCCGGAAGCACCGCTGCCAATCTGTCGATCACCTCTGCCCCCAGTTCTTTGAGGGACTCGGCATAACTCGGCTTGACGTCCAGCGTGAGCCGGATCAAGGGCTCTCGTGCGTGAACATTCGGACCGACGTAAACGGAAAGGGAATCGATATTCACAGCGGCATCCTCATCAGGCGTCGGGGCATCGCACTAGAACGCGGTCGGTCTACAGTCGCGCAACGTAATGGAACGGATTCCAGCGTGCGGGACGATCGAGATTCTGCCGCCATCACGCCTTGGCCGTTTCTTTGGCCGCATCGTTCAACGCACTGTGATGACGGCCCCAGGCGAAGTAGAACACCAGCACCACGAACACCCATCCGGAGAACGCCAGCCAGGTGTACCAGTGCAGGCTGAACAGGATGTATCCACATGCCAGAACCGACAAGACGGGTGTCACGGGGTAGAGGGGCACTCTGAATCCACGCGGTAGATCAGGTTCACGCTTCCGCAGAATGATCACGCCGACGGACACGACGATGAACGCGACCAGGGTGCCGATGGACACCATGTCGGCCAGATAGCCCAGTGGGACGAAGCCGGCGAAAATGCTCACCACCACCGCGACGATGATGGTGTTGTTCACCGGCGTCCTGTTGGTTGGGTGGACCTTGGCGAACAGTGGCGGCAGAAGACCGTCTCGGCCCATGGCGAAAAGGATTCGCGTCTGGCCATACATGACCACGAGTGTGACCGAGAAGATGGAGATCACCGCGCCGGCGGCCAAGACCGTGCCCCAGTAGTGGCTTGCGGTGACCCGGTCGAGGATGGTGGCCAGGCCGGCTTCCTGACCCTCGAAATCCTGCCAGGGCTGTGCGCCGAGTGCGGCCACGGTGACCAGTACGTAGACAGTTGTCACGGTCACCAGCGCGGCCAAAATCGCCCGGGGCATGGTTTTCTGAGGATTCTTGACTTCGTCACCGGCGGTGGACACCGCATCCAGGCCGATGTAAGAGAAGAAGATCGTGCCGGCCGCGGCGCCGATTCCTGCGACTCCGAAGGGGGCGAACTCGGCGAACCGGTCGGTGTCGAAGGCCGTGAAGGCGATGGCGGCGAACATCACCAGAACGCTCAGCTTGATCAGCACCATGACGGTGTTGACCTTCGCCGACTCGCTGGCTCCGCGGATGAGAAGGATGGCGCACAGCCCGACCAAGACGACGGCGGGAAGGTTGATGATTCCTGGGGTTGCTTCACCCCACGGCGCGGCGGAAAGGGCCTGGGGGAGACGGTGGCCAAAGAAGTTTTCGAGCAGTTTGTTGACGTACTGACTCCAGCCCACCGCGACGGCGGCGGTGGACACGCCGTATTCGAGGAGCAGGCAGGCCGCCACAATCATTGCGACCAGCTCGCCGAGTGTGGTGTAGGCGTAGGAGTACGTGGACCCGGAAACCGGCACTGCTGAGGCAAGTTCGGCGTAGCAGACCGCGGCGAGTCCGGCCGCGAGCCCGGCGATCAAAAATGAGGCGATGACGCCTGGGCCGGCTTCTGGAACCGCCTCGGACAGCACGAAGAAGATGCCCGTGCCGACGGTGGCACCGACGCCGAACAGCGTGAGTTGGAACGTGCCGATGGTGCGTTTGAGGTTGTCGGAGGCGCCGTGAGCCACGGGCGCGCCGATGACGGGACGCCGGCGCAGCATCTGCTGAATCAGGCCGATTGACGGGTCCGCCATGTGCTCCTCCTTGATGAGGTCGACCCTGAGTATCGGCCCTAATCGCTCGGTTCGCCTGCCGAACGATTGCAACACCCGGTCGTCGAGCCCGTTCGGATAATGCCTACGGTGGCAATCAAACGTTTACGCAGGAGAAATACATGGACGCCGCCGATCCGTACCTGGCTTACCACGTCATACGGGAGACCAGGCCCCCGGACCGCATGCACCAGCATGATCCGCACCTTGCCGGCCTGGTCTTCGAGTACGTGCGGACCCGACTGACCTTCACCGACACTCCACTGGACCATCCGAAACCACCCGAGCCGATCATGGCGGCGCTGGAAGGTTTCATCGACGAATACGGCCGCGATCCGCGGGAGGTGCTCGACGCCTACGTCGAGCACATCGCTTCCAATGTGCTGTCCACCGATAGCCCGCGGTTCTTCGGGTTCATTCCCGCCGCCCCGACCAAGGCGGCACTGTTGTTCGACACCGTGGTGTCCATCGCGTCGCTTCAGGGGTGCTCGTGGCTGGAGGCATCCGGAGCGCTGGTCGCCGAGAACCAGGTCCTGCGCTGGATCGCCGATCTGGCCGGCATGCCCGACACGGCGGGCGGCACGTTCGTGTCCGGCGGATCGGCGGCGAACCTGTCGGCGCTGGCCGTCGCACGCGAGATCGGACGCCAGCGTTTCGGGGTTCGGGAGGTGCGGATCGCCTGCAGCGACGAGGCGCACTCCTCGATCGCGAACGCCTGCCGGATTCTCGACGTCGAACCTTTCGTGGTGGCTGCCGAGGACCACCGTTTCACCGGAGGTGGACTCAGGGCTGCGCTCGACTCCTACGACGGCCCCCCGGTGGTCGCGGTGGTGGCCACCGCCGGGACGACGAACGCAGGGATCGTCGACGACCTTGCAGGCATCTCGGCGGTGTGCCGGGACCGCGGTCTGTGGATGCACGTCGACGGCGCCTACGGAGGGGCGGCGCTACTGTCTGACCAGAAGTGGCGCTTTGCTGGCTTGGAGCACGCCGACTCGTTCATCACTGACCCGCACAAGTGGTGGTTCGCGCCGTTCGACTGCGCTGCGGTGCTCTACCGCGACCCCGACGAGGCTGCCTCGGTACATACCCAGCACGCGTCCTATCTGGATCCGCTGCATCAGGCTGACCATCCGGAGTTCTGGAACCCCACCGACCTGGCGCATCATCTGAGCCGCCGAGCCCGGGGGCTGCCGCTGTGGTTCTCATTGGCGGTGCACGGCACGGACGCCTACCGCAACGCCGTCCAGCACGTGCTCGACCTCACCCAGGTGGTCGCCGAGATGGTGGACGCGACCCCGCATGTGGAACTGGTCCGCGAGCCCGGGCTGTCCATCGTGCTGTGGCGCCGGCCGGGCTGGACCAAGGACGATTACCTGCGTCTGCAGAACACGCTGTTGGCCGATCAGGTGGCCTTCGCCACCCCGACTGTGTGGGAAGGCGAAGTCATCGGACGGTTCGCGCTGCTGCACCCGTCGACGACGCCCGACATGGTTCAGGTGGTTCTGGACGCCGCGAGATAGCCTGCAGCGCATCCTGTTGCCCCTACGCTTGCCATCATGCGGTTGGTTGTCGTTGCCCGGCGGGTTTTCCTGGTGCTGCTGGCAGCGACGGTGTTGACGGTCACCGGCCTGGCCTATTGGCAGGCGCGCGGAGTTCTGGGCGGGTTCACGGTCTCCAATGCCCTCGGCGGTGACAGCCCCCGCTCGGCCAAGGGCAGCATGAACATCCTTCTCATCGGTCTGGATTCGCGAAAGGACCAGTACGGCAACGACCTGCCGCAGAGCATCCTGGACAAACTGCACGCCGGCGACTCCAGCTCCGGCGGCTACAACACCAATACGTTGATTCTGGTGCACATCGGGGCCGACGACAGGGTGTCCGCCTTCTCCATCCCGAGAGACGACTACGTCGCGGTCAGCGGCATCAACGGATATGACCACATCAAGATCAAGGAGGCATACGGCCTTACCAAGGCGCAGACCGAGGACGAACTCGAGAGTGAGGGCGTGACCGACCCCGCCGAACTCGAGGCGCGTGGCCGAGAAGCCGGCCGGGAGGCCACCCTCCGCGCCGTGCGGGCGCTCACCGGGCAACCGATCGACTACTTCGCCGAGGTGAACCTGGCCGGCTTCTACGATATCGCCGAAAGCCTTGGCGGCATCGAGGTCTGCCTCAATCACGATGTCTACGACGAGTATTCGGGCGCCGACTTCCCGGCCGGCCGTCAGACGCTGAACGCCGCCCAGGCACTGGCTTTCGTGCGTCAGCGCCACGGACTGGAGAACGGCGACCTCGACCGCACCCACCGGCAACAGGCTTTTCTGCTCTCGGTCAGCCACGCGCTGAAGAAGGCGGGCGGCTTGGGCAACCTCGACGAGTTCCGCGGCCTGATCGATGTGGCGCACAAGGATCTGGTGCTGTCCCAAGGGTGGGGCGACGCACAGTTCCGCCGGATGCTGGCACTGGCCGACGGCAAGGTCGAGTTCCGGACGCTGCCGGTCGTGCGCTACGACAACATCGACGGTCAGGACGTCAACATCATCGACCCGGCCGCAATCCGCGCCGAGATCGCCGCCGTCATCGACGGATCCCCGGCCGCCGGAAGTGCCCCGGCCACGGACGGCGACCCGCCCCCGAGGGCGCCCGTCGCCGTCGTGAACGCCGGGGACACCGTGGGACTTGCGTCCCGGGCGGCCGATGCCGTGACGCGTGCCGGTTACACCGTCGAGGAGATCCGGGATCGCAACGACGGTGAACTGCCCGAGACGGCCGTCTACTACGGGCAGGGCGCCCAACCGGATGCCGATGCGCTGGCCGCGCTGCTCGGAATCGGTACCCCCGCCCAGCCGGATGAACAAGTAGAGCCCGGCGAAGTCCGGGTGATACTGGGCCAGGGATACGAATTGCCCTTAACGGCAATGGATTCTGCGGCGGAAGATCACGGCGGGAGCGAGGCTGCTTCTGCGTTCCCTCTGCCGGACGCAGGTGCGCCGATCGACGGCGACGGAGTACCCTGCGTCAACTGAATCAGCCCCGTGGTTCCCGTCAGGGGGCTAACGCTGTGCGGCAGTGCGGCGTGACGCGACGATCGTCTCGGCGATCAGGACCACGAGAAGTGTCACCCCGAAGGAGGGGTACAGAACCGCCAGTCCGGTGGCCATGACGCCGATGACGACCACGGCGCGCTGGGGTGTTTCAGACTTGATCGTCTCACTCGTCCGACCCGGCAGACCGGCCGTTCCGGCGGGCCGGCGCTTCCACCACATGATGGTGGCCGTGAGGATGCTCGTCATGAGGCCGACGCAGAAGGCAGTGGCGAGAATGCGGGTGACAACCCCGTACTGGGTACCCATGTGCATGTCCACGCCCCAACTGGAAATCCGGGACAGCGCACCGTCCTGGTCCGCGGTGGCATTGGCCAGTGTCTGACCGCTGAACTGGTCCAGGTAGAGCGTTCGCTGCTCGGAAAGTTTCTGCGGCCAGTGGTTGACCACCGTATAGCTCCCATAGGTCGTGATGCCGTCCTGCGTGCTGTCCGACGGTGGCACGATGGAGTAGCCCGGAATCATGTTCTCGGTCTTGGCGATCCGGTCGATATCGTTGATGCTCAGCGGCTTTGACACCGCGCCCGGCGCCCCCGAGGCGTAGACAGGGTCCTCTTTGTCGGCCCAGGCGATGCGCCTGCCGAGGCGGTCGAAGTCACCGACCTTGGCCGGCGTAGATGGTGCGTCGACCTCGGTGGCTGGGGTGAGCGTGGAGGCCACTGCGCGCCAGTTCTCGCCCCAATAGCGTGACCAGGTCAGTCCGGAGACGATGTAGCCGATCAGTACGACCGAGAGCAGAATCCCGGTGCTGGCGTGCAGGTCTCGCCATCGGATGCGGCCACCCTTGCGCCACCTGACGGCCAGTCTCGGCTTGCCCCGCTCGCCGGCCCGCGGCCACCACAGATAAATCCCACTGGCAGCGAGCACCAGGATCCAGACCGACGCCATTTCGATGATGAGATTGCCGATACCGACCTTCACGGACGCCTCGGGGTACGACGACGGCGCGATCAGATGACCGAGCGACGGCAGGGCGAGGGTCGGGCCGTCGTTGCCGAACAGGCGGTGCAGCTGGTTGGCCCAGCCGACCAGGCCATCGAGTTCGCGACGCTGGCCGAGATAGTTGCCGGTGTAGGGATCGACGAAGACCTGGGTGACGTTGCGCTCACCGGCAGTCTCGGTGGCGGGCAGGAAGTCGACCTGGGTGGACCGATCCGCTGCCTCCCCAGGGGTGACTGCGTCGAAGACCATGTCGGTGTCGACGTGCTGGCGCGCCGTGGCAATCTGGGCGTCCAACGTCACCGTTGAAGCTTGCGGGCTGACGACCTTCAGGTCGCGGTGCAGCCACAGGTCCAGCGGTTGGGTATAGAGGATGATCAGCCCGGTGCACGCCAGCACCAGCAGGACCGGTGCTGCGAACAGGCCGATCCAGAAGTGCAGCCGCCACATTCGCCGCAGGATCGCAGCCTGGCCGCGACGCTCGTCGCGATCGACGGGTTCACGCTCAACAGTGACCATCACGGCCCTCCACGACTAGTGCTTGCATCCATTAGTCGTTGGCGACTGCCGGACAGTTCCCGCTGATTTCCTGCGGATTTCCGGGAACCGGATCGGTGTGCGATGCGACTACCTGTTCTGGACAAGCGCGGGGCTGGGCCGACAGATGGCCCCCCCGAGAGAGGAATCCCATGTCGGTCAACACCACCGTTACCGCGGCGCCTGACACGGTGGATGCGCGGTCCGTGCGTTTCACCGCAACCGTTACCGCGACCGTGCTGGCACTGGTACTGCTCTTGGCCAACGTCAATCTGCCCGTTGCGATGGTGCTGCTGGCTGCTCAGGCAGTCGTTTTCGCGATCGGTGCGGCGCTCGGACCGGCCCGGCATCCCTACGGCTTGGTATTCCGTCACTCCATCGCGCCCCGGCGCGGTGCGGTCTCCAAGACCGAGGCAGTCGAGCAGATCCGTTTCGCTCAGCTCATGGGGTTCGTCTTCTGCACCGTCGGCGTCGGAGGTTTCGCTGTCGGGGCACCCGCCGTCGGCCTGGCCGCCGTGGGTTTCGCCCTGTTTGCCGCCCTCATGCGCGCGGTGTTCGGGATTTGCCTGAGCCGCGGGCCCTACATGCTGGTCTGCCGGATGCGGGGCAAGGTTCCTGCCTGCTGTCAGAACAAGTGAGCAGCCAACCCCGACAACGGAATTGCCGCACGGGGAACTTTCCGGCTTCCCCTGCGACTACTTCCCAGAACATTCTTCACACGGACACACAAACGGATCGGAGAAAGCCGTGAGCGCTGGAGTTTGCATCGGCCGCATCGGCGTACTGGCGGTTGCGCTGGGCGTCGGGATGGGCGTCGCATCCCCGGGCGTCGCCTGGGCCGATGCCGACGACACGTCATCGGCGGGGTCGCGCGCGTCGTCATCGGAAGCCCGGGAGTCGCACAGGGCAAGCCGGGGGTCGGCCCGGACTCAGGCGGACTCCCCGGCCGCGAAGAGGGAGTCGACGATCCGGCGGGGAGGCGCTCCAGCACCGGCCGCCTCACGATCATTTCCTGATTCGGTCGACGCCGTCCCCGATCGGGTGGCGGTGGTATCGCCGGCCGCCGCATCGCCTGCCGTGTCCGTGCGGCAGCCGGGCGTCGTCGTCGGCAACGTCACTGCCGCGCACGAAGCCGAGGATGCCCGCCGGCGTCTTTTCGGCAACGGCACGGCAGAGAACCCTGACGGCGGGATCCTCATCGGAAAGGGTTGGAGTTACACCGAATACGCGGGTGCATGTACCGCCGGCGCGTGCGCCGGGGGTAAGGGCGGCATCATCGGGAGCGGCGGTAACGGCTACAACGGTGGTGCCGGTGGTGCCGCAGGTTGGTTCGGAAACGGCGGCAACGGAGGCGACGCGCTGACTGCAGGTGTCGCCGGGGGCAATGGCGGGCGCGGCGGATTGTTCGTCGGCAGTGGCGGCGACGGCGGCAACGGCGCCGCAGCGACCGGAATGATGACCAACGGCGGCGCGGGCGGCCGAGGCGGCATGGCCGGCAGCATGATCATGCTCGGCAGTCTCGGCGGGCTTCCCACCAGCTTCTTCGGCAGCGGTGGCAGCGGCGGTACCGGTGGCGACGCCGTCATGGGCACCGCCGGTGCCGGCGGCGGTGGCGGTATGGCCGGCATCTTCGGCAACGGCGGCAATGGCGGCGCCGGCGGCAAGATCGTCGACGCGGGCGGGGGAACCGCGGGCAAGGGCGGTAACGGCGGCATGGCCGGCTGGCTGATCGGCGCCGGCGGCGACGGTGGGCGCGGTGGCAATGTCGAGGGGGTCAACGGCGGGACGGCCGGCGCCGGCGGCAATGGCGCGATGGGCATGGTCCTGTTCACCTCCGGTGGCGACGGCGGTGACGGCGGCAGCTATGGCGATGGCGTGACTGTCGGCTCGGTCACCGGCGGTGTCGGCGGCAACGGCGGCACCGGCGCGTGGTTGATCTTCGGCGACGGCGGCAACGGCGGGAACGGCGGCAACGGCCTTCGAATGGGCGACGGCGGAGCAGGCGGTCGTGGCGGGAACGGCGTCGGCATGAGCAGTGGCGGCGCCGGTGGTAACGGCGGCGAAGCGGGCAGCATGAATGCCGCCGGTGGTGCCGGCGGCAGAGGCGGCAACGCCGGCGTGATGGGCAACGGCGGCCCGGGCGGCGCCGGTGGGGCCTCCGAGTTCGGCGCCGGCGGCCGCGGCGGTGACGGCGGCGACTCGGTCCTCATCGGCAGCGCCGGCAACGGCGGCAACGCCGGCGACGGTCTGACGGCCGCCGACGGCGGCAACGGCGGCAACGCCACCCCGATCTTCGGCAACGGCGGCAACGGTGGCAACGGTACCGGCGGCGGCTGTGGCGGCACCGGCGGCATGGGCGGCATGTTCCTCAGCGACATGGGCATGAACGGATCCCCGAGTTGCGGCGGCGGCATGGGCGGTATGGGCGGCGGCATGGACGGTATGTGAGGCTGTCTCGCACGATCCGGCGGCGGCGCCGTCGAACACCCGATCCCGCGAACGCGTCCCCGCGTTCGCGGGATCAGCGCGTGACCCACGAGGGGAAGTGAGCAGGACATGAATCTGGCCGCGATGATTGGTATGCCCGGCGAGGCATTACGGGTTGCCCGGTCGCAGTGGCGGCAGTCGCTCACCGAGGCGCTGCGCGAGGCCTTCGCCTACCACTACGAGCGCAACGCGTTCTACCGTGCCCAGTGCGAGGGGGTGACCCCGGCGGATGTCACCGGTTATGACGACCTCCACAAGATTCCTCTGCTGCCGGTCGGCATGTTCAAACAGACCGGCGCGCATGTCCTCTTGACAGCAGGGCTCGCCGACATCGAGACCGAGATCCGTTCGACTGGGACCAGTGGGGTGCCGTCGGTGGCTCGTCGTGACGCGTTGACGACGACCCGTGCGTCGGTCGGAATCCTCGGGGGCTACCGCGATTTCTTTGGCATCTCCCAGGGTGCGGGGCTTTTCCTGTGCCCGTCGACGGCCGAGGTTCCCGAGATGGGCATGGTCAAGGTGTTCAACCTGATGACCGCGATGCTCGACGACCACCGCTACCTCGTGCACGAATACTCGTTCGACCCGAAGGAGGCTCTGGCTTACCTGCGCCGTTGGGAAGGCAGGATGACGCGGCACATCATCGGTCCGCCGTTCATCGTGGCCCGGTTCATGCGGTTCCTGGAACTCGAGGAGATTCCACTGGCCCTCGATCCGGAGTCGATGATCATCATGCTCGGCGGATGGAAGCAGTACACCGGGCGTTCGATCAGCCGCGACGAGTTCAACGAGAAGGCCGAACGCTTCCTCGGTGTCGAGCGGTCCCGGATCAGGGACATGTACGGCATGATCGAGTCGGACATGCTCGCCATCGAGTGCGAGCACCACCGCAAGCACGTCCCTCCATGGTGCTACGTCTCCATCCGCGACATCACCGACCCCGCAGTCGAACTCGAGTCCGGCAAGACGGGCGGCATCGCCATTCTCGACGCACTCAACACCGCTTATCCGGGGTTCCTGCTCTCCGACGATGTCGGCGAGGTCGACGAAAGCGACTGTCCCTGTGGCCGCACCGGGCAGACGGTGCGATTCCGTCGCAGGCGTCAGGGCGCCGAACTCGGCTGCTGCGCGGTGAGCATCGAGAAGTATCTCGACTCGAACCAGCTGGTGCCCGAGTGCGAGCTTGCGGACGCTCCTGGGAGGGCATAACGGTGGGGCGTTTCAGTCCGACGATCGTCGACCACTTCACCACCCCCCGCAACTGCGGACGCCTACCCAATGCCGATGTCGCCGCCTTCGTCGGAAATCCGGTGTGCGGAGACCAGATTCTGCTCACCGCCAGGGTTGACCAGGACGCCGTGAGCGACGTCGCCTTCGAGGCCTTCGGTTGTTCGGCGTCGCTGGCCGTCGCGTCCATCCTCACCGAACGGCTGGTGGGTCTGACCGTCCTCGAGGTCGCCGCCGTCACCACCGACCAGGTGCTGTCGTGGTCGGGCGGGTTGAGTCCCGATCAGCGCCACGTCGCCGAGTTGGGCGCCGAAGTCGCCCACCGGCTGGCCGGCAATTTCCGCGAAGGACTCAGCGACGACGGGTTGAGTTGTGGTGCGTGACAGCGTCTATCTCGACTACGCCGCCACCGCTCCGCTGCGTCCCGAGGCCGCCGCGGCCGTTGTGGCCGCGCAGGGACTCATCGGCAATCCGTCCAGCGCGCACAGCGCCGGAGTGGCCGCAGCCGAGGCGCTGTCGGCGGCGAGAAGCTCCATCGCCCTGCTCATGGGTGTGGACGCCGACGACGTGGTGTTGACCTCCGGCGGCAGTGAGTCGAACACCCTGGCCCTATGGGGCACCTTCGCGGCGCGGAATTTCTCCGGGCATCTGGTCACGACCTCGATCGAGCACTCGGCGGTTCTCGAGAACGCCCGTGCCCTCGAGGAAATGGGTGTCGAGGTGACACTCGTCGATCCCGGGCCCACCGGCCACGTCGCCGCCGATGACATCGCCGCGGCGCTGCGGTCGAGCACGGCACTGGTCTCGGTGATGCACGCGAACAACGAGACCGGCGCTATTCAGCCGGTCGAGCAGATCGCGGCGATCACGCGGGAAGCCGGCGTTCCCCTGCACGTCGACGCGGTCCAGACGGCTGGAAAGATTCCCGTCGCCGGCCTCGGCGCCCAACTGGTCTCGATCTCCGGGCACAAGTTCGGGGCTCCTCGCGGCGTCGGGGCACTGGCGGTCGATCGCGGATGCCGACTCGCAGCGCTCATCCGGGGCGGATCCCAGGAGCACGGCCGCCGCGCGGGCACCGAGAACGTTGCCGGGGCGGCGGGTATGGCCGCCGCGGCGCAGGTCTGTATGGCCGCGATGACACCGGCGTTCCGAGAAGCCGCTCGCGCCAGACGAACCCATCTGGTCGACGGATTGCTGACTCTCGGCGGAGTGCACCTCAACTCGGTCGAGCCGGTGCTCGAGGAGACCATCAGCATCCGGTTCGATGGCGTCCGCGCCGACGCACTGGCCGATGCGCTGGA
>CAZADG010000007.1:48424-70734 GCA_964483865.1 uncultured Mycobacterium sp. | reverse complement strand
CTGATCATGTCCGGCATCTTCGTCGGCACCACCCGCCAGGTCACCACCTACATCGACCACTCGCGCAGTGCCGTCTGGGTGATGCAACCGGGCGTCTCGCAGATGTTCAAGTCGGTCTCGTGGCTGCCCGAGGAGGACCAGGCCGCACTGTTGGCGGTGCCCGAAATCGCCTCGGCCGATCCGATTCTCGGTCTGCCGTCGGACTTCGTCCGCAACGGCACCCACACCGCCTTCTTCGTCGTCGGCTACGACACCGACACCGGGGTGGGGGGTCCGTGGTTACTGGCGCAGGGCCGCAACGTCGAGGCGCCGGGGGAGGTCGTGCTCGACCGCGCCCTGGCCCGCATCAACGACGTCCACATCGGGGACACGGTGCGAATCGTCGATGAGGACTTCACCGTGGTCGGTCTGTCCAAGCAGACCGCGGCGGCGACCAACTTCTACACCTTCATCTCCCTTGCGGACGCGAAACGATTGCTGCGGGCCGGAAATCGAGTCTCCTATTTCCTGACCCAACCCAAGCCCGGATACAGCGACTCCGACGTCGTCTCGGCCATCGAGCGCGACCTCCCGGGCGTCTCGGCATTGACCTCGGCGCGGTTCGCCGACAACAGTCGCGACATCATCGTGACGATGATCGGTCGGCCACTGAAGACGATGATCGCCATCGCGGTGCTGGTCGGAACGGCGCTGATCGGCCTGACGATGTGGGCGGTGACCGCCGAGCAGATGGCCGACTTCGGCGTTCTGCGTGCACTGGGAGCCCGTCCGATCCAGTTGAGCCGCATCGTGATCGCCCAGGCGGCGATCGTCGCGTCGTTGGGCTTCGTGCTCGGGGGAGCTGTCGCGTTCGCCACGCAGTTCCTGATCGGCGACCGGATGGGCGACGTCGCGATCGCGATCACTCCGACGATGCTCGCGGCGATGGCCGCAGCCACCGCGGTGATGGCCGCCCTCGGCGCCCTGCTGCCCTTGCGGCGCGTCTCCCGCATCGACCCCGTCGCCGCGTTCCGGCGCTGAAAGGAACTCACCATGCGCTGCCCCGTCTGCCACCAGGACGCGTCCCTGCCCAGGTGCTCTCGCTGCCGCAGGCCGCTGCTGGCGCCGACCGGTGACCCGGTGCTGCAGCTCACCGGCGTAGCCCACCACTACGGGGACGCCGGGACGGCGGTACAGGCGCTCCGCGATGTCACACTGTCCGTCGACCGCGGCGAGATCGTCTCGATCGTCGGACCGTCCGGCGGCGGCAAGACCACCGCACTGCTGGTGATGGGCCTGCTGCTCACCCCGGACACCGGGACGGTCCGCATCGGCGGTCAGGACGCCGGAACCCTCACAGAACGTGACCGGGCCGCACTTCGGCTGCTCCGGCTCGGTTACCTGTTCCAGGACTACAACCTGCTGGGTTCACTGACCAGTGTCGAGAACGTGGCCGTCCCGCTGCGCTACGCCGGGGTGCGCAAGGCTGACGCTCTGGCGCGGGCGAGCGAGCTTCTCGGCACCCTGGGACTGGCCGACCGGGCGGGGCATCGTCCCGGCGCACTGTCCGGTGGCGAGAAGCAACGGGTGGCGACGGCACGCGCGTTGGCGATGGGCCCCGATCTCATCCTCGCCGACGAGCCGACGGCGAACCTGGATTCGGCCACCGGCAGGACCGTTATCGAGCAACTCGCTGAGGCGGCCAAGGCGTTCGGCGCCGCCGTCGTCATCGTCACCCACGACTCGCGTCTGGACGGCATCGCCGACCGGGTGTTGCACCTCGAGGACGGCCGGCTGCTCAGCGCTGTGGGCTGAGGGCCCGGTCCGCCTCGGCGCGGATCCGGGCGACCCTTCGGTTCATGTCCTTGCGCATGATCTGGCTGTACAGCCACCCCTTGAGGCCGCGGGCATTGACACCGTGCGCGGCGTAGAAGGAGTCCGGATCGTCGTAGACGCCGAACTCCTGATCGATGCCCGTTGCCTGGACCAGAGTGTCCGTTCCGCGCCACGCGACGGGCGGGTCCGCCAGGTTTTCCGTGCCGACGCCATAGCCCAGGAACGGTCCCGTGCAGCCGGTGTGTGCCCGCACACCGGAGAGGAAGGCCTCGTCCAGGATCACCCCCTCCAGGCCCACCCAGCGGCCGCCGGAGAACACCTCGGCCCAGGTGTGGATGATGCTGGCCGGCGCGAACCAGTACAGCGGACGGACCATGACGCCGTGCTGGAGCTTCTTGTCGATGGTGGCACCGTGCAGGCGACATCCGACGCCGCTGCCGCGAAGGAGTGCCATCAGCAGCGTCGTCTTGGTGTTGCACTGCCCGTATCCGTCGGCGAGCACAGCTGATGCCGGAAGGTCGTCCGAACTGTTGTACCCGAACGGAATCTCGTCGCGCACGAAGTCGTAGACGGCGC
The DNA here is from genome assembly GCA_964483865.1 of uncultured Mycobacterium sp. GTDB lineage: Bacteria > Actinomycetota > Actinomycetes > Mycobacteriales > Mycobacteriaceae > Mycobacterium. The sequence goes on along the minus strand of CAZADG010000007.1, from coordinate 68,343 downwards.
CGATCCGCTCGCCCTCCGGCAGTATCGCCCAGTTGTGGCGTGCCAGGACTTCGCGCACGCGTGGACTGTCGAAATCCAGCAGGGCAGTTGGTCTCAGATACCTGTTGTCCACGGCGGGGAGCGTACCCGCGAATTCTCCTGTCGTATCGGGAACTTTCCCATCAACGGGTCCGACTCTAGATACGGCAGCGGGAACCTCCGCGGCCGTTTCGCCATGCTTACGGAGGAGGTCTCGTTGGACGCGGTCAAGACGGTGACGACCGCCTCGCACCTGCCTCGGACGCCGGGCCTCGCGGTGCGCAACCTCCTCGGCGAGCGGACCCGGTTCCTGCTCTCGGTTGCCGGTGTCGGCTTCGCGGTACTGCTGGTGCTGGTGATGGCCGGCATCTTCGTCGGCACCATCAACCAGGTGACCACCTACATCGACCACTCCCGCAACGCGGTGTGGGTGACCCAGCCCGGGGTGTCCCAGATGTTCCGTGCTGTGTCGTGGCTGCCGGCCGGGGACGAGCAGCGTCTGCTCTCCGCACCCGAGGTCGGCTCCGCCGACCCGATTCTTGGCCAGCCGTCGGACTTCGTCCACAACGGCGAGCAGACGGCCTACTTCGTACTCGGCTACGACACCGCCACCGGCGTCGGTGGTCCGTGGGCGATGGCCGAGGGCCGGGCCGTCTCCGGTCCCGGGGAAGTGGTGCTGGACCGGATCCTGGCTCGCAAGAACGGTATCCGGGTAGGCGACTCCGTCGACATCGTCGACGGCAGATTCACCGTCGTCGGACTGTCAGACCAGACCGCGGCCCTGGGCAATTTCTACGCGTTCGTCTCCCTGCCCGACGCGGCACGACTCCTGCGCGCGGGTAACCGGTTCTCCTACTTCCTGGTCCAGCCCAAGCCCGGCTACACCCCGGACCAGACCGCCGCGGCCATCCGGGACTCGCTGCCGGGTATGGACGCCATGACCTCGGCGGAGTTCGCGCACAACAGCCGCGACATCATCATCTCGATGGTCGGCCGGCCGCTGAAGACGATGATCGCCATCTCCACCCTCGTGGGGGTGGTGCTGGTCGGCCTCATCGTGTGGACACTCACCGTCGAGCAGGCAGCCGACTTCGGGGTGCTGCGGGCGCTGGGCGTGCGACCGATCCAGTTGTGCCGCATCGTTCTAGCCCAAGCCGTCCTAGTCGCCGCCGCAGGCTTCGTCCTCGGTGCCGCGATCGCCTACGGCGCTCAGTTCCTCATCGGTGAACGGCTGGGCGACGTGACCGTGGCGATTACGCCGCCGATGCTGGCCGCGATGGCCGCCGCGACCGCGGTGATGGCGGTGCTGGGCTCGCTGCTGCCGTTGCGGCGTGTCCTCCATATCGACCCCGCCGCCGCTTTCCGACGCTGAGGACGTTCCGATGACCACTGTTCCCGAATCCGCAGACATCGTGGCAGCCATCCGTGACGGCCTGGCCAGGCTGCTTCCGCCAGAGGACCTTGCCCAGGTGGACCTGCCGGGCCTTGACGAACACACCCCGATGTTGAGCCTGCCGGTGGACTCCGCGGTCCTGATGGCCCTGATGACGGAGCTGGAGGACACCTTCAGTGTGTACATCGAGGAGGAGGCGGCCTTCTCGTTTGAATCGGTCGGCGACGTCTGCGACTACATCCGGCAACGGATTTCCGCGAAAGCCCTCCGGACGGACGGTCCGTGAGTGTCTTCTCGCCGGCGGTCCGCCGCCACGTCGATTCCCACGCGCCCGCCCTGCGGACCGCGGTGGTCGACTACCGGACGCTGCTGGAGCATGGACTCCCGCAGATCGACTTCTACGACAGCCGCCGGCACCTCGGGGCGTTGGCCGGTGCCGCGCTGGCTGAGCGCGTGCGTGGTCGTGCGGGTGCGCTGACAGCCCGCGGTCTGGCCCGGGGCGACCGGGTCGTGATGGTGGCCGACAACACCGAGGAATATCTCGCGACCCTGCTCGCCGTGCTGCTGTTGGGCGCCGTGCCCTGTGCGGTCGCTCCGCCGCCGGCACCCTCTCGACCGGAATCGTCTGGTGTGCAACATCTTCGGGCGGCGATCGCCGTCATCGCCCCTGCGGTGGTGCTCGCTCCTGACCGTAGCGCCGCAGCTCACCCCGCAGTGGTGCGCTACGGGGAACTCCAGGGCACGGGGCCTTCGGGCGACTCGGTACCGCCGTGGCCGGCGCAACTGCCGGTGCCCGCACCCGCGGATGTCCATCACCTCCAACTTACGTCGGGTTCGACGTCCGCCCCCAAGGCGGTCGCGCTCACCCACGGCAACGTCGCCCACAACATCGCTACCGTCAGCTACGCGATGGCCACGGTCCGCAACAGTGGCGGGCTCTTCAGTTGGCTGCCGATGTACCACGACATGGGCTTCATCCAGGTGCTCGGAGCCCTCATCTACGGCGGCCGGATCGGGATGATGACGCCCCTGGGCTTTCTGCGCGACCCGTTGTCATGGCTGCGGAACATGACCCACCACCGGTCCACCGTCACGGCCGGACCCACCTTCGCCTACCGGGCCGCCACCGATGCGTGGGCGCGGGTCGGAACTCCGCCAGGCGATATCGACCTGTCCGAGTTGCGGCATGCCTACGTCGGCGCGGAACCGATCGCCGCGGCGACACTTCGGCGTTTCGCGGAAAGCTTTGCACCGTGGGGACTCCGGCCCGACGCGCTGGTTCCCTCCTACGGGATGGCCGAGTCGGTGCTGGCCACCGCGATCGCCTCGCATCCGGTGCCGGAAGGTCCAGGTAACTTCGGCCGCGTTCGCACCCTGCAGGGCGACGGCATGAGCATCCCCCTGGTGTCGTGCGGACCGCCGATCGACGGAATGCGCGTCCGTGTCGTCGATCCCGACGGCGCGCAACTCAATGAGGGCGCGGTCGGCGATATTCAGATCAGCGGTCCGTCGGTGATGGCCGGCTACCTCGCGGCCGATGGCGCGGTCGTCGGTCCGCCCAGCGGATGGCACGACACCGGTGATCGCGGATTGATCTGCGGGGGAGAGCTTTTCGTTGTCGGCAGAAGCAAGGAGATGCTCATCGTGCGCGGCCGCAACATGCCTCCGTACGACATCGAAAGGTCGATCGGGGAACTGGCGCAGGTCGGTCCGGGACAGGCCGTTGTGTTCTCCACGCCCGATGACGGACGGGGCCGGGAGTCGCTCGTCGCCGTCGTCGCGACCGGTTCGAGCGCTGCCGATCAGCGCGTCCAGATCCGGGCGGAGGTGGCTGCACGGGTTCGCGAGACTTTCGGCTTCTCCCTCGACGACATCGTGCTGGTGCCCAAGACCTCGATACCGCGAACGACGAGTGGGAAGATTCAGCGCCTCACGACCCGGGACCGCTACCTGGCGGGACGGCTGCCCTCGCTGGTGTGAAGCCGCCGATCAGCAGGTGCCGTAGGCCAGCGCGCGACGGAGTGCGTCGGCTTCGTCGGCGCCCACTCGTTTCACGAACTGTATGAGAGCGGCGAGTCGATCACCCCGGCCGGTCGCCTGGTCCAATGCGTCGACCATCAGCTCGGCCACGAGTTCCTCGCGTCCGCGATAGGCCACGTACTGGTAGGCCCGGTCGTCGCGGATCTGGACGACCAAGCGCTTACGGTAGAGCCGCTGCAGAACGGTCATCACGGTGTTGTATGCCAGGTCACGCTGGGCAGAGAGCGCTTGATGGACCTGCCGTACCGTCTGCGGCGCACCGCTGTCCCACAGTTGGTCCATCACGGCCCGTTCCAAGTTGCCCAGAGGTCTCGCCGCACCCATGACGAGTTAGTCGCGCCGGAGGCCCGTTGGGTTCCCTGGGCGCCGAAAAGCCCGAGGGATGGATCAGGAACCGCAGCTGCAGTCCGTCCCGCACGTGCAGGACCCGCAGGTGCAGTTGGGGTTATCGCACCCGCTGGCGGGTTTCCCGCAATTGCAGTCGGGCCCGCAGGTGCATTCCGAACACGTGCACTTCGGGTTTTCGCACAAAGTATTGCTGGTCATGCCTGCAATTCTGGCACAATAACGGCGCGCCGTCGGTTCTTGCGGTCAGCAGAACCGCTCATCCTGCGCGGTCGTCACGCCGGCTCGCGGCGATCAGATCCTCGCGTGCGCGGGCAACGCGCGAGCGGATGGTGCCCAGAGGGCATCCGCAGACCTCCGCGGCCTCGCCGTAGGAGAGTCCCAACACCTGCGTCAGGACCAGGGCGTCGCGACGGTCCGGTTCCAGTCCGTCGAGCAGCATCCTGGTCTCGACCATGTCCTCGAAACGTGCCCCCGCCGGTGAACCGCTGAGCAAGCCCTCCAGATCCACCTGTCCGGTGGTGCGGGGACGAGCCTGGTTGCGGCGAATCTGGTCGACCACAACGCGGCGGGCGATCGACAGCAGCCAGGTGCGCGCCGAGGATCGCCCGGCGAAACGGGGCAAAGCGCCGATCACCCGCAGGTAGGTCTCCTGCGTCAGGTCGTCAGCGGTGCCGGGATCGGCGAGGAACGCCACCGTTCGCCACACGTCACGCTCGGTTGCCCGGATGAACTGGTCGAGGGCCGCGCGGTCGCCACGCCCGGCGGCCAGGGCCAGGCTTGTTAGCGGGTCCCCATCGGTCACGGTAAGCACCTTAGGTCACTCGAGGTCCGGCCGGCCCCCGGCCGGGTATTTTTGGCTTTGAACCTCATGGAACTCTGAGCCGGTGCCATCCGACTCTGTAAGCGTGTGGTGTGCCGTGTGCGGAGGAGGGCGATGACCACGACGGTGGTCGGCGCGACGGACGCGCCGCCGGTCCGGCGCGTCGAACTCGACGTGTCGGGCATGACGTGCGCTGCCTGCGCAGCCCGAGTGGAGAACCGGCTCAACAAACTCGACGGTGTGCGGGCCTCGGTGAACTACGCCACCCGGGTCGCCACGGTCGACGCGCCCGACGGGGTGTCTCTTGCGGAATTGTGCGACGTCGTTCAGCGCGCCGGCTACGAGGCCCGGGAGCGGATGCCCGGTGGCGAGGAGCGTCCCGACCCCGATGAGGCGACCGCCCGCTCTTTGCTGATCCGGCTATCGGTGGCCGCTGTCCTGTTCGTGCCGCTCTCGCACCTGTCGGTGATGTTCGCGGTGCTGCCGTCGACCCGATTCGCCGGCTGGCAGTGGCTTCTCACCGGTGTGGCGCTGCCGATCGTGAGCTGGGCCGCCTGGCCCTTCCATCGGATCGCATTGCGTAACGCCCGCCACGGCGTCGCCTCCATGGAGACCTTGATCTCGGTCGGGATCACCGCGGCGACGCTCTGGTCGCTGGCGACGATCTTCGTGGCACGCCCGCAGCGCGAGACCCATGGGGTGTGGCAGGCGCTGATGAGCAGCGACGCCATCTACCTGGAGGTGGCCGCCGGGGTCACGGTGTTCGTGCTGGCGGGCCGGTACTTCGAGGCGCGGGCCAAGTCGAAGGCCGGCAGTGCGCTGCGGGCACTGGCCGCCCTGAGCGCCAAGAGCGTCACGGTGCTGCTCACCGACGGCACCGAGATGGTCCTCCCTGCAGAGGAACTCAAGGAACAGCAGCGCTTCGTCGTCCGGCCGGGGGAGACGATCGCCGCCGACGGTCTGGTGGTCGAGGGCGGTGCCGCCGTCGACATGAGTGCGATGACCGGGGAATCCAAGCCGGCCCGGGTGTCCCCGGGTGCCAGCGTGATCGGCGGGACTGTGGTGCTCGATGGCCGGCTCATCGTGGAAGCCGCCGCCGTCGGCGCCGACACCCACTTCGCCGGAATGGTGCGCCTGGTCGAGCAGGCCCAGGCGCAGAAAGCCGACGCGCAGCGGCTCGCCGATCGGATCTCAGGGGTCTTCGTCCCGGCGGTGTTCGTGATCGGGGCCCTCACTGCGGGCGGCTGGCTGTTGGCCGGGGCGGGGGCGGAGAAGGCGTTCTCCGCGGCGTTGGCCGTCCTGGTGATCGCCTGCCCGTGTGCCCTGGGCCTGGCGACCCCGACCGCCATGATGGTCGCCTCCGGGCGTGGCGCCCAGTTGGGCATCTTCCTCAAGGGCTACCGCGCGCTGGAAGCGATCCGCACCGTCGACACCGTGGTGTTCGACAAGACCGGCACCCTGACCACTGGTCACTTGGCTGTCACCGCCGTGACGGCGGCCGAGGGCTGGTCGGCTGAGGAGGCGCTTGCTCTGGCAGGCGCCGTCGAGGCAGGTTCCGAACACGCCATCGCGACCGCGATCATCGCGGCAAGCGGCGAGCGGACTGCCGTTGAGGATTTTCGGGCGCTGCCTGGCCGCGGCGTCATCGGCACGGTCGGATCACAGCAGGTCACAGTGGGCCGCCCGGCGTGGGTCGCCCATGGCAAGCCGGTTCCCGAACCAGTCGCCGCGGCCCGGCAGGCCGCCGAGTCCGAGGGCCAGACGGCCGTCTTCATTGCGGTGGACGGCGCGGTGTGCGCAGTCGTGGCGGTGGCCGATGCGGTCAAGGACAGCGCCGCCGAGGCCATCGCCGCGCTGCATCGGCGTGGGCTGAAAACGGTGCTGCTGACCGGCGACAACCCGACCGCCGCCGCCGAAGTGGCCGCCCACGTGGGTATCGACGAGGTCATCGCCGAGGTCCTTCCGGAGGGCAAGGTCGACGTCATCGAGCAGTTGCGGGAACGCGGCCGGGTGGTGGCCATGGTCGGTGACGGCATCAATGACGGCCCGGCTCTGGTGTCCGCCGACCTGGGGCTGGCGATCGGGCGTGGTACCGATGTGGCGATCGCCGCGGCCGACGTCATCCTGGTGCGCGACGATCTGCGCTCGGTGCCGCAGGCGCTGGATCTGGCCCGGGCCACCCTGCACACGATCCGGGTGAACCTCATGTGGGCGTTCGGCTACAACATCGCGGCCATCCCGATCGCCGCCGCCGGCCTGCTCAACCCGTTGATCGCCGGCGCCGCGATGGCCTTCTCGTCATTCTTCGTCGTGTCCAATAGCCTGCGGCTCCGGAACTTCGGCCGCGATCTTTCCGTAGCGAAAGGCTGAAAATCCCCATGCCTCAATCATTTTCCGTCACCGGGCTGAGCTGCCAGAGCTGCGTCAACCATGTCACCGAGGCCATCAGTGGTCTGGCGGGGGTACAGAGCGTGTCGGTCGATCTCGACCCCACGGGCACCTCGACGATCCATGTCGAGGCGGCCCAACCGCTCACCGACGTCGAGGTGCAGGCCGCACTGTCCGAGGAAGGCAACTACTCGCTGGTGCGCTGACCTGATCCGGTGGTGCGGTGCCGGGCCAACTCGGCGAGCATGTTGTTGTAGGCCGCCATCTCATCGTCGTAGCCGGCGTCGGCGTGCCGGTCCGATCGAACCGACTCCCGGCGGTCCTGCCGCGCCCACTGGGTCACCAGTGCAATCACCACCATCACCAACGGGACTTCGCTTGCACCCCAGGCGATCGCACCGCCCAGATGCTGATCGGCATTGGGATCGGGCACCCAGGGCAGGGCGAGTCCGCGGTAGAAGTTGCCGGCGACCGTCGACTCCGATGACATCATCGAGATCCCGAAGAAGGCATGGAACGGCATGATCGCGAACAGCAATGTGAGCCGGCCGAGGAAGGGCAGCCGGCGCGGACCGGGGTCGACGCCGATAATGCCCCAATAAAAAAGATAGCCCGTGATCAAGAAATGCAGAGCCATGAATTCATGGCCCCAGTGGTAGCGCACCAGGGTGTCGAACAGTGGCGTGAAGTACACGGCATACAGCGATCCGACGAACAACACGAACGCGGTGATCGGATTCGACAGGAATGTCGTGAACGGTGAGTGCACCACCCGAACAATCCATTCCCGCGGTCCCGGTGGGGCGTCGCGCGCCGCGCTGGGTAGCACCCGTAGGGCCAACGTCACCGGTGCGCCGAGGACCAGCAAGACCGGAACGAACATGTTCAACGTCATGTGCTCGACCATGTGGACGCTGAACATCGCCGACCCGTAGGACCGGATACCGGAACTGGTCGCCAGCAGCATGGCCGCACATCCGGCGACCCAGGCCACGGTTCGTCCGACCGGCCAGCGATCACCCCGGCGGCGCAACTTCAGCAGGCCGAACAGATAGACACCGGTCAGGGCCAGCGCAAGTACGCCGACGAGGGTGTCGAAACGCCAGAACGTGGCCAGCCGCCAGGCCGTCGGCGCACCCGGTAACTCGTAGCCCAACAGGACGTCCCAGACCGTGGGCCGACTGGACAGCAGCACGGGAGAGCTTTGAACCGCCAGCGCCGAGAGGGCCGCCAGGGCGGCCACCGCGACCAACGCGCCAAGAAATCCAGATCTGAGTATGAATCCAGTGATCAACGCCGCGGCCACCGCGATCGCCAGCACTCCGTAGGCAGACGTCAGATTCCCGAATCCGACGCGTAGGGCCAGCAGCGCCAGCCCGTAAATCAGCGCAACTGCCGCCGCCGACGAGGCTGTGATCGTGACGCGGCGGTGGACCGCGGGACTGGGAGGCGCAATCGCGCCGACCAGGCGAAGACCGGCCCACACCGAGATCGCGAGCGCGAACACGATGGCCGAACTCGTCGCATAGTCATGGTTCGGGCCCTGGCCGGCGTCGCCGGTCACCGGAACGGCGACAACGCCGATGATCGCTGGAACCATCAGCGGCACATGCCATTCCCACCGCACCGTCAGACGTGAGAATGTCGCGAGAACGGCCGCGCACACCGCGACCGCAACCCACGCTCGCGCCGTCTCCGAAGCGCCCAACGCGGCGCCGAGCCCACCGCCGCCCAGCAGCCGGGTCGCCGCCACGCCGGCGTCTGCGGAAGCCTGCACCACCACCATCGCCAACGCCGTGAGTGACCACAGCACCGATAGCCGTTCGACCAGCAGGTGCGCGCGGAACGACGGCGGGTCCAAGACTCCGCGCTCGTCGGGCGCGGCGGTGATCAGGATCAGCACCAGCCCGCCCAGGCATGCCGCCCCCGACACCGCGGCAACGAAGTAGCCGATCGCCTCAGCCACGGTTGTTGCGGTCATGGGCGCTGAGTGTAAAGGCGTCTAGGCTGCGCGTTGCACGGCGGGAACTTTCCCGCTGTCGATCCCGACAAATCAGTCGTGACCCGACGTCCAGAATCCAGCGGAGCGAGCAGATGATCAACGACCTGGCCCTCAGGTGGTTCGTCACACTGCTGTTCGTCTTCAGCGCGGGTGTCTGTATCGCCGCGATCGCCAGGAACCGACACTCGACCGCCAACCTGATCAGCCACTCGTTGCACGCCATCATGGCGATCGCAATGGCGGTGATGGCGTGGCCGCGTGGGGCTGACCTGCCGTCCCGCGGACCGATGATCTTCTTCCTCGTGGCCGCGGTCTGGTTCGCGGTCGTCACCGCCAGGACCGTCGGCCACCGGGGGGCCAACACCTATCACACACTGATGATGCTGGCGATGGCGTGGATGTACGCCGCCATGGGCGGTCTGCCCCTGCGTAGGGGCGAATCGGAATCCGCCGCCATGCCCGAGATGGACATGGCCGGAATGGGCCCCGGGCATGCCGGGCATGGCGGCCACGCGGGGCACGGCGGACATGCGGTCGGCATGCAGTCCGGCTCTGATCCGGCAGCGTGGGTGGGGACGCTGAACTGGGTGTGCGCCATCGGCTTCGCCGCCGCCACGGTGTTCTGGCTCTACCGTTTCGTCACCGCGCGCTTGAAGCCCTCGGACGACGCATCGAGTGTGGGCATTCTCTGCCAGCTGGCGATGGCCGCCGGAATGGCCATCATGTTCGGCGTCATGCTCTAGGCGGATGTCAGGCGGCGGAGCCGTCTGCCGATCGCAGATGACTGCGTCGCCGGCCCCGAGAAGCATTCTCGGGCAACGCGATGTCGTCCGCCGCTGATCGATCGGGCCCGGGACCGCTGCTCGCGCGGTCCCGGCGCCACACCAGGAGTGCCAGAACCGCACCCACCAACACGGGCAGGTGGGTCAGGGGCCGGTCGACTGTCGCTCCGCTCCCGCCGGTGTCAACAACCTCGTAGCCGACGAGAAAGGCTGCGAAGGTCGCCAGCACCCAGGTCAGGCCGCCCGCCATGACCGGCCGGAACGCCGCAGCAATCATCACCACGCCCAACGCCGCCGACCACGCCGTCGACTCGTTGAGGACATGTCCGGCCGATGCGGCATGCGGAATGCCGAGGTCGGCTCCCAGACCCTGCGCCGCCGCCAGAGCGAGTTGGACGACCCCCACGGCGCCCAGCGCCCACCGTCGCCAGGAAATCGGAGGACTCTCACGCCGACGGGTCGGCCGGGCAGCCGGTTCGCGGACGGCGGCGACCTGCGACCGTCCCGCCGTCCTGCGCAGGAACTGGGTCTGCTCGACTGCGGCCGCGTGCCAATCGCGGCAGGGCTCACAACGGGCGAGATGCTCGTCGACCCGGGCGGCGGGAATGGGCTCGCGCTCCCCGTCGATTCGGGCCGACAGCGCCTCCCGCGCGATGTCGCAGTCCATGCGTCAATAGTCGCGCACGGCGGCGGTTTTGTTCCAGCGTCCCTGTTATTGCACTGGGGCTACCGTTGCGGAATGAAAGTCCACCTCCAGGTTGACGCTGCACCTGCTCGCGTCGGTGCGCATGCGCGCGAACTGGAATCGGTCGGCGCCGACGGCCTGTTCACCTTCGAGGGCCCGCACGACGTGTTCCTCCCACTTGTGGTCGCTACCGGTCAGGTTCCGCTGGAGATGATGACCAACGTCGCGATCGCCGGCCCTCGGAGCCCGCTGCACCTCGCGCACGCGGCCTACGACCTGCAGGTGTACAGCGCGGGTCGCTTCCGGCTGGGCCTGGGCTCTCAGATCAGGGTCCACATCGAGAAGCGCTATGGGGCGCAGTGGAGCAAGCCCGCCGCGCGGATGGCCGAAACTGTGCGAGCCATCAAAGCGATCTTCGCCGCCTGGGAGGGGCAGGCGCCGCTGAACTTCCGCGGCGAGTACTACACCCACACGCTGATGCCACCGAACTTCAACCCCGGTCCCAATCCATTCGGGCCTCCGCCGGTCCTGATGGGCGCGCTGGGGCCAATCATGACCCGGACCGCCGCCGAGGTCGCCGACGGAGTGCTGGTGATGCCCTTCAACAGCGGACGGCATTTCACCGAACGGACGGTCCCGGCAATCGCTGCTGGTCTGGACAGGTCACACCGTTCTTCGGCTGATCTTCAGGTCGTGGCCCAAGCCATGGTCGCAACAGGACGCACCCCGGAAGAGCTGGAGACAGCGGTCAACGCAGTCGGCATGCTGATCGCCTTCTACGGGTCGACGCCCGCCTACCTGCCGGTCTTGGAGGTCGAGGGATGGGCAGGCTTGCAGCCCGAGCTCAACGCCCTCTCCAAGCTGGGCGAGTTCGCGCGGATGCGCTCGCTCATCACCGACGACATGGTGGCCCGCATCGCCGTGGTGGGGACTCCCGAGCAGTGTGCCGCCGAAATCGGCCGGCGCTTCGCCGCGCACGCAGGGGAGGTCTGCTGCTACTTCCCGGGCTACGCGCCGCCCGCATCCCACATCGGCGATCTGGTGTCGGCACTGCAGGCGCTGCCCGGTCCTAGGACCGCCCCGCCCGGCGCCGAGCGGTGAGTTTTGCCCAGACCCAGGTCAACGGAACATCCCGGCCGGTGGCCAGGTACTCGACGACGGCGGGGTAGAGGCAGATTTCGCGCACCCGTGACAGTCCGCTGGGCTTGCCGACGAGCAGCACCTGATCCTCCAGCGCCAGTGTGGTGTCCTCGTCGGGCATGAAACGCGCCTCGCCGTTGCGGACGAGAACGAGAGCGGCCAAAGGAAGCGTTGCGTCCCGGTCGTCGGGCCGGCGCATCAGGGTCTGCAACGTCAGGGTCTTCCCGCGCCGCAGCCAGTCGGCGACAGCCGGCGTCTCCTCAGCGGACAGCGTGATCACGTCCCGCTCCGGAGTGCGCTGACCGCAACGGTCCTCGATGTGGTCGCGTACCTGCGTTGCCCACTGCTCATCGCGGGTCAGCACATGTTCGAGAAAGCTCCAGAACACCGGTGTCAGAATGCGCGCAAGCACTTCCCGCGCGACGACTTCGGTTGCGATATAGACCGATTCGATCTGCAGCGCCTCGAGCAACGCCTTCTTGGCGTTGGTCTCCTGGCGAACCACCAGGTACGCATCGGGGTTGGTATGCCTGGCCTGTTCCGCCATGGCGATGTTGAGCGTGTCACTGCCGGTGCCCGCGACGAAGCCCACCGATCCCGAGACGTCTGGGCCGTCGCCGGCGGGGTCGACGAGGTCGACGGCCACACCGGCGGCGGCCAGATCCGAAACGATGGCATCGCCGAATTCCCCCTCGGCGCAGATGACCCACCGTCGTCTGGCGAGATCCCGCCTCGCCGGCTGCAGTTGCTCCTGGTCGTTATCCATCAGCCAGCGCATCAGTTGATGGTTGACCGGTTGGTGAATCGACAGGGCCAGGTAGTCGCCGAACCGGTCGCCGGCGTTGATGGCAGAGCCCGGGGCGAAATGCTCCATTAGGGACCGGGTGCGGTCGTGGGCGCAGCGGCCCAACACCGGCAGGCCCGGTCGGAGTAGTGACGCCGTCATCACCACCGCGAGATTGGCGTCGTCGTCGTTGGTCAGGGCCAGCACGCCCTCACACTGACGGTGCCCGAGCCCCGCCATCCCCAGCACCGCGGGTACGGCGCAGTCGCCCCGGACCGCGGGAACGTCGAAGGTGAGTTGCTCGGAGACCAACGACTGAATTCGGTCCTCGTCGAGGTCGATGACGACGAACCGGCGGTAGTGCTCGTCGAGGTCGGCGCCCACGATTCGGCCGGCAGCGCCATAACCGGCGACGAGAATGAAGGGTTCAACCAGGCGCCGGACCTGCCTGCGGAACTGCTGAGCGGCCACCGCTGCCTGGAAAGAGTCGCTCTGGACCAGAGCGAAGAAGACGGCGATGGCGTAGGCCCAACTGATGACCAGCAAGAAGATCGACATCGTCATCCACATCCGCTGGGGGTAGCTGAAGGGATAGGGCGCCTCGGTGAAACCCACTGTCGTCAGCGTGATGGTCATTTGATAGAAGGCGTCGAAGATGTTCAGCCGGTATGGGTTCCCGTCCGGGTCGACGCCGGGCATGAACATCATGCCTGCCGTGCAGAAGCTGAACGTGCTGATGACGACGATGAGCGGCAACCGCATCCGCCGCATGATCAGGAAGATCACTTCGGTGGTCGGCACTGTGGTCGGAATGGCGTCGGCGGAGTGCGGTGCGTTTACTGCCCGCCGGGTCCAGCGGTGGAACGGGTTCGGCATCGAATGTCGGCGAGGCTAGCGGCGGCGGAACGTCGCCGTCTCGATGACGAGAAGGGTGACCGAGACCAGGTTGGCAAGCAGCGCACCGCCGGACAGCGACACGACACTGGCGGTGGCGTGCCCGTCGAGTCCCTGCTCTGACACCTGGGTCGCCCAGACCCACATCCCGGCTGCGGCCGCGAGTTGCAGTAACGCGACGAGACTGGTGGCCAGCTGGACCGCCCCGAGTTGGGTGCTGTCGCCGAACTTCAGGATGGTGGTGATCAGGGCGACGATCAGCGCAAGGAAAAGCTCCCAGGAGTTGTGGGCTTCGGGGTCGCTGATCGGGCCGACGAAGAATCCGAAGTTCAGGGTTGCCGCCAGCAACACGAAGAAGCCGAAGACCACCTTCTCGAGGTTCACAGCGGCAGCCTAACGGGTCCGCTGTGAGCGGCGGCTATTTGCGGAGGGACCGCTTCAGCAGGTACTGCAACCAACGGACATCGAGCAACATGTGCCCAACGGTATTGCCCGAAATTAAGGCGAACGGCCTCCGGCGCTAACGCGTCGCTAAGAATTTTTGCCAGAGCGTCATTAGGTATTGAAGCGCTTGATCTGGGCGAAGAGCCTTTCCGAGAGGTCATCGGGAAGTGTCATGCTCAGACTGACGTCGTCGAGTTGGATGACGGTGTCGCGATCGCCGTAGGGCAGCAGGTCCTGTGCTTCGCCGATGCGAACGCACATGGTCTCGATGAAGTCGTCGTATCCCACCAACGGCATCAGCGCGACAGCGCCGGCGTCGTGGACGAAAACCATCACGTCCGACGCGACCGGGGTCTGCAGGCAAAGCTCAGCCTGGGTGAGGAGCGTTTGGTGGTAGTCCATCAACCGGTTGGCGATACCGACGATCGCGTCGGCGTCCGCAGCTTTCTCCTCACCCGATTCGCCGAACGCCCCGGTGAAGGCGGGACTCAGCATGAACTGCTCTATCTGCGTGACGGTGTCGGCGATCGACCGCATGGCGCCGAGGGCGGTCTGCGAGTAGGCCTGCCCGGAAAGAGCAATGCCTTGGCGCGGCTGATAGCCCGAGGCGACGGTGCGAAGCCGCGCCTGAACGGCGTTGCGGCGTAACACGAGAACCGAGGCGAAGACCGCCCACGGCCATGCGGCCGGCTTGTCGGCGATGAGGCGTGACAACGACTCCTGCGTGCTGGCGACGTGCGCAACCAATGACGCGTTCTCATGGGGTGGCAGCAGGCGTTTGGGCGTCGGATCGATGGGCCGGGCCAACCCCTCGGCCCCGGCGCGCAGGTCGGCCGGCCAAGGCCACGGCTCGATCAGCTTCTTGTTGTCGAGATTTCTCAGGTACAGAATCCGGCCGACCACGGCCAGCACGGCAGCGCCGGCCAGCCCGGTCAACCAGGAACCGTTACCGAAAGCGGCAATCAGTAGGAAAACGCCGACGATCAGTCCCCATGTGATGCCACGCGGCATCCCGGTCCTCGTGCTGGCCATGCGCGACCCCCCTTGTCCTCCCGGTCAGTGCGAGGCTAACGGCCGGATCTGACAGGGATCTGTAACAACGGGGTTGGCCAATCCGAAGTTCTCCATGCCAGACTCCCGTACGGGGGAGGGTGCCGAGTTCACAACAGAGATGAGATCCCCATGAAGACCCAGTCACGTTTCTCCGGGGCATTGGGTGCTTTCGCACTCGCCGCGGCCGCCTTTCCGCTGGCTGCTCTCGCATCCCCGGCGGTGAGCAATGCCGAGGGCAATTGTCCTCCGCAATACTTCTTCAACACCATCACCAACCAGTGCCAGTTCTGCAATACCCCGGTCATGTACTGGAACTACGAGACCAACCAGTGCCTGGTCGTCGATCCCACCCCCTATGTCGGTCCGGTTCTGGGTCCGGTCGGCCCTGCTGGTGTCGGTGGTCTGGGGCCGGTGGCCGGACCTGTTGGGCCGGTCGGCGTCGGCGGTGTCGGCCCGGTGGCCGGACCTGTCGGGCCTGTTGGCGTCGGCGGTGTCGGCCCGGTAATCGGACCGGTCGGTCCTGTGGGCATCGGTCCCCGCTAGCGGCCCGCTTCGATCCCGGCGACCCGCGCGGCGGCATCCTGTCCACACACGGGTCGCAGTTCGAAGCCTGATGCCACCAGGCTGGCGATGCGTTGCTCGAGGTCGCCGGAGTCCACATGGGCTTGCAGCGTCGTCCCGGGGCAGTCCGTGCCCGAGGCAACCTCCCGGTGGCTGGCGAGAGTGTTCACCCCGATGCCGAATCGTTGAGTGGCCCACGCGAAAACCAGCGCCGCCCCGTCGAGTTGTGCCTCAGTGACGGACTCCTCGTCGAAGTTGCCCTCGCATAACACCAGGAAGTGGCCGGTGGTGTCGTAGTCGGTCGCGGTATCGCCGGCGATGGCGGTGTCGCGCAGGGCGAAGATGTTGCCGTTGCGGTCGACGGCGGCGTGATAGGCGATGTCCACCCAGCCCCTGTCGTCCTGATGGAAACGCTGATGTTGCTGAAGTCGGGCCACGATCCCGCGGTTGTCCGGCAGTGCGACGGCGGAGTGATGGATGGTCATCCGGTCGATCGTGTGCGGCCGTCCCCCGGGCAGCGCCGGCCGCGCGCCCCAGGCCTGGCGGCACAGCATGACCCCGGAGGCCGCTGCGTCGGCATGGTTGGCGGGACTGCCGACGACTGACGCCAGGCCCACGCCACCGGCCAGCGCCAGGAGTTGCCGACGGCTGAAGTCTGAAGTCCCCACGACGGCCAGAATAGAGGCCGGCCCTGAACCGTAAAGTGGCCGCTGTGAGCCTGCAGCTGACTGATGAACAAAAGTCCATGGTGCAAACCGTCCGCGACTTCGCCGCCAAGGAGTGCGGCACACGCGAGAGGCGACTTGAGCTGACCAACGGCGGCAAGACGCATCACAACGCCGAGATCGGTCGTAAGCTCGCTGCCCTTGGCTTCCTAGGCCTGTCCATCCCGGAGGAATACGGCGGCGCGGGCGGTGGGCTCGCTGATGCCTGCCTGTTCGTCGAGGAACTGGCCTACAACCAGATCCCGCTCGGGAGCTTCGCCGTCACGCTGATCGTCTCGCACATCTATATGAACTTCGCCGCCGAGGACCTCAAGAAGGAGATCCTTGCCGACGTTGTCGCGGGTGGCGCCACGGCGATCGCGATGTCCGAGCCGGGTTCGGGTTCTGACGTGGCCTCGCTGCGCTGCAAGGCGGAGAGGGTCGACGGCGGCTACCGCCTCAACGGCCAGAAGATGTGGATCTCCAACGCCCACTATTCCGACCATGTGCTGTTGGTATGCCGCACCGAGGACACCGGTGACAAGCATCAGGGCATCACCATGCTCTCGGTGCCCACTTCTACTCCCGGGGTTGAACTGCGGCCGATACCCACCATGGACGCAGAGGTCAACGATGTCTTCTTCACCGACGCCGAGGTAGGACAGGATCGCCTGGTCGGGGTCGAGGGTCAGGGCTGGTTGCAGCTGATCGCAGGACTGAACACCGAACGCGTGATCGTCGGGGCCTTGGCTCTCGGACAAGCGCGACGCTCGTTCGATGACACGCTCACCTATGTCAAGACCCGCCAGCAGTTCGGTCGTCCGGTCGGAAGCTTCCAGGCGCTCTCACACCGGCTCGCCGAACTGGCCACGGACATCGAGTGCACCCGACTGCTGGTTCACGACGTCGCTCAGCGCTGCGACGAGAACCCCGGCAAGCTGATGCCGCAGGAAGCCTCGATGGTCAAGCTCAAAGCCACCGAGATGGCCAAACGTGCTGCGCTGGAGGGCATCCAGATGATGGGGGGCATGGGTTACGCGACCGAGGGCGGCATGGAGGCGCAGTTCCGCGCAGCCGTGGTCGGCACCATCGCCGGCGGCAGCAGCGAAATCCAGCGCGACATCATTGCCAAGACACTGGGGTTGTCATAGATCCGGCGCCCCAGCTTTGACGGCACCGACGCGTTCTAGCGCGACGAATCCGGGCCCTTGACTGTCATGATCGCGAACGTGGCCAGGAAAGTCGCCGCCGGAAGTGCGTTGACGGCCTTGTCGCGGACGCGCACATGCGCTCCCACGGCAAAGAGGAAGTAGAGCGTCAACATCGCCGTGGTCAGTCGGGCCAGCCCGGGAAACCACTTCACCGACAGCAGCCCTACGGCTGATGCGCCCTTGACTACGGGCAGCACCCGTCGAACACTGTCCGGGCAGCCAACCGAGTCGAGGCTTTTCCTGATGGGCGCCACCTGGGCCGCGCAGGCGACGGCGTCCGCTGCCTGGAATGCTGCAAGGCCGGCGTAGGTCCTCGGTGACGTCAACAAGCCCATACCGAAATGCTAGTCCAGAACCCAACTGGGAGAGCGCTTCTCCAGAAACGCACGCATGCCCTCCTTGGCCTCATCGGTGCCGAACAGGCGTGCCGACAGCGCCGCGAGATCGGCGGCCCGACTGGCGATGGCGTCCCGGGTGGCCCGGGTGGTCAGCGGCTTGGTCTCCGCCAGACCCTGCGGCGAACACTTGCGCAACTGGTCGTACAACTCGGCGGTGGCGCTGTCGAGGTCGTCGACCGCGGCGGTGATCAGTCCGATCTCGGCGGCGGTGGTGGCATCGAACTTCTCGCCGGTCAACAGATAGCGACTGGCGGCCCGTTCGGTCATCCGTCCCAGCGTGGTCAGGGTGATCATCGCCGGCGCCACCCCGATCAGGACCTCGGTGAACGCGAAACTCGCCGAGGGCGATGCCAGAGCGATGTCGGCGGCCCCCACGAGGCCGAGCCCGCCGGCCCGCACGTGCCCGTCGAGGCGGGCGATGACAGGCTTGGGCGTCTCGACGATGCGTCCCAGCAGGCCGATCATGATCTCGGTGATCGACGGACCGCTCGAGGCTTCGCTGAGGTCGGCGCCGGCGCAGAAGACCGAACCGGTGTGGGTCAGCTCAACCGCCCGTACAGCAGAATCCTCT
This sequence comes from uncultured Mycobacterium sp., assembly GCA_964483865.1. Classification (GTDB taxonomy): domain Bacteria; phylum Actinomycetota; class Actinomycetes; order Mycobacteriales; family Mycobacteriaceae; genus Mycobacterium. The sequence goes on along the minus strand of CAZADG010000007.1, from coordinate 50,107 downwards.
GCCGCAGATACGAGGTGAGCATCCAGTTCGGCGCACAACTGCCGGGACAGCGCGTTGCGGTTGCGTGGAGAGTCGAGCTCGATGCGGGCGATGCCGCGATCGACGGAGTAATGAACGAGTTCGAGCTGCTCAGTCATGTCTTACGTCTCCTGTCGTCCGGTGGAGCGTTGGCAAGGAGCTTCAGCGCGATGGCCTAGCAGTCACGCGGTATGAGTCTCGGGGAGGTGGTGGCAGTCATCTGGGCACCAATGGTATCGGCCGACTCGCGCTCGATCCGAGATCGGCTCCGGTCATCGCTACGGGCTGTTCTCTATGGTCTGTGTCCTAGCGGTTGATCCTGTCGATGTACCCACGCCGGCCGGCGCTGTCGAAGTCGCCGGGCGGTCGATTGCGGGTGAACAGCCGCTTGGCGGTCTCCAGGATCGGTTCCGGTGCGGCTTGTTCGATCGTGCCGCACGGTGCCAGCCAGCGCGGGACCGTGACTTCCCGGGCAGGATGCCGCGCCGTGTCGACGATCGTCCTGGCCACCTCTTTGGGGTCCAGCACCGGTTGTAAGTCCAGTGAAATTCCCGCGGTGAGTTCAGTTTTCACCGCGGCGGGCATCACGGTGGTAATGCTCACACCGGTGTTCGCGGTCTCCGCGCGGACCGCCCGAGACAACGCCGCGACGGCGAATTTGGTCGCGCAGTAGACCGCGATGCCCGGGGTGGTCACCTTGGCGGCCATCGAGGCGACATTGACGATATGGCCGCGATCGCGTTCCAGCATGCCGGGCAATGCCAGGTGCATGCCGTTGATGACGCCGATCAGATTGATCTGCACCTCACGGTGATGGCCGTCGAGACTCTGCTCAACGAACGGGCCCATTCGCATGATGCCCGCGTTGTTGACCAGCATGCCCAGCGGCCCGTCCGACTCCGCGGCCGCGAGGAAGCTGTGGAAACTCTTCGCGTCGGTGACATCGAGATAGGCAGAGCGGCAGCCTATTTCGGCGGCCGCGCGGGCCGCTTCAGCTTCATCGACGTCGCCGATCCAGACTCGCGCACCCCGCCGTTGCAGTTCGCTGGCGGTGGCGCGGCCAATCCCGCGGGCTCCGCCGGTCACGCAGGCTACGGCTGAGTGCAGGTCGATCACCGGCCGGCCTCGTCGGTGAACTCGCGCAGCGCAAACCACGCGATTGTGCGGATCTTTCCGTCGGCCATCGTCAGAAGTGCGCGACCGAGGTAGAGGCCGGGCAGTAGCTCGACGATCTCATCGCGGGTTCGCTTGATCGGGAAGGTCCGCACGCTGGGGTTGCGGTACTCCGGCACGCTGTAATCCAGTGCCCGGACCTGAATCCGGGGCTCCACCAGTGCGGTGTCGATTGCGTGGTTGAAGTGGAAGCCGACGATCTCGCCGCGCAGTGTGCGAAGGCCGCGGTACAGGGGCGCGATGAAAGGCATCGCCAACTTGGCGATCGGCGCCAGCCGATTGAAGCCGGTGCCGGCGGCCGCATCGAAGGTCTTGCCGCGCCAGGTCGGGTCGATCTTGAGCAGCGGGTTGGCCAGGTAGGCCTCCGGAATGCCGAATAGCGGGCCGACGATCAAGCCCTCCATCGGCCCATCTGGACCGTCGGGTGCCCACCCTCGAGAGAACAGTGCCTCCAGTTGGACCTGATTGTTCGCCGAGCCCAACTCGCGCAGG
>CAZADG010000007.1:45212-48324 GCA_964483865.1 uncultured Mycobacterium sp. | reverse complement strand
AGAGAACAGTGCCTCCAGTTGGACCTGATTGTTCGCCGAGCCCAACTCGCGCAGGTAGTCCCAACCCTGGACGCGGGCCAGGACGGGGGAAGACTTCGCAAGCTCGCGCAATTCGTCCAACAAGGAGGTAGCTGGCAACGAGGTCTGAGTGGGCACGAAGAGTTCCTTTCGCCAGTCTGGTACGGAAACGCGCCAGACTATCCGCGTGATGTCAAGAGTGACACCATGAGCGCCATGGCGACCGCTCAGGGCAAGTACCGGGGCCTCTCGGCCGTGGACCGGCAGCGGGAACGACGGAGCCGGCTGATGGATGCGGCGCTGGAGGTGATGGCCTCCAATCAGTGGCGGACGGCCACGGTGGAACAGGTGTGCGCGGCCGCAGGCCTGAACAAGCGCTATTTCTACGAGAGCTTCGCGGATCTGGATGGACTCGCCTCGGCGGTCGTCGACGATATCGCCGCCGGAGTCGGTCAGGCCACCTTGGCGGCATACGCCGGTGCCGCCGGGGAACCCCTTGAGCGCCAAGCACTTGTCAGTGTCGGTGCGGTCGTCCGGGAACTAGTCCGTGACCCGCGGCGTGCCCGCGTCCTCCTCGGGGGAGTCGCTGCGACACCGGCGCTGCATGTGCACCGCGCGGTGGTGATGGCCGGCATGGCTGAGATTCTGGTGGCGCAGGCCCGGGTGATTCACGGCGTCGAGCTTGAAACCGATCCGCTGGCCCAGGTGGCGCCCGCGTTCGTGATCGGCGGGACCGCCGAGGCAATCCTCGCCTTCGTCAACGGCTCGGCCGCAGTGACACTCGACGATCTGATCAATGATCTGACCACGCTGTGGCTCATCACTGGGAACGGGGCGGCTGCCGTCGCCCGCGAACGGGTGAATCGTCAGCCGTGAGCTCGCGACTTGGGCCGTGACCGGGCGCCAAGGGAGTCGTGACGACGATAGGTCCGGTCACCCCGGTTCTGCCGCAGGGCGAGGGTCGCGAAGGTTTCGATGCTTCGCCGGCCCAGCGACTCCCACACCCGATCCAGTCCCGGCACGACCCGCATCGGATAGCGCAACGCGAAGTTGGTGACCGCGAAACCCGCTACCAGGCCTTGCGCCGCCTTGTTGTTCGGCAGTTCCAGAGCATCGGCATTGGTCGGACCGAGGATCAATCTGCTGTAGGCGCAGAGGAATTCGGTGGTCAGCGCCCTGGCGACCTGTGCGACCGGATGGGGACTGTGGCCGATCGCAATAGGCCCCAGCGCGGACTGCAGAGCCTTGCCCAGCCGGGTGGAGTCCTGGTCGGGCCGGAACTCGTAGTCGGCCTGCAGCCAGAGCAGTCGCCACGTGTCGGCCTCGTCGGCCGGCAGCAATTCGGCGTCGACGCCCAGGAGGAAACCCACGTAGCGCCAGAAATGGAAGAGCGCATCCTTATCGTGGCGACTGAACTGCACCCCCAATGCCTGGCAGCCCACTACGTTCCCCAACGAGAACAGCATCAGCGTGCCGGCCATCGTGGACTGGTTGACGGGTTGATCCCACTCGTCGAAGTCCCAGTCCGGCCTGCGTTCCATTCCGGCCCGCACCATGGCGTGCATCAGGCGCACCCGAAGTGTGCTGGTGAATCCGGTGGCGAAGCGCTCCAGAGCACCCGGCCCGGTGACGTCGACGGTCCAGGTCAGCGTCTCGGCGAGTCGGCGCGGTGCGATGGCCTCAAGGTCTCCGGTGGACACCAGGGTCTTGTCCGCCCGTGACGCGAGGTAGCCGCCCATCAGAGAGAACATCGACATGGCGGTGAAACTCGGGATCATCCCGATGCGTGCCGCGACCCGCACCGCATGGTCGATTTTCTTCTGGTCCACCCAGTACGGCCGGGCGTCGACAGCCGCGAAAAATGCCACCAATTCCGGCATCGGATCGCTCACCGCGGTGATCCCGTGTTCCAGGGCAGTCTCGAACTGGGCGCGGCCCACGCCTGCGGGCAGTCGACGGAACGCGGCGACGAGGTCGTCGGCCAACGGATCGCCCATCTGGGTGAACCGTTGGTAGCGCTCCCGCTGTTCGGCGGTCGGCCGGATGTCGCCGGGGGCCATCAACTTCAGTCCGATGTTGAACGGGAACTCGCGAAAAAGTGGGGGATCCACCACCTCACCCTGCGGTCGGGCCACCGGTACCTCCGTCAGTGGTGAAATCACGCATCAGAATATTTGGTGCTAGGCTTCACCAGATCTAATTCCAAGTCAAGAGGACACCCCGTGACGAGCCAGGCGCGCACCTACGGCGGAGCCAGCGCTGAGCAGCGTCGCCAACGGCGCCGAGCCGCCCTGTTGGACGCCACCCTTGATGTCGTCGCCGTCAAGGGGGTCAAAGGCCTTGGTGTGAAAGCGATCTGCGCCGCGGCCGGCCTCAACGACCGGTACTTCTACGAGCAGTTTCGGGACTGCGACGAGGCGCTGATGGCGCTCAATGACCACCTCATCCTCGAGGTGGGGGTCGCGTTCAACCGCGCCATCGTCGCCACCGAACCGGAAGCGACCGCACGGATCCGGGCCTGCGTTGTCACCGCCGTCGACTTCCTGACCGTCGACTCGCGGCACGGACGGTTCCTGATCGAATCGCAGTCCAGCGAGCAACTCCGCACCAAACGTCAGGAACTCGTGACCACTCTGGCCGAGGTGATGATGGCCGGCAGGCCACTGCTTGGGGCCGCAGCACCCTCCGAGGAGGACTCCCGCCTGATGGCGTTGACAATCATCAGCGGATGCCTCGAACTCAGCGCGATGTGGCTTCGCGGTGATCTGGATACCGGACGTGAGAAGCTCATCGACTTCATGACCGCGTTGGCGCTGTCCTCGACGCGACTGTCGGTGCAAGCCGTCTGATTCGCTATCCCAGCGCAGGTCCGATGGTGGTGTTCCAGGACTCCTTCATTGCCGACGCCAACAGGACCCAGGTGTGCGAACCCTCTGGTCGCACAACGCAGTTGATCGGAACGCCGGCTGCGGTCGCGGCGTCGGCGAATTTCTTCACCCGTGGGCTTCTCGACGATCTTCGCCGGGTCGTGGGCAACCCATCCCGGTCCGCCGACGGGCCCCGGCGCCCGCACCGGGTAGTCGATGGCGGTGCC
>CAZADG010000007.1:28446-45112 GCA_964483865.1 uncultured Mycobacterium sp. | reverse complement strand
ATCCCGGTCCGCCGACGGGCCCCGGCGCCCGCACCGGGTAGTCGATGGCGGTGCCGCCGGCGTTGGGAGCCTGGTAAACGTCGTTAGCGATGATGACTTTGTTCATCGAGGGGGGAGAAGGCCGAGACCCTGTCCACCATCAATGTCGGAGGGTCTCTCTAGAATCGAAAGTATGTTCGATAGTCGTACTTCCGATGCTGGTCTGATCGACGCGATGGGCGATTCCGCCCGTTCCGAGTCGATCGCCATCGCCAGGCGCTTGGCTGCGGTCGGGGAGCTGTACGCCCGGCGGGCAGTCGAATGGACGGACCGCCAGCTGTGGTGCTCCGATCCGTTCGAGGAAGTCGCCGCGGAGGTCTCGGCGGCACAGAACATCAGCCGTGGGCGGGCCGGAACCCAGATCCGCCACGCTCGCGAACTTCGGGAACGACTGCCTGAACTGGCGGCGGTGTTCGCCGCCGGTGGCATTGATTACCGGATGGTCGCGACGATCATCAACCGGACCTCCAACGTTGCTGACGAACTGATCGCCAAGGTCGACGCCGCTCTGGCACAGCTCACTCCGCGGTGGATGAAGCTGTCGGGCCCCAAACTCGCCGACCGCATCGATCAGTGGATCGCCAAATTCGATCCCGACGGTGTCCGCGTCCCTCCCGACGTCGAGGAGAGCCGCTACGTGGAGGTCGGTCCGACTGTGCCCGGGATGGCAGGCATCTGGGCCAATATTCACGCCGCAGACGCCGCCGCATTTGATCAGCGGCTCGACGCCCTTGCCGGCACTGTCTGCAAAGACGATCCGCGAACCGCCATGCAACGGCGAAGTGATGCGATCGGCGCTCTGGCCGCCGGTGCCGAGAAATTGTTGTGCGGCTGCGGTTCTCCCGATTGTCCGGCACTCGGCGAGGGAGGCGCGGCGCCGGTGGTGATTCATGTGCTGGCTGAGCAGGCCACCCTCGAGGGCACCGGAAACAACCCCGGCTACCTGCCCAAGTTCGGCGTCCAGCCGGCCGATTCCATCCGTGCGCAGCGTGCGACCGCCAAACTCAAGCCGTTGATCCTGCCCAAGGCGGAGCAGTCGGGATATCGGCCCTCAGCGGCTCTCAGTACCTTCATCCGGTGGCGCGACTTGACCTGTCGGTGGCCCGGTTGCGATGCCCTGGTCTGCGACATAGACCACACGGTTCCCTACCCGGCCGGGCCGACGAGTCATGCGAACGCGAAGCTGTTGTGCCGCGCTCATCATCTTGTCAAGACGTTCTATTGCGGCTCCGGCGGTTGGGGTGAGCGGCAATTGCACGACGGCACAGTGGAATTCACCTCGCCTACTGGGCATCGGTACACCACACAAGCGGCCGGTGGACAATTGTTCCCGGCGCTGCGCCTCTCGGCCGATGCGCCGGAGGGAAAGCCCCTCACGAACACGGACGCCGCACCGCCCGCCTCAAACCGCGGGCTGGCGATGCCCACCCGGGCGCGGACCCGTGACGAGGACCGGCGAGCCCGGATCGACCGGGAACGAAGAATGCGCGCCGAGATGAACGCCGGACTCGCCCACGCGCTCGCCGTCCGGATCGCAAAGAACGAAGCAGCTAATCCGCCGCCTTTTTAGGGGCCTGAAGCGCTAGCGGTACCGGCGCACGTTGTGGATCGGCGCGTTGTCGACGGGAACGACGGCGACTGGCACCCCGTAGGTCGAGGCATGCACAATCTTGCCGCCTCCGATGTAGAGGCCGACGTGCGATGCGTCGGAGTAATAGGTGATCACGTCGCCGGGCTGAATGCGGTCCGGAGCTACCGGCTGTCCGCTATCCGACAGTGCCTGACTGGAATGCGGAAGGCTCACCCCTGCCTGCTCGAAGGCCCACACCACCAGACCCGAGCAGTCGAACGCATGCGGTCCCGCAGCCGCCCAGGAGTAGGGATCACCGAGTCGGGTCAGTGCGGCCCGCACGGCTTTCGCGCCGGCAATGCTGCCGGTGCTGACAATATGCGCAGGCCGGACGGCGTTGACCGTCACGGTTCTGGGGACCTGCACCGATGAGAACGCCACGGTTGCCGTGACGGCCACGGCGACGACAGCCCACGAGACCAGACGCCCTAGAAGCTTCATCCCAGTCTCCGGTTCGGTCTCAGCGGCGATGCGCGATCGTTACTTGACCGTGATGTCGACCGCTCTGACGTCGGCGTTACATCTGTCTCCCGATAGGCTTGTCGTCAAAGACCCTGCGACTACCCGAGGTGCAAAAATGCCCGCTCCAGCAGCCAACGTGTTCGAGCGCCTGCGCTCACTTGCTGCCATCGAGGACCCCGCGGCCCGGCCCAACCGGACTGTGGAGGAGGTCTTCACCGGACGTCCGCTGGCGACGATTCCGGTCGGCACGGCCGAGGACGTCGAGAAGGCCTTCGTCAAAGCGCGCGCGGCACAGGCCGACTGGGTGAAACGCCCGGTCTCCGATCGGGTCGCCGTCATCCGCCGCTATCGCGATCTGGTCGTCGAGAACCGCGACTTCCTGATGGATCTTCTGCAGGCCGAGGCGGGCAAAGCCCGCTGGGCGGCACAGGAGGAACTCATCGACCTGACTGCCAATGCCAACTACTACGCCCGGGTCTCCGAGGACCTGCTCAAGACCCATGGGGTGCAGTCGCTGTTGCCGGCGATCGGCAAGACGACCGTGGGTTACCAGCCCAAGGGCGTGGTCGGGATCATCTCGCCCTGGAACTACCCGATGACGCTGACCGCCTCGGACGCCGTACCGGCGTTCATCTCGGGAAACGCGGTGGTCCTCAAGCCGGATAGCCAGACCCCCTACAGCGCGCTGGCGTGCGCTGAGCTGCTGTATCGGGCCGGCATACCGCGGGACCTCTACGCGATCGTGCCCGGCCCCGGATCTGTGGTCGGCACCGCGATCCTGGAGAAATGCGACTACCTGATGTTCACCGGTTCGACGGCGACCGGCAGGGAACTCGCCGAGAAGTGCGGCCGCCGGCTGATCGGCTTCTCGGCCGAACTGGGCGGGAAGAACCCGATGATCGTGACGCGCGGGGCCAACCTCGACAAGGTCGCCGCCGCCGCCACCCGGGCCTGCTTCTCCAACGCCGGGCAACTATGCATCTCCATTGAACGGATCTACGTCGAGCAGAGCGTCGCCGCGGAGTTCACGGCCAAGTTCGGTGAAGCGGTTCGGAAAATGAAACTCGGAGCTGAGTACGACTTCTCCGCCGACATGGGCAGCTTGATCTCCGAGGGTCAGGTGAAGAACACCTCCGACCACGTCGAGGATGCGAAAGCCAAGGGCGCCAAAGTTATTGCCGGTGGTAAAGCGCGCCCCGACATCGGACCCCTTTTCTACGAGCCCACTGTGCTGACCGGTGTGACCGAGGAGATGGAGTGCGCCCGCGACGAGACCTTTGGTCCGTTGGTCGCCATCTACCCGGTGGCCAGCGTCGAGGAGGCCATCGCCAAGGCAAATGACACCGAGTACGGGCTCAACGCCAGCGTGTGGGCCGGTTCGGATGCCGAGGGCGAGAGGATCGCCGCCCAGTTGCACTGTGGAACGGTGAACGTGAACGAGGGTTACGCCTTCGCCTGGGGCAGCCTCAGCGCCCCGATGGGCGGTATGGGCATCTCCGGAGTCGGGCGTCGCCACGGACCCGAGGGGCTGCTGAAATACACTGAGGCGCAGACGATCGCGACAGCTCGGGTGCTCAACCTCGACCCGCCGTTCGGCATGCCGTCGGAGCTGTGGCAGAAGTCGCTGTTTCCGATGGTCCGAACGGTCATGAAGCTCCCAGGACGGAACTAGCTCGGTCCAGCCGACGCGGCCGATAGCATGCGAGCCACAGCTAATCGGCGCGGAGGGGATTCATGGCAGCGGCAGCCAGGGTTTACAACAGTGTCTGGCAACTGCGGGCCGACACCTGGTGCCGTCTGGAAGACGCGGCCGCTCAACTTGCCCGGCTCGCAACGGCGGGCAGGCCCACCGACGAGCATCAGCAGTCCTGCCAGGCTTTGCTGGCCCGGTTGGCGCCACTGGAGTTCTACTGGGCCTACCCCGGCGGCACCCAGTTCGCCAAGCTCAACCGAATGTTCACCGGCGGTGAGTATGACAAGTTCGCCCAATCCGTCGCCATCATCAACCATGCCCTGACCCACGAGACCTACCGATCCGGTGCACCCGACCCCGCCGGCGACGATGATGATCTCTCCACCGACCTGCACCGGATGGACACTCAACCGGCCGGCAAGCGGGAGCCTCTGTACTTCGAGGTCCTCGTCGTCGAGATGCTGAACGAAACCCAGGAGCGCAACCTTCGCAAGGAGGCCCACGGCTGGCGCCGCCAGGATGACGAGTTCGTCTACGAACCGGTGATGGTGCCCAACGCGGCCGAGGCACTGATCGCCGCGCTGCTCAACGTCAATGTGCAGGCCGTCGTGATCGGCCGGCGGTTCGGCGCCCAAGCGAGCAGGGACGTCTCGGCACTGGCCGACTTCGTCGACTCCAACATCGCCGACAGCTTCAGCGAGGACCAGTCCCACGACGAACGCTCGGCGATCCTGGCGGCGGCGCTGCACAATCTGCGCCCCGAACTTGATCTGTATCTGATGACCGAGGTCGACGTCGAGAACGTTGCCGGCAGGCTCGGCAAGGACTTCCGGCGGGTGTTCCATGCCCGGGAAGGCCTGCTCGAACTACATCTGAGTCTGCTCCAAGGAGTGGCTGCCCGGTACCGCACTCCTTTCTTCAGCGCTCTCAAGGAGTACAGCCAACGTCCGACCGGCGTGTTCCACGCGCTACCTATTTCGCAGGGCAAGTCGATCATCAAATCGCACTGGATCCGCGACATGGTGGACTTTTATGGGCTGGACATCTTCATGGCCGAAACCTCGGCCACCTGCGGCGGGCTCGACTCGCTGCTGGAACCCACCGGACCGCTCCGCGAAGCTCAGCGACTCGCCGCCGAGACCTTCGGATCCCGGCAGACCTACTTCGTCACCAACGGGACGTCCACGGCCAACAAGATCGTCACCCAATCGCTGGTCGCCCCGGGCGACATCGTCCTCCTCGATCGCAACTGCCACCAGTCCCATCACTACGGGATGATGCTCGGCGGGGCCAACGTCATCTATCTCGAGGCCTATCCGCTCAACGACTACACCATGTACGGCGCGGTGTCGTTGCGCGAGATCAAGTCCACATTGTTGATGCTGCGACGGGCCGGAAAGCTCGACCGGGTCAAGATGATCGCGCTGACCAACTGCACCTTTGACGGCGTCGTCTACGACGTGCAACGGGTCATGGAGGAATGTCTGGCCATCAAGCCGGACCTGGTTTTCCTGTGGGACGAGGCATGGTTCGCCTTCGCCCGGTTTCATCCGGTGCTGCGGACCCGCACCGCGATGGAGTCTGCCGACCGCCTCCGGAAACGACTGCAGGACAGTGATTATGCGGCCGGGTACGAAGAACAGTTGGCCCGCGACGCCCAAAATCCGCCCACCGACGAGGATTTACTCGCCCGCCGGTTGCAGCCTGATCCGGCTAAGGCCCGAGTCCGGGTCTACGCCACCCAGTCCACCCACAAGACGCTGACCGCGCTGCGCCAAGGATCGATGATCCACGTCTTCGATCAGGATTTCGATCAGAAGGTGGCCGAGCCTTTCCACGAGGCCTACATGGCGCACACCTCGACATCGCCCAACTACCAGATCCTGGCCTCGTTGGATCTGGGCCGCCGCCAGGTTGCGCTGGAAGGGGTGGAGTTGGTCGCCCATCAGATCGAGAACGCCATGCAACTGCGCGACGCGATCGACAACCACCCCCTGCTGAACAAGTACATGGGGTGTCTGCGGACCTCGGACATGATTCCCGACGAGTACCGGGTGACCCATATCGAACAGCCGCTGCGCACCGGCCTGCGAAACATGATTCGTGCCTGGGAGTCCGACGAATTCGTCCTCGATCCCTCGCGGGTCACCTTGTCGATCGGCCGGACCGGTTACAACGGCGACGAATTCAAGCGCGTTCAGTTGATGGATCGCCACGGCGTTCAGATCAACAAGACCTCTCGCAACACAGTGCTGTTCATGACCAATATCGGTACGACCCGGAGTTCGGTGGCCTTCCTGGTCGAGGTTCTGGTCAAGATCGCAAGCGAACTCGAGGAGCGCACCTCCGAGATGAGCCTGGGTGAACGGGCCCGCTTCGACCAGAAGGTTCACCGACTGACCTCCAACACGGCTGCATTGCCGAATTTCAGCGGCTTCCATCCGGCATTCCGAGACCCCTCCATGAACACCCCGGAGGGCGACGTCCGCCGCGCCTTCTATCTGTCCTACGACGACGCAAACTGCGAGTACCTCTCCGGCGAGCAGATCGAAGAGAAGATGGACGCCGGCGGGGAGGTGGTGTCGGCGACCTTTGTCACGCCCTATCCGCCCGGTTTCCCGGTGCTGGTACCCGGCCAGGTTTTCAGCCGCGAGATCATCGCCTTCATCCGCAATCTGGACACCCCCGAGATCCACGGCTACCGGCCGGACTACGGCTACCGGGTCTACACCGACAAGGCGATCGAGAACTGCGAGCCCCGGTGATTCCGCCCAGATGAGTTGGCAGGTCCTCCAGCCCTACCTGGTGGCGTGCGCGATCGGCCTGCTGCTCGGCTTCGAGCGTGAACGCAGCCACAACCGGACACTGCCGGCTGGCTCGCGCTCCTTTGCCCTGATCTCCCTGCTCGGGGCGGTAGCCGCCACCTTCGGGCCGTGGGCGGTGGTCGTCGGCCTGGTCGGGATCGCTGCTCTGATGGTCCTGGCCTACTTCCGCACCAATACCGAAGATCCGGGCACCACCACCGAGATCGCGGCGTTGGTGACCTATCTGCTGGGCGCGCTGGCGTACAGCCAGACAGTCCTGGCCGTGGCACTGGCTGTGGTGGTGGCCGGACTGCTGGTTTCCAAGGGCCGTATTCACCGGTTTGCCCGTGACATCGTCACTGAAGTCGAAATGGACGACGCCATAAAGTTTTTCGTGGTGGCCTTCGTCGTCCTTCCGCTGCTGCCCGACCAGTCGATGGGCCCATACGGGGTGCTCAATCCCGCCAAAGTGTGGCTTCTGGTGGTGCTGCTCACCGGGATCGGCTGGCTGGGTTATCTAGGGGTGCGGGCGCTGGGTGCTGAGCGCGGACTTCTGGTCACCGGTTTGGCGGGCGGCTTCGTGTCGGCCAGTGCCACCACAGCCTCGATGGGGCGGCTCAGTCGCACCGCCGGGGTACGGGCCCCATTGGCCAGTGCCTTGGCCGCCAGCCTGGCGACCTTCGTGCAATTGCTGATCGTGATCGGCTACGTGGACCCGCAGGTTTTTCGACGGCTCTGGCCTCCGGTCCTCGCCGGCGCCGTGGTGTTGGCGGGGGTCGCCGCCTACGTGTACCGCGGGGCGGTCCGGGAGAACCAGGCGGTGTCGGCCGGGGTGGCCGACCCCGCCGCGAGCCGCCCCTTCGCGCTGCGGCCCGCGCTGGTCCTGACCGGAGTTCTGGTCGTCGCCCTGCTGTTGGGCCGGGGGGGCGCAGACGTGCTGGGGCCACGGGGGGCGGTGCTGGCCGCATTCGGTGCCGGACTCGCTGACGCCCACGCGGGATCGGTCGCCGCGGCCAGCCTCGCCGCCAAGGGCGATATCGCCGTGACGACCGCGCTGGGCGCCATCTCCGCAGCGTTGGGATCCAATCTGCTGGTCAAGATTGTCCTGGCTTTCGGCGCCGGCGGACGCCGATTCGGACTCGGGTTCATTGCCGGGATGGCCGCGCCGACGCTGGTTTTCGCGGCGGCAATGGTCGCTGCGATCAGGTAGAGGCCGGCGCGTACCCCCGAGTTGCTCCCGCGGTGGAGCGTGGCTATTGTCTGTTCTCAGGATCTTCTAAGCTGAATCTCGACCGATTAACAGGGAGTAGACGATGGCCCACGCCCGGCCGCTCATGAACACCGGCGTCGCGATCGCCAGCGCCGCCGCCATTGCCGTTGGCCCGAGCATCGTGATGGCCGGTTCGCCGACGCCCGTCGCACTGTCGACCGCCAAGTACCAGTTGACCGCTCTGGCTGATGTCACCATCGAGGGCATCGCCGGCGCGCTGGTGGACGGTTGGGGCGGCTTCATCGGCCCTGACGACCCCTTCTACCCGAACACCTTCAACAACGATGTGAAGCTCACCGGCGCCAACGGCCTCGCGTACTACCTGGCCGATCAGGCACTGGAGGGTATCGCTCCCTACAACGTGGAGAACTACTTCTTCGAGGTCGGCAGCCGGAGCTCCTCCAATACCGTGCTGGCCGGGCTGGGTGCGGTCGCCTACGTCGGGGTCGGCTCGACCTTCGGCATCGACTCTGTGCCCGCCCAGCTGGTGAAGGCGATTACCACCGGGGCCTTCGACCTTGGCGGCATCCTCGGCGGTATCGACCTTGCCAACATCGTGCCCACCGTGCTGGCGCTCGCGGCCAATGTTCCGGTGATCGGTCCGCTGGTCAGCGTCTATCTCACCGGACAGGTGCCCGGCGATGAAACGGCGTACGGCACCGGCCTGGCCGGTGTGGTCGCCTACGCGCAGACGGCACTGCCCGGAATCTCCGATCTGATCAACGGCTTCGGCGCGGGCAGTGACGACGAGGATGACGACGAGGATGACGACGAGAGCGATGACGAGCGCGACGAAGAGAGCGACGAGGACGACCACGACGACGACCTCGATGACGACAGGGAAGGCAACGACGAATCCAAGAAATCCGGCTGGAAGGTGAAGTCCGCCGCGTCGCTGGCGTCAGATGTCTCCGTCGCAGATGTCTCTGTCGCAGATGTCTCTGTCGCAGATGTCTCCGTCGTCGATGTGGCCGACAAGGCTCCGGCAATCAGCTCCGGCGCAACCGAACCCGCTGACGTCGAGACGGCTGCGAAGGCAGTCATCACGGTGGACAGCAGCGACGACACCGATGCCGGGGTCGCCTCCAAGCCCGCCGCATCGAAGCGCGGTGTGCACCGCGCGAACACCCCGGACGAAGGCTCGCAGAAGGACTCTCCTGACACCGCCAAGACCTCGAAGCGGACGGCCTCTCGTCCCTCGCGCAGCAACTGATTCCGACATAACCCCTAGAAAGGCACACATCATGCAGATCTCGCTTCGCAGCCACCTTGTCGCCGGAATCGCCGCAGTCGTCGGCACCGCCGGCGTCGTGACGGCCGCTCCCGCCGCGCATGTGCCGGCACTGCCGGTCACCGCCAATGTCGCATTGGCCGCGTTGGACAACCCGATCGAGGAACTGATCGGAACCGCGCAACTGATTCAGACCTACCTGCTCGCCGGGTACTACAACGGCGGGGACTTCCCGACGCCGGGTGCCGGTGAAGCGAACTGGCCCGGCGCCGGCATGGATCAGACCGGCGGTGATGTGCTGAACTACCTTCTGGCGGAACAGAAAACCCTGGGCAACTACACAAACGTCGGTTTGCTTCCGTACATCGTCAACGCCAACGAGCCGATCCTCCAGCAACTCCAGGTCAACTGGCTGGGCTACCTCAACACCGGACTCACGGGCCTCACCGGAGCCGCGAACGCGGCCGCTGCGGGTGTGTGGAACTTCCCCGCCGCTGCTTTCGAGGCGGCGCAACTGGTGCTCAATGGGCAGTTCCAGGAAGCGCTGACCGTGATGGCCGATGCGATCGTTACCCCGATCGCCACTGCCACGACTGACCTGATCGGTGCCGCCGTTGAGGTGGCGCGGAGTGTCGTCGCCAAGCTTGTCGCTGTGGTGAACGTGATTCCGACGAACCTGACCCTGTTCGGCGGCTGGTTGATCGGCGGCAGCGCCTATCTGGTGCGGGAAGCAGGCGAGCTCGGCCGTCAGTGGCTGCAGGATCTTGGTAGCGGCAACTTCGAAGCCGCCTGGAACACCGCCGTCGGCGGACTGTTGGGCCCCGGCGGTTTGCCCGGCTCGGCCTTCAACGTCAGCCTGGGTGCCGGCATTCAGACGGGCCCGATCCTCAACCCCGAGACCGATATCAGGTCCAACTTCATCCCCAGCCTGCGCACCGCGATCCAGGGGACGCTGTGGAACACCCAGGAGGCGTTGACGACGACTCCGCCGCCGATGGCGACTCCGCTGGCGGAGGTCGCTGGGCCTGCGGAAGCGACGTCGGCGAAAGCGACGTCGGCGGAAGCGACGTCGGGAGAAGCGGCTGCAGAAGCGACTGCGAACGCCACCACCGAGAGCGTGGCGGTCGAGACCATCGAGCCGTCGGCGGTTCAGCAGGAAGTGAAGGCCGACACCTCCGCAGACTCGAATCCGGCACCCCGTCGCGCTCCGCGCGCCAAGAACGGTGCGGCTGAGTCCGCTGATGCCCCGGCCAAGGCGCAGCGCGCCAACCGGGCTTCACGCTCCGCCGACAAGTAATCCGCGGCTACTGATTCACATCGCGGTTCCGGGGCGCCTCGCCACCAATCGGTGGCGGGGCGCCCTCGGGTTCGGGGACCTGGACCGGGTCATGACCAGCCGGCAGGTGATCGGGAGGCTCGATCCGGAGCTTGTGGGCCACTGGGACATCGGTCGACGAATGAAGGATGATCGACATCGCGATCGTGACCGCGATCAAGTCGAACAGCTTCTCGCCGTTGGGAATCCCTGCCTGAAGGACCAGTAGGCCGTACACCACCGACGCGAAACCCTTGGGGCCGAACCATGCTGCGGTGAGTTTCTCGGCGCGTGGCATGCCTGTCTTCACCAGTGACAGCAGCATCGACGCCGGCCGCACCAGCACGATGGCCAGGATCGCCAACAGCCAGCCCTGCCAACCGAGATGCGACAGCCGCTCCGGGGTTATCAGCGCGCCGAACAGCAGCAGGGCCGCGAACTTGGTGAGCTCGGACAACAGATCGCCGAACGGTTCGAAGGTTTCCGCGGCGACATGGTCGAGCGTGGCCAGTGCCGATCCCGCGGCGAACGCAGCGAGATACGGATTGGCATGTGTCAGATGGCAGGTCGCGTACACCACGATCGCGATCGCGACAGGTCCTAGCGGCTGCAGTCGCGGCTCCGCGGTGAGGATATTGCTGCGCCAGGCCAGCGCCACCAGTGCCGCGACCCCGACTCCGATGACAAGTCCGAGGACCAGTTCCAGCAGCACTATCCCGAGGTGTGAGTCCTCATGTTTGGCCAGGGCGAGGAAGATCAGCACGAAGGGGAGCGCGAGGCCGTCGTTGAGTCCGGACTCCACGTTGAGCAGCCTGCGCAGCCGCAGCGGAATGTCGGAGCGGCCCACCAGGGCCGAGGCGAACACCGGATCGGTCGGGGACAGGATCGCTCCCAACAGGAATGCTGTCGGCCAGTCGAGACCGACCAGATAGTGCGCCGGCACTGCGATTCCGATCATCGCCAACGGCATGCCCAGTCCCAGTGCGCGCCCGGACAGCCGCCAGCCTTCGCGCAGGGCCGGGACACTGGCGCGCTGGCCGTCGGTGAACAACACCGTGAACAGGGCGATGTCGGCGAGCACCGCCACGATCGCGTCCTCGGCGGTGTAGTTGACCACACCGAATCCGCCGGGCCCCAGCAGCGCACCGCCGACCAGAAAGAGCAATGCGGTGGACAGCACCGTTCGCGCGGCCAGGCCGGACAGCGAGACACTGATCAGCAACATCACACCGAACGCCAGTACAAGCGCCACGGGCCGCCTCCCGAGATCTTGACTGTGCCCCGACGCTCGAGGCCTGCGATGATGTCTACATCATGCGAAGGCTCTCCATACCGATGATCGGGCTGATCGTTGCGGGCGCCGTTGCCGGGGCTCCGGTGGCGAGCGCCGACGCTGTGGCGCTGAGTCCGTACGACGTGGCGAACCCCGCCGTCGGCTTTCTCAACCCCGCCCTGCTCCTTGCCGTCCAACAGGCCAGCAATGCGGCAGCGGCCGAGGGGATCACCATGACCATCACCTCGGGGTGGCGGTCACCGGAGTTCCAGCAGCAGCTGCTCGACGACGCGGTGCTTAGCTACGGCAGTGTCGCCGCCGCCCGCCACTATGTGCAGACCCCCGAAAGCTCCAAGCATGTGCGGGGCCAGGCCGTCGATATCGGCGGGGTGGGCGCTGACCAGTGGCTGATCGCTCATGGCGCGCGGTTCGGGCTGTGCCAGGTCTATGCCAATGAACCCTGGCACTTCGAACTGGCCGCTGACGCTGTGGGCAACTGTCCGGCACTGCTTGCGACCGCGGCGGGCTGACCGTGAGTGGCCCGGTGACCCCGCCGTACATCGACTTTCACTTCGACGTCATGTGCCCGTACGCCTACCAGACGTCGCGCTGGATCCGCGAAGTGCGGGATGTGACTGGCCTGCAAGTCAATTGGCGCTTCTTCAGTCTGGAGGAAGTCAACCGGGTCGAGGGAAAGAAGCATCCGTGGGAGCGGGAGTGGTCCTACGGCTGGTCGATGATGCGCATCGGCGCCCTGCTGCGCCGCCGGTCGATGGACGACGTCGACGCCTGGTACGAACGGGCCGCTCGGGCCTTGCATATCGATGGGCACAAACCGCACGAGAAGGCCGTCGCCCGGCATCTGCTGGCCGAGTTGGGGATGGACCCGGGACTGGTCGACGAAGCCATCGCCGACCCGACCACCAACGATGAGGTGCTCGCCGACCATCAACGCGTCATCGCCGCCGACGGGTACGGGGTGCCGACGATTTTCTTCCCCGACGGGCAGTGCCTTTTCGGGCCGGTGCTCATCGATCCGCCCACTGGGGACGCGGCATTACGGTTGTGGGAGGCGGTGCTGGCCTGGACGGAGTTCCCGCATCTCTATGAGATTCAGCGCCCCAAGACCGCCGCCGACGGCCGAGCGATCACCGCGACGTTCCGGCCCTACCTCGAAGCCCGGGACTGGGTGTCGATCAACCGCGGCGAGGTCATCAACTTCCCGGCCGCCGACTAGGGTGTCGCGCACGTCTCGAAAGATTGCGTTTCATACCTTCCCACTGATATACAAAGCAGATGACGCATTCTGGATTCTCCCGACGTGTGGCGCTGTGCGTGGGAGGTCTTGCTGTTGTCGGCATGGGTCTCGTCGGCTGCAGCTCCACAAAGGCCCCCGCCCCGACCGCCCCGGCGCCGAACAGCGTCGACGCCAAGCTGCCTCAGGGTGAACCGGACGCGAAGCCATCAAATGCGAACCCCTCAGCTAAGGCGAAGCCCTCAGTGAAGGCCAAGCCGGCGCCGACCGCCCAGCCGGGTAACACACCGGGCGACAACTGAGGTTTCTCGGGGTGAAAAGGGGGTCACTGCTCCCCGCCGTCACTGTTGCGGCACTGGTGACCTCAGGGTGCGGCTCAAGTGCTCCCGACCCGAAAATGACGGTTACGTACGAGAACGCCGCCAGCGGTCAGGCTATCGCCGGCCGGACGATGATGATGCGTACGCATCTCCTCGAGAACATGGCGGAAAAGATCAACGGCACGATCAAGCTGCCGGAGGACATCGCCTTGGTCGGTGCGCAGTGCGGCCAGCCGAACGCGTTCTGGAACTTTGCCGAGAAGAAGATCACCATCTGTTACGAGGACGCCAACCTGAGTTTGCGCTCGTTCAAAGCGGCTGGTGACGCCGATCCGATTCCTGCGGCGATCAACGCCACCCGGGCCACGCTCTACCACGAGCTTGCCCATGCGGCAATCGACTTCGGCAACTTGCCGATCACCGGTAAAGAGGAGGACGCCTCCGACCAGCTGGTGGTGTACCTGTTTCTCGCCCCCGATGAGAATGGCAACGTGGAACCCGGAGCCGAAGAAGCGGTCCGCGATTACGCCCGGATGTTCGAGCACTACGCCGATCTCCAGGGGGCTCTGTCGGAGGAGGACTTCGCTGAGAAGCATCCCCTGAACCAGGCCCGCATGTACAACATGCTGTGCTGGATGTATGGCTCGGATACGGAGAGGTTCGGCCACCTCGTCACCAGCGGGGAACTGCCTGAGAGCCGAGCGGCTGGCTGCGAAGAGGAGTACCAGTTGCTTGCCCGGTCATGGTCGGAGTTGTTTGCGCCCTACGAGAAGCCCAAGTAATCGGACCCCATCGCAGTGAATCCACCGGTCGAGCCCAAGTACGCTGACGTCTCATGAAATGGACAAGGCTCGCGCTCATGGCAGCATCCACGCTCACAACGGTGGCCTGCGGAACGACGAGCGAGCAGCCGCCGTCCATCGTCACAGCGACGTCAGCTGCTTCGGTCACATCAGCTACTCCTGCTGCTAAACCGGCCTCCTATGTGACGCTTCCCGATACCTACGGCCAGAACGCCGCGACCGTGAAGAAGACCCTGGAAGATCTCGGACTCACCAAAGTGGAACTGGCATCGTCGAACACGAAACACAGCACTGTTTCCGAACCGAAGGACTGGAAGGTGGTGGGCATGGTGCCGGGCGCCGGATCAGTCGTGAAGTCCGACGTCCCAGTCATCGTGAAGGTCGTCAAAGTCCAGTAAGCGGCGGCGGCGGGGGAGTCGGTGCGCCCGCCGGTGGCGGGATTTTCGGGTAGCTTCGGCCGGTGAGCACCGGGGCCGCCGCCGTGGCCGCCGGATCCCAAACCGTGTCGACTACGCGACGCGACGAGCAACATCGCCACCGCGCCCCGCGCTGGCCCGGACACTACTACCGCAGCCGACGCGCCACCTCGCCATAACGCTCAACTCTTTCCGGACTCGTCAGCGCGTTGTAGAGCACGAGACGCGAAGCGATGTCCCCATAGCCGGCCCGCAGTGCGTCGGCCAAGCCGTCCCATGTCGACTCGGTGGCGAAGGCTGCGATGTGCTCGTCGGTGACCTGAGCGGCCATGCCGGCGAAGTCCCCGGCCTTCTGCCTCTCCCGGATTCGGGCGGTGGTTCCGTCGAAACCGGCCTCGTCCCAGATGAACGCGTAGTTGGGCGTGCTGCCGTAAAAGCTCATCTGGGCCCGCACCAGTTCCCGTTCGGCGTCCCGTTCGGCGTCGGTGTCGCCGACGATGGTCAGCACCGGAACGATTACGGCGATGTCTGCCGATGACCTTCCCGCCCTCGCGGCCCCTGCCGCGATCCCTGGCAGGACGTGGCGGCGTAAGTATCCCGGCTCACCAATCGGGTGGACGTGGACGCCGTCGGCCACTTCACCGGCCATCCGCAGCATCCAGGGATTGACGGCGGCGATATCGACTTTCGGATCCGGGGCGTCGATCGGCCCCGGACTCCACTGCGGCGTAATGAAATCCAGGTCGTAGAAATCTCCGTGATGAGCCAGGTGGCCGGTACGGAATGCCGCGAAGCAGGCTTTGACCGCCCTGACGTAGTCGCGCAGCCGAGGTCCGGGATGGTCGAAGTCGCTTCCATAGCGGCGAACCACATGCGTCCGCACCTGGGTGCCCAATCCGAGCCGGAACCTGGTCAACCCTACGCCCTAGGAACTTCCGACACGGAAGCTGCGGTTCTGGCAAACTTCACCCGCGACCGCGATCAGGAGGTTCACGTGACGACCACGCACATCGGACGGCCACCGCTGTTGAGCAAGCGGGACCGCATCACGATCGCCATCACCGTGGTCGCCGCGGTCGCTGCGGGACTGCTGCATGTCGGGCATATGAACGTGGTGCTGGCGTTCGTCGTCTCCGCCCTGGCCTTGGCAACCCTCGCCTCCCTGGTCGGACGTTCGGTGGAGGCCCTGGGAGATCGGTTGGGGCCCAAAGCTACTGGGATTCTGCAGACCGCTCTGGGCAACCTTCCGGAACTGTTCGTCATTCTGTTCGCGCTGAAGGCGGGTCTGTACGGGGTGGTGAAGGCCACCATCGTCGGCTCGATCCTGGCCAACGTGTTGCTGGTTCTCGGTCTGGCCTTCGTCGTAGGCGGCCTCAAACATGGCCGGCAGCGTTTCGCCGCCGAGGACAGCCGCACCCTTGGTTTGATGTTCACCCTGGCCGTGTTCATCCTCGCGGTGCCCTCGCTCACTGCTGCCATGCACACCCCGGCGGAGTCGCACGAACGGGCTGTGTCGGTGGTCGTCTCCGTCGTCATGCTGGTGCTGTTCGCGCTTTCCCTGCCGGCGACCCTTCGAAGCAAGGAGCCCGACCCGGTGGTCCACGCCGGCCATGGACACGCCGCCGGTACCTCTCCCATCGCGGCCAGTCCGGATTCGGCCAAAGCCCGCAGCGCGGTCGCCGCGCATGGCGAGTGGCCGTTGGCGATGGCGATCGGCATGCTCGCCGCGGCTGGTGTCGGTGCGGCCTTCGTCTCGGAGTGGTTCGTCGCCGCTCTGGAACCGGCCATGCACGCCGCCGGGATCAATCAGGTGTTCGCCGGTCTGGTGATCGTGGCCATCGCCGGCAACGCGGTGGAGAACTTCGTCGGTATCCAACTGGCAGCCAAGAACCAGATGGACTACGCCGTGCAGGTGGTGCTGCAGTCACCGGTTCAGATCGCGCTGACCATCGCCCCGATTGTCTGCCTGTCGGCGGCATGGCTGGGCCAGCCGGGTTTCGACCTGGTGTTCTCGCCGCTACTGCTGGCGGCGATGATGATGTCTGCGTTGGTGGCGGTTCTGGTGACCTTCGACGGCGAATCGAACTGGTTCGAGGGCGCGGTACTGATCGCGCTGTACATCGCCATCGCCACCGCATTCTGGTGGGGCTGAGCC
>CAZADG010000007.1:25715-28346 GCA_964483865.1 uncultured Mycobacterium sp. | reverse complement strand
TTGGGGGGACTGTGAGAAGACTGACCACTTGTCTGGTGGTGCTGGTGGCTCTGCTGTGGACCGCTCCGGTGGCGATCGGCGATGCGGCCGGGACTCTCGACACCCTGGAGGTCAAAGGCCGCGCACCCAAGACGGGTTACGAGCGAAGCCTTTTCGGCGACGCCTGGAGCGACGATGTCTGGGTGGCCGACGGGCACAACGGCTGCGACACCAGAAATGACATCCTGCGCCGCGATCTCCTCGACGTGGTGATTAAACCGGGTTCCAACGGTTGTGCGGTGCTGAGCGGAATCCTCAACGATCCTTACACCGCCACTACTGTCGAGTTCCAGCGCGGCCCAGGGACTTCGGCGCAGGTCCAGATCGACCACATCGTCGCACTGTCGGACGCCTGGCAGAAGGGCGCCCAGCAGTGGGACGAGATGACGCGGCGCAATTTCGCCAATGACCCCCGTAATCTGCAGGCCACCCTCGGCTGGGTCAACCAGCAGAAGGGTGACGGGGACGCGGCGACGTGGCTGCCGCCGAACACGGCCTATCGCTGTGAGTTCGTGACCCGCATCGTCGACGTCAAAGCGGCCTACCGGTTGTGGGTCACTCCGGCTGAACACGATGCGATCGCGCGGGTGCTGGCCGACTGTTAGCGCGTTTACACCGCGATTGATTCAGCTGCGCGGGCAGGCGCAGGAGTGTCTTGCACCCCCCTGAGCACGAGAGCCACCGAGGCCTGCTGCTGGAACAGCATGCCGCCACCGTCATCGGAGATCAGCACCAGGCTGTACGAGGTGGGGTCGAGTTGCGGCCCGAGGGTGATGCCCTCGAAGTTGGCGAGTCGGTAGAACCGCTGCCATAGCAGCGTCTTCGATACCGGTGTGAAGCTGCCGGCGCTGAGGCTGGCGAGCGCAGAGACATCGGTGGCATCGGTGAAGTCGAGCAGGTAAAGGCGGCTTCGGAAACGGGGTGCCCACCCGCCCAGTTCCCGTTCCAGGGCCAGAATCTGACCGTTGGGCAGCGCCACCAGGTCGACCAGACCGCTTCGTTCCTGCGACACCAGTGGTGACATCCGGGTGATGGGGTCGGTGAGGTAGCCGAACTGCTTACCCGGCGTCAGGTCCGGGCCGTCGAACTGCTGGATCCGGACCCAGCTGCCGGTCGTGGTGGTGGACAGCGAACCGTCCGGCTTGAGTGCCTCCTCGTTGGCGGTCCATAGCTTGCCCGCCCCGTAGGTCAGCGATTCCAAGCCCATGTTGTTCTGCACATTAGCGGGGCGGTAGATCGACGGCACGGACACCGTCCCCACCTTATCGCCGGTGGTGAGGCTGAATTCGCTGATGCTAGAGGCGATTTCGTCGGCGACCCAGGCGCTCTGTCCACCCGGGGCCAAGGCGATGCCTTCCGAGTCGCGTCCCAACTGGGGTGCGGCTATCCCGCCGGTGACCCGCGCGGACCGAATCCTTCCGGTCCGGGTGTTCAACGAGGCATCGACCCGCCAGATCTGGTCGGACCCGTTGTCGCCGACCGCATAGAAAATGCTGCCTCCGGCATAGGTGATGCCGCTGAGCTCGGCCGCCCCGGTCTGGGCGCTGCGTACCGCGGTGCGACTTTGCCGCAGCGGGCTGACGCGCGGCTCGGAGTTGGCCGCTTTCAGGGTGCCGTGCACGGATCGGGCCGACGGGGCCGACTTCTGTTCGACACTGCCGTCGTCGGCGGCTGCGGGAGCCGCGGCGGCGAGCGCCGCCGCTCCGATTCCCAGGGCTAGCGCGAACCCGCTGATGCTGGTCTTCACACCGGTGTGACGACCAGCGGGCTCAGATCGGTCTGCATCAGCACCACGTTGTAGTTGCTCCAGATCGACATGTTCCAGTAGAGGTTGGTGATGTCGGGGTCGCCGTTGGAGTCGGTGAGCTCGCCGGTGCCCGACAGCGGATGGATCATCGGGGCGTACAGGCCGGGGTACTTGATGGAGGTGGCCAGAGTGACCGGATCCGACCACGGCCCCTCGGGGGAGTCCGCGGTGCGCAAGATGACGTTGTTGGCGCCGTTGCCGTAGAGCACCACGTACTTGTCGAGGTACTCGTTGTACTGGACGCTCATCTCGCTGACGTTGCCGCCGGTCTTGGCGCCGGTGAATCCGGCGAACCAGCCGCCGAAGAACCTGGGGTTGTTGGCGATGTCCTTGGCCCAGCCGAAGATTCCGGTGGACCGGGTTGAGTCACCGATGACCGGTGCGGCGTTGGCCTGCCGGTTGACCCACTCTGCGCCGTCCCAGTACTCGTATTTCGACAGGTCCGTCACGGCGGTCTCCGGCACCCGGGACAGGAACGCCGAACCTTGACGGCCTGCCGGGGTTCCGAAGGCGTAGACGTAGCGGGTCTCACCCGGAGTGACCTTGCTCTCCGGTTCCAGGACGTAGGCCATCTGCTGGAAGTTCTGGTCGCCGGCGTTGTAGATCTTCGACGAACGGAACCAGCCCGCAGAGCGCACCGTGTTCTTCTGCAGCACCCACGTGTCGCTGACCTCGTCGTATTGGGAGATGGCCGAGTAGTTGGTGGTCCAACGCCCCGGTGAATCCCAGGACTTCACCGACATGTAGTTGACGTAGTTCTCCCCGTTCGCGTAGACCGCGGAGGT
>CAZADG010000007.1:13834-25615 GCA_964483865.1 uncultured Mycobacterium sp. | reverse complement strand
AGTGCCCACAGCGCCGGAGAAGACGCCGGCGCCCCTGGTGTGCTGCCGCCGGCCAGCGAGGCCACGCCGACCGCGGACAGCAGCCGGGAACCGACTCGCGGCGCGGCCAGGGCGGCCGGCTTGGCGGCCGGTGCCGTGGGGACCGCGGCGGCGACATCGGCCGGCGCGGTCGGGGCCGCTGCAGAGATCGCGATTGAATCAGCTGGCGCGGGGAGGGCCCGCGCGACCTCAACCCGCTTCGACAGCTCAGGGCGGATTACGGGCGTCGCAGTCGCCAGATCTTTGGGGATCTTGACCGGTCGCGCAGTCGCGGCGGCCGCTGGCAGCACCGGTGAATCGGACTGTGACCGGAGGGCGCTGCGGGTCGGCCCGGTGCCGGTCCGACGCTTCGACGTCGGCGTCGACGTCGTTGTCGCATCAGCTGCATCCGAGGCCCGCTCTGAACTCTGTCCGCGGGATCCGGTGTCGCCCCGTGAGGTTTCGGCCCACGCGGTCCCGGTTCCGCCGGCCAGCGCGGCGCCGATGCCCAGGGCGACCGCCAGTGCGCCGACCCGACCGATGTGCCCGGCGGAAATGTATTCACAACTCATTGAGGCAAACTCCTGTGGCTAACTGCAGGTGGCCGTCTCCGACGCAAACCTGGTGGCCCCCGCGACGGGTTCTCCGCACTGTACTCACACCGGAACCTGAAATTCCATAGGCACGTCGTGGCTGTGCCAAGAGCGGCAACGAGCGTTACCCAGGTGAGGCCACACCGAGGCGCGAGCGTGACGCGCGGCGCCTGCTAGCAAACACGCGATTACCGGGCTGCGAGCAGTTCGGCCATCGTGCCGATGACGGCCTGCAAGGCCTTGAACGGCCGGATCATCACCTTGACCGAGGTGATTGAGCCCTCGTCATTCCAGTGGATCATGTCGATGCCCTCCAGCGAGAGCCCGCCGACCTCGGCGGCGAAGTGCAGCACCGCGGAGTTCTCGCCGTACCACTTCTCGACGTAATGGAAGTTCGTGTCCGAGAACATCTGCTCGGCGGCACGCAGATAGGCCAATGTTGTCGCACGGCCGCGCTGGGGGGTGAACACGGCGGGGGAGTAGAACACCGCGTCTTCGGCCAGCAGGTCTTCCAGATCGGCGGTTTCCCAATTCTCGATCGCCCGCAGCCAGCGCTGCATGACGGCGGGGGTCGCTGCGGTCATACCGGAGCTCACCAGACCCACAGCGACATGTCGCCGGGCGGGTACTGGTTGCAGATGTCGGTGGTATTGGCCGCTACGCCCTTGTTGTTGAAGAACAGCTTGGCGTGGTTGGGCCAGCGGAACACCAGTGGATCGGAGTAGATGTTGGTCGCCATCTCCTCAGCCCAGGCCCGGCGTTCGGCCGGGCTCTTGGCGAAGAAACCGTGGATGTAGTCCTGGGCGGCCTGCTGGACGTCGCGCGGTTTGTTGTTGTAATCGATCATGTAGCGCTCGTAGTACACCGGTTCGACATCGCGGGCCGCGGCCATGATCTGTTCGGCGTCGCACGTGGTCCTGATCATCCGGTTTGGGATCGGATAATCGTCGGTGGCGTCGGCGCCGGCGGTCGCCGGCGCGAGTGTGACTGCTGCGAGCACCGCCGCCAGCATCGGGAGAATCCGCATACCTCTCATCATGGGCCTCCTTACGGCGCTAAGGCGAATTTGTCGGTCGTCATCATCGCCTGCAGCGAGGGCGCCTCGGCGGTGGTCAGCACTACGACCGAATACCGGCAAGAGATTAGCTGGTGTAACTGCTGGGTTTAGAATCTGTGGCCATGACGATACTGGGTCGGGTGGTGGCACCGTCTGCCGTTGTTCTCGCTAGTGCGGCGGCCATCGCGCTGGCAGCGCCAGCGCAGGCGGACCCTGATATCGACTTCGCCAACCAGTTACACAGTTACGGCATCTACGGCCAGCGCGATTACAACGCCTGGCTGGGCAAGATCACGTGTAAGCGCCTGTTCCGCGGGGTCGACGGCGACGCCTACGCGTCGATGTCGTTCATCACCAAGAACCTCGCCCGGGATACCACTCAAACCCAGGTGGCCCAGTTCCTCGGCGCAGCGATCAGCACCTACTGCCCGGATATGACCGCGGTGTTGCAACGGGCCGCGCAGTAGTCGCGCACCAGGGCACGTCAGCCGGCGAGTTTCCCGTTGTCGACGGTGTACACCGCGCCGTGCACCGCCGCCGCGTCGTCGCTGGCCAGGAAGGCGATCACCGTCGCCACGTCCCCCGGCTGCATCAGCCCCCGTGGCGCTGCGATCCGCATGATCAGCTTGTAGTCGGCGTTTTCCGGGGCCGCGAACTCGGTGACCTGGGGAGTCAGCATTCCGCCCGGGCAGACCACGTTGACCCGCAACTGTTCGCGGGTGAACTCCACCGCGAGGGCGCGGGTGAGACCGACCAGGCCGTGTTTGGCCGCGCAGTATCCGGCCGAGTACGCCTCGCCTTCGAGCCCGGCCACTGACGCCACGTTGACGATGTTGCCGCCCGCTTCCAGCAGGTGCGGCAGAGCGGCACGGGACAGGTGGAAGGGGCCGGAAAGGTTGGCGGCGAGATCGTAGGACCACTGGTCGTCGGAGACCTCGGCAGTGTGCCGCATCTGATGGAAACCGGCGGCGTTGACCAACACGTCAAGTCGGCCGAACCGCTCCACGCACTGGGCCACCGCGTCCCGGCAGGCCCGCGCGTCAGTGATGTCCACCGATGCGAACGACCCGCCGGGAACCGACTCGAAGACCGCCGACAACCGATCTCGATCGCGGGCGATCCCGAAAACCGTTGCCCCCTGTTCGGCGAACAACTGTGCCACCGCCGCGCCCAGTCCGGACGAGGCTCCGGTCACCAGAGCGACCTTTCCGTCGAGCTTTCGCATTTGGGCGACCTTTCCGAAGTGGGCTACGCTGACCTGGAGTCGGCTGGGAAAAGCCCAGCTAGGAGGCCACGCGCAAACCTTACGCGTACGTGACCATGTCTGGTCCCGACAAGCGCGGAGCCGATTGATCATCTTGAATGGAGTTCGGGGCCGGTCAGGCAACTCAGGACTCGGGGAACAGGAGTGGGCATTGCGCGCGATCGACGCGGCGTCGCGGGGGACGGTCGCTGCACCCGGGGCCGAGTTCGAGATCTGGCGAAACGGAGTCCGGCGCCGGGCACTTGACCACGTGGCGGACTTCGTTGAAAACCGGTGCGTGCCGCAGCTGGCCCGCACCGGCGTCGACATCGCCGCCGACGTGCTGGCCCAGTTCGTCGACGGCGGCAAGTGCCTGCGGTCGACCTTCATGTACCTCGGCTGGCTCTGCGGGGAGCGCAACTCCGACCTCTCCGAGGCCGCCCTGCGGGCGTCGGCCGGGCTGGAGCTGCTGCATGCGTTCGCCCTGCTGCAGGACGACGTCATGGACGATTCACCGTTGCGCCGCGGCCGCCCCGCCGCCCACCTGCGGTTCGCCCAATGGCACCGCGACCGCGGGCTGGCCGGATCATCGGAGCGCTTCGGCGCGGCCCAGGCGATCCTGCTGTCCGACCTGTGCCTGGTGTGGGCGGAGCAGATGATGCGGGAGAGCGGCATCGGTCACGACGCCCTCTCGCGGGCCTGGCCGCACTACGACGAGATGCGCATCGAACTCGCTGTCGGCCAGTGCGCCGACGTGGCCAACGACGCCGGAGCGCTGCCAGATCTGGAAGCCGTGCTCGACGTGGCACGACGCAAGTCGGGGAACTACACCGTGCGCCGCCCCCTGGAAATCGGCGCCGCGCTGGCTGGATGTGAACACCTGATCCCCGCGCTCGGCGGCTACGGCAGCGCGGTCGGAGAGGCCTTCCAGATGCGGGACGACATCCTGGGTGTGTTCGGCTCGCCCACGGAGACCGGCAAGCCCGCCGGCGGGGACCTCGCCGAACGCAAGGCGACCAGCGTCGTGGTGGCGGCTCAGCGGATGGCTGACCCGGCCGTCCGGCGGCAGTTCGCTGAACTGATGACCGCTGAGAGCATCGACGACGCCGACATCACGCACTGGCGCACTCTGATCGTGGCGACCGGCGCACCCGAATGGATCGAAGAACTGATCACCGCACGGGTGGCGGTGGCCATTGAACATATCGACGACCAGCGGATCGACCACTGGGTGCGCGACGCGCTGGCCGATATGGCCGCTGTCTGCACGTTACGGACAACCTGAGCACGACTCGAGCACCACTTGAACAAAGGAGCCCCATCCAGATGAGCACAGTGCGTACCGTGCCCGGGAAAACCGACCACGTCGTCGTGGTGGGAGCCGGACTGTCCGGGTTGTCCACCGCCATGCAGCTCGCCGGCCAGGGACGGTCGGTGACCGTCGTCGAACGACTCGGTTTTCCCGGCGGGCGAGTCGGCCAGGCCGATATCCGCGGCTACCGGATCGACACCGGCGCCACCGTTCTGACCATGCCCGACATCATCGAGGACGCGTTCAACGCCGTCGGTGCGTCGATGGACGACCACTTGGACCTGCTGCTGCTCGATCCTGCCTACCGGGCGTCCTTCGCCGACGGCAGCGTGCTCGACGTGCACACCGACGGTGCGGCCATGACCCAGGCGATCAGGGATTTCGCGGGTCCCGATCAGGCAGCCGGCTACCAGCGGCTGCGCCAGTGGCTCACCGAGCTCTACAAGTTGGAGATCGACGGATTCATCGGCTCCAACTTCAATTCGCCGGTGTCGCTGCTGACACCGCAGTTGGCCAGGCTGGCAGCGATCGGCGGGTTCCGCGGCTGGGAGAAGATGGTCAGCCGGTTCATCACCGACGAGCGGGTCCAGCGGATCTTCACCTTCCAGGCGCTCTACGCCGGTGTTCCGCCTCAGCATGCGCTGGCCGCCTACGCGGTGATCGCCTACATGGACACCGTGGCGGGGGTGTACTTCCCCCGGGGCGGCATGCGGGCGGTGCCCGAGGCGCTGGCCGCCGCCGCCACCGCGGCCGGTGTGCAGTTCCGCTATAACACCAGCGTCACGCGGCTGGAGCAGTCCGGCTCACGTGTCACCGGGGTGTGCACTGATTCCGGTGACCGGATCGCCTGCGACGCAGTGGTTCTGACCACCGAACTCCCGCTGACCTATCAGCTCCTGGGACGGACCCCGCGGCGGCCGGTCAAGATGCGTCCGGCACCGTCGGCGGTCGTGATGCACGTCGGCGTGCCGGCTGTCGGCTCGGCTCTTCAGCATCACAACATCAGTTTCGGCGGCAAGTGGGCGGGGACCTTCGACGAGATCATCCGCGACGGCGTGTTGATGACCGACCCGTCGATCCTGGTGACGATGCCGTCCGCGGGTGATCCCACCCTGGCGCCGCCCGGCCGCGACCTCCTCTACGTGCTCGCGCCGTGCCCGAATCTCGACGTCGGGAAGGTCAATTGGGCGGTTCAGGGTGACAGCTACGCGCGGGAGGTGCTGGCAACCGCGGCCGATCGGTTGCTACCGGGTCTTGACCGAGACGCCGACATCCTCGATGTGGTCACCCCGGCCGACTGGGCCCGGCAAGGCATGACGGCGGGCACCCCGTTCGCGTTGGCGCATACCTTCTCCCAGACCGGCCCGTTCCGGCCGGCGAACCTGGTCCGCGGTATCGACAACGCCGTTCTCGCGGGCGGATCGACCGTGCCCGGGGTTGGGGTTCCGACGGCCTTGCTGTCCGGTCGCCTGGCCGCCGAGCGCATCACCGGGCCGGTCGATCCGTCCCGGCGGACCATCATCGGTTCGGAAACCAAACAGGTGCGGGCATGATCCACACCGAGTTGCACGCGGCCGGAATCTCCGACGAGCGGCTGCGGGAGTCCTACCGCTGCTGCCGGCGGCTCAACGCCGAGCACGGGCGAACCTACTTCCTGGCCACCCGACTGCTCACCCCGTCGCAGCGGCCGCCGGTGCACGCGCTCTACGGTTTCGCCCGGTACGCCGACGACATCCTCGACGACCTGGATTCCGATGCGACGGTCGAGGAGCGTTCGGCCCGGCTCGAACAGCTGGCGGCACGCTTCCTCAACGGCGATGACACCGACGTCGAACCGGTGCTGCCCGCGGTTCTGCACACCGCCCGCAGCTACCGCATTCCGTTGAGCCTGTTCGACGAATTCCTGACGTCGATGCGGATGGATCTGACCGTCACCGACTATCCCGACCGGCCGGCGCTGAACCACTACATGCGCGGCTCTGCGGAGGTCATCGGCCTGCAGATGCTGCCGATCCTGGGCACGGTGGGGCCACAGGCCGACGCCGAACCGGGAGCCGAGGCACTGGGCCGGGCGTTCCAGCTCACCAACTTCCTGCGGGATATCAACGAGGACCTCGAGCGCAATCGTGTCTACCTGCCCGCCGACGAGTTGGCGGCTTTCGGGGTGGACCGCGCTCTGCTGACCTGGTGCCACGACAACAACCGCACGGATCCGCGGGTTCGTCAGGCCCTGGCGGCCCAGCACGCGATCACCCGCGCCGAGTACCGCGAGGCGCACAAGGCGATCGCGCTGCTGGCCCCTCAGTCGCGGCCGTGTGTCGCCACGGCCTTCACCCTGTACTCGGAGATCCTCGACCGTATCGAGGACATCGACTTCGCGGTGTTCAGCGAACGCGCATCGGTCGGGATGGGGAGGCGCCTTCGGGTGTTCACCGGCGGGCTGGTGCGGGCTCGCCGCGCCCGCCGGCTCGCGGCCTGACAGAGTGTTCCGATGGACAAGTGGCGATACCTGCTGGTCTGGAACCGACAGCGGGTGCGGCGATGAGACGGCTGTCTAAATCAGGACTGTCCCGTCCCGAGGTTCCGGGTGCCTTTGATGTGGGTGCGAAAGCCTACGACAAACTCGTCGGCGCCAACCCCGGTTATCACGACCATCTGCGCATCTCGGCGCACCGCATGCGGATCCCGAACGGCGGGCGGGGCCTGCGGCTTCTCGACGCCGGGTGCGGAACGGGTGCCTCCACCGCGGCACTGTTGGAGGCGGCGCCGCATGCCCAGATCGTCGCGGTCGACGCTTCGGCCGGCATGCTGGAGCAGGCGGCTGCCAAATCCTGGCCGGACACGGTCCGGTTCGTCCACTCACCCATCGAGCAGTTCACCGACAGTGGCTTCGACGGCATCTTGGCGGCTTACCTGGTGCGCAACCTCGCCGACCCGGACGCCCAGTTGCGCCGGTTCCTGACCATGCTGCGGCCGGGCGCAACCCTGGCCCTGCACGAGTACTCGGTGCGCGATTCCACAGCAGCCCAGGCTGTTTGGAACGCAGTGTGCTGGGGCATCATCATCCCGGCCGGTTGGCGGAGGACCGGTGACAGCACCCTGTACCGACACCTGTGGCGCAGCGTCAACAGCTTCGACGGCGCGGCGCAGTTCCAACGTCGTCTGGTGGCGGCAGGTTTCGCCGGTGTGCACAGTGAAACCATGCCCGGCTGGCAGCGCGGCATCGTCCACACGTTCATCGGAGAGGCACCATGAAGGATCCCCGCCGGGTAAGTCATCCCGGCCCCGCCGGCCTGACCAGCGCCGAGGCTTTGAGTCAACAACCGCACGTCGTGATCGTCGGGGCCGGCATCGCCGGTCTGGCCGCCGCGACCGGCCTGGCCGAACGCGGCGTCTCGGTGGAGGTTCTGGAACGTGAGCCCAACCTGGGTGGCCGGGTCGCGGGCTGGACCGAGAGCATCGAGGACGGCCCCCTGGCGGGCACCGAAGTTGCCAACAACCGCGGCTTCCACGCCTTTTTCCGTCAGTACTACAACCTGCGGGAACTGTTGCGGCGCACCGACCCGAGCCTGTCGCGGCTGCGGGCTGTCGAGGACTACCCGCTGGTCGACGGGCAGGGCCGCCGCGACACCTTCCGTGGGCTGCCGCAGAGCCCGCCCTGGAACGCCATCGTCTTCGCCCTGCGCAGCCCGACCTTCCGGTTCCGGGACCTGGTACGCATCAACGGTAGGGCGGCCGCTCCACTGGCGACGGTCTCGGTGCCCGGCGTCTACGAGCAACTCGATGACCGCGACGCCGGGACCTTCCTCGACGAGATCAACTTTCCGAGGGCGGCCCGCCACCTCGCATTCGAGGTGTTCGCCCGCAGTTTCTTCGCCCGACCCGACCGGCTGTCGGCGGCCGAACTGGCGGCGATGTTCCACATCTACTTCCTGGGCTCCAGCGAGGGTCTGGTCTTCGACGTCGCCGAATCGAACTTCGATACCGCTCTGTGGAATCCGTTGGGGGAGTATCTGACCGGTCGCGGAGTGAAACTCCACACCGGAGTGTCGGCAGAGTCGATCAGCCCGGGCGGGACCAGGCGGTTGCGGATCGAGGCCGGCGATGGACGGGTGATCGACGCCGACGGCGTTGTGCTGGCCGCCGACGTCGGCGGGTTGCAGCGCATTGTCGCCGCCTCACCGGAACTCGGCGACGAGGATTGGCGGCAGCGAGTGGCCAACATGGAGGTCGCGCCGCCTTTCCTGGTTCAGCGCCTCTGGCTCGACGCTCCCGTGCAGTCCGACCGCCCGCCCTTCCTGGGCACCGGTGGACTCGAGCCGGTCGACAACATCAGCGTGGTCAGCCGTTACGAGCGTCAAGCCGCCGACTGGGCCCGGGCCCATGGCGGCTCAGTGGTCGAAGTGCACGCCTACTCGGTCACCGACCCGCCGCCTTTCGATGGTCTGCGGGAGAAGATGCTGGCACGTCTGCATCAGCTGTATCCGGAGACCGCGCGAGCCGGGATCGTCGCGGAGCGACTGCTGTTCAAACAGGACTGCCCGCTGTTCTCGCCCGGATCGTTCGCCATGCGGCCCACCGTGGACACCCCGGTTCCGGGGTTGATGCTCGCCGGTGACGGGATCCGCATCGACCTCCCGGTAGCGTTGATGGAACGGGCCGCCACCACCGGATGGTCGGCGGCGAACCGGCTGTTGGGGGAGTGGGGTGTCAGCGGTCACACGCTGCACACCGTGCCGGTGCACGGCCGCTCGCCGGCTCTGCGGCGGTTGGCCGAGAAGGGTGCGCGCTGATGGACCTCTGGGACCGGCTGGCCCAGCGGCTGCCGAAAGACAATCCGGTGCAGGTACTTCCGAAACTCACGTGGGCGGATCAGAAACCGACTTATCAGCAGGCGCAGCCGGCGATCATCGACGCGGCACTGCAACGGGCGGAACGTCGGCCCAGCGGGAACTGGTTCGTGTTCGGCGCGAGTACCGACGTGCGCAGCGACCGCCCGTTCGGCACGACAGTCGCCGGGGTGGAGATCGTCGCCTGGCGCGGCGGCCGGGGCGAGCTGCATGTCGGCCCTGCCACGTGCCCGCATCTGGGTGCCGACCTGTCCACCGGAAAGGTGGTCTGCGGCGGCCTGATATGCCCGTGGCACGGCCTGCGGCTGGACGGGGGACGGGAGTTCGGCTGGAAGCCGCTGCCCGGGTACGACGATGGCGTTTTGGTCTGGGTCCGGCTCGACAAAGTCGGCGGGGAGGAGCCGTCGGACGCCCCGGTGCTGCCGGCACGGCCGACCGGTCCGCAACTGGCGGCGGTGGCGCGACTCGAGGGGGTGTGTGAACCCCGCGACGTGATCGCCAACCGACTCGACCCCTGGCACGGCGCCTGGTTCCACCCCTACTCGTTCGCGCAACTGGAGGTGCTCAGCGCCCCGCCGGTCGACGCCGACGAGGAATCCGACATGTTCCAGACGGCGGTCACCTTCCACTTCGGACGGCTCGGGGTGCCGGTGATCGCCCAGTTCAGCGTTCCCGAGCCGCGCACGATCGTGATGCACATCGTGGAGGGTCAGGGTGTCGGCAGCGTGGTCGAGACCCATGCCACACCGATCGGGAACGGCCCCGACGGCCGGCCCCGGACCGCTGTCATCGAGGCGGTGATCGCTCAGTCCGATCGCACCGGCTTCCAGTACTCGCTCAAGGCTGCCCCGCTTCTCCGCCCGCTGATGAAGCTCGGGGCCGCACGGCTGTGGCGTGACGATCTGGAGTATGCCGAGCGTCGCTATGCACTGCGGACTACGTCACCTCTTGGCGCTGGGGGCTCTGATGGTTAAACAGGTTGTCGTCTACGGCACCGGATTCGTCGGGAAGATGGTCATCCCGGAAATTCTCAAGCACCCGGAATTCGAACTGGTCGGAGTGGGTGTCAGCAACCCTGCCAAGGTCGGCCTCGACGTCGGAGAGATCTGCGGACTGGGCCGGACGACCGGGGTGGTCGCCACCGACGACGTCGATGCGCTGATCGCGTTGAAGCCCGACGCGCTGGTGCACTACGGCCCGACCGCCGCGCACGCCGACGCCAACATCGACCTGATGGCCCGTTTCCTGCGGGCCGGGATCGACGTGTGCTCGACGGCGATGACACCGTGGGTGTGGCCGAAGATGCACCTGAACCCGCCGAATTGGATCGAGCCGATCGAGCAGGCCTGCGATCAGGGCGGTGCTTCCTGTTTCACCACCGGGATCGACCCGGGCTTCGCCAACGACCTGTTCCCGATGACGTTGATGGGTTTGTGCTCGGAGGTCCGCCGGGTGCGGGCCTCAGAGCTGCTGGACTACACCAACTACGAGGGCGACTACGAGTTCGAGATGGGTATCGGCCGTGAGCCCGAATACCGTCCTTTGCTGGAGAACCGCGACATCCTGGTGTTCGCCTGGGGCGCCACCGTTCCGATGATCGCCTACGCCGCCGGAATCGAACTCGACGAGATCACCACCACCTGGGACAAGTGGGTCACCCCTAGCGATCGCAGCACTGCCAAGGGCGTCATCCCCGCCGGCAATGTGGCGGCTGTGCGGTTCACCATCAACGGAATGTACCGGGGCGAGAACAGGATCCAACTCGAGCACGTCAACCGGATCGGGCACGATGCGGCACCGGACTGGCCGTCCGGGGATCAGGACGACGTCTATCGCGTGGACATTGAGGGAACTCCGAGCATCCTCCAGGAGACCGCCTTCCGCTTCACCGATGGCTCGGGCCGGGACCCGGCAGCCGCCGGCTGCCTGGCGACCGGGCTGCGTGCGCTCAACGCCGTCCCGTACGTCAACGAACTGCCGCCGGGTTGGGTGACCGCACTGGATCTGCCTCTCATCCCGGGCCGGGGCACCATCCGTTGAGGTAACGCCCGGCCGGATCCGGCGGGATCAGGCTGACTTTCGACGTTTGGCCAGTACGACGGTCGCGAGGGGCACCGTCATCCGCTGCGGCGCCGCAGCCAGGAGGTCGGCGACCTGGGACTCCAGAAGATCATTGAAACCCGCCGCTTTCGGACTCTCCCGACCGCCGTCCAGGGCTGTGGTCAACGTCGGGAAGATCGCGGCGCGGGCGAATCTCGCCCACGACGCGCCGAGTTTGGCGGCGTTGCCGTCGGTGCGATAGCGCGACCAGAACAGGTCCTCGGCCTCGAACAATTCGATGTGCTCGACCGACAGACCCTCGAACCGTCCCGACGGGGCGAACGGCGCCCGAAAGTCCGTCTCGGTGCGGCCCACCGTCGGAATGACCATCCTGCCGAGCTCCTCGGCGCGAAGGATGCCGTGATCCACGAGTCGCTGCAACGCTGCCAACAGCGCCTGCATCAGTGCAGCGAAACCGGGCAGCCCCGCCGCGTCAACAGCCAGCGTCAGCACCACCAGTCGTCCACCGGGCGCCAGTTCGCGCCCGCGGAACGCCACGAAGTCGTTCCAGTCGAGTGCGGCCTGACGGGCGTAGGCCCGCCGGGCGGCCTCGTCCGCGCTGTGGGCGATATGGATGTGATCGCCGACCGGGGCCGGGACCCGGCTCA
>CAZADG010000007.1:0-13734 GCA_964483865.1 uncultured Mycobacterium sp. | reverse complement strand
GCGCCGTAGTCGGCGATGGCGATGGGTTGCGGCGCCCTGGGGATGGTGACAGCGCGAGCGGCCTGCTCGAAGAGGGTGACCCCCGCGGCCAGTCCGGATGCCTGCAGGCGCGAGGACGCTGTGTAACTGGCGCTCTCCACCGGTTGGGGGCGCACCACGATGCTGGACTCGCGCACAGCGCTACCGCCGTCGCCGCCGCAACAGCAGTCCGACCGCCACGCCGATCATCAGCATGGCCGCCAGCAGAAGCCACATCGGTGACTCGACCGTGGCCCACAGAAAGTGGATCTGCTGGCGGTCCCGGTTTTGTCCGATGAACACGGCCGCCAACGCCATCAGAGCGATGGGGGCCCAGTACTGCACCGCGAAGCGGACGAGTGCGTTTCCGCGGGGCGATTCCTGAGACATCGTGACCTCCTCCTGAACTCGCAGGTCTCTTCCGCCACTGGCACCGTAGCCGCTCACCACGGGTTCGTGCGTGTCAGACTTCGCAGATGACCGGCCGAAGCCTCCCACGGGTCCTGATGATCCTGTTCGGCGCTTTCGCGCTGTTCTCCATCGGTGGCCTCGTCACGACCGCCATCGTCGGTGTCAACGGCGAGAAGTACGGCTCGTACGGGGAACTGTCCATCCCCGGTTCCGGCGATATCCACCTGCCGGCCGGGGAGGTCATCATCAGCTTTCACGTGAGCGACCACCGGGGCCGCGGCCTGACACTGCCGAAATTGAACTTCGACATCACCCCGCCACCCGGCGTCGCCGATCCGACGGTGACCGAGGACTTCGGCCCGACGGTCTCGGTCAACGACGACACACACCGCAGGGTCTGGTTCATGCGTGTTCACAGCGAGGGCAGCTACCGGGTGATCACCGACGGACAGGTCGGCGGATTCGTCGACCCCCGGCTGGCATTCGGTCAGAGCCGTCCGGTGGACGGCCCGCTGTGGGTGTTCGTGGCCCTGTCAATGATCAGCGTGGACCTCTTCATCGCGGCATGGTGGTTCAGCCGCCGCAAAGGTTCCATGCCGGGAGCCGACTCGGCCGGGAGTCCGGACCCCTACACCCCGAGTGACGAAGGTGTGCGGCTCGAGCAGCTCAAGACCATTGCGGCGCTGCGAGATTCGGGTGCCATGACGGAGAAGGAATTCAACGACGAGAAGCGGCGAATCCTCGACGGTCGATAGCCGACTAGACTCGTCGGACGTGAAGGCCGTCAGTTGCGCGCACGGAAAGCTCACCGTCGTCGACCTGCCGGACCCGCGGCCGGCCGCGGGGCAATTGGTTCTCGAGGTCCGGGCCTGCGGGATCTGCGGTTCGGATCTGCACGCCAAGGATCACGCCGACGACCTGACCGACGTGATGGCCGCACTCGGGTACCCGGACTTCATGCGTGGAGACACCCCGACGGTGATGGGCCACGAATTCTGCGGCGTGATCGCCGAGCGCGGCCCCAAGACCCCCAAGAACCTCAAGGAGGGGATGAAGGTCGTCTCCTTCCCCATGGTGCGCAGCAACGGCGGAGTGCACCTGACCGGACTTACGCCGCTGGCACCCGGCGGATATGCCGAGGCGGTCGTGGTGGAGGCATCGCTGACCTTCCCGGTGCCCAATGGTTTGTCTTCGGATATTGCCGCACTCACCGAGCCGATGGCGGTCGCACTGCATGCCGTGCGCCGCGCCGAGGTGAAGAAGGGTGATACCGCTGTCGTCATCGGGTGCGGGCCGGTCGGCCTGGCGGTCGTCGCCCACCTGAAGGCCGCCGGGGTGGGAACCGTGATCGCCAGCGATTTCTCCCCGGCCCGGCGAGATCTGGCGCGGCGCTGCGGTGCCGACGTCGTCGTGGACCCCGCGGTGAATTCGCCCTACGAGGAGATCCCCGCCAAGGGTGTGATCACCAAAGCGCCGGCGCTCTACGAACTCGCCCTGTCGTCGATGGGCACGCTGCGGAAGCTGCCCGCCTGGTCGCACGTCTACCGGGCCGCGGAAGCCGCTGGCGCGGCCGGCCCCAAACGGCCGATCATCTTCGAGTGCGTCGGCGTCCCCGGGATGATCGACGGGGTGATTTCCGCCGCGCCGCTCAACTCCCGGGTGATCGTCGTCGGAGTGTGCATGGGGGCCGACAAGATTCGGCCCACCATGGCACTGGCCAAAGAGGTCGACATGAGATTCACGTTCGGCTATACGCCGCTGGATTTCCACGACAGCCTGCGCATGCTGGCTGACGGGAAGCTCCAGGTGGAGTCGCTGATCACCGGCAAGGTCGGTCTGAAAGGCGTTGCCGGGGCGTTCACGGCGCTGGGGGATCCGGAGAAGCACGCCAAGGTGATCGTCGACCCGCGGAGTTCGGCGGAGTTGCCCTAGCGGGTTAGTGGCCTCGACTGACCCATTCGTCGTAGTGCACCAACTCATCGCCGATTCGCGTCGAGTCGCCGTGTCCGGTGCACACCACCGTGTCCGGTGGCAACGCCCCCAGCTTCTCCTTGATCGACTCCAGGATGGTCGGAAAGTCGGAGAAGGACCGCCCGGTGGCACCCGGGCCGCCCTGGAACAACGTGTCCCCGGAGAACACCGCACCCAGAGCCGGGGCATACAGGCAGGTCGACCCGGGGGAGTGGCCGGGCGTGGCGATGGCACGTAATTCGATGCCGCCGGCCTTGAGCACCTGACCGTCCTTGAGTTCCTTGAACGGCAGCGCGGCGTGTGTCATCTCCCACAGCATGGTGTCGGCCGGATTCAGCAATACCGGAGCGTCGAGCAGAGCCGAGAGTTGCGGGGCGACGGTGATGTGGTCGTTGTGGCCGTGGGTGCACACCACCGCG
This sequence comes from uncultured Mycobacterium sp., assembly GCA_964483865.1. Lineage (GTDB taxonomy): Bacteria > Actinomycetota > Actinomycetes > Mycobacteriales > Mycobacteriaceae > Mycobacterium. The sequence goes on along the minus strand of CAZADG010000007.1, from coordinate 10,915 downwards.
ACGACGTGCCGTCCGCCGACCGCATCCTCGATGGCCCGGGCGTCGTGGGCGGCGTCGATGACGATCACCTCCGCGTCGTCACCGACGATCCAGATGTTGTTGTCGACGTCCCAACTGCCGCCATCGAGTTCGAAAGTGCCGTGGGTGACCACGCGCTGAATAGGGCTCACAGCACCACCACCGAGCGCAGCACCTCACCGGCGTGCATCTTGTGGAAGGCCTCCTCGACGGCGTCCAGGCCGATGCGTTCGGACACGAACCGCTCCAACGGCAACCGGCCCTGCCGGTACAGGCTGATCAGCGTCGGGAAGTCGCGTTCCGGCAGACAGTCGCCGTACCAGGACGACTTCAGCGAACCGCCTCGGGAGAAGAAGTCCACCAACGGCATCTCCAGTCGCATGTCGGGGGTCGGAACACCCACCAGCACAACGGTTCCCGCGAGATCGCGTGCGTAGAAAGCCTGCTTCCAGGTTTCCGGACGGCCGACTGCGTCGATCACGACGTCGACGCCGTTGCCTTCCGTCAGATCCTGGATTGTCTCCACTAGGTCTTTGTCGGCCAGTTCCGCGCTGTTGACGGTATGGGTGGCGCCGAAGTCGCGGGCCCAGTTCAGCTTGGTGTCGTCGGTGTCGACGGCGATGATCTGTCGCGCGCCGACCAGGCGGGCCCCGGCGATGGCCGCATCACCGACGCCGCCGCAACCGATCACCGCGACGGTGTCGTCGCGGCTCACCGCGCCGGTGTTGATCGCTGCACCGATCCCGGCCATCACTCCGCACCCCAGCAGACCGGCCACGGCCGGGTCGGCTTCCGGATCAACCTTGGTGCACTGGCCCTCGTGTACCAGGGTCTTGTCGGCGAACGCCCCGATGCCCAGCGCGGGGGACAGCTCGGTTCCGTCGGTCAGCGTCATCTTCTGGGTCGCGTTGAACGTGGAGAAGCAGTACCACGGGCGGCCCCGCTTGCAGGCCCGGCACTGCCCACACACGGCCCGCCAGTTCAGGATGACGAAATCGCCGGGGGATACCTGGCTGACGCCCTCGCCCACGGCCTCGACGATCCCCGCAGCCTCATGACCCAGCAGGAACGGGTAGTCGTCGTTGATCCCGCCATCGCGGTAGGTGAGGTCGGTGTGGCAGACCCCGCACGCCTTGATGTCCACGATCACTTCGCCGGGGCCCGGGTCCGGGATGACGATGTCGACCAGTTCGACCGGCCTGCCCTTACTCCGGGAAATCACTCCGCGCACCGTCTGACTCATGGTCTGTGACCCTATAGGGCCGCGCGCCGGGCGGGATACGGTGAGCGGCATGCCTTCCGCGCTGGAGATGATCGCCGATTGGCCGGTACCGACCGCGGCTGCCGCGGTGGTCGGTTCGGCCGGGATCCTGGCCGGCTTCGGCGACACGGCGCAGTCGTTCCGGCTTGCCTCGGTGACCAAGCCGTTGGTCGCTCGGGCGGCCCAGGTCGCCGTCGAGGAGGGCGTGGTCGACCTGGATTCGCCGGCCGGTCCGCCGGGCGCCACGGTGCGGCATCTCCTCGCCCATGCCGCCGGCCTGGCGATGAACTCCGCCGACCTGCAGGCCCAACCGGGCACTCGCCGGATTTACTCCAACTACGGATTCGCGGTGCTCGCCGAGGTCATCCAGGTTCAATCCGGGATCGAGTTCGGCCGGTACCTGCAGGAGGCGGTCTTCGAGCCGCTGGGGATGTCGGCCTCCCGCCTGGATGGCGGAGCGGCGACGGCCGGATACGGGGCGTTCTCCACGGTTGCCGATTTGGCGCACTTCGCCGGGGATCTGCTCAACCCCCGTACGGTGTCGCCGCAGATGCACGCCGCAGCCACCAGTGTGCAGTTCGCCGGCCTCACCGGCGTGCTGCCCGGCTATGGGGTGCAGCGACCCAACGACTGGGGCCTGGGCTTTGAGATCCGGGATACCAAGGTTCCGCACTGGACCGGATCTGCGAACTCGCCGCGCACCTATGGGCACTTCGGACAGTCCGGCACATTCCTCTGGGTCGACCCGGACCGCAACCTCGCCCTCGTGGTGCTCACCGACCGTGACTTCGACGAGTGGGCCAAACCGCTGTGGCCTGCGCTATCCGACCAGGTCCTGGCGGAGTTCACCTCGGACTAGCGCAACAAGGGTCACAAGGGGCACAATAGACACGTACGACACAACTGCATCTTCGGAAACGCCAGGTCGTTGGGGAAGACGTCCCTAGTGGAGCCGGAGGAGCAGTGATGCGTGCGTCGAATCAGTTCGCCGACGCGACTACAGGCGTGGTGTACGTGCACGCCTCACCCGCGGCGGTGTGCCCACATGTCGAGTGGGCTCTGTCGTCGACCCTCGGTGCGGGGGCGAACCTGAAGTGGACCCCACAGCCGGCGATGCCCGGGCAGCTGCGTGCGGTCACGAACTGGGTGGGCCCGGTCGGTACCGGGGCGCGGCTGGCCAATGCGTTGAGATCCTGGTCGGTACTGCGGTTCGAGGTCACCGAGGATCCGAGCCCCGGCGTGGACGGCCAGCGGTTCTGCCATACCCCGCAGTTGGGTCTGTGGAGCGGGGCGATGAGCGCCAACGGCGACGTCATGGTGGGCGAGATGCGCCTGCGCACGCTGATGTCGGCGGGAGCCGACACGCTGGCCGCCGAACTGGACACTGTGCTGGGAACGGCGTGGGACGACGCTCTCGAGCCCTACCGCGATGGCGGCGACTCCGGTGAGGTCAGCTGGCTCAACCGCGGGGTGGGATGACGCGCGGCAGGTCATCGGGAGCCAGAATCTTCAAAGCCCCGGGTACGGCCGAGATCTCCGCCGGTAGCGGGCAGACGTAATCGCCGTCGGCATAGGCGTTGATACCCGGCGACTCCACCAGAATCGTGCGAGCCCGATCGGTGGTCACTTCATCGAGGGTCACGTGGGTGCCCTTGAACACGGTGGGAAAGAGGCGGATGAGCTTCGCCCGCGAAGCGGTATGCACCATGGTGACGTCGAGCAGTCCGTCGGAGTGATCGGCGTCGGGGCAGATTCGCATGCCGCCGCCGTAGGTCCGGGTGTTGCCGAATGCGGCCAGGGTGAGGTTGGTGACTACTTCCCGTTCCCCGTCGAAGACCAGGCGGAAGGGCAGCAGCCGCAACTGTGACAGCTCGGCGAGGATCGCGAGGTTGTAGCGCATCCGGCCATGCGGCCACCGCATTCGGTTGACGCGATCGCTGACCAAGGAGTCGAAACCGGTTGCGGCAATTGTGCCGAACCACGAGCTGCTGCCGTCCGATCCGCGGATCAGGCCGAGATCGATGCTGGTGGTGTTTCCCGCAGCGATGATGTCCACGGCGGCTGCCGGGTCACCGGTAGGGATGGCGTATTCACGGGCGTGGTCGTTGCCGGTGCCGGCCGGGACGATACCGAGCGGAGTCTCCGTTCGTGCCAGCGCTTGTAGGGCCAATCGGATCACACCGTCCCCGCCCACGACGACTAGGGCGTCGGTGCCGTCGGCCACGGCCTGCGCGACCAGCTCGCTGGCGTGCCGGGCGTCCCGGCCGACGATTTCCACGACGTCGACGCCGAGTTCGTGGAACCGTGCGACGGCTTTCTCGGCGGCGTGCGGCGCGTTGCCGTGACCGGCTTGCGGATTGGTCAGGACGGTGACGCGCGATACTGTCACCGAATCAGACCGGGTCATGGAATCAGCTTGCCTGGATTGAGTATCCCGGCCGGATCGAGCGTCTGCTTGACCGCGCGCAGCACCTGGACTCCGAGTTCGCCGATCTCGGCAGGCATCCAGTGCCGATGGTCGGCTCCGACGGCGTGGTGGTGGGTGATGGTTCCGCCGTTGGCGACGATGGCGTCGCTGGCCGCCACCTTCGCCTTACGCCACTGCTCCGCGGCGTCGCCGCGCTGTCCGGCGACGACGGTGAAGTACAAGCAGGCGCCGGTCGGATACACGTGCGAGATATGGCACATCACAAGGGCGTTGGTCCCGCTTGCGCTCAGCGCAGAGGTCAGCGCCTCGGTCACCGCCGACTTCAGCGTCGACAGATTCGACCATGTGGTCGCGGTCTCCAGCGTCTCGCACAACGCCCCCGCGCGCAGCAGGGAGTCGCGCAGGTAGGGGGCGTCGAATCGGCCGTGCTCCCAGGCCGCTGCGGGCGCCTCGCCCAGCGAGGTGCCCCCGTGGGCTTCCAGGACCGCCCGGGTTTCCGCGTGCCGACTATCGGCGTGCGCGGGGGTGCCTTCGAAAACCGTGATCCCCAGACAACCGCCGGTGATGCTCTGCTCGCCGATGCTGTGTGTGGTGGCCAGATTCACTCCGGTCTCGACCTCGTCGGATAACCGCAGCACGGTGGGCCCGGTTCCGGTCTGGATGACCGCACGCAGGGCTTCGGAGCCGGCGGTGAAGTTGGGGAACGACCACGCCTCGTATCGAACGGCTTCCGGAAGCCGGTGTACCCGAACCCGAACCCGGGTGATGACACCGAACACGCCCTCCGAACCGCACAACAGTTCCCGCAGGTCCGGTCCGGCGGCTGAGGCTGGCGCACGGCCCAGATTCAACGGACCTGCCGGCGTGATGACGTGCATGCCGCGAACCATGTCATTGAACCGGCCATAGCCGGCCGAATCCTGTCCGGAGGAGCGTGTCGCCGCGAAGCCGCCGATGCTGGCGAACCGGAAACTCTGCGGAAAGTGGCCGAGGGAAAACCCGTGTTCGCCGAGCAGGCTCTCCGCCTGCGGTCCGGTCACCCCGGCGCCGAATTCGGCTTCGCCGGAGATATCGTCGAGCCAGTGCAAGGTATCGAGACGACGAAGGTCCAGGGTGATGACGGCCCCGAATTCGCCGCGGATCGGGTCAAGGCCGCCGACCACGCTGGTGCCGCCGCCGAAGGGCACCACAGCGATGCGCTCCCGGGTGCAGTAGCCCAGGATGGCGGCGACCTCGTCCTCGCTTCCGGGCAGGATCACCGCATCGGGGGCATCCTGCTGAATCTGCTTGCGGCGCAGAAGATCCGGTGTGGACTTACCGCCTGCGTGCAGAAGTCGATCACGGTCGTCGGTGCTCAGGTACTCCGGTCCGACGATGGCGGTCAGGCCGTCGTGGTGTTCCTTCGGCAGTGCCGAGGCGCTCACCTGCACGTCATCGATCCCGGGGCCCGGCGTCTCGTCGCCGGAGACGCCCAGGGCCTGCTCGAGCAGGGCTCGGATCCCCGCGGACAACGGCTTGGCCAGGCCGGGATCGCCCCAGGCGTCCCAGGCCATCGGAGGCAACAGGTTTCCCGCATCGGTGTCGACCACGGGTTACAGTATTGCCGATACCCGTGGCCACGAATACCGCACTCAACGCCCAGCGCCGCAGCGCCGAACTGATCGCGCTCGGCGAGGGTCCAACCGTCGACCTCATTGTCATCGGTGGCGGCATCACCGGCACCGGCATCGCCCTGGACGCGGCAAGCAGGGGACTGTCGGTGGTGCTGGTGGAGAAGCATGACCTCGCGTTCGGGACCAGTCGTTGGAGTTCCAAGCTGGTGCACGGTGGTCTGCGCTACCTGGCGAGCGGCAACGTCGGCATCGCGCGGCGCAGCGCCGCCGAGCGCGGAATCCTCATGTCCCGCAACGCCCCCCATCTGGTCAAGGCGATGCCGCAACTGGTCCCGCTGCTGCCGTCGATGAACCGCGGTCAGCGGATCCTGACGCGGGTCGGCTTCCGGGCCGGCGACGTCCTGCGCGTGCTGGCCGGAACGAAGTCCTCGGTGCTGCCCCGATCACGTCGGATCGGTGCGGATGAGGCGGTGGCAATGGCACCGACGGTCCGTCGCGACGGGTTGGCCGGCGCCCTGCTCGCCTATGACGGCCAGCTGATCGACGATGCCCGCCTGGTGGTCGCGGTGGCCCGCACTGCCGCTGCACACGGTGCGATCATCCTCACCAGGGTTGCTGCCTCTGCGGCCACCGGTTCGTCGGTCCGGCTGACCGACGAACTGACGGGGGAGAGCCTGAACCTTGCGGCACGGGCGGTGATCAATGCGACCGGTGTGTGGGCCGCCGAAGTGGACTCGTCCATCAGGTTGCGACCCAGCCGCGGGACCCACCTGGTTTTCGATGCCGCGTCGTTCGGTCATCCGACAGCGGCCCTGACGATTCCGATACCGGGTGAGCTGAACCGGTTCGTATTCGCCATGCCCGAGCAGTTGGGCCGGGTCTACCTCGGCCTGACCGACGAGGAGTCGCCCGGCCCGATTCCGGATGTGCCGGAGCCGACGCCGGGGGAGGTGGCTTTCCTGCTCGACACCGTCAACACCGCGCTACAGACGGCGTTGACCACCGCCGATGTCAAGGGGGCCTACGCGGGACTCAGGCCGCTCATTGACGCAGGCGATGACCGGCGGGATGAATCCAGGACCTCCGACCTTTCGCGGGACCACGCGGTACTGGAGTCGGACAACGGGCTGTTCAGCATCGTCGGCGGCAAGCTCACCGAGTACCGGCTGATGGCACAGGATGTGCTGGATCGGGCCATCGCCGCCCGGGGAATGAGGGCGGGCGCGTGCCGGACCCGAGACCTACCATTAATCGGCGCGCCCGCGAATACTGTTGCAGGCCTGCCGGCGTCGCTGGTTGCCCGTTACGGGGCCGAAGCGCCCGAGGTGATCGCTGCGGCCCGTTGCCCGCGTCCGACCGAACCCGTGGCCGAGGGCATCGACGTCACCCGCGCCGAGTTCGATTACGCGGTCACCCACGAAGGGGCGCTGGACGCCGGTGACATCCTGGACCGCCGAACTCGTATCGGCCTGGTCGATTCCGACCGGGAAAGGACGGTCGGCGTCGCCGAGGAGTTCCTCGCCCCCCGCTGACTGCAGTGCCGCCGAACTACAGGGGAATGTTCTTGTGTCGGCCGCGCCGGTGCGGTGCTTCGGCCAGGGCCTGGGTCAGCTTGCTGCGGGTGTGCGCCGGATCGATCTTCTCGTCGACCACGCCGATCTCGATCGCGCTGTCCACCCCGCCGGCGATCCGCTCGTGCTCGGCCGCGAGTTGCTCGTGCAGGGCCTCGCGTTCGTCGTCCGCAGCGGCCGCGAGTGTCTTCTTGTGCAGGATCCCGACGGCGGCCTTGGCCCCCATCACCGCGACCTCGGCGTCCGGCCAGGCGAACACCTTGGTGGCACCGAGTGAGCGCGAGTTCATCGCGATGTAGGCACCTCCATAGATCTTCCGGGTCACCAGCGTGACGCGCGGGACCTCGGACTCGCCGAAGGCGTGCAGCAGTTTGGCGCCGCGGCGGACCACGCCGCCCCATTCCTGGTCGACGCCGGGGAGGTAGCCCGGCACGTCCACGATCACCACCAGCGGAATTCCGAACGCATTGCACAGCCGGACGAACCGGGCCGCCTTCTCCGCACTTTCGGAATTCAGGCAACCGCCCAACCGCAGCGGGTTGTTGGCCAGTACGCCGACCGTCCGGCCGGACAGCCGACCGAGTCCGACGACCATCGACGGTGCCCAGCGAGACTGGAACTCTTCGAAGGGAGAATCGGAGTCGAGTAGCGCCTCGACCAGTGGATGGACGTCATAGGCACGGCGAGCCGACTCCGGGAGCAGCGCATGCAGGTCGACGTCACCGGCTTCAGCCTTGGAACGGTCGAAGTGCCCCTGCTGGCAGAAGTATCCGACCAGCCGGCGGCCGCGAACGTAGGCGTCGGATTCGTCGTCGGCGACGATGTGACACACGCCGGATTTCTTGTGGTGGGTCTCCGGGCCCCCAAGGGACTCCATGTCGACGTCTTCGCCGGTCACGCTGCGGACGATGTCCGGACCGGTGACGAACACCCGGCCCTCGGGCGCCATGATCACCACGTCGGTCAGGGCCGGGCCGTAGGCGGCGCCGCCGGCAGCGAACCCGACCACCACCGAGATCTGCGGGATATGGCCGGATGCCCGGATCATCGCCTCGAAGACCAGGCCCACCGCGTGCAGGGCGCGCACACCCTCGGCAAGCCGGGCGCCGCCGGAGTGCCAGATCCCCACGATGGGGCTGTGCTCCTCGATCGCCAGGTCGTAGGCGTTGACGATGTGCTGGCAGCCCTCCACACCCATCGCTCCGCCCATGACGGTGCCGTCGGTGCAGAAGGCGATGGTCCGGACGCCGTTCACGGTGCCCGAGGCGGCCAGGATGCCGGACCGGTCGCGCTCGTGCAGCAATTCGACGCTGCCCTCGTCGAAGAACCGCCGCAGACGCAGCAGCGGGTCGCGTGGGTCAAGCTTCTCGCCGACAGCATCGGGAGCCATGATGGTCATCCGAACCTCCTGGTCAGGTCAGTACTTGCCGAACGCGATGGCGACGTTGTGTCCCCCGAAGCCGAACGAGTTGTTCACCGCGTACCGGTAATCACCCGTGCGCGGTTCACCGGCCACCACGTCCAGGTCGATCTCCGGGTCGAGATTCTTCAGATTCAGCGTCGGCGGGATCACACCGTCGCGCAGGGCCATCACGGTGAGGATCGACTCCACTGCGCCGACCGCGCCGACCGAGTGCCCCAGCGCCGACTTCGGCGCGTAGACCGCGGGGCGGTGGCCGCGCATCGCGTTGTTGATGGCCTTGCTCTCGGCGACGTCGCCGACTGAGGTGCCGGTCGCGTGGGCATTGATGTGGTCGATGTCGCCGGGCTGCAGTCCGGCGAGCTGGACCGCGCGGCTGATGGCCTGGCCGGCCTGCTCTCCGTTGGGGTCTGGCGCGACGATGTGGTAGCCGTCGGAGGTGACCGAGGCTCCCATGATGCGGGCGATGATGTTGGCGCCGCGGGCGTGGGCGTGCTCCTCGGTTTCGATCACCATGAGCGCTGCGGCCTCACCGAATACGAAGCCGTTGCGGTCGACGTCGAAGGGCCGGCAGGCGCCGGCCGGGTCGTCGTTGGTGGTCGACAGCACGATGCGCATCTGGGCGAACCCGGCGATGGGCACCGCCTCGATCTTGGTCTCCACGCCGCCGCAGATCGCCATATCGGCTTCGCCGTAGACGATGTTGCGCCACGCGTTGGCTATTGCCTCCGAGCCGGAGGCGCAGGCCGAGATCGCCGTGCACACACCGGCTTTGGCTTTGCGATCCAGACCGATGACAGCGGCGGCCCCGTTGGGCATGAATTTCTGCACGACCAACGGGGACACCGCGCGCAGACCTTTGGCCCGCATGCCGTCGTAGGCGAACAGCAGTTCTTCCGACGAACCCATGCCGGTACCGACCGAGACCATCAGACGCCGGGTGTCGACCTCCGGGGACCCGGCGTTCTGCCAGGCCCGTCGGCCGACAACCGCAGCCATCCGCTGGAGGTAGGACATCCGCCGGAGTTCGACTTTGTCGAGTTCTTTCTCGAAGTCCTCCAGCAGGTGCCCGCCGATACGCACCGGCAGGTCGTACTCCTCGACGAACGGATCCTCCAGCTTGCGAATGCCGGACTGCCCGTCGAGGAGTTTCTTCCAGGTGTTTTCAGCGTCGGTTGCGAGCGCGGTCGTCATGGCAAAGCCAGTCACGACCACGTTCGGCAAGCCGTTACCAGTTGTCAGCATGGGTGAAGCTCGGTCCTTCCGCCCGCCTCAGTACCGTCCGAAGGCGAGCGCCACGTTGTGCCCACCGAACCCGAACGAGTTGTTGATCGCGTACTGGAAGTCGCCGTATCGCGGTTCTCCAGCAACGACGTCGAGGTCGATCTCCGGATCGGGAGTCTCGTAGTTGAGTGTCGGCGGGATCACCCCGTCGCGCAGAGACAGAACCGTCAGGATCGACTCCAGAGCACCCACCGCGCCGATGGAGTGGCCCAGCGCGGACTTCGGCGCGTACACCGGCGCGTGTTCCACACCGGCGACCCGGATGGCCGCCGCCTCGGCGAGGTCACCGATCGACGTGGAGGTCGCGTGGGCGTTGACATGGTTGATGTCCTTGGGCGACAAGCCCGCCAGTTCCATGGCCCGCTTCATCGCTCCGCCGGCCCGCAGTCCGTCGGAGGCGGGGGCCACCATGTGGAATGCATCGGAGGTGATCCCTGCACCCATCAACCGGGCCAGCGGCTTGGCGCCGCGGGCCTTGGCGTGTTCCTCGGTCTCCAGGATCATCATCGCGCCGGCCTCGCCGAACACGAAGCCGTCGCGGTCCTTGTCGAACGGACGCGATGCGCGCTCCGGTTCGTCGTTACGGGTCGACATGGCCCGCATCATCGAGAAGGCTGCGATCGGCAGTGCCTCGATCATGCCCTCCACGCCACCGCAGACGACGATGTCGGCATCGCCCATCACGATGTGCCGCCAGGCGTGGGCAATGGCTTCCGACCCCGAGGAGCAGGCCGACACCGGGGTGATGACCCCGGCGCGGGCGCCCAGTTCGAGGCCAACCACCGCTGCGGCGCCGTTGGGCATGATCATCTGGACGGCCAGGGGGGAAACCTTGCGGATGCCGCCCTCGTTCATCAGGTCGTAGGTCTCGACGATTTTCTCGCCGCCGCCCAGACCGGTGCCGATGACAACGGCGAAGCGGTCCGGGTCGACCTCCGGCTTGCCGGCGGTCTCCCACATCCGGGTGCCGAGGTACTTCGACATCCGCTGGACGTAGGACATCCGACGCAGGTCCAGGCGACCCATGTGGTCGTCGATCGGGTCGACCAGATGCCCGCCGATCCGAACCGGCAGGTCCCACTTCTCGACGAAGTCGTCCTCGAGGATCCGGATGCCGCTTTCCCCCGCGAGCAGGCTCTTCCAGGTGGTGTCGACGTCGGCGCCGAGCGCCGTGGTCGCCTCAACAGCGGTGACCACGACGCTCGGGAACCCCCCGTTGGCGGTTGAAGGCCGTGAAGACGAGCCAGCGGAGGACACCGTCACGACTCCGAAGCGAACTTCTCGCGCAGCGCGGCGGCGGCCTCGGGGTTCTCCTCTTCC
>CAZADG010000006.1:88386-91308 GCA_964483865.1 uncultured Mycobacterium sp. | reverse complement strand
CGGTCCGCTGGCACAAGGGCGACAGTTGGGCCGTGATCGAGGGTCCCCCTGCCGCAGTCGCTAAGGCCTTCGGGGTCGCGGTGCGGGACTATCGCTCTCCAGCGGGATCCGAGCCGGGGCGGGTGTTCGCCGCCTCGCCGCAACAACCCGGGGTTCCCGTCCCCGCTCAATCGGAGGTGTCGGGTCTCGGCCGGATCCTGGGCTACACCCCTACCCGCGGGTCGATGCCTGAGTTGCCCACATCTCCCCAATTGCCCCCGCTGCCACGGGAGGTACCGGACGGCGGACTGCTTCCCAACCAGCTACTGAACGCCTATAACGCCAGCCCGTTGGTCAGGGACGGGCATACCGGCAAGGGTGAGACGGTGGTGGTGTTCGCGTTCGACGGTTTCGCCCAGCAGGACATGGACACCTTCGCCGATATGTTCAGCCTGCCCCGGTTCACCCCCGAGGTGATGGGCGGAATGCCGGACCGGCGCAACGGTGAGGCCAACATGGACCTCCAGGTGATCCACGCCATCGCCCCGGATGCGAAGCTGGTGCTGGTCAACGCGCGGGAGACCATCTCTGCGGGCGCCTTCGAAAAGCTTGGCGCCCTGATGAATTCGGTCGACAGCCGGTACCCCGGGGCAATCTGGAGCTTCTCCATCGGATGGGGCTGCGACCGGCTCTTCACCGCCGCGGACTTCGCGCCCGTCCGCGAGGCGTTGTCGGCGGCCATCGCCAACGGAACCACGGCCTTCAACGCCACCGGTGACCTCGCCGGCATGGAATGTAAACGCGGCGAGAACTGGTCGGCCCCGCCCCACCCCGACGACGTCGGCGTGGACGCAGTCGCCTCGCTACCCGAGATGACCGCGATCGGCGGCACCAAACTCTCGACTGACGCTGACGGGCAGTGGCTGTCCGAACAGTCCTGGTACAACACCCCTCTCATCCTCGGCACCGCGGGTGGGGCGTCGACGCTGTTCGAACGCCCGGCATGGCAGACGGTCGGCGTTGGCACCGAACTTCCCGACCGCCGACTGATCCCCGATGTCTCCGCGGTGTCCGATCCGTTCACCGGGGTGCGCATCGTGTTCAACCAGGAGGTCATGGTCGGTGGGGGCACGTCCCAGGCCGCACCGATCTGGGCCGGCTTGACCGCATTGATGAACGACAAGCTACGCGCAGACGGCGCCAAGCCGATCGGGGAACTCAACCCCGTCCTCTACCGGATAGCCAAGTCGGCGAAACTGGCCTCAGGTCTTCGCGACATCAACCTGGGCGGGAATGCAATCAGCATCTCCGGCACAGTGGGCTACGACATGGTGACCGGTCTGGGTACGCCGAACGTCGACAACTTGGTGCGCAGCATCCTGCTCGCGAGGGCGGGGACATGACCGAATCCTCCTCGGAGGCTATCGAATTCGAAGCGGTGGCAGTCCCTCCCGGGCGCTACACGGCCACAGGTGCGCCCCGAGCGCGGTTTCGCTCCACCCTCGGGCTTCTGGCGCTCGGGCTGGCAATCGCGATGCTGGTCCTCGGCATCTTTGACAAACTCGTCGCCGACGCGTCGACCTACAACTGCCCACCTGACTGCGGGCGTCCGCCGAACTCCTTCCCGGTGGCCAACCTGCCGCGCTTCGTCGCGCCGGATGGCAGTTTCTCGGTGGCGTACCCTCCTCCGGAACAGCCTTTCGAAGTGACCACCGGCCGCGACGGTGTGACCGCTCGGTACCTTTCCGGGGACGGCGGAGTGCTACGTCTGTTCGGTGAGCCCGCGAACGGACGCGTCGCGCGCCGCGTGGTGGCTGACGTCCTCGCACGACAGTTCCCCAACTCGACGGTGGCCTACGAGCTACCCAACTCAATGGTGGGTTATCAGCTCGGCTACGGGGTGGTCGCTAACTTTCAAAAACCAGGCCTCTCAGCGCGATTCGACCTGCGCGTCGTGGTGATGGCCGCGGTCAAGAACGACCTCGCACTCATCGCCGTCGCTGAGGGGCCGTTTCGACGGTTCTCCAAGGACTTCGGCCCGGGTCCGCCGTCCTCGGCCAATCTGGAACTCGCGATGAGGATGGCCAAATACGCGGAAAGTTTCAGTTGGAAAGGTGACCCACCACGATGAAGCCCGCTCACCCGCTGAAATCTCTGCTACTCGTGCTTGGTGTGGTTCTGGCACTCGCCGGGTGCGGTGGCGGCAAGTCTGGGGAGCGTCCGACCCTCACCGTCTACAGCGCGAACGGCCTTGGCGCCTGGTACAAGTCACAGTTCGAGAAGTTCATCGCCGAAACCGGAATCAAGGTCACGCTGTTCGAAGCGGGCTCCGGCGAGTTGGTGTCCCGGCTGAACTCCCCAGCGGTGTGGGAACGGCTGAACAACGACGGGAGTACCGTCCCGCCGGCCGACCTGCTGGTGACCCTTCCGCCGTTCATCCAGAAGGCCGAGAAGGCGGGCCTTCTCCAGCCGGGAGGCGCCGACACCACCGGCATCCCCGCCGAACTGGTGGGCCCAGGCGGCAGTTACGTTCCGGTCGTCAAGACCGCCCTGTGCTTCATCGCCAATCCGGCGGCCGATCCCAAACCGGTGACGTGGCAGGACCTGCTGGCACCGCGGTTCACAGGAAAACTCCAGTACTCGACACCGGGAGAAGCCGGTGACGGCACCGCCGTCCTGCTGTTGCTGCAGCATCTGATGGGAAAGCAGGGCGCCCTGGACTACCTGGCGAGACTGCAGGTCAACAATGTTGGCCCGGCCTCGTCGACGGCCAGCCTGCAGCCGAAGGTGAACAGCGGTGAACTCCTCGTCGCCAACGGCGACGTCCAGATGGCCCTGGCGGCCATCAACAACGACGGTTCGAAGTTCGACATCTTCTTTCCGGCGATGCCCGACAACAGCCGCACCACGATCGCACTGCCCTATGTCGCCGGCGTCACCGCA
>CAZADG010000006.1:45089-88286 GCA_964483865.1 uncultured Mycobacterium sp. | reverse complement strand
GCCATTGGCCGGATCAGGCTCCTCGTGCAGCAGGGCGATCTGCACGGCGGACCTCACCACGATCAGCGCCAGGACAGCCACCGATAGCTTGGCCGCCATATCGGCGAATAGTGGCAGACCCAGGGCATCGACGAACCACACCGCCAGATAGCAGCCCACGGCCAGCGCCGCGCAGAGAGCCAGGGCGGCGCGAGGCCGGCGCGGATCGCGTCCCTCCCGGACCCTGAACCACAGCAGCATGCCGACAACGCCTCCGACCGCGGTAGTCACGACCGCGCTGGCGATCCCGTAGGTGATCGAGTCCTCGAGCAGCCTGCCCGCGTCCTGATCCTCCTGGAGTCCCTCGGCGAATTGGGGGGCAAGGATGGTTGTCGTCGCGGCTGTCGAGTACCACAGCGCACCGAAGGCGCCGACGACGAAACCGTCCAGCGACTCGCGGACCGGGACCTTGAACAGTCGGGTGATCAGGGCCGGCACCAGCATGAGAGCTGCGCCGCCGAGCGAGATCAGGAATCCGGTGTTCAGTTCTTCGCCGAGTAGGAGCAGACCGGACCCTGTCGTAATCCCGTAGGAGCCGGCGATCACCTTCCCGGTCGTCAGCCACGCCCCGACGCCGAGACCGGCGCCCAGCAGCATCGCGGTGACCAGGATGCGCGCCGGGATATCCCGGAACACATCGGTCTCCCAGACGTAGATGAGGAACAGCAACGGCCAGCCGAGGATCGCCATCACTCCGAGTGGCCCATTGATCCGGGCCGCCGACAACAACACCACGGCGATCAGGACCGTGATCAGCCCGATGCGGAATGGCCTGCGGGTTTCGCCGGCGATCCGGGGGAACAGCCCGCTGCTGACCCGCGGCACCCAGATCGCCTCGCGATGGGCGTTGGCGAAGAATTCGGGCCGCAACAGTTGGGTCCAGGTATCGACCGGTGCGCTCAGGCGGGCTCCGCAACCACCGCAGAACTTCACCGCCGGCACTGTCGAATGGCAGACCGGGCAGTCCGTTGTCGCAACGTCGTCGTGTTCGGGCATCTCGGCCCACGCTAACCGACCTACAGCGGGTTGAGCACCCGGTCCAGAAACTGACGCGTGCGCGCCTTCTGCGGCGAGCCGAGAACCTCCGCGGGTGGTCCCTGCCCTAGTACCACGCGACCACAAGATCCGTTGCCGGAGTGTTCATCTCGCCACATGGCCCCGACCAGTATCCAAAAACCGGCCATCGTGCTACTTTTCCGGCCATGTCCATCGTCGGCTCGGCCAGGTGTCTGGTCTCCCACTGCGCGTGTTGCTGTCGCGCGAGCCGCCGCGCCTGACGGCTGGACCCACTGTCCTGATCGAGTCGCGGGCGCGGCCGAAATGTCCCAGCCCCCCGAATCGAGAAGGATCTCCATGAACGACACCATCCGCGACAGCGTCCCTCGAGCCGGCGCGGTGCGCGGACCGCGCAGTGTTCTAGCAGGAGTGGTCGCGCCTTCCCTGAAGGCCGCCGATACTGCGGCGTCCACGGTTTTCGCGACGGTCCGGCAGCGCGGCCCCGTGGCCAGGGACACCATCGCCGGAACCAGCGGCTTATCGATCGCCACGGTCAATCGCCAGGTCAGTGCCCTGCTGGAGGCACAACTGCTGCGCGAGCGGCCGGATCTGGCGACACCCGGTGCGATCGGACGTCCCCGTGTCCCGGTGGAGGTCAACCATGAGCCCTACTTGACGCTCGGCCTGCACATCGGTGCCCGCACCACCAACATCGTCGCCAGCGACCTTTTCGGCCAGACGCTCGACGCGGTCGAAACACCCACCCCGGGTGGGTCGCAGGCCGCGGCGTTGGCGGTCTTGGCGGACAGCGCCCGTCGCTATCTGAGCCGCTGGCACCGGCGCCGGCCGTTGTGGATCGGTGTGGCGGTCGGCGGCGTGGTCGACAGCACCGCCGGTGTCGTCGACCACCCTCGGCTCGGATGGCACCAAGCCCCCGTCGGACCCGCCCTAGGAAGCGCGCTCGGCCTGCCCGTCTCGGTCGCGTCACACGTCGATGCGATGGCAGGTGCTGAACTCCTGCTTGCAGCGCCACCGCGCCGAGCCACCACACGTGACCGCGGCAGCAGTCTTTACGTCTACGCCCGGGAGACCGTCGGTTTCGCTCAGGTGATCGACGGCCGGGTCCACACTCCCGCGAGTGGACCGGGCACCATTGTCGGCTTGCCCGTTCGGTCGGAATTGCTGGGCGGCACCGGGGGTTTGGAATCGACAGTGAGTGACGAGGCCGTTGTCGCGGCTGCCCGCAAGCTCGGGGTGCTGCCGTCGTCCGGGCCGCTGTCGACCATTTCTGCTCTGATGCGGGTGTCCCGGGAAGACGATGACCGCGCTGCGGTGGCCAGCGAACTACTCGCCGAGCGGTCGAGGGTCCTCGGCGGGGCGGTCGCCCTGTTACGCGACATCCTCAACCCGGATGAGGTGGTGGTGGGCGGACAGGCCTTCACCGAGTATCCAGAAGGTATGCGTCAAGTGCGCGCTGCCTTCGATGAGGGGTCGCTGCTCGCCGGCCGCGAGATCAGGGTGACCGCATTCGGTAACCGGGTACAGGAGTCTGGAGCCGGAGTCGTCTCGCTGAGCAGCCTTTACGCCGACCCCCTCTGGGCGCTCCGCAAGGCCCGCGGCGGTCGTCCGCACCTCACGGCCTGACGGCCATGGGCTCCTTCGCCTGAACCCTCGCCGTCGCTGGTTAGCCGAACCGGATGTCCAACGTCGCCAACCCGAAAATCTTGCGGCCGTCGGATTTCGCCGCAACCAACACCACTCCGCTGCGGGTCTCCGGATCCAGCGACTTGACCTTCCCGCTGAATTCGATATCCGCGCCCTCTGCCGCCGACACCACCGCGGGCTGGGACAACCGCACCGCATAGCGGGTCACCGCACCCGGATCGCCGGACCATGACGAGACGAATCCGGCACCCAGGCCCATGGTGAGCATGCCGTGGGCGATTACGTCGGGGAGCCCGGCCAGTTTGGCGATGTCCTCATCCCAGTGGATCGGGTTTGCGTCGCCGGCCACCCCGGCGTAGTTCACCAGATCTCCGCGAGACAGACGGGTGTGGTGCACCGGGAGTTCGTCGCCGACCTTCACGTCGTCGAAGGACAACGTCCCGGGCTTGCGGTCGGAGTCGTCTGCGAGGCGGAAGTCCCCCTCGGGGCGGACCGTTTTCTCGTAGGGCGCCTCGCCGACTCCCATAATGTCGACGTCGTGCATCATGGCCTTCTGGACGGCCACCTTGACTTCCGGATTGATGTCATCGGAGGTGACACCGACGACAGTGGTGTGCAAAGTGTGTACCCGCTCGCCGGAGGAAATGTCGGTGAAAGTGTTGGTCACCGTGATGAAATCCCGGCCGGCGGTTCTGCGCACCGACGTCAGTTCGACATCGATGCGCAGTTCGTCGCCGGCCACGATCGGCCGGTGCTGCTCGAAGACCTCCTCGGTCTGCAGATAGGTGTCATATCCGACGACCACCGACTCGAACATCTCGCGGTTGCACGACATACCCGGGGTTGAGGTGAAGGTCAGCGGTGCCACCAGACCCGAGTAGCCCAGTTCCGCGGCCGCGGCGACATCCCAGTGCGCAGGATGGTAGTCCTGTACCGCGCGGGCGTACTCGCGCAGCTTCTCGCGACCGACCAGGTAGGTGCCATCCATCTGGTACCAGTGGCCGATCCGGGATTCCAGGGCTGGAGCCTCTGATGCTGTGGTCAATGAATTCACCCAACTGTTGTGCCGGCTTGCTCGTCGGGCCGACCAGAGAACCTTAACCGCCGCTGTCATGGTCACGAAGCAGCGGCAGAGCGCTCCGTGAGCTTGATGACCGGCAGTTCACGGTCGGTCTGTTCCTGATACTTCGAGAACCGGTCCGAGGTCTCGACGATCTGACGCCACGCCGCCGCGCGCTCGTCCCCGTGCAATTGGGCGGCGTTGACAGGGATTGTGCGGCCCCCCAACTGTATCCGGACCCGGTCAGGATGGGCCGCGAGGTTGTAGTACCAGGAGGGGTTCTTGGGTGCCCCGGCCGCCGAGGCGACGATCAGCCAGCTGCCGTCGCCCCCGGGAAACCACACCAGCGGTGTGCTCCGCTCCTGACCGCTCTTACGACCGACCGTCGTCAGCACCAAACCGTCGGTGCCACCACCCATCAGCTTGCCGTCCTTGCGAATGCGTCTGGCCATCAGGCCGTTCAGCAGCCGTAGGAAGCGCCCCCCGGGCTGGCGGGCCCCGCGCGTCCCGTTCTTCGTGTCGAAACTCATTCGCGACCTCCGCTATCAATCAACATGACAGTTAACAGCGTCGCCTGCGGTGCGGTGTGATGGGCTCACATTGCGCCATGGCGCAGAGCATCTACGGGTGGCTGCTGAAGCGCAACACCCAGGAGGAGGTCGCACTGTTCCCCGTGACCGAGTATCTGGAGCGGTTCGACCGACGGCTTACCGACGACGAGCTCGCCAGCTTCGATAGCCCCGATGCGCGCCGAACGCCCCGATGATCGCGGTGACACACCAGACAGCGATCGCCGCGTAGGCCAGCGGCGAGGTGAGGTCGGAGATCGATGCCCCGAGCGCGGTGTACACGAACGCGCGGGGTGCTGACCCGATCAAGGCTCCAATCGCCATCTGCCACAAAGGGATTCCGAACGCTCCGAAGGTGTAAGAGGCCAATGCGTCGGAGATTCCGGGGATGAACCGCTGGCCGACGACCGCCCACAGTCCGCGCCGCTGAATCTGTGCGTCGATCCGTTCGGCCCATTCGGCGCCGATCAGAGCCCGCGCGCTGTCACGGCCGGCACGCCTGCCGATGAGGGCGGCAATCACCGCTGTGGTGGCCGTCGAACCCAGTGTCACGAACGTTCCCAAGACCGGGCCGAACAGTAGGCCACTTCCCGCGGCGAGCAGAGGTCCGGGGACGAAGACCGCCGCCAGCAGGGCCGATACCGGGATGTAGATCAGCGGCGCGACCGGACCGCTCCTCGCTACGGCGGCACGCACCGCCTCGATATCGATGGCCCGTTGGACGGCCACCAGGTAGAACAGCGCGAGCAGGAACGCGAAGAACACAGCTAGTCGCAGAACGTGCGGCCGACGGCTTGGTGGCGGGGAGTCCTCGCCGCTCGATCCGTCCGCCATGGTGGGTTCAGGGTAATGGGGTGGGGTAGAAAAGCCACGGGGGAGCGGAACACACTCAAGGAGCGCAGCATGAAATCGGTTCGGGGGAGCAACGTCTTGATCACCGGCGCCGCGATGGGCTTGGGCAAGCTGTTCGCCGCCAATGCGGTCAGGGAGGGTGCTGCCGCCGTCGTGCTGTGGGACGCCAATGAGGCCGCGCTGAAGGAGACCGCCGCCGAACTGGAAGCCGCGGGAGGAAAAATCCACTACGAAGTCGTCGACGTCACCTCCCAAGTCATGGTGAGCGAGGCGGCCGCGCGGGTCGGCACCGGCATCGGGACGATCCACGTGCTGTTCAACAACGCCGGCATCGTGCGGGGTAACGGCTATTTCTGGGAGAGCGATCCGCGTGACTTCCTGCTCACCATGGAGGTCAACGCCATCGGCCCGATGCTGGTGGCCCGCGAGTTCCTGCCGGCGATGGTGCAGTCCGGCAAGCCGTGCCGCCTGGTCACCATCGCTTCATCGGCGGGGCTGAATGCAATCCCCCGGATGGCGGCCTACGCCGCCTCGAAATGGGCCGCGATCGGCTTCTCCGACTCGGTGCGACTCGAGCTTGAACAGGCCGGCCACCGCCAGGTCAAAGTCACGACGGTCTGCCCGACTTACATCAACACCGGAATGTTTCAGGGCGCCAAGGGAATCCTGTTCACCCCGATGCTCAAGCAGGAGGACGTCGTCGACGAAACCTGGAAGGCCATGCTTGCGGGCAGCCCGTTCGTCGTGATGCCGTGGACATCACGGATGAACAAGGTGCTGACCGGCGTGCTGCCGACCCGGCTGCGCGACATCTATCTGCATCGCGTCGGGGTCTACAACTCGATGGACGAGTTCACCGGCCACTAACCCCGCCAGAGACCGGAGTCGCGGATCGCCTCGGCCAGTTCCTCCACGACGGCCGGGTCGTGCGGCAGCGGCAGGTAGACGATCGCGAGGTCCAACCCCTCGGCCCCCAGTGCGATGGCGTCCTCGATGACTCCGCGGTGGCCGCGATCCGGGTTCAACCGGATATGCGCGGACAGCATGATGTCCTTCGGATTGCGGCCGACCTCGGCGCAATGCGCCTTGAGGACGTCACGTTTGCGGGCGAATTCCGCTGGTGTCCCGCCGACGAAGTTCCAGTGGTCGGCGTACTTGGCGGTGATCCTCAGCGTGCGCTTCTCCCCGTTGCCGCCGATGCAGATCGGCGGGTGCGGACGCTGCGGGCCCTTCGGCTCGTTGCGGGCAGCGCTGAGTTGGTAGAACTTGCCATGAAAATCGAAGCAGTCGGTCGTTTCCCGGCTGAGCAGGCCGATGAGCACCTGGCAGGCCTCCTCGAAGCGGTCGAAACGCTCTTTGAGGGTGCCGAGTTCGATTCCGTAGGCACCGGACTCCTCCTCGTTCCAGCCCGCGCCGATGCCCAACTCCAGTCGTCCGCCCGAGATGACGTCAAGGGCCGCCGCCATATTGGCCAGCACCGCCGGATGCCGGTAGTGGATGCCGGTGACCAGCGTGCCCAGTCTTAGCCGAGTGGTGGCCTGCGCCAACGCGGTGAGCGTTGTCCACCCCTCCAGGCACGGGCCGGCCGGGTCGGAGAAGATCGGGTAGAAGTGGTCGAAGGTCCACCCCGATTCGTAGACGTCAATCCCGTCGGCGACCCGCCAGACCGCCAGCATGTCGGACCATGTGGTGTTTTGCGTGGCGGTCTTGAAGGCAAAGCGCATCCGCGAAAGCCTATAGCGCGGAACGGTTTAGTGTGCCGCGGCCGGTTCCCTTTCCGCGAGTTACGGCACATGACCCGAGCTGGGTGATTCGCCGCTCCGTATCTGATGCGCGGCGGCAACCGCGGCCATGGCGACCAGCAAGGCGAGCACCGCATAGGCGGCGCGGACGTGAACTCCAGACCCCTTCTCGGTGGCCCAGCAAATAACAGACGTTACGCCGGTAAATTGTGAGGTGCGTTACTGCCGGAGGTGGCGGACAATCCTGCCGGAGGGCAGGCTCGAACTGGCATGGTGCTGGATGCTGCCCGGATGAAGGTTGCCAGCACCCCGCTTACGCAGCGCTGCTTTCCGGTGATTTCGACCGAATTGACGCAGCTAAAAGCACTCGCCATACTGAGCGCCATGGAGGTGTCTTCCGGTCCCGAATGGATTAGCGACAAAGAACTCGTCGATTCCGTCCTGCGTGATCTTGCTGAGGCTGCGGACCGTTGGGAGGCGCTTGTCGCGCAGTCGGAAACGGTCACCTACAGCGTCGATATGGGCGATATGCAGGCTGTTGCGGACTCTGATGGCAAACTCGTCAACCTCGCTCTGGACCCTGGCATCACGCGCCGATACAGCCACAACGAGTTGGCCGCACGGATGAATACTGCCTTCGCCGCACTGCGCGCCGAGGTCGAGGACGACTACCAGTCCCGCTATGGCGGTGAACTCCGATGACCGCCGTCGCCGGACATGTACAGGGCCGACCGTGCCGCTGAATCTCTCCAACCGGGACCAGAACTCCGGGCATATCTTCTACAACCGACGGCTGCGCGCTGCGATCACCCGCTTCTCGGTGCGTATGCGGCATGACGACCGCAAGCAGCAGGCAGCACTTGCTCTTTCGCTGGTCTTCGTCCTCTTGGGTTGCGGCTGGATGGCACTGCTGAACTTCATGAAACCGGCCGGCCTGGTGGGGCAGTCCGCTATCGTCGGCAACCGCGACTCCGGCGCACTGTACGCCCGCATCGACGGCCGGCTCTATCCAGCGCTCAACCTCAGCTCTGCCCGCCTTGCGACCGGTACCGCCGCCGCACCGACGTGGGTCAAACCCTCCGAGATCGCCAAGTACCCCACCGGGCCGATGATCGGAATCCCGGGCATCCCCGATGACGTGACGGTCTCGGGAAATCCGGTGTCAGCATGGGCGGTGTGCGACACCGCCGCCGAGCGGGGCAGCGGGAACGCCACTGTGGTCACGGCGATCGCCGGAGAACTATCCGGTGGCCGCGCCGAGCCGATGACGGACAGCCAGGCACTGCTGGCCACCCACCGAGGCTCCAGCTACCTGATCTGGAACGGCCGACGCAGCCGCATCGACCCCAGGGACCGATCGGTGACCCTCAATCTCGGGCTCGACCCGCGTGCAACCCGCCCGGTCGAGCTGTCCAACGCCCTCTTCGATGCCATGCCCGCCACCGAACCGATCGTGGTGCCGACCATCCCGCAAGCCGGTACGCCGTCGCGGCTGCTCGCCGGTTCAGTGGTGGGCCGGGTGTTGCAGACCCAGGACGCCAACGGTGATGTCAGCGGCTTCTATGTCTTGCTCGCCAACGGAATCCAAAGGGTCAGCGCGTTCGTCGCCGACCTGGTCCGAACGGCCAACAGCCAGGGAGTCGCAGTGCCCCAACTGGTCTCACCGGACAAGCTCGTCGACATCCCAGAGGTCGAGGTCCTCAATGTCGGGTTCTACCCCCACGGAAAGCTTGATTTCATCGACTCGGATGCAAACCCGGTCAGCTGTGTGAGCTGGAAGAAGATGGTCGGCGATCCACAGGCCGAGGTCACCGTCTTTAGCGGCAGGGGGCTGCCGGTTCCGCAGAGTCGGGATGTCCACATCGTGAGCCTCGTGCGGAACGCTCGCGACCCCGCGTCGGTGGAGGCCCAGCAGACCCTGATGCTGCCCGGCGCTGCGAACTTCGTCGCGACGACCAGTGCCGCCCCCGCCGCCGATACCCGCGAGAATTTGTATTGGATCTCCCCGCAGGGGGTTCGCTACGGAATCGAATGGGATCAGAACAGCCTGCAGGCGTTGGGCATCGATCCGGGCAGTGCGGTGCAGGCGCCGTGGCCCCTCGTGCGGACATTCGCGCCCGGCCCGGCCATCAGCCGCTCCGCCGCGTTGCTCTCGCGGGATGCCATCAGTCCAGCTGGTGCGGCCGCTCCCTTGCCGCACCTGGCGCATCGAACAGGGGGATAGCCGAATGTCCAAGCGCCGCTTCGTGCGGGGGCCCCGCGAAACACCGCCGATGGTGACGCCGGTCCGGGTGATGGTGAACCCGCCACTGGCCCTTCCCGAGCGGGAACCGCGCAACATCCTGCTGATGATCGCGGCACCCGCGCTGTTGGTCGGAATCCTGGGAACCCTGGTCGTGATGTACACCTCGGGCGTCCGCTCCCTGCAGTCCGGACTGTTCCCGCTGATCGGACTGGTCGGATTCGGTGCGCTGATGGTCAGCGGACGTTTCGGTCGCGCCCGCCGAGTCAGTTGGGGCGAGCAGGAGAAGCAGCGCCGAAGTTACCTGCGTCAACTCGACGAGGATCGTGATGAGGTGCAGACCGCGGCGGGACAGCAGCGCCGCAGCCAGCTGTTCGTGCACGGCGATCCGCACAAACTCGACACCGTCATCGGCGGCCCGCGGATGTGGGAGCGCCGTCCCGGCGACTCGGACTTCCTCGACGTCCGACTCGGTATCGGAGTGCATTCGACGGGGGATTCGGCCGTCTCCCTGCAATGGCCCGAGGTGCCGGTAGGTGAGGAACTCGAACCGGTGACCGGACGGGCGCTTCGAGATTTCATCCTGGAGCAGAGCCGAATTCGAGACATCGGCAAGGTTCTAAGCCTGCGCTCGCGGCCCGGATACAGCTTCATCGGGGACGACATGGCCGACCTGCACGCGATGATCCGGGCGGTGCTGTGCTCGCTAGCCGTCTATCACAGCCCGAGCGACGTGAAGTTCATGGTGGTCAGCCGCAACCCGGAACAGTGGTCCTGGCTGGTGTGGCTACCCCACAACCAGCACGACGAGATGTTCGACGCGTGCGGTCCGCGCCGCCTGGTATTCACTTCGCCCGGCGATCTCGAGGAGGCTCTCGACGCCGAGTTGCATCGCAAAGGCCGGGGGCCTTGGGCGCCACCGAGCGGCTCCAGTCCCACCACGACTCTGTCCCCCGTGGAGACCGATGCCGCTACCGGTCTGGGGCCGCACTGGATCATCATCGACGACAACGTCGGCACCCCCGAACAGTGGGAAGCGATCACCGGGCAGAAGGGCATGGCGGGCATCACCGTGCTGCGCCTTGCTTCCCGGCTCGGCGAGGGAGTCGGATTCGGCAATCCCGAGGAACGGTTCGAGCTGCGAGAGGGCCGGCTACAGCACCGGGATGCGTTCTACGCCGTGGCCGACATGCTCGCCGCGAGCACTGCTGACCGGTACGCCCGCGCGCTCGCCCGCTGGTCACCCACGACCGTCGCGGATCTCTCCGGGACCGACAGCCGGGGCGGCGAACTGTTGCGTTCGCTGGGTATCGCCGACCCGCGCAATCTGGATCTCGACCGACTATGGGCGGACAGCCGTGGTCGCGGTGACCATCGCTGGGCGATGATCCCGGTGGGTGTCAAACCCGGCGGCGAGGTGCAGTACGTGACCCTGCGGGCCAAGGACTTCGGCGGACAGGGATTCCACTCGGTGGTGATCGGCACGTCGGGATCCGGCAAGTCGGAGTACTTCCTTTCGCTATGCAATGGGATCGCTCTGACCCATTCGCCGGAGACCTTCGTGGTGATCTTCGTGGATATGAAGTTCGAGTCCGCGGCCCAGGACCTCGAGGGAGTACCGCACGTCGCCGCGTCGCTGTCCAACCTGGGCAAGGACGACAGGCACCTCGCCGAACGGATGCGCAAAGCGATCGACGGCGAGATGGCCAGGCGGTACGCCCTTTTCAAGGCGGCCGGTGCCCGTGACGCCAACGAATACGAGGAGATGCGACTGGCCGGGCGGGGCCTGGAGCCCGTACCGATCCTGCTGGTGATCATCGACGAGTACCTCGAACTGTTCCACCACCACCCCGAATGGATCGACCTCGTCATCCACATCGGTCAGGAAGGACGCGGCTGCAACGTCTTCTTCACTCTCGGCGGTCAGCGACTCGACTTGTCATCGCTGAGCAAGGCCAAGAGCAATATCGCCTTCCGGGTCGCTTTGCGCGCGGAGACCGCCGAGGACTCCCGTGACGTCATCGGCAGCGATGCGGCTCTGCACCTCCCGTCCAAAGAGAATGGTTACGCCCTGCTCAAGGCAGGCCCGCGCGAACTCGAGCCGTTCCGCTGCTTCTACGTCTCAGCGCCCTTCGTCGTACCGAAGAAGGTTGTCAGCACGGACCCGACGATATCGGTGAGCTTCAACCAGCCGCGCTCGCTGACCTGGGAGTACCAGCCGCTCAGTGAATCCGACAGCGCAGCGCTGGCAGTAGCCGATGATCCCGAGCAGCCGGACGAATTCCTCTATCACGCAGACGGTTTCAAGCGAAAGAAGCTCCTCGACGTTATTCGTGAGTCGCTGATATCCCATCCCGCGCGTCCGCCGCATCAGATCTGGCTGCCGCCGCTGGAAGTCAGTGCCACCGCCGACGAATTGGTCGAGATGTGGCGCGGAAAACCATGGTGGGAGGACTACGGCCAGAACCCAGGGCTGGTCTTCCCGGCCGGCATCGAGGACTTCCCGGAAGAGCACAGCCAGCGGGTGCACGTCGTCGACGCGGAAATGGACAACGTCATGGTGGTGGCGACCGCTCAGCGCGGCAAGTCCACCGCACTGATGACACTGATCACCTCCGCGGCGCTGATGTACACCCCGGCCCGGGTGACCTTCTTCTGTGTCGGCGCATCGCTCCATCCGGTGGAGGACTATCCCCACGTCGCGGGCGTCGTCAGCGTCACCGACGTGGAGGGTGTCTCCCGCACCATCGCGACGATCGAGGGAGTCATCCGTGCGCGTGAGGCGTCCTTCAAGCGCTACCAGATGGATATTGCCGAGTTCCGGGAACGCCGGTTCGGCCTGCTCCCCGGCGGGGCCGGCGATCCGGCGGACAAGTTCGGCGACGTCTTCCTGGTCGTCGACAACTTCGGGGATCTCTACGACAAGGACCACGGCCTCGGCGACCGTGCTATCGCCATTGCACGTCAAGGTCTTTCGTACGGCGTGCATGTGATGACCAGTGCCAGCGGTTGGCTCGTCGGGCAGAAACAGGCGCTGTTGAACGTCGCCAATGCCCGCATCCAGCTCCGGTTGAGCAATCCCGACGAGACGCAGATGGGCACGGGGATGGAACACCGGCGCGCCGCCCGTCAGACTCCGGACCGACCCGGCTTCGGCGTCAGTCGCACCGGTCATGAACTGTTGATCGGGCTGCCGGAAGTTCTCGCGCAGGACGGCGGCAGGGTGGGAACCCGGGGGGTCGGTGAGGTGATCGCTGCCCGGACCGGCGCCGGCAGGGTGGATACCCTCGCCCGGCTTCCGGAGCGGATCGCGCTACGAGAGATCGTGGACGACTACAGCCGCGGGGCCGGGGGCGAGGAGTCGTTCGACATCCCGTTCGGCATCGGCGAGAGCGCATTGCAACCGGTGGTGCTCCCCACCCGCCAGGTGCCCAATCTGCTCGTCGTCGGCCGCCAGGGTTGCGGCAAGACCAGCACTCTGGCCGCTATCGGAAAGGTGATCACCGAGAGGTTGTCGCCCCAACAGGCACAGATCACCATCATCGACCCGAAGACCAGCCTGATCGGACGGATACCGGATCGCAATGTCGCGGCCTACGCGTACACCGCCGAGGACATCGACCGGGTGATCGAAGAGATCGCCATGATCATGACGGACCGCCTGCCGCCGTCCGGGCTTACCCAGGAGGAGTTGCTGGCGCGTCCGCCGTGGTCTGGTCCGCACCACTTCCTCCTGATCGACGACGAGCATGAACTCCGCCCCAACGGACTGGTGGGCAAGCAGGCGGCCACGGCACCGCTGTGGAATCTGCTCGAGCGTGGCCGCGAGATCGGCCTGCACGTCATCGCCACCAGGCTGCCGGGGAACTGGGCCGGGGTCTCAGCGATGAGCCCATTCCTGCAGAAGCTCACGAGTTCGCGCGCGCCGACGCTGTTCATGGATAACGATGCTCAGACAGTGAAAGTTTTCGGGCGAACCAGCGCCCAGCCACTTCCTCCGGGGCGCGGGTTGCTGGTAACCACCGACGGGGTGATGGAAGGCGTCCTGGTCGGTTCGCCGGACTAGGGCGAAGGTGGCTTCGGTCCAACGCCGAGTGAGGAACGTTGCATACGTTTTGCGAGTAACGCTCTGCCTGGCTCCTCAGTCAACGTAGGAAGCGGGGTACTCCGGCCTGCTGAACCCGTCGGATGACGTCTTCGGCGCGGTGGCCGGCGAGCACCCGGATGCGGCGCCACCCCAGTCCGTCGATGTACTCGGCGCGGGTCACGTCCCCGCGGTATTGGACGTCGTCGAGGCGATGTTGCTCGCCGTCGTATTCGGCCGCCACCAAGAATTCCTCCCAGCCCATGTCCAGAAAGTAGTAGCCTCCGTCGGGGCGGAGCACGGGGATCTGGGTCCGCGGCCGAGGGAAGCCCGCATCGATGAGTACCAGTCGCAGCCAGGTTTCCTTCGGGGACTGCGCACCCGCGTCGACGAGGTCGAGCAACTCCGGCACCCGTCGACGACCCCGGACACGCGGATGCATCTCACGCACAGAAAGCACGTCATCGGTCGTGAAACGTGTTGCCCGGCAGAGAGAATCAAGCTGAGCGACGGCACGCCAGGCGGCGCCCCGCCGGGCAAGATCGAAGGCAGTGCGGGCGACACTGGTCAGCGGTATGTCCTGTAGTCGGGTGATCTCGCGGTCGAGGATCGTGTCCCGGCGGGTCACTACCCCGTTCGGTGATTTGTTGTGGGGGTGGTTCAACTCGATCGGAATGTTCGGATCCACCCACTGCGCGCCGTGTAACGCCGACGCAGCCAGTCCGGTGACGATGCCGCCTCGCCGGGACCAAAGCCAGGCCGCGGCGATGCGGTCACTCAGGGACAGCCCCGCACGTTTGGGGACGTGAACGTCCGGAAGCAGTCGGCGGTGGTCGGCGATCAGTTGGTAGCGGCTGAGGGCACCGGATGCCAGTGCCTCGCTGCCGATGAATGCCTCCATGGCGGTGACGGTGCCAGTTTTCTGCCGCGCACCTCTTCGGCTATTCACACCCCCCGTCGAGCGAGGAACCTGGCAGACAAAGTGCGAGTAAGGGTCTGCGTGGTTCCTCGATCGACGGGGCGGAATGGGGGCGGAGTGGGGTTCATGGGACTGGAGTGACGGATGCGCCGTCAAGGGAGTGTCGAGAGGGTGAACATTAACCAGATCGCCTAAGGCCGTTCTATTTTCTTTCCGTGATCTCCTCAGTTTTCGGTGTTCTCGGGCGGGTTGTCGCTCCCCTCATGGTGTCGGCAATGGCCTGCGCCGGCCTCCTCGCAAATCCGGTCGTCCCCGCCCCGGCGATGCGACTGGTCGACGAATCCAACCCACTGGCGGGCAAGCCGTTCTACGTCGACCCGATCTCGTCGGCGATGCTCGCCGCCAAGAACAACCCGTCGAGTCCCGAGTTGAGCACCATCGCCAACACCCCGGCGTCCTACTGGCTCGACGAGGCGTTCCCGGCAGGCCGTGCTTCCAGCACGGTGGCGCGGTTCGCCGGTGCGGCGCAGGCCGCCGGTGCCACGCCGGTCTTCACGCTCTACGCCATTCCCCATCGCGACTGCGGAAGCTATATGGCCGGCGGTTTCGGGTCAGCCGCCGCCTACAGGGGATGGATCGACGCGGTGGCCGCCGGCCTGGGCGACATGCCGGCCGCGATCATTCTGGAACCCGACGCGCTAGCCATGGCCGACTGCCTCTCGCCCGAACAACAGCAGGAGCGGTTCGGGCTGATCAGCTATGCCGTGGACTCGCTGACCCGCAATCCGGCCGCCGTCGTCTACGTCGACGCCGGCCACTCCCGGTGGACCCCCGTCGACGTGATGGCCGACCGGCTCAACCAAGCGGGGGTGGCCCGGGCGCGCGGCTTCAGCCTCAACACCGCGAACTTCTACACCACCGAGGAGGAGATCGGATACGGAGAGGCGATCTCCGGGCTGACCGGCGGCGCGCACTACGTCATCGACACCTCACGCAACGGTCTGGGCCCGGCCACCGGTGTCGCGCTGGACTGGTGCAACCCGCCCGGCCGGGCACTGGGTGTCGCGCCCACCACCGCGACCGCCGGGGCGCACGCCGACGCCTACCTGTGGGTCAAGCGTCCCGGTGAATCCGACGGGTCCTGCAATGCCGGCGATGCTCCCGGCGGCCGGTTCGTCAACGAGTTAGCCATCGCGCTTGTCCGCAACGGGGGTTAGCGACTGACGGCCTAGGGCACGATGTAGCAGTGTCCGGAACCTTGCTGGCCCCGCTGGAGTCGCTGCGCGACGCACTGGGGCAGGTGCGGATCCCGCTGCCTGGGCCGGGCGCCGACGCAGCGCGGGCCACGGCGGGCAGCTTCGCCAACCAACTCGACGACTACATCCTTCCGCGATTGCGGGACGCCGACGCACCGTTGCTGGCCGTCGTCGGCGGCTCTACCGGTAGCGGCAAGTCCACTCTGGTCAACCGGCTGGTCGGCACCCCGGTGACCACACCGGGAGTCCTGCGGCCGACCACCCGCCATCCGGTACTGGCGCATAACCCCGCCGACGCCGACTGGTTCGCCTCCGACCACATCCTGCCGAGACTTCCCCGAATCACCGGTGGGAATGCGCTAGCCGGTATCGATGACGTTTTCGGCCTGCGACTGGTCGCGGTGGACACGGTCCCGGCCGGTATCGGCTTGCTCGACGCCCCCGACCTGGACTCGGTGTCCCAGACGAACCGCGAGATGGCCGGCATGCTGATGGCCGCCGCCGACCTCTGGTTCTTCGTCACCACGGCCTCCCGCTACGCCGACGCCGTGCCGTGGGCGGCACTGCGCGCGGCGGTGATGCGCAACGCCGCGGTGGTGATCGTGCTCAACCGGGTGCCGCCGGAGGCGCTGGCCGAAGTGACGGCGCATGTGCGCCAGATGCTCGCCGACGAACGCCTGGGCAACGCGCCGTTTTTCGTTATCCCCGAGTCGTCGTTGGTCGACGGCATGCTGCCTCCCGATCGCACTGCTGACATGCAGGCCTGGCTCAACAGCCTCGTCGCCGACGCGGCGATGCGGGCGGCGGTCGCCCGCCGTACCGTCGACGGGGCGGTCGGGCACATTGCCTCCGATATGTCGATCGTTACCGAAGCCGTTGCAGCACAGATCAATACCGCTTCCAGGCTGCGCGCGGAGGTGGAAAGGTCCTACGCCCAGGCCGTCGCCGGACTCGAGCAGGTGGCCGCCGACGGATCGCTGATGCGCGGCGAGGTGCTGGCCCGCTGGCAGGAATTCGTCGGTACCGGTCAGATGCTCAAGCGGCTCGAGGAGGGCGTCGGACGGCTGCGAGACCGGCTCAGTGCGGCGGTCCGAGGAGAGCCGGCACCGCCGGAACGGGTCAGCGAGGCGATCGAATCCGGTCTTGCCACCCTGCTCGTCGACTCCGCGAACGAGGCGGCACGCCGCGCCGACCGGGCCTGGCGGGCGGACGACGCCGGTAGAGCCCTCCTGGCCGGCTCAGACCTGGCGCGGGCCTCGGCGGATTTCCCCGATCGGGCCGCCGGCCTGGTGAGGGCGTGGCAGGACGACCTGCTTGATCTGATCCGAACCGAAGGCGCCGACAAACGACAGACGGCACGCGCGATGGCATACGGCGTCAATGCCATAACGCTGGCGCTGATGGTGGTGGTGTTCTCCACCACCGGTGGCCTCAGTGGCGCGGAGATCGGTATCGCCAGCGCCTCGACCGTGCTGGCGCAGAAACTCCTCGAAGCCGTCTTCGGCGAGGACGGTGTCCGGCGAATGTCCAAGGCCGCCATGGACAAACTCACAGAACGGGTCTCCGGGTTGATGGACCAGGAGCAGGCCCGGTTCCTGTCCCGACTGGATGCGCTGGAGCTCGACCCCGAACTCCCTGACCGACTGCGCTCGGCGGTCCGCCAGGTCCAGCAGGCCCGAGACGCCGAGGACGCCGAGGCGCTGCTACCGGCAGCTCCGCCGGCCCCCGGCGAAGAATCCGCGGGCCGGCGAAAGTGGCGCGAGGCGCTGCGGGATTGGTGGAACGGCTGATGATGAAAGACCTGCTGGCGCGGCTGAACCCGATACGCACCGAACAGTCGTTCGTCGACGGGGCAGACCTCGACCGCAGACTCGCCGGACTGGCCGGGGCCGCGGATATTGCCGAGGGCCGGCTACCACCGGAGGCTGTCGAGCAGGCCCGGACGGTGGCTCAGCGCGCACGAGCCAGGCGCGGGTTGTCCGAGCAACTCACTGTTGTTGCCTTCGCCGGTTCCACAGGAGCGGGCAAGAGCACGCTGTTCAACTCCATCGTGGGGGAGGACGTTGCCAAAACCGGCGTACTGCGCCCCACCACATCCGAACCGCTGGCGGCGATCTGGCAGGAAACCCCGGAGACACTCGCGCTGCTGGAGTGGTTGGGGGTCACCCGCTGGCATGTCGCTTCCGGGGGAGCCGCGGCCCTGGCCGATCTGGTTCTCATCGACCTTCCCGACCATGACTCCACCCAGTCCAGCCACCGGGCCCATGTCGATCACTTCGTGGATCGGGTGGATCTGATGGTGTGGGTGCTCGACCCGCAGAAGTACGCCGACGCCCTGGTACATGAGCAGTACCTGCGCCGGTTTGCCCGCCACGACGACGTCACCGTCGTGGTGCTCAACCAGGTCGACAAGCTTCCGGTCGCCGATGCCCAGCAATGCCTTTCGCACCTGCGACGGTTGGTGGCCGAGGACGGGTTGACCGACGCGGTGGTGCTGGGCGTCTCGAATCGCAGCGGCGAAGGCCTCGAGTCGCTGGCCGAACGGATTCTGTCCGCAGTCTCCGGCCGCCGCACGGCGGTGGCCCGACTGGCCGCCGACGTCGCCACCGCCGCCGATGGTCTGGCCCGCGCCGCAGACGACCCGGGTTCACCGGTGGCAGGTGCGAACGCCGCCGATGTGTCGCGGCTGACTGACGTCCTCACCGAGGCGGCCGGCGCACCGGTGATCGAGTCGGCGATCGAGAAGTCCCGCCAGCGCAAGGCGGTCCAGGCGGTGGGGTGGCCCCCGCTGAAATGGCTTGCGCGGCTGCGTAAAGATCCTGTCGCGCAACTACGCCTCGAACGTCCGGGGGTCGATCCGCGCCTGGTGCGGTCGTCGCTGCCGTCCAACGACCCGGTGGCCAAGGCCCGCGCCAACAGTGCGGTGCTCGGCTACGTCGACAAGGTCAGTGCCGGGGCGCCCCAAGCCTGGGTGCAGAGCACCCGCGCGGTCGCCGACCGCGCATCGGCCGGCCTCGCCGATCACCTCGACCAAGCCGTCACCCGTGCTCCGTTGGTGCCGCCTCGCGATCCGCGTTGGTGGTCGGCTTTCGGGGTGCTGCAGTGGTTGCTGTTCGCTGTGGCGGTTGTCGGGGGATTGTGGCTACTCGGCTTGGCTGCCCTGGCCTATTTCCAGTTTCAGGTTGCCCAGGCCCCCACCGTCGAGGGCTTCCCCCTTCCGACCTTGCTGTTGGTCGTCGGAATGCTGGGTGGCCTGGTGCTGGCGGCGATCGGCCGCGTGCTTGCCCGCGGCAGCGCCAGACGGGCGGGACGTGCTGCGCACCAAGCACTTCGGGCCGAGGTCGGAAAGGTCGCCGAACAGGAGATCGCGGCCCCAGTCGCCGCCGAACTTGCCACCGTGGACCACTTCCGCAGCGCATTGACTACCGCCCGGGGCGGCTGACATGCAGGTTCGGCAGGCCAGCGTCGATGATGCGCCGGCGGTAGCCGCGATAGGCCGGTTGGCGTTCCCGCCGACCTACGCCGGTTCACTGGATCCCGCGGTCATCGAGACAGTCGTCGGCGCACTGTATGTCGATGACGCGGTGGCCGACGATATCGAGACTGCGAATCGACAACCCGACAGCCGCTTTCTGGTCGCGGAACGCGATGGCCGGGTCGCCGGTTTCCTGCACTACGACGAACTGGGGCCTGAACCGGAACTGCACCGAATCTATCTGCACCCGGAGGCGATCGGTACCGGTACCGGTTCGGCGCTCGTCAATACCCTCCATGAAACGCTGAACCCAGGCAAGCGTTACATCCTCCTTGTCGCGACCTCCAACCGCCGCGCCATCGCCTTCTACGAACGCCACGGGCTGGCGGTACGGACTACCGTTGACAGCGTCGAGTACTACCGAACCCATATGGGCGTCGAGATCGCCGCCGACGCCGCCCCGTACCCGGCGTACATCATGCAGAGATAGCTACAGTTCGAAGAGCTGATTCATCCGGGGAACCACAGCCTCCCAGCCGAATTCGCGCCCGAGCCGACTGCGCAGTGTATCGGCAGGCTGCGGTTCGCCGTGCACCACGAACACCTTCTTCGGTGGCGCGGTGAAACCGGATGCCCAACGAATCAGTTCGTCCGCGTCGGCGTGGGCGGACAGCATGGCGAGGTCGGCGACCTGGGCCTTGATCGGTATCCACTCGCCGTAGATCCTGACGAATCTTTCACCGGCTGCGATCGACGCGCCGCGGGTGCCGGGCACCTGGTAGCCGGTGATCATGATGGTGTTCCGCGGATCCGGCGCGAATGCCTTGAGGTGGTGCAGGATTCGACCGCCGGTAGCCATACCGCTGGCCGAGATGATGATCTTGGGGCCGGTGCTGGCCGAGATCTTCATCGACTGCTCGGCATCCCGGGTATAGCTGGCCATCGCGCACATACCCTCGTAGACGCCGGGCCCGAGGCGGTGGTCATCGGAGAACTCCCCCAGCAATTCACTGGCGTTGATCGCCATCGGACTGTCGAGGTAGATCGGCACATCCGGTAACCGACCGGCGCTGCGCAGTTGCCACAGGTAGTAGAGCAGCGTCTGTGCCCGGCCGACCGCGAATGCCGGAACCACCAGGGTGCCACCCCGCTTGACCGTTGCCTCGACTACTGCGGCGAGTGCTTCGGCGGGATCTGTCTTCTCATGCACCCGGTCCCCGTAGGTCGACTCCATCACCAGGTAGTCGGCATTGGTGACCGGATCGGGGTCGAGCATGATCGGGTCGTCATATCGGCCCAGGTCGCCGGTGAAGACGATGCGCCGGCCTTGCCACCAGACGTCGACGGTGGACGCACCGAGGATGTGGCCCGCACGCCGGAACGTCACCCTCGGGGCCGCGCACTCGCGGCCGGAGTCCCACAGGCTGAACTCCTGCCCGAAAGGATGAGTTCGGAACAGATCCATGGTGCGCTGGGCGTCGTCGCCGTCGTAAAGCGGCAGGGCCGGATGGTGTTTGGAGGCCTTGTGCTTGTTGAGGAACGCCGCGTCGCGCTCCTGTAGGTAGGCGCTGTCCCGAAGGATGATTTCGGCGACCGCAGCTGTGGCTTCAGTGGAGAAGATCGGTCCGGTGAACCCCTCGCGTACCAACCGCGGCAGGTAGCCGGTGTGATCGAGGTGGGCGTGGGTCACCACGACCGCGTCGATGCTGTTCGGATCGACGGCCAGGGGAGCCCAGTTCAGCTCGCGAAGGTTCTTCACTCCTTGGAACAGTCCGCAGTCGACCAGAATCCGCCTACCGCCGCTCTCCAGCAGATGTTTGGAGCCGGTGACGGTGCTCGCCGCCCCCAGACTGCTGAAAGTGAGTTCGGATCCCGCTTCCCCGGCCATGGTGACAGTGTCCCAGTGTTACGCGGTTCCTTGATGCGGCGGTCCCAGATACGGGAATCGGTTCAGCGTGTCGGTGTGCGGTGACAGGCCCGACGGTGGGCACTCGCCCTTGGTCAGGAACGCCAGCCGGTAGTCGATGACGTCGTCGGTGAACACCCGCCCGTTCGGATACTTCGCCGGCCGGGACGGGTTGTAGGTCAGCATGTCCGGCAACGTGCCCTCGGCCTCGATGGCGGCGATCGCCTCGTCGCGGCCGTAGCCGCCGGTATGCCCCATCAGGTGGATGAACTGCTCCATCCAGCGCTCCCGATCGTCAGCGGGTTCACCGGCGTTGTACGCCTCTTTGGTGTCGTCGGTATTGAAGAAGCTGCTCACTGACGGGTGGCCGGCGCGATCCACGTGATGCAGGGTGCCGTCCTCGCGGCGCAGGCTGCACCGTCCCCAGATCCGGACGTCCGGGTCGGCGCCGAGCGCGGTGGTGGGCATCTCGATCACGATCGAGAAAACGTTGGCCGCAAGATTCGAATCCACACCGGTCCAGGGGGATTGGCCGCCGAGGTGGGGAGCGGTGAAGTTGCGGCCGCCGGAGATGTCGAAGAGGTTCTGGATTCCATCGAAGTCGAAGAAGAACGCGTCGCTGCGGGCACCGGCGAAGAATGTGAACGACCCGGACTCGACGACATTGGGCATCTGCCCGAAGGAAACGTCGACCGATTCGAAGATCCTCTCGCCGACCGCTTCCGGTGATCGCGCATCGCGTCCAGTAGCCAGGAAAACATCGACAGTCTGACGACCATCCTGCGGCTCGGAGAAGACGAAGCTGAAGGCGAAGTCGTTTCGCAGGTCCCCGTCGTTATCGACCGCTAACCGGTAGACGGCGTTCGGGTGCAGCGCATCCGCGCGCGGGTTGGCATTGAGGATCAGCACCGTCTTGTCCGGGTCGGCGGGTGCGGCGAACGCGTACAGATCGCACAGATCGAGACGCTGATCCCCTAGTGGAGGCCCCAGGCTCAGGCCGGTGAAGTGGTTGGACATGTCGGATCCCCTCGCGCTGCCAGACTTCCAACCTACGCCCCGATACGGTGGGAGCCATGGCAGCCGACACAATCCTCAAAGCCGCGACGATCATCACCATGGACGACGCCCATCCCCGGGCACGCGCCATCGCCATCGATTCGGCAACCGGGCGGATCGCCGCTATCGGCTCGGTTGCCGAGGCGCAAGCGGTCGCCCCCGGTGTCGCGGTGACCGACTTGGGCAGCACGGTGCTGATGCCCGGGTTCGTCGAACCGCACAGCCATCCGCTGCTGTCCGGGATGGCCACCCAGGAGCCGGCCTACTGGGTCTCACCCAACGTCGGCGTCAAGACCTGGGATGACGTCAAGGCGATCTTCGCCAAGGCCGACAAGGACAATCCGGCCGACCAGGTGCTTGTCTTCAACGGAGTCGACCGCCTGCTGCAGCAGGCCCCGATGCCGACCAGGGAGGTGCTCGACCCGATCTTCCCGAACCGCCCGGTCGTCGTCATCGACAACTCCGGCCACGGCATCTACTTCAACACCGCGACGATCAAGCTGATGGGCTGGCCGGACCTGAAGGCGCCGGCGGACCCGGTGGGCGGCAGCTTCGGCCGCGAGGCCGACGGCGCGACGAGCAACGGCACCGCATTCGAGTCGGGTGCGTTGATGATGGTGGTCGCCGCGGTGATGCCCACCGCGATCCCGCACCCACTGCACTCGGCGGCGTTGTTCTACAAGCTGATGGCGGAGAACGGTGTCACCGCCACTTCGGAGCACACCTACAACTCCCGGCAATACCAGGCTTACGCCGCGCTGGCCTCGGTTCCGGGATGCCCACTGCGACTGCACGTCTATCACATGTCCATCGAGCCTGACGCCGGGGACGACATCACCTTCCCAGACCCCGACCTGGTGCGGAAGGTGGGTATCAAATTGTGGGCCGACGGTTCGCCGTGGCTTGGCAACATCGCGATTTCCTTTGATTACCTCGATAACTCGACAACCCGCACCGCGGAGATACCCCTCAGCCCTCGCGGTGAGCCGCAGATGAACTACACCCGCGCCCAACTCGACGAGGTGCTCGATACCCTGGTCCCGGCCGGCTACCAAATCGCGTTCCACTGCAACGGCGACGTCGGCTTCGACGTGGTGCTCGACGCCTATGCGCGCGCACTGGCCAAGTTCAATCTGCTCGGCTCGGATCACCGCTGGCGGGTGGAGCATCTCGGGGCGGCTCGCCGAGATCAGTTCGAACGTGCCGCCGCGCTCGGCGTCACCTGCTCCCTGAGTCCCTTCCAGTACATCTACTGGGGGGATCTGCTCGACGGGGTGATGTTCGATTCCGAGTACGGCGCACAGTGGCAGCGGATCCGGGACGCCTTCGAGGCCGGCGTGACGCCGAGCTACCACAACGACGGGTCGGTGACCCCACCCAACCAACTGCTCAACGTGCAACAGACGGTGACCCGCAGGACCATCGCCGGCAACGTCCACGGTGCGAATCAGGCTGTGAGCCTTGATGACGCGCTGAAGGCCATCACCATCAACGGCGCCTATCAACTGAAGCGTGACCACGAGATCGGATCGCTGGCGGTCGGAAAATACGCTGACCTGGTTGAGCTTTCGGCGGATGTCTACACCGTTCCG
Source organism: uncultured Mycobacterium sp. (assembly GCA_964483865.1). Classification (GTDB taxonomy): domain Bacteria; phylum Actinomycetota; class Actinomycetes; order Mycobacteriales; family Mycobacteriaceae; genus Mycobacterium. Next base: position 64,833 of record CAZADG010000006.1, on the reverse strand, counting down.
GCCGATCAGATCGTCGATCAGGTCAAGGTGCTGGGCACGTGGGTGGGCGGTAAGAAGATCGACATCGACAGCTACGTCGCCGCGGTCAAAGCCGCCGATCCCACCGAGCACCATCAGCTCAGCGCTGAAGCTGGGCGGAAGTGCTGCTGATCAGACTGCGACCTGTGCCGCCGATCGTTGGGCCGCCGGAACATCTCCGGTGGCTATCGCGGCCGCGAGTCGGGCGGCCGCCCGCTGTCGCTTAGCCGGACAGGAGCCCGAAGAACGGTAGGCGCGACGCGACCTGGCTGAGTGCATCGACGCGGCCAGCGCCGGATCCACCACCGGCGCATAGGACAGATACGGAACGTAGACCGCGGCCTCCTGTGCCCGGCCGACCCGGATCAACCACAGGTAAAGACCCAAAACCGCGAACTGACCGAGAACATAGAACAGCCCGAATCGGTGCGAGTTCCACAGCAGATGCCCGGCGAGTGCCACCAGCACCAGTGCCGCCGCGCCCCCCCAACGCCGTATCCCCGGCCGGTACCGGACGGTCATCGCGTACCCGATACCGAATCCGGCGATGCCGGTGAGGACGATGTGGCCGGTCCAACTGCGGCGCACCACCTCGTGGACCACGTCGACGACAAGTGATCCCCAGTTGTCCGGGCTCCCCGGCGCCGCCGACGCGATCGCGTTGTTGATCGACTGGACGATGTCCTCGACGACCTCAAACCCCAGACCCACGAAGGATCCGACTACCAGACCGTCAAGTGCCGTGCGCGGACGTGTGGTTGCCAGCAGCAACACGATCACAATGCCCAAGTCCTTCAACGGTTCCTCGGTGAACGGGGTGAACAAGGACCACCCTGACGCCCCCCGTTCGGCGAAGGACTCGTAGATCGAGATGTTGGCCAGCAGCGCGTACCCGGCGGCCGCGGTGCCACCCCACAGTGCGGCGAGCCCCCGAGTTAGCCGCCCAACCGGGCAGAAGTACGGAATCCGGTTGAGCAGCAGAGTGCACACCACCCCGAAAGCCCCGAACACGACGACGCTTCCGGCCGCAATTCGGGGGGTCTGGGCGAACGAGGCCGCCAGGGCGACGGTCAAGATGACCGACCCGGTGAGGACCGCGGCGAGGTAGAGCAACCACAGTGGCCAGGTCTTGCCCCGGGCCTGCGGGGCCGGGGGAGGTATCCAAAACAGCTGTTCACCAGTGCCGTCGGTCATCCTCGGAAACTACTGGCTAAGACAGTGACCGGTCGTGGTGGCCGGATCGTCGCGGTGGTCTGTTAAGCGATCGTCTGCGCCCCGTTCACCGGAAATTCAACTAAGGTAAGCCCGGTCGAAGGGGAGGCAGCGCAGTGGAAGTCGGGCTGATCATCGCCATCGGCTTCGCTGTCGCTTTCGCCCTGACCAACGGGTTCCACGACGCCTCCAACGCCATCGCCACCCTGGTGGCCACCCGGGGCGCCACCCCGGGGCAGGCCATCACCTTGTCAGCCGTGTTCAACATGGGCGGCGCCGTCCTACTGGGCACCGCCGTGGCCGACACCATTGGCAAGATCGTCACTGTTCCGCAGAGCCAGATGGTGGCGGTCGTCGGTGCCGGACTGGCTGGGGCGACCGCCTGGAACCTCATCACCTGGTGGCGAGGACTGCCATCCTCGTCGGGCCACGCACTGGTCGGTGGACTCGTCGGTGCCGCAGTCGCCGACGGCATGCTCTCCGGCACGGGCGGCTTGGGGTCGGTGCACTGGGGTGGCTTCCAGGGCTGGCACCCCACCGGGGTGATCGGCGTCTTGATCGCATTATTCATCTCCCCGCCATTGGGATTCGCCGTGGCGTTCCTGCTGCTGCGATTCCTTCGGCTGATCTCACGCCGGTGGACGACGCGCTGGAACGGGCCGGTCCGGGGTGGGGGATGGGTTGCGGCGGCAGGACTTTCGTTCAGCCACGGCGGCAACGACGCGCAGAAGGCGATGGGTGTCATCGCCGTCCTGCTGCTCGCCTCGGGGCAGACCACCACGATGACGGTCCCGCTGTGGGCGAAGGTGGTCACCGGTCTCGCGCTCACCGCCGGGACTGCGCTGGGCGGTTGGCGGATCGTGAAGACCATCGGCCGGCGGATCTTCACCCTCACGCCCCTGGACTCGTTCTCCAGCCAGGCATCCTCGACAGCGGTGATCCTGGGGGCCTCGCTGGTGGGTGCGCCGGTCAGTACCACCCAGGTGGTGGCGTCTTCGGTCGTCGGAGTCGGCGGTGGCCGCCGTCGCTGGAAACACGTCCGATGGCAGATCGTGCGGGAGATGGGCGTCGCGTGGCTGACCACCATTCCGGCGGCAGCACTGCTGGCCGTTCTCGTCCTTCTTGTCTGGAGAGTCCTATGACATGGGAATGCGCCGTGAACTGGAGAGCATCGTGAGCTCGTCGACCCGCTGGTTCCTGCCGGAGACCCCCGATGTGATCGGCATGCTGCAGACGCAGGCCGTCGCCACGGTGCGGGGCATGGACGCCTTCGCGGCATGGGCGGCGGGGGACGCCGCCAGCGCCGAGGACGTGCGGACCGCCGAGCACGAATGCGACCAAGTGCGCCGCGGTCTGGTCGATGCGGTCAGCGAGGCGTTCACCACTCCGCTGCAGCCCGAAGACCTGTTCCAGTTGTCCCGTGATCTGGACAAGGTGATCAACGGTGCCAAGAACACCGTCCGCGAGGCCGAGGCCATGAACGTCCCGCCGGATCAGGCCACCGCCGACATGGCCGCGCTCCTCGCCGAGGGTGTGCAGCACATCCAGACCGCGTTCACCGCGCTGGCCGAACGGCGCGGCAAGGCCGCGGCGGTAGCGAGGGCTTCGGCCACCGAGGCCGCCGACGCGGCGGTGAAGTCTCAACGCAATCTCGAACGGATCTATCGCCAGGCGGCCGGGGATCTGCTCGCGGTCACCGACATCAGCGTCGTCACCGCACGCCGCGAGTTCTACCGCCGCGTATCGGCGATCTCCGATGACATCGTCTCGGTCGCCGACCGTATCTGGTATTCCCAGGTCAAAGAGTCCTGAGAACCCGCGGGGCGCCGGTCTCGATTCGCTCCCGGTTGGGCGGCGAACCTGTTTCGCGACCGCTGAGTCACCCCGCTCCGCCAGTAGCCTGAGGAACGTGGTGAAGAAGATTCTCGCGCTCGGTCTGGCCGCGCTGACGCTGCAACTGGCCGCCCCCGCTGCGGCCGCGCCCACTCCGGCGCCGGTCGGCCAGCCGTCGCAGTGGATCGTCGTCGGCGTGCCCGCGGCGCCGGACACCACGGGCACCCTGACCGCGTATCAGAGGTTCGGCCAACAGTGGAAGGCCGTGCTCGGCCCGACGAAGGCGAAGGTTGGCTCACTCGGGGTCGGGGTGCCGGGCGACGGCATCCACCGCACCCCGGAAGGCACCTTCACCTTCGACCAGGCCTTCGGTCGGGAGCCCAACCCCGGCACCAAGATGCCGTACTTTCAGGCCACCTCGCAGGATTGGTGGGACGAGGACGCCAGCTCGCCGACCTACAACACCCATGTCCGGTCGGCGACGAACCCCTCGTCGATCACCGAGAACCTCTATGACTCCGGGCCGGTCTACGACTATGCGGTCAACATCGCGGTCAACCCGCAGCGCATCCCCGGAAAAGTGTCCGGGATCTTCCTGCACGTCACCGACGGCAGCCCCACCTGGGGTTGCGTCGCGATCGGTCGCGAGGAGATGAAGTCCATATTGACGTGGCTCGACCCGGCCGCCTCACCGCGGATCACCATCGGGGTCGGCAGTCCGGGACTCGTCTCGGCTAGGTCCTGACAGGCGGGTAAAGCTAGGCTTTCGTCGTGGCACGAGCTGCGTCGGTGAGCCTGCACTGGGCGATGGCCCTGGGCTTGGGCCTAGGCGCGGCGGTTCTCTGCGGACACGGCGTAGCCGCGGCCGCCCCAGATGCCGAATCCTCCACGCGCACTGAATCCTCCCCACGCACCGCAAAATCGGTGTCTGATCACGCGCGCGCGGGTGGTGCAACGAGCCGGTCCGCCGGCCGCCAGCCCCGGGCCGCGGACACGGTGGCCTCGGCACCGCGAGCTCCGAGATCGACCGCCCGGGTGCGCCAGGCCGCACCGGTGGTGACCGTGGACCTGCCGCCGATGCCGGTCAGCAAAACCCGTGCATACTCCGTGTCGCAGGAGGCGATCACCGACGCCGCCGACGTGTACGTGGCCGAGGGCGGCGACCCGGCCGACGCGCCCCGCTTCTTCTTCGGCGACCTGGCGACCGGAAGTCTTGACACCCTGGCATCGGTCAAGCTCACCAGGGCCCAGCAGCGGGTGGAGATGGGCAACCTCGCCGCCTCGGGGTACTTCGGCGGAATTTGGCTGCGGGACAACCTGCGTGCCGACCCGGCCGAACCGCCCAGCGCGACCACCTCGTCGGGGGGAGTGGTGTCGGCCATCGGCTTGCGGATGTTCAGCGTGCTGGTCGGCGGCCTGACCGGGGTGGGCAATGTGCCGTTGCTGTCCAGACCCGCCGCCCACGCATCAGTTCCGGTGCTTCTGGCCCTCTACGGCTACAACAAGGGCTATCTGGACTACATCCTGGACAACCCGCCTGCCGGGGTGCCTTCGATGAAGGACACGTTGACCTGCAACGGATTCCTTGACTGCAACTCATCCCTCGTCGACCTGGAGATCGCGAACCGCTATGACGGCGCCCTGATCGATCTCGCGGATCCGCCGACGCTGCGCTGGCTTGAGATGAAGGTGTGGACCTCGGCACTTGAACTGACGACCGGCGCCGGAAAGTTCGTCTGGAAGATCATCGGGGCTGGAGGCCTATCTCCGACGTCATACGCGTCCCTGGTGGATCTCAGTTCGGCCTACCTGATGATCAGCAAGGCCGCGACGCTGGCCAGCATGCAGGGCTATGCCAACCGCGACGCTGACTTAGCATCCAGTGCGCTGCTGCTGCAGGCCGGCCTGTGGATGTGGTCGGGCGCCTACTTCTCGGGTCTGGCCTCGACCGCACCGCGCGGCACGATTCCCTCGATCACGGTCTCCTGAACTTCTTCCCCGTGGGCGGCCACCGCAACGGGTTGCCAGCGCTCCCACTCGGCTAGGCGGTTGCGGTATTCCGCTCTGACCCAGTCGAATGCGTGTCGGCCGAGTAACACCCGCCGCGGTGGGTCGGCGGCGTCCGCGATGGCCAGAATCGCCGATCGGGTCGCTTCCGGCCGACCGAGGTCTACCCTGCGCTCGACGCGCGCCGACTCGAAGACCGTGCGCTGGACGTCGTAGGCAGCCAACGGTTCGGAATGCGGCGCCGCGGTGATCCAGTCGGTGTCGAACCCGCCCGGCTCTACCAGGGTCACCCGCACCCCAAACGACTCCACCTCCCCGGCGAGAGACTGGGTCATCCCCTCCAGTGCCCACTTCGACGCGTGGTAGATCCCCAGGTTAGGGAAGGCCAGAACCCCCCCGATCGAGGAAACCTGGATGATGCGCCCGCTGCGCTGAGCGCGCAGAAACGGCAGCGCAGCCTGCGTGATCCACAGCGCGCCAAAGAAATTGGTGTCCATTTGGGCGCGCGCCTCGTCCTCGGCGAGCTCCTCGACAAAGCCGTACTGTCCGTATCCTGCGTTGTTGACCACGATGTCGATCCGCCCGAAACGGCTGTGGGCGGCCTGGACGGCGACGAAGCAGTTCTGCCGGTCGGTGACATCAAGCTCTATCGGTTCGATCGCGTCGCCGTAGATCTCGCGAAGATCCGCGAGGGCGGACAGGTCGCGGCTGGTGGCCGCGACCCGGTCGCCGCGGTCCAGGGCGGCGATCACCCACTGCCTGCCCAGGCCGCGCGATGCGCCGGTGATGAACCATACGCTGCTCACTCGGCGCCTCCCGTCCGACCCATCAGCAGAATAGTCTCCGGCTGCGGACGCGCCGAGACCGAAGACCGTCGCCTCGCTGCCGACCCCAGCGGGGCTGAATCCCAGTTCCCCGGCCGGGAAAACTTCATCCGCGCCGCGCTGTGATCCGGGCGCCCAGGTTCGAGCGCAGATACAGGATGCCGAGCAGAACCGCGAGGTAGCAGGCGGTCATCACCACCCATGCATACGGAAGTAACAGCGGCTGGCCGAGCAGGGTGAGACCGTCGAAGGCGCCTGGGGCGACGGTGAATCCGATGCCCATCACCATCCCACCGAGGGTGCAGCGGACCACCCGGGGCGCCAGTGGTCCGATCAACCGGGTTCCGACCTGCGATCGGCCGGCGACCACCGCCCCGGCGAGCATGGCGACGAAAAACGTCAGTTGTGACAGAACGTCGCCGATCTGACCTTTGGCTACGTTGCCGAGCAGGTCGGTATACGCCCAGGCGCCGGAGATCTGCACGGCGGCGACGAACATCACAGCGATGATCACCACTGCCGTGCGCGGATCCCAGGCGCGGCGCAAGAACTCCCGGAAGGTTTCGTGCGGGCCCCAGATCAATCTGCGCGCGGTGAGTGCCGTCACTGCGGCGAGTCCGAGCAGCGCGAGGACGGGATGATTCAGCGACGTCGTGGCGGCGGGCGAGACCGTGTGGGTGATCGCCTCCCGCGGCAGCAGGTGCGGTGCCAGCAGGCACCCGAGGAAGAAGCCGACAATCGTCAGTGCGAATGTGTACTCACCGGACCCGATGCGGGCGATGGTGCCGGTAGTACAGGCACCGTTGATTACCGCACCCACCCCGAGGATGGCGCCGCCCACCACCGACCAGACGGTGACCGGCACGACCTTGGCCTCGGGGTTCAAACCCGTCGTCAGCGACAGCAGTGCCAGGCCGCCTGCTACCCAGAACCAGGCGGAGGCGATCGCTCCGAACCGTTCCCAGGAGCCGCGGTGGACGATGTCGTCGACAGCCACCACCGTGCAGGTGTTGCCCCGCTGGATGGCCACGCCGATGACGAATACCAGCAGCAGCGTGATGGTCAGGGCGAGTGGAGCAGGCATTCGGGCACTCCTTACCAGTTGGACCTAGCCATGGCTTGCCGCGGAGCAGTCCATCGGGGCGTCGGTCGACGCGGCCGGGCCGTTGGCGGCGGCGATCATACCGGCCCGGGTCATGAGGTTGGGGCTGCCGGCCGGGGCCTGGGTGCCGGGCATCGCCATGCTTGCGCATGCGGTCCCGGTCGTCGGTTGGGCCACCGCGGGGGTCGCCGCGGAAACGGCGGCGGTCAGGACTGCGGCCGACAGGATCGGTGCGGCCAGGATGGCCCGGATGGTGCGGGTGCGGGTGTTGTTCATGGTTCCTCCTGTTTCTCGGAGCCAATTGTTTGGCTGCGATCAACTCTGGCCGGATCGGGTGTTGGCGCATGTAGGCCGACCGGACTGGGTGCAGGATGAAACTGCTGTCCACCGATCGGGCCACCCGCGCCAGTGTGACGGTCTTTCAACCGACTCGAAGTCGGCTCTATGGAAGGATCTCTGCGTGCGAGAAACCTTCAACAACCAGAAGGTGACGGTCGTAGTCGCCGATGACCACCCGCTGTTCCGTGACGGGCTGGTGCGTGCACTGACCGGCAGCGGCCTCGTCGAGGTGGTGGACGAAGCCGAGGACGGGCCAGCGGCGCTGGCGTCGATCAAAGAGCATCGACCGCAGGTCGCACTGCTCGACCATCAGATGCCGGGTATGGACGGTGCCCAGGTCGCTGCCGCGGTATTGCGCGACGAATTGCCCACCCGGGTGCTGCTGGTGTCGGCCAACAACGATTCGGCGATCGTCTACCACGCGCTTCAGCAGGGCGCGGCCGGCTTTCTCCCCAAGGAATCATCGCGCAACGAGATCGTCAATGCGGTGCTGGATTGCGCGCAGGGAAGAGATGTCGTGCCCGCGCAGATGGCGGCTGGGCTGGCTGCCGAGATTCGACGGCGTGCCGAACCGAGCGGCCCGGTGCTCAGCGCCCGCGAGCGGGAGGTGCTCGCGATGATCGCGGAGGGGGGCAGCATCCCGGCGATCGCCAAGCACTTGTTTCTTGCCCCGTCCACGGTCAAGACCCACGTGCAGCGGTTGTACGAGAAACTCGGCGTGGGCGATCGCGCGGCCGCGGTGGCCGAGGCGATGCGCCGCGGACTGCTCGACTAGTCGGGCACCCCCTCGCCATGACGCGACTCGTCGGCCGCATCCTGGATTTCCTGACCTCCGAGCCGCTGCGCATCCGCTCGACCTTGCGCCTGGTATTGATCGTGTTGATCGCGCTACTCGTCGAAAACACCCAGGTCCAGCACCGCAACGACGCGCTGTTCAGGGCGGTTCTGGCAGCTTATGCGGTCGCTTCGGTGGCTTGGCTGGTCTTCATTCTGTCCCGTCCGTCCCGACCCTGGTATCCGTGGGTGTCGACGTTTGCCGACGTCGCCGTGGTCATTGCGCTGTGCATCGCCTCGGGCCCGGCGACGATCTCGCTGTTTCCGATCTTCTTTCTGCTGCCGATCTCGGTGGCCTTCCTGGACAGTCCCTTGTTGACCGGGGTGTTGGGCCTCAGCTCATCGCTCGGCTATCTGCTGGCGTGGGCGGTCTATGCCACCCAGGAGCAGAAGATGGGCATGACGATTCCCTCCGTGGTGTACGTCCAGGTCGGCTGCCTGCTGTGGCTGACCGCGGCAACCACCGCCCTGTCCTTCACCCTTTCGCGGCGCCGGGCTCGGGTACTCGGTCTGCTCGACGTCCGACGGCAGCTGATCGCTGAGTCCATGCGTGCTGACGAGCGCAACAACCGGGAACTGTCCGAGCAGCTTCACGACGGTCCCCTGCAGAACCTCCTGGCTGCCCGGCTTGACCTCGACGAATTGAGGGAGAACCCGACGCCCCAGGGTTTCGACCGGCTCGATGCGGCGCTACGCGAAACAGTCACCGGGTTGCGGACCACTGTCGCGACACTGCACCCCCAGGTGCTGGAACAGTTGGGTCTGACCGCTGCGGTCCGCGACATGGCTCAACGGTATGAGCAGCGTTGGGGTACCCCGGTTCGAGCCGATATCGACGAGGTCGGACGACCGGAGGCGCAGACCCTGATCCATCGGGCCGCTCGCGAGCTACTTTCCAACGCCCACAAGCATTCTCAAGCTCACAGTCTGGAGATCGGACTACAGCGTGAGGAAAACGCGACGATCCTGACCGTGGTTGACGACGGTGTCGGATTCGACCCCGAGATCCTGGCTCGCCGGGTAAGCGAGGGACATATCGGCCTGGCCTCGTTGATGGTCGCGGTGGAAGCGGCCGGCGGTTCGGTGGAATTCAGTGATCGGACGGGCGGCGGCACCGTGGTCACGGTCACCGTGCCCGACGACATTCATCCCGACCGCTGAATCCTCACTTAACCTCCACCGAGATCGACGGCCATCCACTCGCCCCATCCGGTGGCGGTGCCGCGACCTCTTCGGTCTGCACGGCGCCGGTGTTGTCGGTGGAGCGGGCGGTGATGGTGTGTGCGCCAGGGGTCGCCTGCCAGGTGTAGGTCCACAGTCGCCAGGTGTCGTTGGAATAGGACGCGCCCAACGTGGCGGGCTGCCAGGGCCCGTCATCGATGCGCACCTCAACAGCTTTGATGCCGCGATGCTGGGCCCAGGCCACCCCGCCGACAGTGACCGCGCCGGCCGCCAGCCGTTGGCCCGTCCGGGGGACGTCGATGCGGGACTGGGTCTTGATCGGCGCCTTGGCAGACCAGCCGAGCTTCGTCCAGTACGCCTCGGCGCGATCGAAACGCGTCAGTTCCAGGTCGATCACCCACTTGGTAGCGGAGACGAATCCGTACAGACCCGGCACCACCAGCCGGGCCGGGTAGCCGTGTTCGACGGGTAGTGGGACACCGTTCATCCCGATTGCCAGCATCGCGTCGCGGCCGTCGATGAGGGCTTCGACGGGGGTACCGATGGTGAACCCGTCGACCGACGTGGACAAGACCATGTCGGCGTCCTGACTGATTCCACTTCGCGCCAGAAGATCCCGCACCCGATAGCCGGTCCACATGGCGTTGGAGATGAGTTCACCGCCGACGGGGTTGGACACGCACGTCAGGGTGACTGCGCGCTCGATGAGCTCGAGGTCCTTCAGATCATCGAAGGTGTAGGTGAGCTCTCGGTCCACCAGGCCGTGGATCCGCAACCTCCAGTCCGCGCGGGCGAGTTGGGGCACGTTGAGCGCGGTGTCGATCCGGTAGAAGTCCGCGTTGCTGGTGATGAAGCTCGGCAGCCCCTCGGCCGACGGTTGGACCCCGCTCGGGATCGCCGGCGCCGGCGAGCTGATCTGAGGCAGCGTGAAGGTATCTCGGTCGGCGGCGACAGACCGGCGTTTGCGGCCGAGTACGGTTCCCGCCACACCGCTGATCGCACCGGCGCCGAGCAGGCCGAGCGTCAGCAGAGAGCGCCGCCGGTCGGGGTCAGGCGGGGCACCGGTGCGTGTCCCAGGTTTCGGTTCGGCGGCGAGCAGGCGCATGGCCCCGATGCCGCAGCCGGTGCCGATCACAGTGGGTACCAGGTCAACGGGGCCCGCGCCCGGCTGGGCCAGCACAGCCAGGCAACCGACCACCCCAGCGACCCCGAGGACAAGGCTTCCCAAGGGGATTCGCGAACCCTCCCAGATCGCCGCGACGCCGCACAGAGCGGCGGCCACCACCACCACCATGATCGTCAGGAAGGTCTTGTCGGAGGTTCCGAAGGTCTGGATCGCCCATTCCTTGACGGGTCCGGGCGTCAGGTTGATGATCGCGGTACCGACCGCGTTGCGGGCGTCGGCGGCGGGCGAAAACAGTGTCCCGACCAACTGCGTGATCCCGAGCGAGACGGCCCCGGCTGCGACGCCGGCCGCCACTCGGGCCGGGATCGAACTCTTTGCCATGCCGGACAACCTACGCCGATTTATGCTTCCGGTCTGCTTCGTTCGTAGCGCCACAACAGGAAATCAACGCATGCCCGCACCGAGCCATGACCCTTATCCCGACCATGAACCGTCCGATGCGCTTCCGCGTCGAACCCTGCCGTTGTGGGTGGCGTTGGCGCTGTCGATGGCCACTGTCGGGCCGACCCTGGCGATGGCAGGCAACGGGCAGGGTCTGGTCAGCACCGTCGGTAAATCCATCCCCTTGGTTTTCGTCATCGGGCTCGTCGGGGTGGCACTGGTCGGATACAGCTTCGTTCGTTTGACTCGCTATTTGAACCACGCGGGTTCGGCGTACGCACTGGTGGGCGCGACGGCAGGCCCACGGGCCGGATTCTTCGCCGGATTCGCCATGCTCGGTGGCTACATCGGCTTCTCGGTGGCGACGTTGGCGTTGACTGCCGACTTCACCAATTCGCTTCTCGCCGAGATGCAGATGGGTGACGTCCATCCGTTCCAGCTGCCCTGGTTGGTGCCGGTGGCGCTGGCCGCGGCGGCTTCGTTCGTGCTGACCGGGCGAGATGCCCGTCTGCTGGCCAAGATACTGCTCGGCATCGAAGGTGTCGGGATCGTGGCTATGGTGGTGCTGGCAGCGGTCATCCTCGGGCGCGGCGGGGCCCCGACTACCGGGATGGACTTCGGCACGTTCACTACCTCCGGCGTGCCGGTATCGGCTGTGCTGGCCGGGGTGGTCGCGGCTTTCCTCAGTTGGGCGGGCTTTGAGGCCTGCGCCTCGATGGGGGAGGAGACGGCCGATCCGCAACGCAACATCCCGCGCGCGCTGATGGGGACCCTGGCTCTGACCGGCGCGCTCTTCGTGGTCGTGATGTTCGCTCAGACAATAGGTTTCGGAACCGACAAGGCCGGACTGCAAGCGTTCGAGCGTTCCGCGAATACGCTCGGCGACCTCGGCAGCACCTATATCGGCACGTGGTTCAGCCTACTGGTGATACTCACCGCGACGGTCGGGGCGTTCGGTTGTCACATGGCGACTGCGTCGACGTCCGGGCGCATGCTGTTCGCCTTCGCGAGGGACGGTTTCGGCCCGAAATCGTTGGCGCACATCCACACCCAGACCGGTGGGCCGCGCCGAGCCACCTGGCTGATCGTGGCGGTGGCGTTGGCGGTCAACGTCATCTGCGGGACGGTTGGTTGGCCGCCCGCCACTACCGGGAACCCGGCCATCGACACCTACTTCCTGTTCGCCGTCGCCGGGTCGGTATCCCTCATGGTGTGCTACCTGCTGGTCGAGATCGCGGCGGTCTGGTTCGTCGGAGCGAAGCGTTTCATCGTCGTGCACGGCGGGGCCGCCCGGTTCAGCGGACTGACGCTTCCCACCGCTGGCGCGGTGGTGATCGTGGTGGTGCTCTGGTTCAACATCAAGGACGCCAGTGGCTGGTCGGACGCGCCGATGCTCGGACTCTATTGGTGCGCAGCGGGATTAGTGGTCGCCCTGGCAGCGTCACGAATCGCCAAGCGGGTCGGTCAGGCCCTCATCGCCGAACTTGACATGGTCAGTTGAGGTAGTCGAACGTGGTGATCATCCCGGCCTCGGCATGGTAAGCGTTGTGGCAGTGCAGCGGCCAGTAGCCGGGGTTGTCGGCGAGGATGGCGACCTTTACAGACTGGTTAGGGACCACGATCACGGTGTCTTTGCGTGCGCCCTGGGTACCGTCCGGATTGATGATCGCGAAGGTGTGGCCGTGCAGATGCATGGGATGCCACATCCGTGACCGGTTGACGAATGTCATCGCCGCCTGCTGGCCCTGCCTCACACTGAACGGCGTGTTTTCGGGAAAGAATCCGTTGATTCCCCACTGGTAGCCGGTATCGGCCGAGGTCAGGCTGGCCACCATCTCGTTGTCGGCCTTGGTCCACTTCAATCGCGCCTCCTCCGGGGCGGCGAAAAGATCGACGGTTCCGACCTTCCCGTTGAGCTCTGATGGTTGGAAACCGGCCGGAGGTGCGGTGCCGGCACCGGTGGCCAGCAGCGCGCGAGCCACAGCGCCCTTGCCTTCGGCAAGCGCGACGAGTGGGAAGACTCCGTCGCCGGCGGTGACGATGGCGTCGTAGCGTTCGCCCATCCCGATCAGCAGGGCATCGACATCGGTAGGCACCACGGGGAAGCCGTCGGTGTGGGTCACCGTCATGCGGTGGCCGCCCAGGGCGATGCGGAACGCGGTATCGGCGCCGGCGTTGATGATCCGAAGCCGTATCCGCTGTCCCGGCTTGGCTTGGAATGTCGTCGGCGCTTCCGGGATCCGGCCGTTGATGACGTAGTACGGGTAGGTGACGTCCCCGGGGTCGCCGCCGAGTAGTTCGCTACCGCCGGCTCCCATCTGGTTCATGCCGTCGGCCATGCCGCCTTGCCCCATCGCCCCCATGCCCCCCTTCTTGAGGTCCTCGAAGATCTGCTGGGGCGAGCGGCCTACTCCGTCGGTCCAATCGTCGAGCATGATGATCCACTCGGCGTCATAGTCGGCGCGGGCCTTGGGATCGTCGACGATCAACGGCAGGTATAGCCCGGTGTCAAGGTCCAAGCCGACATGCGGATGCGCCCAGTAGGTGCCCGCGTCCGGAACGGAGAACTTGTAGGTGAAAGACTGTCCCGCAGGGACATTGGGAGTCGCGGGCTCTGCTCCGTCCATGTCGTTGCGCAGAGCGATTCCGTGCCAGTGCATCGACGTCGGTGTGCTGAGTTTGTTTGTCAGCACGACTTCCAGTTCATCGCCGACGTTGGCGCGAATGAGCGGGCCGGGAACCGTGTCCGCGTAGCCGAGGGTATTGACCACCTTGCCGCCGAGATCTACCGTCACCGGTCCCGGTGTCAGGGTTGCGCTCACCGTGCGGCCGGTGTGCGGTCGTGCGGCCTCGGCTGCCCTGATCGGTTCAGCGAGAGCGGAGGGGACACTGGTCGGCTGGGATTTCAGGTTGGCGCCAGGGCTGTTCGAATTGCTGCACGCGGCCAGGGTGGCGCCAGCCCCCACCGCAAGGCTGCCCGCCAGGAATGTGCGTCTGCTCAACACTGTGTGCTCACTTTCTTCTCGGGCATCGGGCATCGGGCGCCTCGCGACGAACTGCCAGAACCGTACCGTTGCGGGCGAGGAAATCGGAGGGAAAGAAGGTTCTGGTCAGGCGGATGTCGCCAGCGCCGGTGTGTCGGCGGCGAACAGGTCGCCGGCCTCCGCACTGATCCACGCGCGCGCGTCGCCGAGCAGACCGGCGCCGCGGACGAACGCGATTCCTTCGACGATGCTGTCCACGACGGGGTCCTCGGCGAGGATCTCGATGCGGTAGGCCTTTGAAGTGTGCGTGGCGATCTTGCGGCCGCGGTAAGACTCGACCGAAATCGCGGCTCGACTGTAGGAGCGGGTCTCGTCGATGGTGACCGAGACGACGCCGTCGGCGGGCAGTGCTGTGGACAACGTCTCAGGTGCGATCCGATCGGCGATGACGGTGATGATTTTCATGGGGGCTCCTTTTTCGGGGTGTTGACCTGACAGCGCCAACTCTGCTTGCCGTGCACCCCGGGCGACGTCCGCCGAGCAGGCCCCTGCAGTGATGACTTCGCTGTCCCCCGATCGGACGATCAGAACCAGGGGTCCCGCATCTCCAGTGTCGTCCGATCCAGCGACTCGAGCAGGTCCAACTGCGGCGCCGTCTTGGGCAATTCGTAGCGGAAGAAATACTGCGCCGCCTGACGCTTGCCGTCATAGAAGTCACCGGCACGGCCGGTGGCGGCGACAACCTGCTCCAGCCACATCCAGGCCACGACGATATGACCGAAGGCTTCTAGGTAGACAACGCTGTTGGCCAGTGCGGCTTCGATATCGCCGGAGCCGAACATTGCCGCGGTGACAGCCCCCAGACGCTGCCAGGCGGCATCCAATCGTGCTGCCAAGTCGAGGGTTTCACCGCCGAGATCGGAGGCGGCCGCAATGGTCCGCCCGACCGCCTCGCCCAGTGCGGTCAGGTTGGCGCCGCCCCGGTGCACCACCTTGCGCCCCAGCAGGTCCAGGCTCTGAATTCCCTGTGTACCTTCGTGAATCGGGTTGAGCCGGTTGTCGCGGTAGTGCTGCTCGACGTCATACTCCCGGCTGTAGCCGTAACCTCCATGCACCTGGATGGCCAGGTTGTTGGCCTCCAGGCACCATTGGGACGGCCAGCTCTTGGCCACCGGCGTCAGGATGTCGAGGAGCATCGTGGCGGTGTCGCGTTCGCGATCGGATTCACCGGTGTGCTGAAGGTCGACGAGTTTGGCACAGTACAGCAGCAGCGCCATCCCGCCCTCGACATACGACTTCTGTGCCAGCAGCATGCGCTTGACGTCGGCATGTTCGACGATCGGAATCTGAGGCACGCCAAGGTCTTTGGACAGTAGTGGCCGGCCCTGCGGCCGATGGCGGGCGTACTCGAGGGATTTCAGATAACCGGTGTAGCCGAGCGCCACTGCCCCCATCCCCACGCCGAGCCGCGCCTCGTTCATCATGGTGAACATGTAAGTGATACCGCTGTGCGGTTCCCCGACGAGATGGCCGACCGCACCCGGCTGACCGCCGGGCGTGAACGTACCGTCACCGAAGTTCAGCACGGTGTTGGTGATGCCGCGCTGTCCCATCTTGTGATTCAGACCGGCCAGTGCCACGTCGTTGCGCTCACCGACGGAGCCGTCGTCGTTAACCAGGTACTTGGGCACGACGAACAGCGAGATGCCCTTCGTTCCGGGCGGTCCGCCGGGGATCTTGGCCAGCACCAGGTTGACGATGTTCTCGGTCATCTCGTGTTCCGCCCCGGAGATCCACATCTTGGAGCCGAAAAGTCGGTAGCTGCCGTCGGGTTGGGGTTCGGCGCGGGTGGTGATGTCGGCCAGCGACGAACCGGCCTGGGTTTCCGAGAGCGCCATGGTTCCGGAGAACCGCCCGGCCAGTATGGGCTTGACGAACCTCTCGATCTGTTCGGCGGTGCCGAACGTGGACAGCAGGTTGGCGTTGGCCATGCTCAGCATCAGATAGCCGGATGTGCTGACGTTAGCCGCGGCGAACCAGGCGAACGCCGCCTGGGCAACCGTCGCCGGCAGCTGGGCGCCACCAAGGCCGGCGTCCATTGTCATCGCGATGAGATCGGCCTGGGCGACTGCATCCAGGGCCTCCTTCACCTCCGGGATGACGGTGACCCGCCGGCCATCGAACGTTGGCTCGTTCGCGTCGCTCTTCTTGTTGTGGTTGGCGAAGTAGCGGGTGGCCAACTGCTCGCACAATTCGAGTACGGCGTCGAAAGTGTCACGGGAGTGTTCGGCGAACTGCGGTCGTTTGGTGAGCTCGTCGATCCGCAGCCAGTCGTAGAGAAGGAAGTCCAGGTCGCGCCGCGACACCAACATCGACTGCACAGCTGCCTTCCTGCCCGATGACGACACCCTGATAACTACACCCGTCTAACTACACCCGTCGTCGATCCAGCACCGCGAACGCCCCCGCCCCCGCGAACGCGATCAGCAGAAAAGCGAGGAGGTACATCACGGCGAGTTCGCCGCCGTTTTGGATCGGGAACAGCCCGTCGGGCTGATGCTCGGTGAGGTAGGCGTAGGCCATCACCGCGGCGCCCAGCAGCGCCGCAAGACGCGCCAGAATTCCGAGGGCCACCAGCAGGCCCACCACGAGTTCGAGAACGCCGGCGTACCAGTAGGGCCAGGTGCCCATCGGGACTGCTCCGTTCTTGGTGGCGGGCCAGCCGAAGAGCTTCGCGGTCCCATGCGCGGCGAACAGCAGGCCGATGAGAATGCGGAAAATGCCGAGAACGGTTGTCGAGTGCCGCTCCAGTTTGGCGTCGATGGCGTGGGTCATGGACCGACCCTATGCCCGCTACGGGGATTGCGTCCGCTCACCGGGCACGCGGGCTGTCACGACGGCGCGACGTTCGTGGGCGCGGAGCTCCCGAACGGGGCCGAAGCAGCGCCCTTGGGGTACGCGAACCGAGGTCGACCGATGAAGGGCAAGGAACTTGCCGACCAGCGCCAACTGCCCAGCGCCGAGCTGTTCGACCTGAACGGTCAGCCCCGCCCCGTTATGGTTTGCGGGTGAGTGACAATGAGATGCTGGTCCTTAACCGGGCCGACCTGGACAGCCTCGGCCTAACCTGGACCGAGATCATCGACGTCCTCGAGGACGCGTTCCAGCAGAAGGCTCGGGGGCTGGTGCAGAACCCGCCCAAGCCCAAGGTCACCTCCCGCGAGGATGCCTTCATCCACGCCATGCCGGCCTATCTGGGCGGCTCGGACCGGATCGGCTTGAAGTGGGTTGCGGGCTACGAACAGAACAACGCCAAGGGTCTGCCCTACATCTACGGCGTGATGATCATGAACGATCCCGATACCGGCCGACCGGTGGCACTGCTTGACGGAGGCTGGATCACCGAGATGCGCACCCCTGGGGTCTCCGGGGTGACGATGCGCCACGTCCCCGGTGATCCCAAGCATCTGGTGATCGTCGGATGCGGCCTGCAGGGGCAGCGCCACCTCGAGGTGGCACTGGAGGTGCACCCGGGTATCACCCACATCACCGCCTACGACCGCAACGCCGATCGGGTCCGGCGTATGTTCGAAGAAAAGGCCGGCGACCGGGTGACCCGGTTGGCGGACTCGCCCACTGACGCCGTCAACGGCGGCGATCTGGTGATCACCACCATCACCGTGCCGCTCGACCCGAAATTGGATTGCTCCAACGCCGATCCCAACGCGTTGCTGCTGCCGGTGGACTATGACGATGCCATGGCGCAGAAGGCATTTGACGATGCGGTTGTCTACTGCGTTGATGACCTCGGCCAGTATGGATCGGTGGCCGACACCATGTATTTCTTCGGTCTGCCGAAGCCGGACACCCACCTGGCGGCCGTGGTCGCCGGCGAATTCGACGTGCCCACGACAGGCCGGCGGATGTTCCTCAACATGGGTATCGCGATGGACGACGTCGCGCTGAGTTCGCTGATCCTGGACCGCGCTCCCGCGGCCGGGGTCGGCCGGTACATCGAGTTCCCGTAGATGGCCACCGACCGGAAACTGCTGCTGCGGGCCAGCCTGCTGGCCCTCGGGATGGGTGCGGGACTGCTAGTCGGGCCCGGTGTCGCCGCGGCCGACGACGGCCGGACCGATGGTGCGCAGCGGGACCGCGGCTCTGCCTCTCGCGCTCACGGCCCGACTCGCCGGACGCCGACAACAAGCCGCAGCCGGCCGGCAGCCGCGCACGATAGTTCCCCCAGCAAGACTGTCGTCCAGAGCGTTCCACTGACACCGAAGAAGCGGCAACTGGGGCAGAACCCGAGTCCCAGGGCCGCCGAAGTCTCCCCGAGTGCCACAGCGATCTCAGCCCGACCGCCAGGCCCGATCCGCGCGGCGGTCGTCGCCGCGAAGGCCTACATATACGGCTATCCGCTGATGGAGTATCAGCGTGTCCGCCAGACCGTCGGAACGGTCAACACCCTCTACTCGCTGACCAGTTTCGCCAACCCCGACGTCGACCCGATCTGGCAGTCCATCGGTGGCGGAAAGCGGCCCAACGTAGACACGTTCTACTCACTGGCTGAGTTGGACCTCACCGGCGGACCGGTGGTGCTTTCGATCCCGGATATGGGCAGCCGCTATTTCAGCTTCCAGCTCACCGACCCCTACACCAACGTGTCGGGCTACATCGGTTCCCGCACAACGGGATACGGTCCGGGGAAATACGCCATCACCTGGACCGGCGGGCCGCAGGTCGACATTCCAGACGCCCAGACCGTGGAGGTTCCCTACGCCAGCATGATGGCGCTGGGCCGCACCCTGGCGGGTAATGAAGCCGATCAGCAGTCGGCCATCGAACTGATCAAGCAGTACTCGCTGACGCCGAGTGGCGGAGCCGTCAGTCCGGTGATCCCGATCCCAAGGCCCGGGATCGGCTACCTTGACGCGATCAGCGCCGGCCTGGAGCTCAATCCGCCGCCCGCCATCGACGATCCGGAGCTTTCAGAACTGGCGCGGATCGGGGTCGGGCCGGGAATGCGGGTGGCCGACGCCGACCTCGGCCTGCTGTCGACGATCGCCGTGGAACTCGCGGTGCGTAGCACCTCCGCCCTGCTGCCACTTCTGACCGCCGTCAACCAGTACGCCGCCGCGCTCGGTAACCGGGGCTGGGCCACGCCGAGCCCGGAGATCGGCGATTACGGCACGAACTATCTGCTGCGCGCAGGCGTCGCGCAGGCGGGGTTGCTGGCCAACACCCCGGACGAGGCCGTCTACTCCGCAGGCCTGCTCAGCCGCAACCTGCTACCGCTGCGCGGTCTCGGAATCAGGCCGTATGTGCTGCATTTCGCACCGGGGGAGGCCCCGCCGGTCAATGCCTTCTGGTCGGTGACCGTCTACGACGCCGCCGGCAAGCTGGTCCCCAACGCCGAACGCCGCTTCAGCGTCAGCAGCAGCCGCCCGGAGGAACTGGTGTACCGGCCTGATGGGTCGATCGACATCATTTTCGCGCGCCGCGATCCCGGTGACCCCGGCGCCAACTGGCTGAAGGTGCCGGACTTCCGCCGGTTCGAGGCTTATCTGCGGATGTATTGGCCGGACCAGCCGATCCTCGACGGCACCTGGCAGCCGCCGCCGATCGTCCGTAGTCGCTGATCACTCCCCGGACGAGGAATCGCCACCCACCTCGGCGGCCATCGGGGGCGGCAGGGGGGCTGACGAGACAGCGGAACTCGGAGCACCCGACGCTGCGTTCGATTTCGGGGCCGAGGTACTGGGCACCGCGCTACCCGAGGTGGTCGGTGCCGCCGACGCTGACGATGAAGTCGACGGCACCGATGAGGTCGAGGTCGAGGTCG
>CAZADG010000006.1:24157-44989 GCA_964483865.1 uncultured Mycobacterium sp. | reverse complement strand
GAGGTCGAGGTCGAGGTCGTATCCTGCGGACTGCTGTGGAAATCGGTCCAGGTCTCGGTGCGGAAGGTGTCGCCGCCGGCGGTGACGCTGAGTGCCGTCGGCGTCACGGTGTACTTCACCCCGTCGTTGTCGACTACGAAAGCTTCGCGAGAGGTCTTCCTGGCGGAGGCGATCAACGTGGCGCCGTCTGAAACCCGCACCCCGCGATACTCGTAGGCGCCGGCCGCGGTTTTGCAGATCGCCACCCGGGAGCTTTTCGTTGTTCCGAAGAGCACAGCGGTGTCGGGAGCACTGCACCGGGCGGTGGAGTCGACGTAGCCCGCACTGTCCGATGGCGGCGCCACGGTGGGCGCGCCTATCGCCAGGGGCATGCCGAGGCCGATCAGAGCAGCCGCCCCTGCGGCCGCGAAACCTGACTTTCGCAACGTGGAAGTTCTCATTTGATCCACCAGACCACAACTCCCACAGCGCGCGCGAGGGACGATGCGGAGCTAAGACCGAATCGTTAGGTGTCTGAGATGACGTCAAGGGGATCGGGACCGACGACCCAGTAACCCCGGCACAGGACTGCCGAAACCTGCAGCTCGTCGTCTAGTACCACCAGGTCGGCGCTGGATCCGGGGCGCAATACCGGGCTGGGAAGACCAAGGGCGCGGGCAGGATTCACCGACGTCTGGGCGACGGCCAGCGCAAGGGCGTCGTCGTGCGGCATGCCCCCGGCGACAGTGCCGGCCACTGCGAAACCGAACAGCCGGTCCATCGTGGCGGTGCTGCCCGCGATGGTGTCAGTCCCCATCAGGTGTGCGACCCCGCCGGACACATCGACGTCCAGCGGGCCGATCCGGTATGCGCCGTCGGCCATTCCGGCCGCCGCCATCGCATCGGTGACCAGCGAAACCCGGTCCGGTCCCGCGCTATGGGTCACGTGCCGGTACAGCGCCGAGTCGACGTGCACACCGTCGGCGATCACCTCAACGGTGACCCGTGGGTCCTCCAGTAGCGCGATGACCGGGCCCGGTTCGCGATGGTGGATCGGACGCATCGCGTTGAACAGATGGGTGCCCACCGTCGCGCCCGCCTCGATGGCGGCGCGGGTCTGTTCGTAGGTCGCGTCGGTGTGCCCGACCGCCGCCACTGCTCCGGCGTCGACCACCCAGCGCACGGCCTGCAGGCCGCCGGAACGCTCTGGGGCCAGTGTCACCATCCGGATGGTCCCATCGCCGACCTCGAAAACCCTTTCCAGTTCCGCGGTTTCGGGATCGCGTAGCAGGGCGGGATCGTGCGCGCCGCACCGCGCGGCGGCGAGCCAGGGACCTTCCAGGTGGATACCTGCGATCAGTCCGTTGTGCACCTGCTCGGCCAGTGCACCGACCTGACGCAGCAGATCGTCGGGCGCCTCGGTGACCAACGACGCCACCAGGGTGGTCGTGCCGTGGCGCCGGTGCAGATCCACCGCTGTCAGCGTCTGGCCGGCGTCGGAGAAGGCACCGCCGCCGCCCCCGTGGACGTGGGTGTCGACGAAACCCGGAACCACCGTCGCCACACCGAGGTCCCGGTCGGCCGGTCGCTCGGGCACCCCGGCCCCGATCCCGGCGATGGCACCGTCGGACACCTCAATCCAACCGGGCCGCAACAATTCCGCACCGGTCAGCACGGTGCCGGCCGTCAACAGCACTTAGATGCCCTGCCAGTCCGGTTTGGACTCGAAGGTCTCCCGGTAGTAGTCGGCGAGTTGCAACCGGCGCGCGGCGGCGTCGTCGAGCAGCACCGTGGTGTGCGGGTGATGCTGGAGAATGGTGGCCGGCCACATCGCACTGACCGCGCCCTCGACCAGGTGGTGCACCGCCTCGGCCTTGGAACGGCCGGTGGCCACCAGGATGACGTGGCGGGCTTCGGAGATGGTGCCCAGGCCCTGGGTGACGCAGTGGGTGGGTACCGCCGCGAGGTCGCCGTCGAAGAAGCGAGCGTTGTCCAGACGGGTCTGTCGGGTCAGGGTCTTGATCCGGGTGCGCGAAGCCAGCGACGAGCCGGGCTCGTTGAAACCGATATGCCCGTCGGTGCCGATCCCCAGGATCTGCAGGTCCACACCGCCGGCCGCCCGGATGGCCTGGTCGTAGGCCATGCAGGCCGCAGGGATGTCGGCGGCCAGGCCGTCGGGCCCCTGTACCGC
The DNA here is from genome assembly GCA_964483865.1 of uncultured Mycobacterium sp. Classification (GTDB taxonomy): domain Bacteria; phylum Actinomycetota; class Actinomycetes; order Mycobacteriales; family Mycobacteriaceae; genus Mycobacterium. Next base: position 42,819 of record CAZADG010000006.1, on the reverse strand, counting down.
GCCCGGGGCGAAGTCGACCCGGGAGACGAACACCCGGTTGATGAAGTTCCGGTAGTTCTCCGGGTGATCGGCGGGCAGACCCACGTATTCGTCGAGGGTGAAACCCATGGCCTGCTTGAACGACAGCCGCCCGGCCTCATACCGGGCGGTGAGTTCGTCGTAGATGGCCAGAGGCGAGGAGCCGGTGGCCAGGCCCAGCACCGCGTCAGGTTTGCGGTTGAGCAGGGACTCGATGGCGTCTGCCCCCAGCCGGCCGATCTCGGCGGTGTCCTTGAGGATGACGACTTCCATCGACGGCGCTACTTGTTGGCGGTGAAAAGGTGCGCGCAGCAGGCGATTTCCGCGCCATTGCCGACGTCGTCGACGACGACGACGTTCGCCGGCTCGCGTTCGTCCATCACCACCACCGGCACCACCGGGCTCAAGCCCGCTGCGACGATGGCAGGCACGTCGTAGATGATCACCGGTTGCCCGGCCTCGACGGTGTCGCCCTGGGCGACCTGCGCGGTGAAACCGGCCCCATTGAGCGTCACGGTGTCCAGGCCCAGGTGAACCAGCACCCCGACGCCCTCGGCAGTCATGATGACGTAGGCATGCGGCAGTAGCTTCAGGATCTTGCCGCTCACCGGCGCCACCGCGTAGATCACCTTGTGCGGCGGGTCGATGGCGGCCCCGTAGCCGACCATCCCGCCGGCGAATACCGGATCGGGAACGTCGGACAGTGCCATGGCGCGGCCCTCGACGGGTGCAAAGACGTGGGTTGAGCTCATGCCACGAGGATAGAGATCGCACCCGCCTGGCGAGCCAAAACCGACTGTCCTGCCGGGTGTCGGTCTAAGCTTCCGCTGAGCTGTGATTGAGGAAGGTCCGGGTCCAGATGAGCGAAACAACCAAAGCCTCAGGCGCGCAAGGGAAGCCGGGGCTGAATATCCCCGGTTTCGCGCAATTGCAGCGGCTCGGCAAGAGTCTCATGCTGCCGATCGCGGTGCTGCCGGCCGCCGGCATCCTACTGAGACTGGGCCAGGACGACCTGCTAGGCCGGATCAAAGCCCCGGTGATCGGCCCGTTCTTCCAAGCCATGAGCGCGGCCGGCGGTGCGCTGTTCGACAACCTCGCCCTGCTGTTCGCCGTAGGGGTGGCCATCGGGTTCGCCCGCAAGGCCGACGGCTCCACCGCACTGGCGGCGGTGGTCGGCTACCTGGTGATGCAGGCCGTGTTCAAGACCATGTCGCCGTTCGTCCTGGACGGGGTACTGGACAAGGCCGGTAAACAGGCGCAGATCAACTACAGCGTGCTCGGCGGCATCATCGTCGGGTTGATCACCGCTTGGCTTTTCGACCGATACCACACCATCAAGCTGCCGCCCTATCTCGGCTTTTTCGGCGGTCGGCGGTTCGTTCCCATCGCCGTCTCGCTGACTGTGCTGGTGGTGGCTTTCGGGATGAGCTACTTCTACCCGGTGTTCAACGCCGGGCTGACCGGTCTGGGCAAGTTCATCGGCGGCGCAGGCGCTCTCGGAGCCTTCACCTACGGCTTCGCGAACCGCATGCTGATTCCGGTTGGGCTGCACCACATTCTGAACTCCTACATCTGGTTCCTCTACGGCAGCTATACCAAGCCCGACGGTACGGTCGTGACCGGTGAACTGCCGCGGTTCACCGCGGGCGACCCGACCGGCGGACATCTGACCGCGGGCTTTTACCCCATCCTGATGTTCGGTCTGCCGGCCGCTGCGCTGGCGATGATCCACTGTGCCAACGCGCGGCAGAAGAAGGTGGCCTTCGGCATCCTCTCGGCCGCCGGCCTGACGGCATTCCTCACCGGCGTGACCGAACCGCTTGAGTTCTCTTTCATGTTCGTGGCGTTCCCGCTCTATGTGATCCACGCGATTCTCACCGGTCTCTCACTGGCGATCGCCTATGCCCTGGACATCCATCTCGGCTTCTCGTTCTCGGCCGGTTTGATGGACCTTTTGCTCTACGGCACCGCACCGGCCGCCAAGAACGTTCCTCTGCTCATCGTGATGGGTCTGGTGTTCTTCGTCGTGTATTACCTGCTGTTCCGGTTCGCGATCACGAAATGGAACATGCGCACTCCGGGCCGGGAGCCCGAGAGCGACTTCGAGGCTGAGGAACGGGCCAACCTCGGCGACGGCCCCGATTCCAACACCGCCATTCCCGCCGCGGGATCCGTTGCGGTTGACCAGGCGCCCACCGCCAGTAAGGCCGAGCAGTTGATCGCGGCGTTCGGCGGCCGGGAGAACCTGGTCAACGTCGACGCCTGTATCACCCGACTGCGGATGGACGTCGCCGACAAGACCAAGGTCGACCAGGCCCGCCTCAAGGCCCTGGGTGCGGCCGGGGTGATCGAGGTCGGCAACAGCGTGCAGGCGGTGTTCGGGACCCAGGCCGAGGCGCTCAAAAACGACATCCTCGACGTGCTGTGACGGGACCCCGCCGCGGCGACCCGCGCGAGGCGACGACCGGATCGTGCGACTGAAAGGCGGCTAACGCCCGATAGACTCGCACGAGATGACTGCCGCCCGAACCGTTGAGATCAAGGCGCTGACCGGTTTACGCATCGTCGCAGCGATGTGGGTGGTGCTCTTCCACTTTCGGCCGCTGCTCTGGCAGGCCTCGCCCCGGCTCGAAGAAGTCCTCGCGCCGTTGTTGAATTCCGGCGCCCAAGGTGTGGACCTGTTCTTCATTCTGAGCGGATTCGTCCTGACGTGGAACTACCTGGACCGGATGGGTCCGTCCTGGTCGACCCGTGCGACGGTGCATTTCCTCTGGCTGCGGCTGTCGCGGGTGTGGCCGGTGTACCTGGTCACCATGCATCTGGCCGCGTTGTGGATCATCATCACCCTGCACGTCGGTGACTTCCCCTCGGCGGACGCCGAGAAACTGACAGCGGTCAGCTATGTGCGGCAATTGTTGATGGTGCAGTTGTGGTTCGAGCCGTTCTTCGACCGCACCAGTTGGGACGGCCCCGCCTGGTCGATCAGCGCGGAGTGGCTGGCCTACCTGATGTTCACGTTGGTGGTTCTGCTCATATTCCGGATCGCCCGGGTGTCGCGGGCCCGCACATTGCTGATGCTGGCGGTGTTCGCGGCGCTGCCGCCGACGGTCCTGCTGTTGGGCAACGGTGTGCTGTACACCCCCTGGAGTTGGTTGCCGCGAATCCTCGCCCAGTTCACCGCCGGCGCGCTGGCCTGCGCGGCGGTCCGGCGGCTTCGGCTGACATACGGCGGCCGGCGTACCGCCGGCTACACCTCGGTGCTGCTGGTCGCCGCCATCGTCGGCGGGCTTTACTACCTCGACGCCCACCCGGTGCCGGGAATGGTCGACTCCGGTGGACTGATGGCCGTGCTGTTCCTCCCGTTGGTGGTGGCGATATCGGTCGGGGTCGGCAGCCTGCCCGCTCTGCTGTCCAGCCGGCTGCTGGTCTACGGGGGCCAGATCTCCTTCAGCCTCTACATGATTCACGAACCGGTGCATACGGCCTGGAACTGGGCGGTGCAGCAGTACGCCATCGAGATGCCGAAATCGACGGCCAAGATCGCTGTCGTCGCACTGATCGCCGCCGCCATCGTTTTGGCGATGATGCTCTACCACGTCGTCGAGGAACCGGCCCGACGGTGGATGCGGCGGATGATCGACACCACCGAGGTCGGAGATGCGACGGCTGCCAGGCCGCGAGTCGCGCCTTCCGCACGTACGGGCTAACCCGGTTTAGGCTGATCCCAGTGACATTCAGACAAGCGGTTTTCCGTACCGCGACGGTGGCCGTGCTCACGGTGGCCGCCGCGGTGTCTGCGGTCGGCATGGCACCGACCGGTGCCGCCACCGGCAAGACGCCCCATATCGCCGTGATCGGGGATTCCTACACAACCGGATCCGCCGAAGGCGGCAACGGACCGCTTTCGTGGCCTCAGTTGGCGTGGAAGATGCTGGCACAGCGCGGGTTGACGGTCAACGCCGACGTTGCGGCCGAGGGCGGTGCCGGATACGGGCAGCCCGGCAACCGGGGCAGCGTCTTTGAGGACCTGACCGCGAATGCGGTGAGCCGCGAGGACAACCTGGTGGTGTTCTTCGGTTCACGCAATGACCAACCGGTGGACCCGCGCACGTTCCTGTCCATGGCCGAAGGCGCCTTCAAACTCGCCCGGTTCACCGCACCGGATGCGAAGTTCCTCATCATCGGTCCGCCTTGGCCCACCGCCGACCCACCGCCGGAAGTGCTGAAGATCCGCGACACCCTCCGGATGGAAGCCGCCCTGGGTGGGGCGACCTTCGTCGACCCGATCGCCGAGGGCTGGTTCGTCGGTCGGCCGGATCTGATCGGCGCTGACGGTGTGCATCCCACCGACGCCGGTCACCTCTACATGGCCGAGCGGATCGCACCATTGATCTACAGGCAGTTGACAATTCAGGTTTGATGCCATGAACCGCGAGCGCCGCCGGCTAACGGTGACTGCGCTGGTCGGCGTCGCGGCCGTCGTGCTGAGCGCCGTACTTGTCGAGCGTTCGGACACCGCGCCCGCGGTCACCGGGCCATTCGCCCGGTTGCTGGCCGAATCGGCCGACCTCGGCCCCGCCAGCCAACCGGTCCAACTCACCGTCGCGTTGCACCGACCGGCTGAGCCCGTCCTGCTGTCCGACTGGGCACATTCCCGGGGACTGTCGGTGCGGTGGCGGGACGGTGACCCGTGGGCGATCGTCGAAGGTCCGGGGCAGGCGGTGGCTCGGGCCTTCGAGGTCGTGGTCAAGGACTACCGAGCCCATTCCGGGGAGGTGTTCTACGCCTCCCCACAGCAACCCGACATTCCCGACGCGGCCCGCACGGAGGTGTCGGGCCTGGGACGGATCCTCAGCCGCACTCCTTACCGGGAGGGCCTGCCGCCCACCCCGCCCCGAGACGTGCCAGATGGAGGTCTGCTTCCGAACCAGTTGTGGAGCGCCTACAACATGAACGACTTGATCGATGCCGGCTTCACCGGCAAGGGCGCCACAGTCGTCGTGTTCAGCTTCGACGGGTTCGACCAATCGGACTTGGACGACTTCGCCGATTGGTTCAGACTGCCGCGGTTCACCCCGGAGGTGATCGGCGGCATGCCCGAGCACCGGACCGGTGAATCCACCATGGACCTTCAGATGATCCACGCGGTGGCCCCCGACGCCAAGCTCGTCATGGTCAACGCCCGGCCGACGGTGGAGGGCGGAGGTTCGGCCTTCGAGAAGCTCGGCAAGCTGATGGAATCGGTGGATCGCCAGTTTCGCGGGGCCATCTGGAGCTTTTCCATCGGCTGGGGATGCGACCGATTGATTACCGCCGCCGACCTGGCTCCGGTTCGTTCGGCGCTGGCCGGCGCACATAAGCACGGCACGACCGCGTTCGATGCGTCCGGGGACCTCGCCGGCCTGGAGTGCCGCGGCGGCAAACACTGGTCGGATCCGCCCAGCCCGGACGACGTCGGGGTGGACGCGGTGGCCTCGGTTCCGGAGATGACCGCGGTGGGTGGCACCACGCTGTCGACCGACGCACAGGGTGGCTGGCTGGCCGAACAGGCCTGGTATGACGTACCGCTGACGCAGGGCACCGCCGGTGGAGCCTCGAGCCTGTTCGGGCGTCCCAGTTGGCAGGAGTTCGACGCCGCCGGACTGCCCGACCGCAGGCTGGTACCGGATATCGCGGCGGTGGCAGACCCGTTCACCGGGGTCAAATTCGTCTTTCGGGGCCAGGTGGTAACGGGCGGCGGCACCTCGCAGGCCGCCCCGATCTGGGCCGGCCTCGCCGCCGTCATCAACCAGTTGCTCAAGAGTGAGGGTCTGGCGCCGCTAGGGGACCTCAACCCCCTGCTGTATCAGGTGGCCAAAGGTGCTGCCGTGCCCGGCTTCCGGGATATCGAACTGGGCGGCAATGCGATCAGCCCGAGTGGTACCGGCTACGACATGGTCACCGGCCTGGGCAGCCCCAACGTCGAGAACCTGGTCAAGAACATCCAGTTACACCGCACGGTGGGCCGATGACGGTCGAATCCTTCGAGGGCTACGGCGTCCCGCGGGGTCGGTACACCGCCGAACCAGGGCGTGGTCCGAAGTATTTTGTGACACTGGGAATCTGGGCGATGATTCTGGCTTTCGGTCTGATGGTGTTGTCCTTCGTTGACAGTCGGGTTCCCGACCTGCCGGCCCGCTACGTCTGCCCGCCGGACTGTGGCCGGCCGCCGACCGGGTTGCCGGTGGCGACCAACCCGCGTTTCACCGCGCCGGACGGATCATTCTCGGTGTCCTACCCGACGCCCGGGGCGGCCTATCAGGTCACCCTGGATCCCACCGGTGTCACCGCCGAACTGACCGCGGGCGACGGCGGGACGTTGCGGCTGTTCAGTCAACCCGCCCAGGGGCGTACCGCCGAACAGATCGTCACCGAGTTCACCCAGGAGGGTTTCCCCGACGCCGACGTCGCCTATCAACTGCCCAACGCGACCGTCGGCTATCACCCCGGCTATGGCGCGGTCGCCGATTTCCAGCCATTGGCCGCTTCGAGCCAGACGGGCCTGCTACGGATCATCGTCATCGCGGCCGTCAAGAACGACCTCGCCCTGGTGGCGGCCGCGGTGGGCCCGTTCCGGCAGTTCACTCCCAGTTCCGGGCCGGGACCCCCGTCGCCGGCCAATCTGCAGATCGCCGAGGACATGGGCAAGTACGTCAACAGCTTCAGCTGGCGGGGAGATCCGCCGCGCTGAGAGCTATTGCGGCCCGGGTTCCTTCGGCGGCGGCTGCTCCGCGCCGTCCGCGTCGGGCGACGGCTGCCGATTCAGCCAGTCCTTGAGCCGGAACAGCTGACTGGCCACCAAGCCGACGCCGACGAACAGTAGCCCACCGACGATCAGCGCAGTGTTCATCGGAGCACCTTCCCTCTCAACAACCCTGGCCCTCCCAACTACCCTGGTTCCAGTGTCCCAGGCGTCCCGCGATGACGTGCGCGCGGTTCGTGCGCGCCTGGACGGCCTCGCCATCCGGGACGCCGCCCGGCTCGGCCGTCGGCTGAAGTCGCTGCGAACACCGGTCAACGCCGACAGACTGGGTGATCTGGTCAAGCAGATCGACGCCGCCGAGGCGCTGGTCGCGGCCCGGGCCGCGGCCGTCCCGGCGATCACCTACCCCGACCTGCCGGTGAGCCAGCTCCGCGGTGAACTGGCCGAGGCGATCGCCGCGCACCAGGTCGTGGTGGTGGCCGGCGAAACCGGTTCGGGCAAGACCACTCAATTGCCGAAGATCTGTCTGGAACTGGGCCGTGGTATCCGGGGCACCATCGGTCACACCCAGCCCAGGAGGCTGGCCGCCCGCACCGTCGCCGAGCGCATCGCCGAGGAACTCGGAACGCCGTTGGGGGAAGCGGTCGGCTACAGCGTCCGATTCACCGACCAGGTCAGCGACCGCACCCTGGTCAAGCTGATGACCGACGGCATCCTGCTGGCCGAAATCCAACGCGACCGGCGCCTGCTGCGTTACGACACCCTGATCCTCGACGAGGCCCACGAGCGCAGCCTCAACATCGACTTCCTGCTCGGCTACCTGCGGCAGTTGCTGCCACGTCGACCTGACCTCAAGGTGATCGTCACCTCAGCGACCATCGAACCTGAGCGGTTCGCCGCCCACTTCGGCGGCCCGGACGGACCCGCCCCGATCGTCGAAGTGTCCGGCCGCACCTATCCGGTCGAAATCCGTTACCGCCCTCTGGAACTGCCCGCCGAAGCCGACGACGGTTCGCCTCTCGACGGTGTCGCCGATTCGGCGGACGACCCCGATCACGAGGTCGTGCGTGTCGAGCCGCGCGACCAGACCGAAGCCATCATCGACGCCCTGCACGAGCTTTCGGTCGAGCCGCCCGGGGACGTCCTGGTGTTCCTGTCCGGTGAACGGGAGATCCGAGACACCGCCGAAGCGATCCGGGGCGCGTATCGAGGCGGCGTCGAGGTGCTGCCGCTGTATGCGCGGCTGCCGACCGCAGAGCAGCACCGGGTGTTCGTCCCGAACACCAGCCGTCTCACCCGACGGGTCGTGCTGGCTACCAATGTCGCCGAGACCTCCCTGACGGTGCCGGGTATCCGCTACGTGATCGACCCCGGAACGGCGCGGATCTCGCGGTACAGCAGGCGGACCAAGGTCCAACGACTGCCCATCGAGGCGATCTCACAGGCGTCCGCGGCCCAACGTGCGGGACGATCCGGACGCACCGCTCCGGGGGTGTGCATCCGGCTCTACTCCGAGCAGGATTTCGACGGCCGGCCGCGCTACACCGACCCGGAGATTCTCCGCACCAACCTGGCGTCGGTGATCCTGCAGATGGCCGCCCTTCAACTCGGCGATATCGCCGACTTCCCCTTCCTGGACCCGCCCGAGCGGCGCAGCATCAACGACGGTGTGCAGGTGCTCCAGGAACTCGGTGCCTTCGACGCGGGCGGTGCGATCACCGACATCGGAAGGCGTCTGGCGCAACTGCCGGTGGATCCGAGACTGGGCCGGATGATCTTGCAGGCCGACACCGAGGGTTGTCTGCCCGAAGTGCTGGTACTGGCGGCGGCGCTGTCGATCCCCGATCCGCGGGAGCGGCCCGTCGACCGGGAGGAGGCTGCTCGACAGAAGCACGCCCGCTTCGCCGACGAGAGTTCGGACTTCATGTCCTACCTCAATCTGTGGCGCTATCTTCTCGGACAGCGTAAGGCATTGTCAGGCAATGCATTTCGGCGTATGTGTCGCGAGGAGTTCCTGCACTACCTGCGGATCCGGGAGTGGCAGGATCTCACCGGACAGTTGCGCGGCATCGCCGCGGGGATCGGTCTTCGGGCTGCGCGCGACGCCGCCGCCGAACCCTCCCCCCCGGCGCGGGTGCATGCCGCCCTGGCCGCCGGGCTGCTGTCCCACGTCGGGCTGCGGGAAGGGGAGTCGCGGGAGTATCTCGGTGCCCGCGGCGTCCGGTTCGTCCTGGCGCCCGGATCGGTGCTCACCAAACGCCCACCGCGCTGGATCATGGTTGCCGATCTGGTCGAGACCAGCCGCCTCTACGGCCGCATCGCCGCGCGGATCGAACCCGACACCGTTGAACGTGTCGCCGGTCAACTCGTGCAGCGCACGTACAGCGAACCGCACTGGGACGCCCAGCGCGGCGCGGTCATGGCCTATGAGCGGGTCACCCTGTTCGGACTGCCGCTGGCCGCCCGGCGCCGGGTGGGCTATGCGACGGTGGACCCGCTAGAGGCGCGCGAGCTGTTCATCCGGCACGCACTGGTGGAGGGGGACTGGCAGACCCGGCACCATTTCTTCGCCGACAACATCCGGGTCCGCGCCGAAGTGGCCGAACTGGAGGAGCGCGCGCGGCGGCGGGACCTGCTGGTCGGCGACGAAGCAATCTACGCCTTCTACGACGCGCGCATCCCTGCGGACGTGGTTTCGGCCCGGCACTTCGACGGTTGGTGGCGCAAGCAGCGGCAGCGCACACCGAACCTGCTGACCATGACCCGGGCGGATCTGCTGCGGGTGGCCGATGCGGACGCAGATCGCCCGGATCACTGGCAGTCCGGCGATCTGTCGTTACCGCTGACCTACCGATTCGAGCCCGGGGCGGCCGATGACGGCGTGACCGTTCATGTTCCTGTCGGGGTGCTGGCCCGACTCGGTGGCCAGGAGTTCGGCTGGCAGGTTCCGGCACTTCGCGAAGAACTCATCACCGCCCTCATCAAATCCCTGCCCAAAGACCTGCGCCGCAACTTCGTTCCGGCTCCAGACACTGCCCGTGCTCTGCTGGCCGACCTGCGCCCCGGCGAGGAGCCGTTACTCGAGACGTTGCAGCGGGAACTGCACCGCCGCAGCGGGATTCTGGTTCCGCTCAGCGCGTTCGACCTCGAGAAGCTTCCCGCGCACCTGCGCCTCACTTTCGCCATCACCGGGCCCGACGGCGCCGAACTGGGCCGCGGCAAGGATCTCGCCGCCCTGCAGCACAAGTTGGCGGGGCAAACCCGCCGTGCGGTCGCCGCGGCGGTCGCCGGGGATCTGGAGCGCCGCGGGCTCCGCGGTTGGCCGGACGACCTCGACGAACTTCCGCGCAGCGTCGAGCAGGCCGGGGTCCGAGGCTATCCCGGACTGGTGGACACCGGCTCCGCGGTCGATCTGCGGGTGTTCGCCACCGAGTCCGAACGGGATGCCGCGATGCGGCACGGGCTACGGCGGCTCCTGCGGCTGTCCACCAAATCACCGGCGAAAAGCCTCGAGAAAAGCCTCGATCTCCGGCGGCGGCTGGTCCTGGGCAACAACCCCGACGGATCGTTGGCGGCACTGCTTGAGGACTGCGCCGACGCCGCGGTCGAGGTCGCTGTCCCGAACCCTGTGTGGAACCGGAACGACTTCGAGTCCGCGCGGCAACGAGTTCGCGACACGTTGCCGTCCACGGCCGCCGAGATTCTGCGTCGCGTGGAGACGGTGCTCACGGCACTCCACGACGTACAGGTGGCGCTGCCGGAAAAACCTTCGGCCGGGCAGGCCGCCGCCATAGCCGATATCCGCCGGCAGCTTGCGGAGCTCGTGGGACCAGGGTTCGTCAGCGCGTGCGGTGCCGCGCATCTGGCAGATCTCACCCGCTACCTCACGGCGATCGTTCGACGGATCGAACGGCTTCCCCAGGCGCTTGTCGCCGACCGCGAACGGATGGAACGCGTTGCCGCCGTCCAGGATGCCTATGGTGAACTGGTGGAGGCGATTTCACCGTCACGCGCTGCCGCGGCTGACGTTGTCGACATCGCCAGAATGATCCAGGAGTTCCGGGTCAGTTTGTGGGCACAGCAGTTGGGCACTCCGCGTCCGGTCAGCGAGCAGCGCATTTACCGGGCAATCGACGCGGTTCTGGGGTAGGTCGGATCGTGCCCGCCACCAAGCCCCTGGACCTCGTGCTCTCCGGTGGCGGAGTGAAAGGTGTCGGACTCGTCGGCGCGGTGGTGCGTCTGATGGAGGCCGGCTATCGCGCACGCCGGGTGGCGGGTACCTCGGCCGGTTCGATCGTCGGTTCGATCGTGGCCGCCGCAGGGACATCGAAGAAACTGGGGCCCAGAGACATTCGCGATCTTGCGATGAGCATCGACTACCGGAATTTCCTCGACCCGGGTGTAGTGGAGCGGGTGCCGCTGCTCGGGCCGGCGTGGGCGATCCTGGAGGGCAGAGGTGTCTACAAGGGCGATTACGCGCGCGACTTCGTGGGCGAGCAACTGAAGAGGCTGGGGGTGGAGACTTTCGGTGACCTTCGGCTCGACGACGATCAGCTTCCCGAACAGCGCCGCTATCGGTTGGTGGTGACCGCCACCGATGTCACCCGCGGCCAGTTGGTGCGGTTGCCCTGGGACTACTTCGACGTCTACGGGCTGAATCCCGACGAACAACCGGTCGCCGATGCGGTGCGGGCGTCGATGTCGGTCCCCTTTCTTTTCCGGCCCGTCACGCTCACCAGCGCGGCCGGCTTGGAATCCACGCTGGTCGACGGCGGGCTGCTGTCGAACTACCCGATCGACACCTTCGACCGTCTCGACGGGAAGCCGCCGCGCTGGCCCACGCTGGGGGTGACCCTGCTGCCCAACCTGCCGGCCGGCAACGACAAGGTGATTCCCGGCCTGGCTCCGGTGCGGGCCTTCAGCGGTCCGCGCCTGCTCGAGCAGGTGCTGACCACCATGCTGGTCGGTCGGGACCAGGCCTATCTCAACGAGCCGTGGGTGAGCGCTCGGACCATCAGGGTCGACGCCACCGAGGTCGGCGTGGTGGAGTTCGACGCCACCCGGGAGGAGATCGACGGGCTTTACCGCAGCGGCTACGACGCTGCGACCACGTTCCTGTCGGCCTGGGACGAGGCCGCCTACATCACCCAGTTCCGGTGAACCGGCGCACTGTCAACGGCCCTTTTCGACGCGCTTCTTCAAACCGTTGAGCGCTTGGTCGACGATCGTGGCGGCCGCCTTCTTCTTCATGAAACCCATCATCGGGATCTTCGGGTCGATCTCGAGTTCGTAGATCACCTTCGTGCCGTCCCCCTCGGCCTGCAAGGTGTAGGACCCGATGAGTTTTTTCATCATGCCGGACTTGGGTTTTCCGCTGTCATCGGAATTCAGCGACCAACTCACCGCGTCGTTACCGGTCCAGATGTAGGAGATTTCGTAGGTGTCCTTACCCACCGGGGTGGAGATGCTGAACGCCGCATCCTTGGTGGCGCCGTCGTCGTGGGTGGTGATGATCTCCACCGCGGTGAATCCCTCACTCCAGTTCGGGTAGTCCTCCAGGTCGGCGATCACCGCCATCACCTCTTCGGGCGTGGCGTTGATCGTGATCGACTCCGAGACGCTTTCAGCCATGGTTCCTCCTTCTCGATTCAGGGGCGGCCGGCGGCGACGGGCACCGCGCCGGTGTGTGCGACGGCAGTGTCGAGCACCAGATCCGCCACCCGTGAGCGGTGCTGCTCGGCACTTCCCAGCAGTGCGGCATCGGTGGCCGCCCGCTTGAAATACAGGTGCACCTGATGCTCCCAGGTGAACCCGATGCCGCCGTGGACTTGGATGGTGTCGGCGGCAATACGACTGAAAGCTGACGAGCAGGTCGCCTGGGCGATGCTGACCACCAGTGCCGAATCGTCGGAGCCGTCGCCCAGGGCCCACACGGCGTGATACGCGGTGGAACGCGCGTGCTCCAGATCGACCAGCATGTCGGCCAGTTTGTGCTTGATCGCCTGAAAGGAACCGATCTGCCGGCCGAACTGAAGCCGGGATTTGGCGTATTCGACCGACAGATCGAGCAGGTGCTGTGCAGCGCCCACCTGCTCAACCGCGAGTAGCGCCGAACCGACCTGGAGGGCGTGAGTGATCACCCGTTCGGCCTCATCCGGGCCGGCGAGCAGACGGGCTGGGGCGCGGTCGAGGACGACGGTGGCCTGCGGCCGGGTCAGGTCCATGGTCACCAGTGGGGTGCGCTGCACGTCGGCGGCAGCCACCGCGTACAGGCTGACTCCATCGGATTGTTGTGCCGCAACCAGGAATTCATCAGCAGCGTCCCCATCCACCACCTGGGCGACGGTCCCGGTGAGCCGTCCGTCGGAGGCGGTGACGGTGAGTATGGACGGGTCGAAGGCGCCGGCCGCGTCGACCACGGCGAACGCCGCGGTGCGCTCACCCTCGACCAGTGCGGCGAGAAGGTGGTCGCGGTCGCGGGCGGACGGGCAGGCCACCAGGGCTGGGATCGCCAGGTACACCGTTCCGAACAGCGGCCCGCAGGCCAGTGCGGCACCGAACTCCTCGACCGCCACCGCCTGATCGACCAGAGATCCGCCGACTCCGCCGTCAGATTCCGGTACCGACATTCCCAGCACTCCCAGTTCCGAACCCAGACGGCGCCACACTGCCGGGTCGAAACGCACTTCGGATTCCATCAACCGGCGCACCGCTGCCTCGTCGATGTTCTCGGTACAGAACTTGCGCACCGCGGTGCGCAACTGCTGTTGCTCGGGGGTGAACGCGAACTCGCGGTACTCAACCTCAGCCACGCGGCACCTCCTTCCACGGCATGCCCGCATCGGCCCGCAGATCCCCGGGCAGGCCCAGCACCCGCTCGCCGAGGATGTTGCGCATGACCTCTGAGGTACCGCCCTCGATGGTGTTGGCCCGGCTGCGCAGATAGCGCTGCTGGACCGGTCCGCGCCAGTCCCCGGTGCCCGCGTTCTGACCGTACATCGCGTAGCTGTGGTACAGAAGTCCTTCCGGCCCAAGTAGATCCATGCAGAACTCGTAGATCTTCTGGTTCAGCTCGGCACCCACCATCTTGCCGATCGAAGCCTCCGGGCCGGGTCCGCCGGTGGTCGTGGCTGCCACCCGGGACCGCTCCGAGGTGAGCCGTTGCGCCTCAGAACGCAGCCACAACTGGGTGAGCCGATCTCGTAGGACCGGGGTGTGCCGTTCGGGACGCGCGGCCCACAGTTGCACGGCGTCGGAGATCGCCCCGCCCCCGCGCCGACTACCGCTGGCGCCAAGAGCACTGCGCTCGTTCATCAACGTCGTCATCGCAACCCGCCAGCCGTCACCGACCGCACCGAGCCGGTGCGCGTCGGGGATCCGCGCGTCGGTGATGTAGACCTCGTTGAACTCCGCCTGGCCGGTCATCTGGCGCAGGGGCCGCGTCTCCACCCCGGGGGCGTGCATGTCGAGGATGAAGTAGGTCAGGCCCTTGTGCTTGGGTGCGTCCGGGTCGGTGCGCGCCAGCAGCAGGCCCCAGCGGGCCTTGTGCGCCAGGCTGGTCCACACCTTCTGTCCGTTGATGATCCAACCATCGCCGTCGGGCACCGCGGAGGTCGCCAGTCCGGCCAGGTCCGACCCCGCGCCAGGCTCGGAGAACAGCTGACACCAGATGTCCTCGGTGGTGGCCAGAGGGCGCAGGAAGAACTTCTTGATCTCGTCGGTGGCGGCATGCTCCCGCACCGTCGGGGCGGCCATGCCGTAGCCCATCGGGTTGAGGCCCAACGGAACCGGGCCCCCGGCCCCCTGCAGGATGGAATCGGCGACGGCCTGCAGCCCTCGGGATGTGCCCAGCCCGCCCATGCCCTCCGGGAAATGCACCCACGACAGCCCAGCGTCGTAACAGGCGCCGAGGAACTCGGGGACGGGAACCTGTTTGGGGTCGTGGTCGGCCACAACCTGCCGAGCCAGGGCGGCGACCCGGTCGGTGTCAGCGAGGGTGCTCATGCCGCCACCATAGGGAACCATCGTGCCGGGGTGGGCGGCAGGTCTCGGCTAATGAAGTTCATACGACTCGCGCGAGATGCGGAAGTAATGCCCGGTGCTGGTGTCGGTACAGGTGATGCCGGCGGGCGCGCTGGTACAGGTCAGGGAGGCCACCGAGCGGCTGTCGCCGTAGGCGAGGATCGGCAGGGTGGGGTCGCGTGTGGTGTCGGAGTGGCAGCCCAGTCCGGCTGCTGCGCCCTGGATCAAGCCGATTCGGTCACCCCACGCCGCGTCGCAGTCCGGCGGCCGCGGCGGCGGCGCCCAGTCGCGGACGACGATTTCACACGCGACTCGAGCGGGCATGCCGGACAAGGCGGCCATGTCGCAGGAGATGTTTCCCGACGGCGACTGGAAGTGGTGGTACTCATCGGCGTTTGCGACGGCTGGCGTCGCTGCCAGTGCGGGGAGTGTGCTTGCTGCGCAGAGAGCCAACCGGCCGGCGAGGAGCTTCATATCGTCAGTGTGCTGCCACCGTATCGATTCCGCGCCCACTCCAGCAGGGTGGTGCGGAGTCCATCCGGACCCGGGTGCGGACGCCGGGGCATGAGCACCGCTGGTTCAGACGTGGCGGTCATTAAGCGGCGGTACCCGGCAACCCGTGTCGTCTAACATTCCTGCACATGGGCGGTAATGCCGCGAAGCGCCGAGCCCTGACCCTGGTCACGCTCGCCTATCTCATCGCCGTCGCGGTCGGTGCGGCGTGGCTGCTTTGGGCGCCGGGTACCGGCCGGCTCTGGCTGGACACACTGATCGCCGACGTGCTCGCCACCCTGGTGGTCTTCGTATTCAGCCGGATCTACCGAAACTCCAGTTTCTATGACGCCTACTGGAGTGTGATTCCGCCGCTGCTGCTGCTGTACTGGTGGTGGCAGGGCCCGATCGGCGTCTCCGGCCAAGGCTCGCTGCGTGCCTGGCTGTTGGCGCTGGTGGTCGGCTATTGGGCAGTCCGGCTGACGTCCAACTGGGCTCACGGATTTCCCGGCCTGCACCACGAGGACTGGAGGTACCCGATCCTGCGGGAGGGGGCCGGCCGCTTCGAATTCCTGGCCGACCTATTCGGGATCCACCTGTTCCCCACCCTGCAGGTTTTCGTCGGCATGCTGCCGGCCTACATCGCGCTGACCCGGCCCGGCGACGGACTCATCTGGCTGACCTGGCTGGCATTCGCCGTCGGTCTCGCGGCGGTCACCTGCGAGCTGGTGGCCGACCTGCAGATGCGCCGCTTCGTCTCGAGCCGGCGGTCCGCAGTGGTCGGTGCGGTGATGGACACCGGCATGTGGGGTTGGTCGCGGCATCCGAATTATTTCGGCGAGATCGGATTCTGGTTCTCGGTCGCGCTGTTCGGTGTCGCGGCCGCGCCCGGCGACGTGTGGTGGCTCTTCATCGGGGTGATGGTGATGGTGGCGATGTTCCTCGGCGCCAGTATTCCGATGATGGAGAAGCGAAGTCTGGAGCGCCGACCCGAATACCAGGACGTGATCGACCGCGTGCCGAGGCTGGTGCCCCGCCCGCCCCGCCGAGCCGGCCGGTGAGCCGCCCGGTCAGACGTCCGAAGGTCGTCATCGCAGGAATCGGTGACAGCGGTCTGCTGACCGCGATCAAGCTCTCCCGTTCGGTCGACGTGGTCGGCATCTCGGCCAAGCCCGGTCTGGTCAGCGGCCAGGAACTGGGCGTGCGATTGACCCGGCCGGCGGACTGGGCCCGCGACTATCTGGTGCCCTTCGACCGTTACCGGGCACTTGACCGGGTGCGCACGGAGCAGGCGGAACTGACCGGGTTGGACCTGGCCGCGCGCACCGTGCATGGCCGCCGCGCGGACGGCACCGAACTCGCTGAACCCTTTGATGCGCTGGTCATTTCGACTGGCGTGAGCAACGGGTTCTGGCGGCGACCCCGGCTGCAGACCGCAGAGCAGGTCCGCGTCGAGATTGCCGCGACGCACGAAAGACTGGCCACGGCCGCCTCGGTGATGGTGATCGGCGGCGGTGCCGCAGCGGTCAGCGCCGCCGCCAACATCGCCGCCCGGTGGCCCGCAATCACGGTGGATCTCTACTTTCCGCACGACCGAGCACTTCGTGACCACCACCCCCGAGTCTGGAACCACCTGCAGCACAGGCTGTCCCGCCTCGGAGTGGGGATTCATCCCGGACACCGCGCCGTCATCCCGGAAGGTTTTGACTGCGATGCCATCACGACCGGCGAGGTGCGATGGGCCACCGGACAGCCGGCGTCGCACGCCGAGGCCGTGCTGTGGACGATCGGCCGGGTCCGTCCGAATACCGACTGGCTGCCGAATGAACTGCTCGACGAAAGCGGATACGTCACTGTCACAACGGAACTCAGGGTTCCAGGACATCGTGGGGTTTTCGCCATCGGCGACGTCGCCGCCACCGACCCGCTGCGCTCGTCGGCCCGCAATCGCGCCGATGGCATCCTGGCGCATAACATCCTGGCCGAGCAGGATGGCCGTCCTCTCCGGTCCTATCGGGCCCCTCGTCGGAGGTGGGGTTCGGTGATCGGAACCCAGGCCGACGGGGTTGAGGTGTTCGCGCCCAACGGTCGCCCGTTCCGGATACCGGCGTGGCCGGTTCAGCAGATCCTGATGCCGTGGATCGTTCGCCGGGGCATCTACCGTGGTGTGCGCCCGAACCAACCACTGGGCTGAGAAGAGCACACCGAGCTGATGGACGCTGGGCGGGTGGATCCGGCGGCGGCGCTGCGTCAGATCGCCTTCTACAAAGACCGTGCCCGGGAGGACCCCCGCCGGGCGATGGCCTACCGCAAGGCCGCCGAGGTCGTGGCGGCACTGGACGACGACACCCTGGAGCGGCTGGGACGATCCGGGAACTGGCAGTCGCTCCCCGGTGTCGGGCCGAAGACCGCCGCGGCGATCGCGCAGGCGTGGTCGGGTCGGGAGCCGGATGCCCTGGTCCGATTACGAGGCACCGCAGAGGATTTCGGCGGCGGCGAGATCATCGCTGTCCTACGGGGCGACCTGCACTGCCACTCGGACTGGTCGGACGGATCGGCGCCGATCGAGGAGATGGCCGCCACCGCGGCCGCCCTGGGTCATGAGTACCTGGCGCTCACCGACCATTCGCCACGTTTGACCATCGCCAATGGACTGTCAGCTGATCGGCTGCGCCGCCAACTGGATGTCATCGACGAAATCCGGGAACGGGTGGCACCGTTGCGGATTCTCACCGGTATCGAAGTGGACATCCTCGAGGACGGCAGCCTGGACCAGGATCCCGAACTATTGGCTCAACTCGACGTCGTGGTCGCCAGCGTGCATTCGAAACTGTCGATGGACGCCCCAGCGATGACCCGCAGAATGGTCCGCGCCGTCTCCGACTCCCGCGTCACGGTGCTCGGGCACTGCACCGGGAGGCTGGTCACAGGTGTGCGCGGCACCCGGTCGGAGTCCCGGTTCGATGCGGAGGCGGTGTTCACCGCGTGCCGCGACCACAACACCGCCGTCGAGATCAACTCCCGCCCGGAGCGCCGGGATCCGCCGACCAGGCTGCTTCGGCTCGCCGAAGAGATCGGTTGCGCCTTCTCCATCGACACCGATGCCCACGCACCAGGACAGTTGGACTTCCTGGGATACGGCGCTCAGCGCGCTCTGGACGCCGGGGTGCCCGCCGATCGCATCATCAACACCTGGCCTGCCGACCGACTAGTCGCCTGGCCGGCGTTCTGACCGCTCCCTACGGTGGGGGCGGCGGACCGGGCGGCGGCGGGAGGAACTCCGGGGCCGGGGGCGGTGGAGGTGGGGGCAGCGGCTCGGGCGCCGGCGGGGGAGGCGGCGGGAGGAACTCCGGGGCCGGGGGCGGTGGAGGTGGGGGCAGCGGCTCGG
>CAZADG010000006.1:0-24057 GCA_964483865.1 uncultured Mycobacterium sp. | reverse complement strand
GGCGGCGGGAGGAACTCCGGGGCCGGGGGCGGTGGAGGTGGGGGCAGCGGCTCGGGTGCCGGCGGGGGCGGCGGCGGCGGAGGCGGCGGCGGGGGAGGGCCGGCCGGGATGGTGATCGGCGGTAGGCCCGGGATGTTGATGATGTTGACGCCCGGCGGCGGAGGTGCGTCGACAGGCGGCGGGGGAGGCGGCGGGCTGTAATCCGGCGTGTAGTCGTCGTAGCCCGGCGTGTCGTTGTAGCTCGGCGGGCTGTAGACCTGAGGCGGGACATAGACCGGTGGCGGGTTGTAGACCGGTGGCGGGGCGACACCGTTGCTGATGTTGATCGTCACTACCGAACCGGGCAGCAGCTTTCCGCTCGGCGTGGTACCGATGACCGAGCCCTTCTTCGCCGTGCTGTTCATCTCGACCGTCTTGTCGGCGACCTTGAATCCGGCCTTGAGGAGGCGCTTGCGGGCCTCATCCGGATCCAGGGCCAGTACGGAGGGCACCTCCACCGGCGGCGTACCGTTCAGATAGCGCGGGTCGGTCGGTGGCAGTGTCACCGGACCGAATTTGGTGGCCAGCGGACTCATCGCCAGGAACCAGGTCTGGGCGGGTGAAGTGCCGCCGTAGAGATTGCCTTCGCCGCCGCACTTGCGCAGCGGAAAGGCACACAACGCCGCGGGTTTCGGGGAGTCGTCGAAGATGTAGCTCGCCGCGGCAAGCTGGTTGGTATAGCCGAGGAAGGCCGACGACCGGTGCGACTCGGTGGTGCCGGTCTTGCCTGCCATCGGCAACCCCCAACCGACCGATCCGGCAGCCGCCGCGCCGGTGCCCGTCGTCGTGTCCTTGGCGAGCGCATTGGTCAGGGTGTTGGCCAGGCCCTCCGGCACCACCTGCTCGCATTCGGCCGTCGGGATCGCGACCTCCTTGCCACGCCGGTCGACCACCTTCTCGATCGGGTTCGGTGGGCACCACACGCCCCCGGAGGCCAGAGTGGCCGCAACGTTTGACAATTCGAGGGCATTGACCTCGAACGGCCCCAGCGTGAACGAGCCGATGTTCTCTCGTTTGATGTAGTCGGCGAGGCTTTCGTCGCTCTTGGGCACGTAGTCCCGTGCGGTGCGGGGATCGGCGTAGGAACGTAGGCCCAGTCGCACCGCCATGTCCACGGTGGGGCCGACGCCCACCTGCTGAATAAGTTTGGCGAAGGCGGTGTTGGGTGACAACGCCAAAGCGTCGGTCATGCTTAACGGACTGCGGTAGCCGGCGGCGTTCTTGACACACCAGGTCTTGGGCGGGCAGCCGGGGGTGCCGCTGTCGCCGAGTCCGCGGCCGGCAAAGTACGGCGGCACGTCCAGCAAGGCATTGGTGCCCATGCCCATGTTCAGGGCTGCGGCGCTGGTGAAGATCTTGAACACCGATCCCGCCCCGTCTCCGACCAGGGAGTAGGGCTGCGGCTGGACCGTCTGGCCGGCCTCCAGCTTCAGGCCGTATCCGCGGTTGTCCCCGATCGCCAGGACCTTGTGGGAATCCTTGCCGGGGCGGATGACGGTCATGACGCTGGCGACGCTGTCCAAGTCCGGGCTGGCCACCGCGTTGATCGCATTCTTGACGCTGGACTGCACCACAGGGTCCAGGGTCGTCTTGATCAGGTAACCCTTGCGGGCGACGTCCTGCTTGCTGATTCCCGCCTTCGCGAGGTACTCCAGGGCGTAGTCGCAGAAGAAGGCCCGATCGTCTGCCGCGATGCAGCCCTGCGGCAGTGACACCGGCTGCGGCAGCACGCCCAATGGCTGTTCCTTGGCTGCCCGCAACTCCTCGGCGAGATCGGGCAGGTTGTCGATCATGGTGTCGAGCACCACGTTGCGGCGGTCCAAAGCCCCCTGCGGGTTGGTATACGGGTTGAGCGCCGAGGTGGATTGCACCAGGCCGGCCAGTAGCGCCGCCTGCTGCCAATTGAGCTGGGAGGCTTCAACTCCGAAGTAGGTGCGGGACGCGGACTGAACCCCGTAGGCGCCGTTGCCGAACGACACCAGGTTGAGGTACCGGGTCAGGATCTCCGGTTTGGTCAGCGACTTGCCCAACGCCAGTGCCATTCGGATCTCCCGTAGCTTGCGTGCCGGCGTGGTTTCCACCGCCGCCGCACGCTCCGCATCGGACTCCGCGTTGACCAGGAGATTGAAGTTTTTGACGTACTGCTGCTCGATGGTCGAACCGCCGCGGGTGTCATCCCCGCCCTTGAGGAAACCGGCCAGACCAGTCAGGGTGCCTTGCAGGTCGACGCCGTTGTGGTCGGCGAAACGCTTGTCCTCGATGGAGACAATCGCAAGTTTCATTGTGTCGGCGATCTTGTCGCCGGGGATCTCCCAGCGCCGCTGGACGTAAATCCACGCGATCGGGGTCCCGGCTGCGTCGACCATGGTCGAGACCTGGGGCACCTCTCCCTCGACCAGATCGGCCGACCCCTGGCTTACCAGATCGGAGGCGTGATTGCTGGCCATGCCGAGTCCACCCGCAATCGGAAACAACAGCCCCGCCACCAGGACACCGGCCAGCACGCACAGCAACGCCAGCCGACGAACCGTGGGACGCGTCGGGGGGTAGTGATCCGACATTTCGCACAGCCTAGGCAGAACCAAACGCGCGGTCCAATGCGGGTTCGCGGTCAGTCGGGGGCAACGATGACGACGCCGTCGTCGTCGCTGAAAGCGATCTCTCCCGGATGGAACTCCACGCCGCCGAGGGCGATGACGACGTCGCGCTCGCCGCTGCCGGTCTTGGAGCTCTTACGGGGGTTGGTTCCCAGCGCCTTGATGCCGATCCCCAGCGTGCGCAGGGTGGCCGCATCGCGCACGGCGCCGTGGATCAGCAGGCCCGCCCAACCATTGGCCCGGGCGAGTTCGGCGATGACGTCCCCGACCAGCGCGGTATGCAGGGAGCCGCCGCCGTCGACCACCAGTACGCGGCCGTTGCCGGGTTCGGACAGCACCGATTTCAGCAGTGCGTTGTCCTGGTGGCAACGCACGGTGGCGATCGGACCTGCGAACTCGGCAAGCCCGCCGAATTGGCGGAACTGCAGATCGCAGCTGCGGACGTCATCACCGATGTCATCGACCAGGTCAGCGGTGGGACGGAAGGCGACGGCCAAGGGTTTCAATCCCGCTTGAACCGGCTCAGCACCAGCGCCACCAGACCGGCCGCGGCGAGGCCGAGGGAGACCGGGATGGCGTACCTGCCGCTCGGCCCAGCAGGTACGGCGGGCACGGCGGGCACGGCGGGCACGGCCACTGGGTCGGCCTGCTGCACGGCGGCCTTAGCCTGGGCGGCGGTTTCCCGTGCGGCAGCCTCACCCGGCACGACCTTGTCGGCGGGTGCCTTCTTGGCGGGTGCTTTCTTCGCAGGCGCCTTCGACAGTGCGGCCTTCTTCGCGGGTGCCTTCTTGGCGGGTGCCTTCTTGGCGGGTGCTTTCTTGGCCGGGGCCTTTTTCGGCGGGAGCGCCGCCGCGCCAGGCGGGTTCTCGGGGTCTGCCATCTGCGGCTCCAATGTCGGTGTCGAGTCGGTGCTAATCATGCCAGCCGCACCGGCGTACCCCGCGGCTAGGTTCGGCGGCGGCGCATTCTCCAGACAACGGCTCCTGCGATCAGAATCGCCGACCCAACGACCAATGACCACAACGGAATCCGGCTGACGGTAGCGGGTTCTTCTATCGCAGGCCCGGGCTGACCGGAACCGGGCGTTACCAGGGTGAAGGACCACGACCCGGCAACCACATGCCCGTCGGCCGAGGTGACCCGGTAGTTGACCGTGTACCGACCGGCCGGACCCAGCGGCCGCACCGCGACACTGACCTTTGAATCACGGACCTCGGCCTGGCCCGCGGACCACAGATTGCCGTCGGGTCCGACGACCGTCATTGCGGCGAATGTCGGCTGTAATGGTTCGTTGAACGTCGCGGTGACCAGGGCGGGGCCTGTCGGCACCGTCGAGTCGGCGACCGGGTCGGTGGCCGTGAGCGCAGTGTGGGCGCCTGCTGTCGGCGCACCGAACGCCACGCCGACTATCAGCAGAACCGCAGCGAGACACCCGAGAAGGGCTGTCCGCACTACAGCACTCCCAACCGGGCCATGATGTCTGCCTCGATGCCGTCGAGCTGTTCACCGATAGAAGCTTGGGCTGCCCGGCGCCGCGGTCCGGGCATGTTCTCTGCGGCCGGGATCGCGGCGGACAGGGCGGCGAGCCGATCGCTCATCGCCGATACGAACTTTCGGGTCTCGCCGTCCTTCGGATTACGCTCGGCCACCAGGTTCAACGACCGCTCAGCGCCGGCGATACGCGCGGAAAGTCGACCGCCGGCCCCGGAGAACTGGCCGAGTTGCGTGAGCGGAACACCGAGGCGATCGGCGCGACGTTCGTCGATCACTCCGCGGGCGGCGATGGCCGCCCGATAAGCGACCGGCACGACCGCTGGCGCGAGCAGTCGCGATGCCGTCAGGGTTCGCTTGATCCTGCTCGGCGCCAGCAACTTCCCCTCCCGGACCGCCCGCAGCTCGGTTTCAGCTACTTTCAGCGCCGCACGGTCGCTGCCCCGTTGAGCCTTCAACTGTGCCTTTGTGGACTTCTCCTCGGCCCGCAACGCGGCCTTGATCCGCTTGCTCTCGTTTTTTGCGGCGAGCTTGGCTTCCATCTTGGCCTTCGCCTTGAGGGCTCGGGCTTCAGCACGCCTGGTCGCACGGCTTTTCCGCTTCGTGAACAGGCCCATCGCGGCTGCCTTTCGGATTCGGGGGTCGGTCTTATCCTGGGTCGCTAAGACCCTATCCCCGGGGGCCAAGCAACATTATGGCGACCTGCGGATATGCCACAATTGGACTGCTCCTGCAAACTCCGGCGCCCCACGGGCGCCGTCATGATTTCGAGGAATCGTCGTGAACCGGTCGGTGATCAACTGGATGATCACCGTGGGTGTGCTCTCCGCGGGAGCGGTGGTTACGGCCGCACCCGCGGTCGCGGACGCGGTCGGACCCGGACCGGTCAGTGGCTCTGACACTGTAAAACCCAGTGGCTCTGACACTGTAAAACCCAGTGGCTCTGACACTGTAAAACCCCGTGGCTCCGGCACCGCAGGCTCCGACGCCGTAAAACCCGGTGGTAATGACACTGCCAAACGTGACTATGACCGCGGCGCCGGCCCGCGTCCTGTTCGGCACAACGAACGGTTGGAGGCTGAGAAACCCCACAGCGGACGGGACGATGACTGGCCGTGCTGTTCACGCATCTGCCGCCGCGGCTCAGACAGGCGAGAGAGAGGTGACAGCGGCTTGGGTCTGCTCCTCGCCGGCCTGATCACGCCGCAGCGTCCTCCGGTGGCCGCCGTTCAACCAGCGTTCGAGCCGGTAGGGGAAGTCCTTCCCGCTGTGATCGCGCCGGCCCGGCCGGCTTCTCCTGCCCCGGTGCTCGAGGCGCGCCCCGCGCCGGGTGTGACCGCACCGGTTCCCGCCGCCTCGCAGAGGACGATGCGACCGGCAGCGCCGGTCCCGCCGTTGCCCGGACCGATTCCGTTAGCTCCGGTCCCACCGCCGGAGGCGCCTGCCGATTCGACGGGATTGCTGCGGTTGGGTTACCCCGACGAGTTTCGTGGTGCGGACCTCGGACACGTCGCCGCGCTGGCGCTTCCGGGTCTGGCGGCGATCGTCGGCATGACGGCACTGGGCGGGATGCTCGGTTACCGCCAGGCCAAAGCGGGCTACGTCCTGCGGGCCGCCGGGGCGGGCCGGTTCCTCCAGTGAGCGCAGATCGCCGGGTCACCCGGGCTGTCAACGACGTCTTGGCCATGGCCCCGCGCCGTGGAGAGGTGACACTGGCCGCTCTGGTGGTTGCGGTGGGCGATCACCAGGGCCGACCCATTCACGTGACCACCGCGGAACTGCCCCCGGGGGTCGCGGGTCAATGGCGGCAGTTCGCCGACCACGATGAATTCCTGATTCAGGACGGACTGCCGACAGTTGACCGGACGTTGGCACACGAACTGGGTCACCTGGTCCTCGGCCACGATGGCACACCGGTCACTGAAATGGCCCGGGAGAACGCGGAAGTGGCCAGCGACGACTTGATCAGCTACATGCTCAACCAGCGCACCGGCTGCATGGGGCCCGGTGGGGAGGACGTCGAGCAGCAGGCCGAGGACTTCGCCGCGCTGCTGCTCTACCGGCTGGGCCGGTTGCGCAGTGACCGGTCGTCGATCGTCCAGGTCCGCCTCGGTGAGGCGTTTGGTTGATCGTTTGGATCATCGCCGGTCTACTCGGGATGGCGACCGGTTTGCGGATCGGCTGGGCGCTGGTCAATCAGCAGTCGGTGGTCAGTAGCGCGATGATCGTGGCGCTGGGTGGCCTGGCAGTGCTCGCTGCGCTGAACTGGCCGCCGCTGACCCTGTTGGTGAACACCGCACTGCATTGGCCCAACATCTCGGTGGCACTGAGTCAGGTGGCACTGGTGGCCTCAGCGGCGGGAAGCTGCGTGATGATCACCTCGGTGGCATCGGCCCGACGGCCGGAAGCGACCCGTCGGCTGGCGATCATCCAGTACTGCGTGGCGGCGCTCATCGCGGCGGCCACCCTGTCGCTGTTTCTCCTCGACGGCCGAGAGCCGGAGATGGCCACCGAGGAGTACCTCGCCCAGAACCTGGGAATGCCGAACCGAGTGCTCGACTGGCTGATCCCGCTGCTCTACGTGCTGCTGGCACTCACGGTGGTGTCCTGGGTCGGCATGCGGCTGTCCAGTGCCAGCCGCCGGGGACGGGCCCTGCTGTTGTTCACCGCAGGGATCACCCTGATCGCCGGTGCCAGCGCCTTTTTTGTGACCCGTGCGGTCGGTCGGGACAGCGGCGACAGCCAGTTGGTCGGTGTGAGCACGGCGGTCGCCATGCTGCTGTGTGCCATGGCGATCGTTGCCGCCGGCGCGTTGCTGCCCTCTGTCGAGGACTGGATCGGCGCCCGCCGTGAACTGCATCTCATCGAGCCGTTGCGGCGTGAAATGCAGCGACGCCACCCCGATATCGGAATCGGTGTGCGCCCACGCGGACCACTGGTGTTCCGGGTCGCCGAACGGCTGTCGTTGATCTCCGACGCCCTCTATCTGGAAAGTCTGCTCGCTCAACAGGCGTCCGATAGCGAGGAACCGGAGGTGCCTGACGACGTCGTCCCCACCGCCCGGGCGCGGACAGTCGCACAATGGATCAAGGCAGGCCGGTCCGAATCCGCCGACACCTACCCGGGCCGTAGTTGGCTCAGCCAACCTCAGGACTGGTCCGACCGTGACTGGATCCTCGAAATCGCCCGGCAGTACCGGGACTTGGAACGCGCCGGTTAAGTCTTCAGACGTCGAGTTGCTCGCGGCGGCGTAGTTCGTCGACCTTCTCGACCACGTCCTGTTGGGCCTCCGGGGAAAGCCCGACCGTCCGGGAGGCGATCCGGCGTACACCCTCGTCGCGCATGTTCGCGAGCCAGGTCAGTTCCTTGTCGAGTTTCTCGTAGTACTCGTCGTCGGTGAAGTATTCGGGCTTGATCCGGAAAAAATTGGCAAGCGCCGCCATGGTCGCCGCGGAAGGGTTCGTGCGGTTGCCGGACCGCAGTTGGGATAGGTACGGCGCCGACATCGTGATGCCCTCGGTCTTGAGGGCGGCGATCACTTCAGCGGATGTGTGCGGTCCACGGCCCGGCGGGTAGACCGTGTCGAACAACCGGTTCAGCCGCGCGGCGAACGTAGTACTCATCCAGTGACCTCCGTACGTGAGATTCAGAGCCTTCACAACCCGTAATCGCCTTTGCTGACAAATGTACAACGGCATGCCCTAAACGGCCAAGTGCAAACTCGTGAAGCGTGGTCGTTTCCGAAGAGAGCGTTTTCGCGGCAAACCGATTCCGGTTGCGGAAATCCCAGGTGGTGAATGCAGAAGCAATGATAAGCGCCAGAGAATGATACTTGCGGTCCAGTTTCGGCGATTAGCCGGGTAGCGGCCGGATCGGGTCCGAGGCCGTCGTTGCCCTATCTGCTGGCAACTGCCGGATCAATCGACGGACCCTCCCAGCAAATTTGCTGGATACTCAGCAAACGCTCAGCTGCTGTTAAGGTTTTTCGCTGCCGTCGGGCTTGGTCAAGCGGCGAGGAGCATCGCCAGGATGGCGGTGTCCGGGTGGCTGATCGGGTCCACACCGACCCGGCTGATCATGTTGGTGACGGTGCCGTCGGCCTCTGCCTCCACCCAGGCGGCGCGGTGTTCGAGCCCGAGATGTGGCAGACCGGGCAGCAGCACGCAACCCGAGGCGGCACCCGAGCACTCGGGCAGGGACGGCGTCGTCTCGGAGGGCGGATGAAGCATCATCAACGCCGGCGGTTGGCGGTCGGCGAAATGACCGGGCGGAACCGCTGACTCACCGACCACAGTCCCCTCGGCGATCACCAGGCCGACAGTGCCGGGATGCGGCTTCTCGGGTAACTCCTCCCGGACACCGAAAATCGTCGTCGTCGACAAGAGTCCGGGAAGTGACGCCACGCGGACCGCCATGATCAGCAGTTGTGCCCACTCCTTGGTGGAGTCGGGCCAGCGACCTGACACCACGAATCCCTTCAACGAACCGCGGGCATGGAACGGAGCGATCTCGATGGGACGCCCTGAATTGTCCATCTCGCCTCCGCGTCTCGTTGTGAGGCAACAGCATGGAGTACGCGCGGGCTGGCAGACAATAGGACGCGAGTGCTAAAAAACCGAACAAGGGGCGCCGCGCCTGAGCGCGACGCCCCTGTCCGGAGTCCAGTGGCTTTGGTCAGCCGAAGATCAGGCCCTTGGTTTTCGACGTCGCAGCGCCATAACGGGTCTGGACGTCCTCCCAGTTGACCACGTTCCAGAACGCCGTGACGTAATCGGCCTTGACGTTCTTGTACTGCAGGTAGAAGGCGTGCTCCCACATATCGACCTGCAGCAGCGGGATGATGCCCAGCGGAACATTTGCCTGCTGGTCGTACAGCTGGAAGGTCAGCAGTTTGTCGCCCAGGCTGTCGTAGCCCAACACTGCCCAGCCGGAACCCTGCAGTCCATTGGCGGCCGCTGTGAACTGGGCACGGAACTTGTCGAACGATCCGAACGCGTCGTCAATGGCAGCGGCGAGTTCGCCGGTCGGTTTGTCGCCACCGTTGGGCGAGAGGTTCTTCCACCAGATCGAGTGGTTGACGTGGCCGCCCAGGTGGAACGCGAGGTTCTTCTCGTTGAGGAAGATGGCGCTGTGGTCGTCGTGAGCGCGGGCCTCCTCGAGTTTGGCGAGCGCAGCGTTGGCGCCGGCGACGTAGGCGGCATGGTGCTTGCTGTGGTGAAGTTCGTTGATCTGTCCGGAGATGTGCGGTTCCAGGGCGCCGTAATCCCAGTCCAGATCCGGCAGGGTGTACTCAGCCACGTGATTCCTTCCTCGATGCCTTAGCGGTGCGGTTTAAGGGTGCAAGCACCCCCAACATTGCTCTATTGACGCCGAGCACCGCAAGGATGGTCCGGGCGAATCTGCCGGGCCTGACCGGGTCGGTTCAGAACAGGATGAGAATGGCCAGAGCGACCAGGAGGACCAGGGATATCGCCGCGGCGCGTACGGCGGCGACCAGGTAGGACCGATCAGATGCCAGATCTGACCAGGGTGAACTTTGCGGCGTCCGGTGTGAGTCGAACGGCATTGTCATGACTTCGTCCCCTCCTGCTGCCCGACCGAAAGATCAACGCCCCCGGCGCCAAGTGAAATGTGTCACAACCGGCCTTCGAGCATAGCCATTGGCGCAGGGCCGGTCCAAAAAACGCGGGAATTCGTGCCGCTCGATCGGGTCGGCGTGTCGTTCGGCGCGTCGGGACGTCGGCATGAGTCGTTAGCCGGTCAATCGGTTTCGCTAACCGACGCTTCGACGGTTGATCGTGACCGGGCCGTTATCGGCGCGTTATCCACAGTTCATTTGGTGCGGTGCCGTCCACGGTGCGGGAATCGGCGACTGCGACTGCAGTGGGTGTGGATAAGGCTGTGGAAACTGTGGATAGGGCCGCATTGCTGCACAGGTGCGGCGGAATGGACGGCACTGGGTGCCACAATGTGCGGGCTCATGGGGTTCCCGGGCACGCCTCGCTAGGCTGGTCGGCGTGATTCAGGTGTGCTCCCGTTGCGGGACGCGGTGGAACGTGCGGGACCGCCAGCGCAGCTGGTGCCCGCGCTGCCAGGGGCCGTTGCTCGCGCCCTCGGCACCGGCGGCCCAACAGCCCGCCGGGATCCTGGAACAGCCACCGCGCCCCCAACCCGCGACATCTCGTCCGCCGGCCGGCTTTCGATGGATCGCGGTCCGGCCCGGCCCCCCGCCACCGCCCCGGCGTCGTCGGCGCCCACTCGGGCCGACGCCTCGCTACGAGTCGACTCCGCGCTGGGGATTGGTCGACCCGGTCGCCCCGCCCGCCGACAACGCCGATCGGACGAAGGCGTGGGCCGCTTCACCGGCAACCGCGCGGGCAGCGCTGATCGCCACCGGCATCGTGTTCGCGCTGGCGGCAGGTGTTCACGTCGTGCGGTACCTGCTGCTGCTCATCAACCGCACGACGCTGATTCCGCCCTTCGTCGCGATCGGCTCGTTGGTGACCGGCGTTCTGATGAGCCTTGCGGCGGTCGTCGCGGTCATCGCGACTGGCGTCTCTCTGACTTCCTGGCTCATCGCCAGGCGCGCGGCGGCTTTCGCCACGCACGGGCAGAAAGACCCCAGGCCCGAGTGGGCACTGTGGGCGGGCTGCTTGACTCCTGGAGCGAATCTGGTGTGGGCGCCGGTTTTCGTTCTCGAGTTGGCGAACGCGGAGCGAGGGCAGATTCGTCAGCGCGGGCCGGTGGCCCTGTGGTGGATCGCCTGGGTGGTGTCATTCCTGATGTGCGGTTGGGCGATCTGGACCAGTCGCGCCACCGACGCGCAGGGCATCGCCGACAACACGGTGACCATGATCATCGCCTACCTGGCCGGACTGGCCGTACTGGTGTTGCTGTGGCGAGTGCTCGACGGGTTCGTCAGCACGCCGGTGGACCGGCCCTTGCACCGCTGGGTGATCGCCCCGCAGGACCGGGTGGCCGAGTTCGACATCGAGGCCGAATCCGAGTCGGGGTCCGACGACGTGGCTGTTGAGTCCAGAGACCGGGAACCGGCAGCATAGGGCTATGTCGCCGACTGCCGCCCCGAACGGTGAGCACCCATTCGTGGTCGCCCACCGCGGCGCTTCGGCCGACCGGCCGGAACACACCATGGCCGCCTACGAGCTTGCCTTGCAGGAAGGTGCCGACGGCGTTGAGTGCGATGTCCGGCTCTCCCGTGACGGACACCTCGTGTGCGTGCATGACCGCCGGGTGGACCGAACTTCCACCGGCACCGGGCTGGTCAGTGACCTGACACTCGCCGAGTTGCGCGAATTCGATTGGGGCGCATGGCATGGCAGCGGGCAGCCCGGCAGCGCCGGCCTGCTCACCCTCGAGGATCTGCTGACTCTGGTGCTGGACTGGAACCGCCCGGTGAAGGTTTTCATCGAGACCAAACACCCGGTCCGCTACGGCGCCCTCGTGGAGAGCAAGGTACTGGCCTTGCTGAATCGCTACGGCCTGGCCTCGCCGGCCTCGGCGGGCCTGTCGCGTGCGGTGGTGATGTCGTTCTCCGCCGCAGCGGTGTGGCGGATCCGCCGAGCGGCGCCACTGCTTCCTACCGTTCTGCTCGGCGAAACCTCACGCTATCTCGGTGGGGGGGCTGCCACGACGGTCGGGGCCACCGCCGTCGGACCCTCCATCGCCACCCTGCGTGAACATCCGGAACTCGTCGATCGGGCCGCAGCCCAGGGACGAGCGATGTACTGCTGGACCGTCGACCACTACGAGGATGTCGAGTTCTGTCGGGACGTCGGGGTGGGGTGGATCGCCACCAACCACCCAGGCCGAACCAAAGCGTGGCTGCAGAACGGATTGACCGGCCCGAGAAACTAGGGCCGCTTCGGTCAGGGCTGGCCGTCAAAGACCTGCTGCGGGATGGGCGCGTCGGTGCGCAGAGCCTCAAACAGCGCGCTGGCGGCATCAGAGTCCCAAACGACCACGGCACCAGCCTCATTGGCAGTGAATTCGCCGATCGGCACGGTCACCGTGGTGGCCAAACCGTGTAAAGCCCAACCCAGCCGGGCCAGATTCCAGACATGTGATTGGGCGTCGACGGTGACGGCGGACAGCCCGGCATGCGGAACGGCATACCAGCGCCAGGGGTTCAACCAGATGGCCGGACTGGTGGCGCGGCGCAGCATTGCCGACATGAACTCACGCTGATGCAGCATCCGGTCCAGATCGGCCCGGGGGGTGGCGCGGCTTCGGACGTAGCCCAGGGCGTTAGGGCCGTCGAGGACCTGGCAGCCCGCCGGTAGGTCGATCCCTGCCAGCGGATCGTTGACCGGTTCGGCCGGACATACCGTCACCCCGCCGAGTGCGTCGACGACCCGCCCGAAACCGGCGAAGCCAAGTTCGGCGTAGTGGTCCAGCCGGAGACCGGTGGCCTGTTCAACGGTCTGGACGAGCAGGGGTGCACCGCCGACCGCGAAGGCCGCATTGAGTTTGTCCATCCCGTAGCCGGGGATGCCGACATAGGAGTCGCGCGGAATCGAGACCATCGTGGCGGGCTCGGTGGAGGGCAGGCCCGGTATGTGGACCAGCAGGATGGTGTCGGTCCGACCGATGCCGACCTCACCGCCGGTGGATAACTCCGACTGCTGCTGTTCAGTCAGATCCGACCGGCTGTCCGAACCCACCAGCAGCCAGTTCGTTCCGGTGGACGGCGCCGGCCGGCCCTGGTAGTCGCTGAACACGGCGATCCGTTTTAGGCCGGCCTCAACCCACACGGAGATGCCCAGGACCGCGGTGATGGCCGCGAATCCGACCGTGAAGACCGCGGCTGCTATCCGGCGGAAAAACCCGCGCCGGGCACGAACCGGTTTGGGGCGCCGGGCCGGTGCCGCGGGCGTGCGACGCGGTGGTTCCGACCGCGGCGATTTCGATGCCGGTGGCCTCGGCGGGGGCGACGGCGGCTGGACCGGGAATGACTGCGGCGCCACAGCACGCCCACGTGGCGGCAGTGGCGGAGGCGGACGACGCGGTGGCGGTGGCGGTGGCGGTGGCGGTGGCGGACGGTAGCGGGGATCGCGCGGAATGACCTGTGAGGGTTCGCGATAGCCGGATGGCCGAGAAGTCTGTGGCCGAGGCGGCGGGGGAACCCGCGGTGGTAACGGAGGTAACTGCGGCAGCCGTGGACGAATCCGCGGAATCCGCTCCGTCGGCGCATCCGACGGCGGTGGCCGGTATTCGTTCACCCGGTCAACCTAAGCGCTGGCTGGGCCGGATCACGTCAACCATGCCAGCCGGCCGGACAACAGCGCGTAACCGACGAAAGCGACGGTGTCGATGACGCCGTGCGCGATCACCAGTGGCCATAACCGGCCGGTTCTGCACCAGGCATAGCCAAACACCAGGCCCATGATCAGGTTTCCCAGCCCCGCGCCGATGCCCTGATAGAGGTGATAGATCCCGCGCAGCACGCTGGAGGCCAGTACCGCCCGGGACTCGCTGAACCCCAACTGCCGAAGCCGGGTGATCAAATAGCCGACCACCACGACCTCCTCGGCGAAGCCGTTGGCGAAGGCCGCCATGACGAGAACGGGAATCCGCCACCACGAGTCGTGCAAACCAGACGGCTCTACCTGGGCGTTGAGCCCCAAGTGCCGGGCCACCAGGTACAGCATCAAACCGGGGATACCGATCAGCGCGGCCAGGCCGAGTCCGGCCAAGCCATCGGGGCGCCACCGGATCCGGTTCAGGCCGATAGCAGAAGGCCGGATTCCGCTGCGCCACAACAGATACAGTGCCAAGGCGCCCCAAGCAACCAGTTGTGCGACGGAAACCAGGTTCAGCCCCAGGTTGATCAGGTCGTAGCGGGACTGATTGGGATTGAGCCGAACCCGCCGGCTGCCCAGCCCGGACAGGAGGGCGTCGGCCAGTTCGAGAACGGCGACCAGGGCGCTGACGCCGAACGTGACGGCGAGCATCACGCCGATCTCGATGCGGATCGCGCGACGGTCGCTCACCTGAGCCACGGTAGCGGCCCGATCCGGTGACTCGGACCCGATAGGGTTGGGGGGTGGCACGCATCGCGTACCTCGGACCCGAGGGAACCTTCAGCGAAGCGGCTCTGCTTGGGATGACGGCCAGGGGGATGGTTCCGGGCGGTGGCGCGTCCGAAGCGCTGCCGACCGAGAGCACCCCGGCGGCTCTCGAGACGGTTCGCGCCGGCGGCGCCGACTTCGCCTGTGTCCCGATCGAGAACTCGATCGAAGGAAGCGTGCTGCCCACACTGGACAGTCTGGCGGCCGGATCGCCTTTGCAGATCTTCGCCGAACTGACCCTCGATGTCTCGTTCAGCATCGTGACCCGGCACGGTACCCAGTCCGGTCAGGTTCGCACGGTGGCGGCATTCCCGGTGGCAGCGGCACAGGTGCGGCACTGGCTGGCCCGACACCTGCCCGGCGCGGAGGTGGTTCCGGCCAACTCCAATGCGGCCGCCGCCCTCGACGTCTTGGGAGGCCGTGCTGACGCCGGGGTCAGCACCGCCCTGGCCGCGCAACGCTACGGACTGGCCACCCTTGCCGAGGGGGTTGTCGACGAGGCCAACGCGCGAACCCGATTCGTCCTGGTGGGTTGTCCCGGTCCGCCGCCGGCCCGCACCGGAGCGGACCGCACCTCAGTGGTGTTGCGGATCGACAACTCCCCCGGTGCACTGGTGGCGGCGATGAGCGAGTTCGGGATCCGGGACATCGATCTCACCCGTATCGAATCTCGGCCCACCCGAACCGAACTCGGCACCTATATGTTCTTCCTGGACTGCGTGGGTCATATCGACGACAGCGCGGTGGGGGAGGCGCTCAAGGCATTGCACCGGCGCTGCGCCGACGTGCGATACCTCGGTTCGTGGCCGACGGGCGCCGCGGCAGGGGCCGCCCCGCCGCAACTCGACGAGACCGAACAGTGGCTGGCCCGACTGCGTCGGGGCGGACCGTGAGTGGCCGGCTGATCCTGGTCCGGCACGGCCAGTCGCACGGCAACGTCGAGCGCCGACTGGACACCAGGCCGCCGGGCGCTGAGCTCACCGAGCTCGGTGTGAACCAGGCGCGGGAATTCGCCCGGGCTCGGACGCACCCGACCGGTCTGCTGCTGCACTCGCGGGCCCTGCGCGCGGCTCAAACGGCCGCCGCGATCGGGGCCGAACTGGGCGAAGTGCGGCCACGGGAAATCGACGGTATTCACGAGGTGCAGGCCGGCGACCTGGAAAACCGCAACGACGATGAGGCGATCGCCGAATTCAACACCGTCTACCAGCGCTGGCACGAAGGCGATCTCAATGCCGCGATGCCCGGCGGCGAAACCGGACGTGAGGTACTCGATCGCTACCTGCCGGTGATCACCGACTTGCGGCTGCGCTACCTGGATGACCGTGACTGGATGCAGGACATCATCGTCGTCAGCCATGGCGCGGCCATCCGCCTGGCCGCGGCCGCCCTCGCCGGGGTGGAATCGAGCTTCGTCCTCGAGCACCACCTCGCCAACACCGAGGCGGTGACGCTGGCGGCGATCACCGATGGACGGTGGAGTTGCGTGCAGTGGGGATCGCACAACCCGCCGTTCTATCCCGAACCCGAGGTGCATCCGGTCGAAGAGGCGTTACGGGCCGCCGACCCGATGGGCTGAATCCCACGATGAGCTTGTCAGAAGTTGACATGCGCGCCTGTTCGCATTGCGGCGCAACGGTTCCAGCGACCAACTTCTGCGGGTACTGCGGGGCCGATATGAACGACCCGGGCCGTCTCGCCCTGTTGCGGCCCGACGTCTTCGCGGCGGCACCGACCGAGAGCGTGCTGCTGCCGATGGTCACCAGCACGCTGTTCCCCCAGTTGCCGCAGATCCACCGCAACCCGTTCCGAATGGCCATGGCCGCCATGCTGATGGGTGTCCTGGTGCTGTCGGTGCTGAGATGGCACGGCCCGCTGGTCAGCCTGATCGGCCTCGGGGTTCCATCGTTGTTCGTGCTCTATCTGTGGCAGGCGGAACTACTGCGGGACATCCCGATTCGGGCACTGACGATCGCTTCGACGGTGGGCGCTGCGCTGGGCGTGGGCTGGGTCGCGTTCACCGGTGGTCTGA
This sequence comes from uncultured Mycobacterium sp., assembly GCA_964483865.1. Lineage (GTDB taxonomy): Bacteria > Actinomycetota > Actinomycetes > Mycobacteriales > Mycobacteriaceae > Mycobacterium. Next base: position 7,810 of record CAZADG010000006.1, on the reverse strand, counting down.
TCGCCCGCTCCTACGGCTTGTCGTCAGCGGCCGGGTTCGTACTGCAAGCGCTCATCGGCGTCGGTCTGCTCATCTCCGTCGGCGGCGCGATCCTGATGGTGGCGCCCGCAGTGATCGTTCGCCTGCTGATCGGTCGGCGGTCGCCCACCCTGGAGTCTCTCGACGGCTTCTCCATCGGTGTCCTGGGTGCGCTGTCCTTCACTGCGGCCGCGACCACTGCTCGGTTGGGTCCGCAATTCGTCACCGGGATCATCGTCAAGATCTCGACGCCGCGACTGCTGATCGAGGCGGTTCTCTATGGCGTCGCAGTCCCGTTGACGGCCGCGGCGGCCGGTGGCCTGATCGGCATCGTTTTGTGGTTCCAGCCCGGTAAACGGGCTGCCGATCACCCTGGCCTGGTCCGGGTGATACTGCTGGCATTCAGCCTCCTGGTCGTCATGATTTACACGGCCATCTGGGTGATCGACGCCTCCAGGCTGCCGAAGTGGCCCCAACTGACGTTGCATATCGCGATCACGGTGGTGGCCTTGGTCGCCGCCCGGTTCTGCCTCCAGTTGGCCCTCTTGCACGAGCAGCCCGACCCGTTCACCTGTGGACCGATACTCTGCGTTCACTGTCGCCGTGTGGTGCCGGACATGCCGTTCTGCGCGGCCTGCGGTGCCGCCGCCCGGGCGTCGTCACGGTCGTCGCGGCGTCGTCGACGGGACCATCCCCCGGTGAAAGTATGATTCCGGCAATCAGCCAGGGGGCACCATGAAAACGCGAATCGCGGTTCTGTTCGCCCTGATCGCCGCCACGATCGTCGGCGGCCGGACCGAGGTGGCGCAGCCCCCCAACAGCGGCCGCATCGACGGGCCGTACGCGGCACTGCTGGCCAGCTCCACAGATCTGGGACCGGCGGGCGGCCGCCGAGCTCAGCTCATCGCGGCACTGCACCATCCGCAACGCCCCGACCGGCTCATGCGCTGGTCGGCGGATCACGGCCTGTCGGTGCGCTGGCGCGACGGCGACACCTGGGCGGTGATCGAAGGTGCATCGGCATCGCTGGGGGCGGCCTTCGATGTTGATGTCCATGACTACCGCGGGCGCCGCGGTCAGGTGTTCTACGCCGCGCCGCAGCAACCCCAGGTCCCCGAAGATGTTCGACCAGACGTGGCCGCAATGGGCCGGATCCTCGGCTACACGCCGCACCGGGAGTCGTTGCCGCCCTTCCCCGCGGAAGTCCCCGGCCGAGGGCTGACTCCCGATGCGTTGTTGCGGACCTACAACGCCCTGCCGCTGCGCGAAGCCGGCTACACCGGCAGGGGAGTGACCGTGGTGGTGTTCGCCTTCGACGGCTTCGATCAGGCCGACCTGGATGCGTTCACCGCCGCCAACAACCTGCCGCCGCTGATCCCCGAGGTGGTCGGCGGTCAACCGGCCAACCGACGTGGCGAGGCCACCATGGACCTCGAGGCGGTCCACGCCATCGCCCCCGACGCCAAAAAGGTACTGGTCAACGCCCGGCCAACTGTGGAGGGAGACGGCGCCTACCAGAAGATCGGCCAGATGATGGAGGACGCCGATCGGCGCTTCCCGGGTGCGGTGTGGAGTTTCTCCATCGGCTGGGGGTGCGACAAGCTGATCACTGCTGCGGATCTGGCTCCGGTCCGCGCCGCCCTGGCCCAGGCCCATACCAACGGAACCACCGCGTTCGACGCCAGCGGCGATCTGGCCGGCCTGGAGTGCAAGGGCGGCGAGGAGTGGTCATCCCCGCCGCATGCGGACAACATCGGCCTCGATTCGGTGGCGTCGATACCGGAGATGACGAACGTCGGCGGCACCACCTTGTCCACCGACGCGAAGGGCGGCTGGCTGGCTGAGCAGGCCTGGTTCGATGCGCCGCTGTCCCAGGGCTCGGCCGGGGGAGTTTCGGCGCTGTTCGACCGGCCGGCCTGGCAGGGTCAGGTGAAGGTCGACGTTGGCACTGGCCGGCGGCTCACGCCGGACATCGCGGCGGTGGCCGATCCCTTCACCGGGATGAGGATCGTGTTCAACGGGCAGGAGATCGTCGGTGGCGGCACCTCGCTGGCCGCCCCGATCTGGGCCGGCTTCACCGCGATGATGAACCAGTACCTCATTGAGAACGGCGGTCGGCTGTTGGGCGATCTGAACCCACTGCTCTACCGGATCGCCCGGGGAGCGCGGCTGCCGGCGTTCCGTGATGTGGTCCTCGGTGGCAATGCCGTCGCGATGGCCGGACCTGGTTACGACCTGGTGACTGGGCTGGGCACACCCGATGTCGACAATCTGGCCCGTAATCTCCTCGTCCTGCAGAAGCTGCTGCCGTGACCACCGCGGAGGTTGTGCCGAAGGTCCGGTGTCGGCGATGCGACGTCGAGGTTCCGGACGGCAATTTCTGCGGGCTCTGCGGCTGCCGGCCGGGTGCCGAACCGGGCAGGAGCTCAGTGTGGTTGCGCCGCAACGTATTCGGTGCCGCGCCTGGGGAGAATGTTCTGCGCCCCTACCTGGCCAGCTCGCTGTTCCCGCAACTGCCGACCCGGTTGCGTACGCCACTGCAGATCGCACTGGCACTGGCAGCCGCGGCACTGTTGGGCTCGGCGATGCTGCGGATGCCCGCGCTGGGAGTCGCGGTCGGTGCCCTCGGGATTCCGCTGCTGTTCGCTTTTTATGTGCGGTTGTCCGGGGCCGATCGCGACCTTCCCCGGGCAGCGCTGCTGATCGGCCCGCTGCTCGGTGCAATGCTGGGAGCCGCGTGGGTGCTGGTAACCGGATCGGTGATCGCCCGCAATTACGGCGTTCCAATGTCGGTGGGACTTGCGCTGCACCATCTGCTGCGAGAGGGCTTCATCATCCCCGCAGTCGGGATGGTGCTGATGGTGGTGCCAACAGTGCTGATCCGGCTGTGGATGATGACCCGGCCCGCCCGCAGCCGGGAATCCTTGGACGGCTTCATGATCGGGGCGGGAACAGCCCTTGCCTTCACCGCCGCGGCCACGCTGACCAGACTGGCGCCGCAGGTGTCCGCCGGTCTCATCGCCCATGTCCGACCACTGCAAAGCCTGGTGGTCCAGTCCGTCCTGTGCGGGGTGACGGTACCGATCACCGGAGCGGCCGCCGGCGGGATGGTGGGGATCGCCCTGTGGTTCCGGCGTTCGGGAGGGGACGGGCGCAGAGTCCGCCTGATGCTCGCCCTGCTGGCGATCGCCGCCCTGCTGGCACACGCAATGGTGGGGGTCATCGACATCGTGGGCCTGCCGCAACTGGCAATGCTCGCCTCCCATATCGGCATGACCGTCCTGATACTGCTCGGGCTGCGACTGGCCCTCCAGCTGGCGCTGCTGCACGAGGCGCATGACCCAGTCGATGAAGACCAGCCGTTGCTGTGCCCGTACTGCTCCATGGTGGTCCCCGACATGGCGTTCTGTCCGGCCTGCGGGGTGGCTACCCGGGCCACGTCGCAGGCGTCGCGCAGGGAACGGCGGGACCGCTCGCGCCCAGTGCCGTCTCCCGTCGGCACCTACCCCGGCTACGCGTTGCCGTCGGCCAGCTACGTCGCCCCCGAACTACCCCGGCCCAATTACCGCTGGCTGCTCAGCCGGTGGGGGATCGGCATCGGTGCGGCGGCAGTGACGCTGGGTGCGGTGGCCTTGGTACTGACACCGAAACTCGCGCACTACATGTGTCCACCGGACTGCGGTAAACCACCCAGCGGCACCCCGGTGACGGCGCTACCGCGCTTCGACTCGCCGGACGGCTTGTTCTCGGTGTCCCATCCCGAGCCGGGGTCCTTGTATGACGTCACGACCCAAGCCGGCGGTATCACCGCAACCCTCACGGCCGGGGACGGCGGCGTCATGCAGTTGTTCGCCGAGCGGGCCAACGGACGCACCGCGAAGGATGTCGCGGTGGCGTTGCTCAAGCGGGCTTACCCGGATTCGAAAGTGGCCTACGAGATCCCCAATGCGATGGTCGGTTATCAACCCGGCTACGGGGTGCTCGCCGACGATTGGCCGCAAGGTGCCACGGAAAGCTACTCCAGGTTACGGATCCTGATCATGACCGCGGTCAAGAATGACGTCGCGCTCGTCGCGTTCGCGACCGGGCCCTACCACGCGTTCGGGCCGGAATTCGGCCCCGGACAGCCGTCCGCGGCGAACCTTCAGATCGCCCAGGACATGGGCAAGTACGTCAACAGCTTCACGTGGAGCGGCGATCCGGACCGGTAAACGGCTCAGCCCCAACCCAATTCATGCAGCCGCCGATCGTCGATGCCGAAATGGTGGGCCAGTTCGTGAACTACGGTGATGGCCACCTCCTCCACCACCTCGTCCTCGGTCTCACAGATCTCAAGCAGGCTCTCCCGGAAAATGGTCACCGTGTCCGGTAGCGCCCCGGCGTAGCTGGAGTCCCGCTCAGTCAACGCGATGCCCTGGTAGAGCCCCAGCAGGTCGGGTTCCTCGGGATGACGGCCAGCGACGAGAATCACCACGTTGTCCATCGCCGCGGCGAGGGCCGGGGGTATCAGATCCAGTGCTTCGGACACCAGATCATCGAAGCGCTCCGGGTCCATCTGGACAGGCATCAGGGGGGCGGGCTGTTAGCCGGCGCCGCGGGCAACGGCATGTTCAGCCGCTCCTCGGGGATGGCCGGCGGCGGCACCGGGGGCTGCCCGTTGATCAGCAGTGGTCCCTTGGCGCTGTTGATCAGCGTCGCCCAGCCGCCGTTGCCCAGGGTGGCGCCGATGCTGCAGGAGACCTGGCGGCTGCCCGCCGACCAACTCGGTAGCGAGATGGTGCTGTAGATGAGAGTCAGGGTGGTGTCACGCAGTGCCCCCGGCGCCAGATAGGCGTCGGCCATCGTGTTGCAGACCTCTTTGATGAACGCATCCTGGTCGGCGTCCGAGGGCAGCCCATCGGGGAACCTCTCCGCGAGGTTCACCGTGCCGACCACCTCCATGGCATGCGGAGTCGAGCAGTCCACGGCGGTGTCATTGGGCTGGTTGGTCGTCAGGTCGATGCCCAGGCAGGTTCCGGGCGGCCACACCTTCGACTGGTCGAGGTCGGCCACCCGGCCCTTGAACACCAACTGCTGGTTGGCCGGACCCTTGAGTTGCAGACCGCACAGCATCCGTCGCTCATCGGCCTGCTTCCAGGCCTTGTCGCCCGCCCACAGCAGGCTGATGCTGAAACGGCTGTTGGGGTCGTACTTACTGCCCAGGTACCGCTCCGTTGCGGGCTCGCACTGTTCCAGGGTGATCTGCTGGATTCGTGCCGGGGAGGGTGGCTCGGCGTCAGGACCGTACTCCGAGCCCGGGAAGGCCCGCATATCGACCGCTGAGGACACCTCGAAGCGGTGGTCGTCCTTACAGTCGACGATGACTGCGGAGTCCAGGCCGTTATCCGGCCAGTTCAGGCAGTATCCGGTTTTGGCCTCGGCGAAGGTCGAGGCCACCGCCGGCGCCAACTGTTCGGCCGGGACGACGGAGCTCAGCGGACCCTTGTCGCCGATGGGCAGGGCGATCACCGACCCGGCGATCAGCAGGCCGCCCAGGGCGGTGAGCAGCAGCACGCGACGGGTCGACTGGGGAGCCGCGGCCCTGGGGGACTCGACGTCGGGCGCTTCGGTTAGCTGGGATAACTGCGACATTGTGATCATTGTGGCAGGCCCGGCGAGCGGCGTGACAAGTGCAGGTCTCGGACTGTTACTCGGTTGTGCTGTGCCGGCCCCCGGCCAGCCCCCTGCCGCCCCACTTAGGTGCGGGCCTGCATCGACAGTAGGGTGCAGGACGTGATCGACCTGAAAGTGGCCCGCGAGGACCCCGACGCGGTGCGCCGATCACAGCAACGCCGCGGCGAGGACCCCGCCCTGGTGGACCTGCTTCTGGAGGCGGACGCCGCCCGCCGGTCGGCCATTGCCGCGGCGGACACGCTTCGTGCCGAACAGAAGGCGGCCAGCAAGAAAGTCGGCTCGGCGAGTCCCGAGGAGCGCCCGGCCCTGCTGGAGCGCGCCAAGGAGCTGGCCGGTCAGGTCAAAGACGCCGAGGCCCGCCAATCCGACGCCGAGTCCGCCTTCGCCACCGCCCATCTGGCGATCCCCAATGTGGTCATCGACGGAGTGCCGGCCGGTGGCGAGGACGACTACGTCGTGCTCGACGTCGTCGGCGAGCCCCGGGTCATCGACCATCCCAAAGACCACCTCGAACTCGGCGAGTCGCTTGGCCTGATCGATATGGAGCGCGGCGCCAAGGTGTCCGGCTCGCGGTTCTACTTCCTCACCGGTCATGGAGCGCTGCTGCAACTGGGTCTGCTGCAACTGGCCGTTCGACTGGCGACGGAGAACGGGTTCACCCTGATGATCCCGCCGGTGTTGGTCCGCCCAGAGGTGATGGGCGGTACCGGATTCCTCGGTGCCCACGCCGACGAGATCTACCACCTCGAAGCTGACGACCTCTATCTCGTCGGTACCTCCGAGGTGCCGCTGGCCGGATACCACGCCGACGAGATCCTGGACCTGTCCGACGGCCCGAAACGCTATGCCGGATGGTCGTCCTGCTTCCGGCGGGAGGCCGGCAGCTACGGCAAGGACACCCGCGGCATCATCCGGGTGCACCAGTTCGACAAGGTGGAGGCATTCGTCTATTGCCGGCCCGACGAGGCTGAGGACGAGCACCAGCGCCTGTTGGCCTGGCAGCGTCAAATGCTGGAGCTCATCGAGGTGCCCTACCGCGTGATCGACGTCGCCGCAGGCGATCTCGGTTCCTCTGCGGCGCGCAAGTTCGACTGCGAAGCGTGGGTGCCCACCCAGCAGGCCTACCGCGAGCTCACCTCGACGTCGAACTGCACCACTTTCCAGGCGCGCCGGTTGGCCACCCGCTACCGCGATGAGAGCGGCAAGCCGCAGATCGCGGCCACGCTGAACGGGACGTTGGCGACGACGCGATGGATCGTGGCGATTCTGGAGAACCATCAGCAGGGGGACGGAAGTGTGCGAGTGCCGGCCGCGCTGGTGCCGTTCGTGGGGAGGGAGGTGCTGACACCGTGATCGAGATCGACCTCGACGAGATGACGGGCTGGTTCGGCCTCGGGGTGGCCGGTAACTTCGCCGGACATCTCGAACAAGCCGGGGAGGCAGTCGATTTCACCAACGTCGAGAGCGTCGGGGACGCCCCCAAGGGGATTTTCCCGTGGTATGTCCCCGGACATGACAGCTTCCTGGGCGAGTTCCCGCTGTCGAATGACGCCCTGATCGTGCCGCCGGTGTCCGAGGACGGGGGCCCACTCAATCTTCAGATCGAGCCCGAGGTCGGGCTCGCCTGCGAGGTCGTCTGGAGCGGCGACACGGTGGTGACGCTGCGCCCGTTCGCACTCGGCGCGTTCAACGACTGCTCGATTAGACGGCCTGGCGCACCCAAGATCAGTTACAAGAAGAACTGGGGTCCGGCGTCCAAAGGCGTTGCGCGGGAGTTCTTCGAGGCGCACGACCTCACCCCGGACGGGCCCACCGCCACCCTGCGCCTGTTGTGCCACCTGCGCACCGCCGACGGAAGGCACCACGAGTACGGCGTGGACAGCCCGCTGCTGGGCTACTCCTACTACGGCGAGGTTCTGCTGGACTGGATCGTGGAGCGACTGGCCAACCAGAAGGGGTCGGCAGACACCCCGTTGGAAGATGTGGGTGCGTTGATGGTCGCGGCCGACCACCCGGGGCACGTTCTGATCGGCATCGGCGCAACCCGGTACACCAGCTACGGCGAGAGCACCTATCTCAGGCCCGGCGACGAGGGCATCGTCCGGGTCTACGACACCGC